>NZ_JAJUWS010000053.1 GCF_021390475.1 Streptomyces sp. ST2-7A
GGCCCCCCGGGGGGACCCCACCCCCCGCGACGCCCTCGGCACCGCCTCCGAGCCGCGACGCCGGGCGCCGCGCCGGCCGGTGGCCGGACGGGTCCCGGGAATGCTCGGACGTGGCAACCCCCGGCCGCCGATGGTCGCCGGGTCCGGCCGACGGGACGGCGCCTCAGCTCGTCACCGGGGGCCGGGCGGCGGCGTCCGGCAGCTTCTCGGGCAGCCGCAGCCCCTCCCGCAGCGGCACCAGCTCCGACCGCAGCACCAGTGCCGCCGCGCCGATGGCGGGCGCTCCCGCCGCCGACTCCGACAGGCGGACGGCCACCCCGTGCGCCCCGCGCGCGAAGAACGCCCGGTTCAGTTCCTCCTCCACCACCGGCAGGTAGAGCGACCCCGCGACGGCCAGGCCGGGACCGGTCAGGACGATCTCCTCCAGGTCCATCACGTTGGCCAGGGTGCGCACCGCCAGGGCCAGGTACCGGGCGGAGTCCTCCAGTAGTGCCCGGGCCCCGGCGTCGCCGCGCAACGCGGCCCGGGCCACGGCGGCGAACTCCGCGGCGGGGGTGCCGGGCCCGCCCCGGGGCCGTTCCGCCCGTCCGTCCGTGCCGTTCAGGCCCGCCGCGGCGGCGACCGCCGGATCGGCACGGGCCGCCTCCACCACGGCCGCCGGTCCGGCCAGTGCCTCCGTGCACCCACGGGCGCCGCACCAGCACTCGGGCCCGTCCGCCCGCAGGCAGATGTGTCCGATCTCCCCGGCGTTGCCGCTCACCCCCCGGTAGGTGACGCCGTTGATGAGCAGCCCGGCGCCGATGCCGGTTCCCAGGTACACGGCGGCGAAGGTGGCGGTTCCGCCCACCCCGCCGGACCAGTGCTCGCCCAGGGCCGAGGCGGTGGCGTCGTTGTCCAGGACCACCGGCAGGCCGGTGGCCGCGCCGAGTGCCCGGTCCAGGGGGAACGCCTCCCAGCGCCGCATGGCGGGCGGGGTGAGCCGCATCCCGCCGCCCCGGGCCAGGGGACCGGGCACGGCGAGGCCGACGCCCAGCACCCGGCCCCCCGCGACCCCGACGCTCTCGATCAGCGAGGCGATCTCCTCGGCCATCCCGCCGACCATGATCTCCGGGTCGGGGGAACCGCCGGGGCGGAAGACCCGGGCGACGACCGCGCCGCCGAGGTTGGTCAGCACGTACGTCACGCCGCCCTGGTCGAGGTGGACGCCCACCGCGTACCGGGAGGAGCGGTTCAGCGCCAGCAGCACCCGCCGCTTGCCACCGGTGGACTCGGCGTGGCCGGTCTCCACGACCAGCCCGTCGTCGATGAGCCGGCGCACCACGGTGGAGATGGTGGCGCCGGTGAAGCCGGTGGTCTCGACGAGGCCGACCCGGCTGATGGTGCCGGCGGCACGGATCACGTCCAGTACGGCCGCCCGACTGTTGGCGTGGAAGGCCGGACGTCCACCCGTCCGGCCGGTGGGTTCCTCGGATCCGCTCACTGGTCGCACTCGCCCCTGTTCCGACCACGGGCCGGCGGCCCCGGTCCGGTGGGGGCGATCGCGCCCCCACCCGTCGTTCCTCGCGTCGTCCACGGCCCCCCGGCTTTTCCCGGGGGGACCGGCTCCCACGGGTTCGCCGCCGTTCCCGTGACGTGTCGTCGATCGCGCCGGTCGGCGCCGTTCGCGGTCCGCGCCCGGCGGCCCCTCGCCGCGGTCGCCCGGTCCCGGCTCCGGGCGTCGCCCTCGGGCGGGCACCGGACGCGCGACACCGTGCGACATCGATCATCCCGGGCTTCCGGGTGGTGCCGCACACGCCGGCCCGGCTGTGCTTCCCCGTGCCCGTTCGGTGACGGCTAGTGGCGGCGGAGTCGCGCGAGGAGGCCGCGTCGCGAGGGTTGACTTTCTTTCTTCGGCTGCTTAACAATCACGACACCCCGGAGTCCCTCGAGAGGACCGAACATCATGAACCAGAACAGAAGGCGCCGAATCGCTCGACTGGTCGCGGCGGGTACGGCCGTGACGCTGCTGGCGACCGGCTGTTCCGGTGGCTCGTCGAACGGCGGGGGAGGTGACGGGTCGGGCGACACCGCGGCGGACACCCTGGTCGTCTACACCGGCCAGGCCGGCGACTACCAGAGCAACTTCAACCCCTACTCCCACAGCGTCATCGAGGGCCCGGGCACCATCTTCGAGCCTTTGTTCTATTTCAACCAGGCATCCGACGCGGACCCCGTACCGAGGCTGGGCACCGACTACTCATGGAACGAGGACGGCACCGAGTTGTCGATCACCGTCCGCGAGGGCGTCACCTGGACGGACGGCGAGCCCCTCACCGCCGACGACGTGGTCTTCACCCTGGAACTGATCGCGGAGAACCCCGCGATCAACAGCACCGGCTTCGAGGGACGTGCCGAGCGGGTGAGCGACACCGAACTGGTGGTCCGCTTCGACGAGCCCGCCTTCCTCGAGGGACCCCAGGTGCTGGGACGCATCTGGATCGTCCCCGAGCACATCTGGAGCGGGCTCGAGGACCCCGCGACCGACACCGTCCCCGAGCCGGTGGGCACCGGGCCGTTCCGCCTGCGGGAGTTCCGCCCCCAGGCCTTCACCCTGGAGGCCAACCCCGACCACTGGAACGGCGAACCGGAACTGAAGCGGGTGCGCTTCGTCGCCCTCTCCGGCAACCAGGCCGGTGCCGACGCCCTGGCGGCCGGGACCGTCGACTGGCAGACCGGCCCGGTCCCCGACATCCACAACGTCGAGGACAACTATCCCGGCTACCGGAGCATCACCGTCCCGCTCAACCAGATCGCACTGCTGACCTGCTCCGACGAGGAGCTGGGATGCGCCGGTCCGCAGACCGACCCGGCCGTGCGCAAGGCGATATACCACGCCCTGGACCGCACCCAGATCAACTCCCTCGCCTTCGAGGACACCGCGAGCGAGATATCCCCCGGCTTCGCGCCGGCCGGTCGCGACGACGCGGTGATCAGCGAGGGCCTGGAGGACCGGACCGCCCCCATGGAGCCCCGGGCGGAGGTCGCCGGGGCGCTTCTGGACGACGCCGGTTGGGAGATGGGCGGCGACGGCGTGCGGACCCGTGACGGCGAGCGCCTGGAGCTGACGGTCAGCGTCGTCACCGGTTGGACCGACTACATCACCGCGGTCGACGTCATCGGTCAGCAGCTGGCCCCGCTGGGCATCGACCTCACCACCCACCAGTCCTCCTGGAACGAGTGGTCCGACTCCCGTGGCCGGGGCACCTACCAACTGCTCATCGACTCCCTCTACCAGGGGCCGGCGCCCGACCCGTACTACCTGTACGGGTACTTCTTCCACTCCGAGAACACCGCCCCCGTGGGCGAGGTCGCCCAGCCCAACTTCGCGCGGTACACCAACCCGGAGGTCGACGCGGCGCTGGACGAACTCAAACGCACCGACCCGGCGGACACCGCCGCCCGGCAGCCGCTGCTGGACACCGTCCAGGTGGCGATCGAGGAGGACATGCCCTACATCCCGGTCCTCACCGGCGGCACCACCAGCCAGTACAACGCGGCGAAGTTCGAGGGCTGGCCGACCGTGGACGACCTCTACGCCTTCCCGGCCGTGTGGAGCCGCCCCGACCACTCGCAGATCCTCATGAACCTGCGTCCCGCCGCCGACTGACCGCCCCCCACCGAACCACCGTCGCCCGAACCCCCGACGACGTCCCGTCCGAGAAGCAGCCCACCCCGATTGGCGGCCGCCCATGAGGTACTACGCCCGCAAACTCGGCTTCTACCTGGTCGCCCTGTGGGCCGCCCTGACGTTGAACTTCTTCATCCCCAGGCTGATGCCGGGCAACCCGGTGGACATCCTGATGGCGAAGCTCCAGCAGCGGGGCGGCTCACCCGACCCGGCGGTCCGGCGGGCCTACGAGCTGCTTCTCGGCACGGACGGCGACGAGCCGCTGATCGTCCAGTACCTCGCCTACCTGGGGGCGATGGCCCGCGGCGACCTGGGGATATCCGTCAGCGTCTTCCCCACGCCGGTCTCCGAGGTGATCGGGCAGGCGCTGCCCTGGACCATCGTCCTGGTGGGGATCGCCACCTTCCTGTCCTTCCTGCTGGGGGTGTTCCTCGGGGCGGTCGTCGGTTGGCGGCGCGGCTCCTGGCTGGACTCCCTCGTCCCCGCCACCACGATCCTGGCCGCCGTCCCCTACTTCTGGCTCGCCCTGCTGCTGGTGGCGCTCCTCTCCTCGGTCCTGGGTTGGTTCCCCCTGCTGGGCGGTTACGACGTCTCCCTGATGCCCGGTTGGAACGCGGAGTTCATCGGCTCGGTCCTGCACCACGGCTTCCTGCCCGCCGCCACCATCGTCATCTCCTCGGTCGGCGGCTGGCTGCTGGGGATGCGCAACATGATGGTCTCCACCATGTCCGAGGACTACGTCCTGACCGCCCGGGCCAAGGGACTGCGCGAGAGCCGGGTGATGATCCGGTACGCCGCCCGCAACGCGGTCCTGCCGTCCATCGCCGGATTCGCCGTCTCCCTCGGGTTCGTCGTCGCCGGCTCGATCATCACCGAGCAGGTCTTCTCCTACCCCGGCATCGGCTCCAAGCTGCTGCAGGCGGTCCAGAACAACGACTACGCCCTCATGCAGGGGATCTTCCTGGTCATCACGGTGGCGGTGCTGGGCGCCAACCTCGTCGTGGACCTGCTGTACGGCGTCATCGACCCGCGCACCCGCGTCGAGAGCTGAGGACACGACCGTGGCCGTCCGAGGGACCGTCGAGGGCAAGGAGCCGTCACCGTGACCAACCCCGTCCACCTCACCGAACCGACCGGCGAACCCACCGCCCGGGTCGCCGAGGCCGAGGAGATCGCCCCCCGGCCCCGGCGCCGCTCCGCCGGTGGTTGGCGCTCCCTGCTGCCGACCCCCTCGCCCAAACTCGTCATCGGCCTCCTCCTGGTCCTCGCCATCGCCCTGTTCGGCCTCCTCGGCCCGTTGCTCGTCGGCGACCCCGACGCCATCGACAGCCGGGGCATGACACCACCGGATGCCCAGAACCTGCTGGGCACCACCCGCACCGGCCAGGACGTCCTCGCCCAACTCGCCCACGCCACCTCCGGTTCGCTGCGGATCGGGCTGCTGGTGGGCATCATGGCGACCCTGCTCTCCGCCCTGTTCGGCATCATCGGCGGCTACCTCGGCGGCCCGGTGGACGAGGGGTTCTCGCTGCTGTCCAACGTCATGCTGGTCATCCCCGGCCTGCCGCTGGTCATCGTCATCGCCGGGTTCGTGCCCGCCAACCAGCGCGGGGCGTGGACCATCGCGGTGGTCCTGGCCCTCACCGGCTGGGCCGCCTCCGCCCGGGTGCTGCGCGCCCAGACACTGTCACTGCGCAACCGGGACTACGTGGCCGCCGCGAAGGTGGCCGGGGAACGCCCATGGCGGATCGTCTCGGTGGAGATCCTGCCCAATCTCCTGCCGCTGCTGGCCTCGCAGTTCGTCTTCGCGGTGCTCGCCGCGATCCTCGCCGAGGCGGGCCTGTCCTTCCTGGGGTTGGGCGCCTCCAACTCCACGACCCTGGGCACGATGCTCTTCTACGCCCAGAACGGCTTCGCCCTCCAATGGGGCGCGTGGTGGTGGTTCGTGCCGCCCGGCCTGGTCATCGCCCTCTTCGGCTGCGGCCTGGCACTCATCAACTTCGGCATCGACGAGATCATCAACCCCAAGCTGCGCACCGGCGCCCGGCGCGACGCGGGAGGTCCCGGCGCCGTCGCCGGGCACGTCACCGCGAACGCCGGCGCCCCGGAGCCGACCGGCGGGGCCCCGGCCCCCGACCACGCGGCCCGCGAACCGGTGCTCACGGTGCGCGGACTGAACGTCGTCTACCGCGTGGACAAACCGGTGCACGCGGTCCGGGACGTCTCACTGACCCTGGGCCGGGGGGAGATCCTCGGCCTGGCCGGCGAATCCGGCTGCGGCAAGACCACCCTCGCCTACGCCGTGGCCCGGCTGCACCGACCACCCGCCGAGGTCACCTCGGGCACGGTCGTCTTCCACGACCGCTCCGGTGCGGACATCGACCTCCTCGCCCTGACGGGCGAGGACCTGCGCCGCTTCCGCTGGGACCGGATGTCGGTGGTCTTCCAGGGGGCGATGAACTCCCTCAACCCGGTCCTCCCCATCCGGGAACAACTGGAGGACGTCCTGATCACCCACCGGCCGGGGATGACCGCCGGGAAACGCCGGGCCCGCTGCGAGGAGGTGCTGCGCCTGGTGCGGGTGGACCCCCGTCGGCTGAACTCCTTCCCGCACGAACTCTCCGGCGGCATGCGCCAACGGGTGATGATCGCCATGGCCATGCTGCTCGACCCGCAGGTCATGATCATGGACGAACCCACCACCGCGCTGGACGTGGTGGTGCAGCGCGGCATCCTCGGCGAGGTCCTGCGGCTGCGCGAGGAGTTGGGCTTCGCGGTGGTCTTCATCACCCACGACCTGCCGCTGCTGCTGGAACTGGCCGACCGGATCGTCGTCATGCGGGACGGCGAGGTCGTGGAGCACGGCCCCGCCGAACGTCTCCACCGGTCCCCCGAACACCCCTACACCCGGCACCTGCTCCAGTCCTTCCCCAGCCTCACCGGGGAACGCGGGGCGTTCCTGCGGGACGGGGCAGGGGAGGCGGGGACCGTCGGGCCCCCCGACGGTCCCGCCGACCACCCCGGGTCCGACCGCGCGCGGACCCCGAACGGCACCGACAGCGGCGAGAGGGCACCTCGATGACCACCCTGCACGTTCGCGATCTCGTCAAGGAGTACCGACTCCGTTCCGGTCCGCGCCGCTCCACCCTCCGCGCGGCCGACCGGGTCTCCCTCACACTGCGCCCGGGCCGCACCGTCGCCCTGGTCGGGGAGTCGGGTTCGGGCAAGTCCACCGTCGCGAGGATCATCGCCCGGCTGGAACGACCCACCGGCGGGGAGATCGAGGCCGTCGACGCGAAGGGCCGGCGGATCCGCGACCGCGACTACCGTCACCACGTCCAGATGGTCTTCCAGGACCCCTTCGCCTCCCTGAACCCCTTCCACACCATCGAGCACCACCTGGTCCGCCCGCTGCGGCTGCACGGCCGGGCCCGGGACCGGGAATCGGGACGGACGATGGCCGGGGAACTGCTCGAGCGGGTGAACCTCACCCCGGCCGCCGACATCGCCGGTCGCCGTCCGCACGAACTCTCCGGCGGCCAGCGCCAACGGGTGGCCATCGCCCGCGCCCTGGCCCCCGGCGCCAGGGTCGTGATCGCCGACGAACCGGTCTCCATGCTGGATGTCTCCATCCGGCTGGGCGTGCTCAACCTGCTGGCCCGGCTCCAGCGTGAGGAGGACCTCGCGGTTCTCTACATCACCCACGACCTGGCCACCGCCCGGCACTTCTCCGACGACATCCTGGTCATGTACCGCGGCCGGGTGGTGGAACGGGGGCCGGCCGACGACGTGATCCTCGCCCCGGCCCATCCCTACACCCGGCTGCTGGCCTCCGCCGCCCCCGACCCGGAGGCGCGCGGACGCTCCCGGCAGATCACCGTGCCCGAGTCGGCCGGGAGTCCCACCGCTCTTTCCGGACGTGGCTGCCACTTCCGGGACCGCTGTCCCTCCGCGATGGAGATCTGCTCGCGCACCCCGGAACCGGTCGAGGTGGCACCCGACCACGCCGCCGCCTGTTGGCTGCACACCCCGGAGTCGGGCGACGGGACCGGGACCGCCCCGGGCGGGGCGCCGACCGGCGGTGCCGGCCGCCCGGCGGGGGCCGACCCCGACCCGGAGGCGCCCGCGGTGGGGAGGGGCGCGGGGGGAAGGGCCGGGTCGACCGACACCGGCACCGATCCCGGGACCGGCGGGGACTCCGACACCGGTGGGGAGTGAGAGCGGGCCGCCGAACCCCTCGCGGCGTCGAACCCCGCCCCCGGGTGGGGTGACCATCCGCTCCCCCCGCTCCCCGTACGCCCGCCGGGGGCCGGCACCGACCCGAACCCCGACACCGGTGTCCGACCCGGATCCCCACCGACGGGGCCCCGGGTCGGACACCGGTGTCGGGGACGCTTCCCCGGCGGCCACCGCCACGCCGACACCGTCATCGGCGCGCGTCCGCGGTACGCGGAATCACACCACCCGTCGGGACAGCGCGCCCGACCTGTCCGAACCGTGTCCGCGCCGGCGCGGACACGGTTCGGACAGGTGGCCACCACCGTGTCGGTCGCCTCCGACGGGGTGCCGGCCGCGCGCGCCCACACGGAGCCGGCGGTGGGGTCCGCCCGCCGGCTCAGCTCTCCCCATCTCCCACCCGGTCGGCCCGCAGCAGCACCAGCCGTTCGGGGAAGAGCACCGGGGCCCGCACCCCCACCCGCTCCAGCGTCCGCCCGGACAGGACGACCCCCTCCGGGGTCCACCACGGCAGTGGCTTGCCCCACCGGGCGGCGTTGCCGTCGGGCACGTCACCCGGAGGCTGTGGTCGGACCCGGTAGCGGACGGCCGGGTCCAGCCCCGGCAGCCGGACCGGGCCGGGTGGGTACTGCTCGCTCGACGCGAGGGCCACCAGCGAGTACAGCGCCCGTGAGCCGTCCCGCGCGACGACCCCGTGCAGCCGGAAGGCCGGATCGGGGAGATCGGCGTGGACGGCGGTCCCGGTGTGCAACAGGTCGCGGTTCTCCTTGAAGAGGGCGACCCACTCGGCCAGGCGCTCCCGCTCCGCCGGGGACGCGGCGGTCAGGTCCCACTCGACGCCGAAGTGGCCGAAGAGCGCGGTGCCCGCCCGGAAGTCCAGCGGGTGGCGGCGGTCGGTGGTGTGGCACAGTTCGGCCCCCACGTGGGTTCCCATGAGTTCGAGTGGGATGAGGGCGTTGGTCCACCGCTGGATCCCCTGCCGTTCCAGGGCGTCGATGCAGTCCGAGGTCCACACCCGGTCGGCGCGCTCCAGGATGCCCAGGTCCACCCGGCCGCCGCCGGAGGAACAGGACTCGATCTCCAGGTCCGGGTGTCGCCGGCGCACTTCGTCCATCAACCGGTAGACGGCCAGGGTCTGCGCGTGCGTGCCGGCCCGCCCGGTGGGAGGCCGGCCGGCCTCCACCAGGTCCCGGTTGTGGTCCCACTTCAGGTAGGCGATGGGGTGGTCGGTCAGCAGGGCGTCCAACCGGCCGAGAATGTGGTCGAACGCCTCCGGACGGGTGAGGTCGAGCACCTGCTGGTGCCGGGCGGGGCCGGGCAGCCGACCGGCGGTGGACATGATCCAGTCGGGGTGGGCGCGGGCCAGGTCGGAGTCCTCGTTGACCATCTCCGGCTCCACCCACAGCCCGAACTCCATGCCCAGGCCGGTGACGTGGTCGATCAGTGGGCCCAGACCGTCGGGCCAGACCTCCTCGGAGACGTACCAGTCGCCCAGCGCCCGCCGGTCGTCGCGCCGGCCGCCGAACCAGCCGTCGTCCAGCACGAAGCGTTCGGCGCCGATCCCGGCGGCGGCGTCGGCCAGCGCGGTGAGGCGGTCGAGGTCGTGGTCGAAGTAGACGGCCTCCCAGGTGTTGACCACCACCGGGCGGGGGCGGGAGGGGTGGTGCGGCCGGGCCCGCATCCAGCGGTGCAGCCGGTCGGACACCTCGTCCAACCCGATGCCGTACGAGGCGAACCGCCAGGGGGTGGTGTAGGAGCCGCCCGGCTCGAGGATCCCCTCCCCGGAGAGCAGCAGTTCCCCCGAACCGAGCAGCGAGATCGAGTGGAAGGTGCGCTCGGCGAAGGTGCGGTGGTTGCCGGACCACGCGGTGTGGATCGCGTGGATCTCCCCGGAGCGGTTGCCGAAGCCGGCGGTTCCGGCGGCGAGCAGGTGGACGCTGTCGTAGCCGGTCCGGCCGGTGCGGTTCTCCCGGGTCCGCAGGCCGTGGGTGAAGGCGGTGCGCTGCGGGCCGCGCTCGCGCAGGTGGTGACCGGTGAAGTCGAGGAGTTCCACCGCCTCGGCCGGGACGGGGAGGACGAGGTGGAGTGCCTCCAGGGTGAAGGGGGATCGCGCGGTGTTGGTCAGCACGGCGCGTTGGCGCACCACGCCCTGCGGCGTCAGTTCGACGGTCAGCTCCAGGTCCAGTTCGGCGACCGGGTCACCGGCCCGCACGGTCACCGTTCCGCCACCCTCCCCCTCCGCCGTGCCGCTCTCCACGTCGATCGAGCGGGTGCGGAAGGCGGTGGAGAAGTCGGTGCCGCCGGCGCGGTGACCGATCAGGCCGGGGGTGCCCAGCCAGCCGGCGGACTGCTCGGGCAGTACCGACACCTCGACCGCCTCGTCGGTGGAGAAGCCGATCGCCTGCGGGCGCAGCGCCAGGCGCAGGGCCACGGCGTCGGCCGGGTCCAGGGGGCCGGGGTCGGCGCCCCAGTGCAGCACCCGGGGGAGGGTGCCACCCCCGGTGTCGAGGACCAGGCCCACCCCGTCGGCGCGCAGGACGACGATTCCGTCGGCCGACGGGGCGGCCGGGGGGAGGGGGCGCGGGGACGGAGAGGGGGTCACGGGGCGGCTCCCGGTGGAGAGGGGCGGAGAGGTGCCGACGAGTCGGGTGCGAACACGGACAGCCGGAGTGAACTGGTGGCTCCCGGCGGTTGGTGGGGAATTCCGTGTGGCCACTCGACCCGGGATATCGGAGGTGGGGGGACGGACACAAGGATGTTGACTTAGTTAATTCAGTTGAGTAAGAATCAGGAGGCTTGTCGAAGGTGCTTCGACGCCTCCCGCCCCGGCCCGGTCGACCCGATCGAGGAGTACCCGTATGAAGCGAACGACCCTGCACGACGGCTGGTCCCTGACGGTGGAGGGGGACGGTGTCCCCGCGGACCTCGTCGGGCGCACCGTGCCGGCGGTGGTGCCGGGTTCCTCGCACCTCGACTTGCTCGCCGCCGGCCTCATCCCCGACCCCTACCTCGACCTCAACGAGACCGCGCTGCGCTGGGCCCACCGGGCCCGCTGGCGCTACGTCACCGCCTTCGGGGCCGAACCTGCCGCGCCGGGGGAGCGCGTGGACCTGGTCTTCGACGGACTGGACACCGTCGCCGGGATCCTCCTCAACGGCCGTCCCGTCGCCCGCTCGGTCAACATGCACCGCTCGGTGCGCGTCGACCTCCGGAACCGACTCGCCCCCGCCGGCGACGGCCGCCCCGGCGTCAACGAGCTGGTCGTCGCCCTCGAATCGGCCCTGGAGTACGCCGAGGGGATCGAGAAGGAGGTGGGCGCCCGTCCCCGCGCCTATCCCCACCCCTTCAACGCCGTGCGCAAGATGGCCTGTTCCTTCGGCTGGGACTGGGGACCGGACCTGCAGACCGCCGGCATCTGGAAGCCGGTCCGCCTGGAACGCTGGCACACCGCCCGCATCGCCTCCCTGCGCCCGCTGGTCTCCGTCGCCCCCGACGGCACCGGCGGCGTCGACGTGCACGTGGACATCGAGCGCGCCGATCCGGTCGACCGCCGGGAACTGGTGCTGACCGCCCGGGTGGGGGACCGGGAACAGCGGCTCGTCGTCCCCGCCGGAGCCGACACCGCGAGCGTGCGGGTCGAGGTGCCCGACGCCCGACTGTGGTGGCCCGCCGGATACGGCGACCACCCGCTGTACGACCTCGAGGTCGCCCTCGGCGCCCCCGGCCGGGACGCCCCCCTGGACGTCGCCCACCGCCGGATCGGGTTCCGCACCGTCACCGTGGACACCGCCCCCGACGAGCACGGAACCCCCTTCACCGTGGCGGTCAACGGCGTCCCGATCTTCGTCAAGGGGGCCAACTGGATCCCCGACGACCACTTCCTCACCCGGATCACCCGCGACCGCCTGGCCCACCGGGTGGACCGGGCACTGGGCGCCCACATGAACATGCTCCGGGTGTGGGGCGGCGGCATCTACGAGACCGAGGACTTCTACGACGTCTGCGACGAACGAGGGATGCTCGTCTGGCAGGACTTCCCCTTCGCCTGCGCCGCCTATGCCGAGGAGGAGCCACTGTGGGGCGAGGTGGAGGCCGAGGCGAGGGAGAACGTGGCCAGGCTCTCCTCCCACCCCTCCCTCGCGCTGTGGAACGGCGCGAACGAGAACATGTGGGGATGGCGCGACTGGGGTTGGCGGGAGGAGCGGGGTGACCGGAGCTGGGGGCTGCGGTACTACACCGAACTGCTGCCGGCGGTGGTCCGCGAGCTGGACCCCACCCGGTTCTACGCCGAGAACAGCCCGTACAACCCGGGTCGTCCCGTCGACGGAACCCACCCCAACGACGAGGACCACGGCACCCGGCACGAGTGGGAGGTCTGGAACCGGATCGACCAGACCGCCTACCGGGATCACGTTCCCCGCTTCTGCTCCGAGTTCGGCTTCCAGGGCCCGCCCACCTGGACCACCCTGCGACGGGCCGTCCGCGACGACCCCCTGACCCCGACCTCCCCCGCCTTCCTGCTCCACCAGAAGGCCGAGGACGGCAACGCCAAACTGGAGCGCGGCCTGGCCCCGCGCCTGCCCGTGCCCCGGGACTTCGCCGACTGGCACTGGGCCACCCAACTCAACCAGGCCCGGGCGGTGGCCCTCGGCGTGGAGCACTTCCGTTCCCGGTGGCCCCGCACCGCCGGCTCCCTGGTGTGGCAGCTCAACGACTGCTGGCCGGTCACCTCCTGGGCCGCGATCGACGGCGACGGACGCCTCAAGCCGTTGTGGTACGGGCTGCGCCACGCCCACGCCCCCCGCCTGCTGACCGTCCAACCGCGCGACGGCCGACCGGCCCTGATCGCGGTCAACGACACCGACCGCCCGTGGACCGGCGCGCTCACCGCGCGGCGGATCGACTTCCGCGCCGGCGAGGAGCGTGGGGGCGGCACGGTCGGACTGGACGTCCCGGCCCGCTCGGTGCGGCAGTACCATCTTGCGGACTCCCTGATCACCCCGGACGCCGCACAGGAGGAACTGCTCGTGATGACGGCGGAGGACGGCACCCGGGTCGTGCACCCCTTCCTCGAGGACCTCGACCTGGCCCTGGACCCCGACCCCGTGGAGGCCCGGGCCGTCGCCGAACCCGGCGGCTACCGGGTGGAGGTCCGCGCCCGGGCGCTGGCCCGGGACGTGGCGCTGCTGGTGGACCGGGCCGCCCCCGACGCGGAGGTGGACGATATGCTGGTGACGCTGCTCCCCGGCGAGACCCGCGACTTCCGGGTGCGCACCGGTGCCGATATCGATCCGGCCGTCCTGACCCGCCGCCCCGTGCTGCGCACCGCCAACGACCTCTTCCGGGACCGACCCGGAACCGGTGACGGAACGTGAACCCCCCGCGCGCCGGTCGGACCGCCGGCCCGGCCGACGCCCCCGCCCCGGCGGCGGACCCCGCCTCCCGGCGTGCCGGGTCGGTGGGGGAGCGCGCCGACGGTCCGCCCGACCACCGCCCCTCGCCGGGGGCGGTCGGACTGGTGTTGGCCCGGCCTGCCCGGCTGCTGGGCGTCGAACCCTTCTTCATGGAGTTCATCGCCGGCATCGAGGAGCGCCTGGCCGAACACGACCTGTCGGTCCTGCTGCACGTCGTCCCCCACCACCAGGCGGAGATCGCCGCCTACCGCCGCTGGGCGGCCCGTGGTCTGGTGGACGCCGTGGCGCTGGTCAACCCCGCCGTCGGGGACCGACGCCCGCGGGTCCTGGCCGAACTGGGCCTGCCCGCCGTGATCGTGGGGAACCCGGAGGGCGCCACCGACACACCGGCCGTGCGCACCGACGAGTCGGGCCCCGTCCGCGACGCCCTCGCCCGACTCCTGGAGCTGGGGCACCGGCGCATCGCCCGGGTCGGCGGCCCGGCCGACCTCCTGCACACCGTCGCCCGCACCCGCGCCCTGCGCGAGGGGTGCCGGGAGGCCGGGATCGAGCCGGTCGTGGTCGAGGGGGACTACTCCGACGAGGCCGGGGCCCGACTCACCGCCCGACTGCTCGCCGCGCCGGAGCCGCCCACCGCCATCCTGTACGACAACGACGTGATGGCGGTGGCCGGGCTGGAGGCGGCCGGGGCGGCCGGTTTCGCCGTTCCCGACCGGCTCTCCCTGCTGGCCTGGGACGACTCCCCGATGTGCCGGCTGGCCTCCCCGCCGCTGACCACCATGAGCGTGGACGTGCACCGGTTCGGTTCCCTGGTCGCCGACACCCTCCTGGAATTGGTGGCGGGCCGGCCCGCCACGCCCCGGGAGTCCCCGGCGGCCCGGTGGGTGCGGCGCGGAAGCACGGGGCCCGCCCCGACGGACTGAACCGTCCACCGGTCCTGCACCCTGCCGGGGCCGAGCGCCGGTCCCCACCGGTGCGGTCCCCGGTCAGCCCTCGATGTCGACGCCGTGCGCGCGGAGCAACTCGACCGGGCCGTGGTCGTGTCCCTGCCCCACGGCCCGACAGCGCCAGCCCGTCCCGCGGCGGTAGATCTCCGCCAGGACGAGGACGCGCTCGGAGTCGGCGGCGTCCAGGGTCGCGCGCAGCAGCGGCACCCCGGTCGCGGTGTCCCCGAGCGAGATCTCGATCGCGCCGACCTCGCCGAACGTGGCCCCGCCGTCCACGGCGGCCGCGACGACCAGCCGTCGGGCCTCCGCCGTCAGGCCCTCCGGTACCACCGTGACCGACTGCTCGACCGGACCGTCCACGGCCAACCGCACCGAACCCCCCGGATTCTCCGGGGCGTTCCAGAAGACCAGGTCCTCGTCCCGGCGGACCCGGCCCGTGTCGTCCACGATCAGTACCATGACATCGACCCCGACCGCCGGCCCTCCCGTTCCCTCGGCCTCCGGGAGGGCCCGGGAGGCCACGAGTGTCCACGAGGTGTCGGGCAGCGTGCGCGGCAGATCGATCACCCCTCCCCGGGGCAGCACCACGGCCGGATCCACCGGGCGTCCGCCCGGTCCGGCGGGCAGCGGCGCCGGTACGCCGCCGGAGGACAGGGCCGCGGGCGACAGTCGTTCCGGGGTGTGCACGGGCAACTCCAGCGCGGCCACCCGGGTCATGCGGCGGTCCCCCTCCCCGCCCGGCAGCAGCAGGACGTCCGTGACGCTCCCGGTGAGATTGACCGCCGCGGACCCGCCGAGTTCGACGACCCGGCCCCGGGCCGCGACCGCCTGCGGATGGTTGCCACCGATCACCAACACGCGCCGCCCCCGCAGCGGCTTCGTCGTCCCGGTGGGTCGGCCCGCCGCGGGGGCCGTCGGAGGGGGGACGTCTCCCGACGGGGAGCCGTCGGGAGACGCGGTGGTGACCCGTGACGGCTCGGGGTCATCGGCCCGGGCGTTCGGGACCGCCGCCGGCACGGGGGAGAGGGCATCGGCCGGGACCGCCGGGACGGCGGAGGCGTCCGGCGTGTTCGCGTCCGAACCGGCCCTCGCGTCGGTGTCCGTGCCCGGGTCGGTGTCCGTGCCGGCCGTTCCCGTGCCCGCCCTCGGCGTTCCCGGCCGCACGTCCCCGAGCATGCGCAGGAAGACCGCCTCGTCGACCATCGGTACCCCCTCGGCCCGGGCGCGGCGGGCCTTGCCCGTGGTCGCCGCCGGGTCGTCGCAGACCACCAGCGAGGTCCGTCGGCTCACCGAGTTCATCACGTGCAGGCCCGCCGCGGTCGCCGAGCGGGTCAACTCCGCCCGCTCGGTGACCGTCGCGCCGGTGAAGACCACCTTCATCCCCTGGACCAGCGGTCCGCCGGGCTCCGGTCGGCCCGGGTCGAGGAACGCGCACTCCGCCCGGGGCGTCCTCGCCGGGCGGGACCACGGGGAGTTCCACCTCCGACGTCTCGGCCGCCGAGAGCGATCCGCGCAACACCCCCACCAGGGTGCGGGCGTCGTCCAGCGCGTCGTGCGGGTTCAACTGCCGAACGCCGTAGTGGGCCGCGAGGGTGGCCAGCCGCAGGTCGGAGGTGGGCGGCCCGATCCGACGGTTCAGCGCGAGGGTGCACATCCGGCGTTCCACCGGTGAGTCGATGCCCAACCGGGCGAACTCCTCGACCAGGAAACCGTGGTCGAAGTGGGCGTTGTGCGCGACGAACACCCGACCGCGCAACAGTCCCGCCACCCGTTCGGCGACCGCGTCGAACGTCGGGGCGCCGTGCAGCCGCCGCCGGGTCAGACCGTGGACGTGGACCGGGCCCGGGTCGCATCCGGGGTCGAGCAGGGTGGAGAACTCCTCCACCCGCTCCCCGTCGGGCCGCAGCACCACCACGGCCAGGGAGAGCACCCGGTGCTCCCGGGCTCGCAGACCCGAGGTCTCCACATCCACCACGGCCCATTCCGGGCGGGAGGAGGGGGAAGCGGGGGTGAACGGGGACACGACGGAGGAGGTGAGCGGGCTCATGGCGGATCAGCATGCCGGTGCCGACCTCGCGTTTCAACCGATTCCGGGGAAGCCGGACACCCGTTCCCGTCCGGAGGGCCCCTCCCACCGCCCATCGGGGCGACGCCGCCGGTGGAACGCGTACCGTGGGGCCCATGAGTGACACGCGTGATCCGCGCGACGAGATCGCCCGCCTCGGCGCGGGGAAGTACCTCCTGGTCACCACCTTCCGTCGGAACGGTCGGGCCGTCCCCACCCCGGTGTGGGTGGTGGCCGGTGACGACGCCCTGTTCGTATGGACCGTCGCCGACTCCGGCAAGGTCAAGCGGTTGCGCAACCGAGCCGATGTCCTCCTCGCCCCCTGCGACGTGCGCGGTCGCCCGACCGGACCCGCGGTGCCCGGCCGGGCCGAACTGCTGGACGCCGCCGGCAGCGAGCACAGCCGGCGGCTCATCGCCCGCCGCTACGGTCTGTTCGGCCGGCTCACCCTGCTGGGCAGCCGACTGCGCCGGGGGCGGTCGGGGACCATCGGTGTACGGATCGTCCCCGACCCGTCGGGGGTCATACCGGAAGACCCGGCCCGACCGGACTGAGCGCCGGCGCCCGCGCCGCCGGGGCCGCGTCCGTCGGCGCGGGCGCGGGTGCGGGTGGTGGGTCGGGGCACACGGGAGTCGCGGTATCCGGGGCGGTCGCCGGCGAGGGGATCGGGACCGGGGGCGACGGCGCCGTCAGCCACTCGGTCTGCCCCCGGGTGAACAGCAGCGCCGTCCGGCACCCGAGCGGCGTGCGCCCCGCCTCCAGTTCCGCCACCAGTCGGGTCAGGGACCGCACGTGTCGGGCGAAGGCCCGACCGGTGACCGCCCGGCCGCGCCCGATCTGCCCGTCCAGGGCCTCGCGCGCCGGTACGTCCAGCACCAGCAGCAGAAACCCCCGCCCCCGTCGCCGGGCGTCCCGGGCGAGCCGCCGGCGCACCCACGGATGGCGTCCGCAGTCGTGCACCAGCACGCCGGCCCCCGAGCGCAGGGCACGCTCCAGTCGCAGGAAGTGATCCAACCGGGCCACCGGCCGGTAGACGGCGTAGGGCAAGCCCTCGGGCAACCGCTCCTCCCACCACAGCCGTACATCCTCGGAGTCGATCGCCACCGGGGAACCCCAGCGCGATCCGGCCTCCGTCACCATGCGGCGGATGAGGGTGGACTTCCCACTCCCGGGCAGCCCCGACACCACCACCCGGTCACCCGGCATCGCCCCCGACGGGGGGAACCCTCCGGGAGGCAGGTCGCGGGCGTCCACGACCCGGCCCCGAAGCATCCGGCCGGGCGCTCCGCCGGCCCTCCCTATGGGCCGCGGCCCGCTGTCGATCTTCATGGGGGCATGATGCCGCCTACCCGTCCGGACCCACCGCCCGAACGCGGAATTCGGCCACCCACGCGCCGGTCGGTGCCGCCGACACATCCGCGAGACCTCTCGACGACGCGCAAACCCGTGCCGCGCGGCAACCGGTGCCACCGGTTGCCGCGCGAGCGCCCCCACCGGGGCCGCCGCGCGGGCCCCGGCCCCGGAACTCCCGGGCAGTGGGATGGTGGTCGTTCGCAACCACGGATGACCGGTCGCCGCGTCGGCCGGGCGCCCCCGTCGGATCGGTGGTCACCGGCAGGTGCACGGGCCGTCGCGCGCCGGGCCGCGGCAGCGCCTCCTCGGTCGGTGCCCGGGTCGGCGGCCGGCCGTCGGCCGTCGGCAGGGAGCCGTCGGCGACCGGCTCCGGCGCGGTGGCCGGCGTCCCGTACGGGGCGCCGGGCGGACGGTGTCGCCGGGAAGGAGGAGCCGGGGCGTGGACGCGCTCGTATGGGAGCGAGAGCCGTGCGCATGGAACCTCCGGTCGAACCGTCCTTGACTGGTCGTATGACACACCGAACGGAACGCCCCGCCGGCCCGCCGGCCTCCTCCGCCCCCCACCCCGTCCCCGCCTCCTCACCGGGGGGACCCGCCCCGACCCTCGTCATCGGAGGCACCGGCAAGACCGGTCGTCGGGTGGCGAACCGACTCGCCGCCCGCGACCTGCCGGTGCGGATCGGTTCCCGATCGGGTGAACCCCCCTTCGACTGGGGGAAGCCGGAGACCTGGGAAGCCGTCCTGGAGGGGACGGGGGCCGTGTACATCACCTATTATCCGGACCTCGGCTTCACCGGCGCGGCGGAGGCGGTCGGAGCCTTCTCCCGTCTGGCGGTGGCCCGGGGGATCCGCCGGCTGGTGCTGCTCTCCGGCCGGGGGGAGGAGGGCGCCCTGCGCGCCGAACGCGAACTGCGGGAATCCGGCGCGGAGTGGACCGTGGTGCGAGCCGGTTGGTTCTTCCAGAACTTCGACGAGGGCTTCTTCCTGGAGTCGGTGCTCGCCGGGGAGTTGGCGCTGCCGACGGCGGACGCGGTCGAGCCCTTCGTGGACGTCGACGACATCGCCGACGTCGTGGTCGAGGTGCTCATCTCCGACGGCCACGTGGGACGGATCCACGAGCTGTCGGGGCCCCGGGCCCTGGACTTCCGGGAGGTCGCCGCCGAACTGTCCGAGGCCACCGGCCGTGAGATCCGGTACACCCCCGTACCGTTGGAGAGCTACCGCGCGGTGTTGGTGGAGCACGGCCTCCCGGCGGAGTTCGCCGACCTGTTCCGACTGCTCCTGGACGGACGCAACGCCCAGCCGGTCGACGGCGTGCGGGAGGTCCTCGGCCGGGCGCCCCGTGACTTCTCCCGGTACGCCCGGGAGACCGCCGCCACCGGCGTGTGGAACCCGACCGTCTCCTGACACCGGGAACGCACTGTCGACCGACCCGACCGGGGACGGTACGGTCGCTCCCGGCCGCCGCACCGCCCCGGCCCCCGACCCCGAAGGTGGACCCGGGCATGGACCCTCTTCCCCCACTCACCGGCACCGGCCCCCGCGGCCGGGTTCCGGAACCGGCCGAACCCGTCGGCCGGCCCGACGGGGTGGACGCGTTGACCGCCCTGTTGGACACCCCGAAGGCGCGCGGGGCCTTCCTCCTGAAATCGATCCTCAACCCGCCGTGGGCCCTGCGGATCGAGGACCGGGCCCCGATCTCCGTGGTGACCATGGCCCGGGGCGACGCAGTGGTGCGACCCGACGACGGGCCCGCCACCCGGCTGGGGCCGGGGGACGTGGCGGTGATCCGGGGACCCGGGCCGTACACCGTCTCCGACACCCCCGGGACGCCGGTCGGGGTGGTCGTGGGGCCGGGCCAGGACTGTGCGCCGGTGGGGCACCACACCGTCGGGGGCCCGGCCGAGCTGGGGATCCGACTCTGGGGCTGGAGCCCCGCGCCGGGATCATCGGTGATGATCACCGGCACCTACCGGGCGGAGAGCGAGGTCGGACGACGACTGCTGGCAGCCCTCCCGACGGTCCTGGTGCGCCCCGCGGTGACCGGGGACCCGCTGCCGGCCCTGCTCGCCGCCGAGATCGAACGGGATCTCCCCGGACAGGAGTTGGTCCTGGACCGGCTGTTGGACCTGCTGTTGGTGGGGGTCCTGCGCGGTTGGCTCGCCTCTCCGGCCGCCGCCGGAGCCGATCACCACCGGGCCCGGGGCGACGCGGTGGTCGGACCGGCGCTCCGGTTGCTCCACGAACGGCCCGCGCACCCGTGGACCGTCGCCTCGCTGGCCGCCGGGGTGGGCGTCTCCCGGGCGGCGTTGGCCCGGCGCTTCACCGAGGTGGTGGGCGAACCACCGATGGCGCACCTGACCGGGCTGCGGCTCGACCTGGCGGCGGACCTGCTCCGCGGACCGGGAGGCACCCTGGAGGGCGCGGCCCGACGGGTGGGATACGGCAGCGCCTTCGCCCTGAGCGCGGCCTTCAAACGGGTGCGCGGGGTGAGCCCGAGGGAGTACCGCGAGGGCGCGCGATCACCGCTGGGATCGCGCCCCGCCGGGGTACCGCACACCGTCGTTCTCGACGGCTGACGGCGGGTTCGGCGATCCCACCGGTGGGATTGCGCCACGGTCGCCGGGGTAGCCGCTGTCCATGATGACGCTGGGTGTCGAAGAGGAGTATCTGCTGGTCGATCCGGAGACCGGGTTGCCGGTCCCGGAGGCCGAACGGACGCGGGCCGCCATCGGTGGGGTTCCCACCGCCGGCGGCGACGAGGTGCAGTTGGAACTGTTGCAGGTGCAGGTGGAGATCGCGACCCCGGTGTGCGTCGGCCTGGATGAGGTCGCCGACCATCTGAGGCGGTTGCGCGGCTCGCTGGACGAGGCCGCGCGCAGCGTGGGGTGTCGGATAGCGGCCTGCGGGTCGGCGCCGTTCCTCGGGACGGATCCGGTTCCGGTGACCGATCGTCCCCGGTACCGCATGCTGTCCCGGGAGGCCCGGCAGTTGGTGGACGAGCAGTTGATCAACGGCATGCACTGCCATGTGGGGGTTCCCGACCGGGCCGCCGGGGTGGCGGTGCTCAACCGGCTGCGGCCGTGGTTGCCGGTGCTCGGCGCGATGGGCGCCAACTCCCCGATGTGGGAGGGTCAGGACACCGGGTTCGCCGACTGGCGCACGGTCGTCTTCGACCGGTGGCCGGTCAGCGGCCTGCCGCCCCGGTTCGCGGACGCCGAGGACTACGAGCGCCGGGTGGACGCCCTGTTGGCCACCGGGGTGATCGGTGACCGGGGCCAGTTGTACTGGCGGGCCCGTCTGTCGGAGAACTACCCCACGGTCGAGGTGCGCGGTCTGGACACCCAACTGGAGGTGGAGGAAGCCGTCGTGCTCGCGGGGATCGCCAGGGCACTGGTGACCACCGCCCTGGAGGACGAGAAGGCGGGCGTGCCGGTGCCGGACCTTCCCGACGAACTGCTGCGGGTCGCGGACTGGCACGCCGCCCGGAACGGTCTGGGCGGCACCCTGGTCGATCCCTTCGCCGGGCGTTCCCGGCCGGCCGCGGACGTGGTGGGCCACCTGTTGGAGCACATCGGCCCCGCGCTCGCCCGGCTGGGTGACGAGGGACGGGTCACCTCCGGTGTCGAGCGGCTCCTGCGCCGGGGCACCGGGGCCGAACGCCAGCGTCGCGCCATGCGGGAGGGGGGACCGGAGGCCCTGACCCGGTTGCTCGTCGAGCGGACCGCGGCGGGGTGAGACGGGCGGGGGTGGGGACCGAAACGCGCTTCGGTCCCCACCCCGGCCCGTCCGCGCGGACCGGCTCCCCGGTCCGGGAGCCGGCGCCCGGGGTGCGGGGACCGCTCCGTTCGGGTGGTTCGCCGGTGTGCCTCCCGCCGCGGGACCCCGACCTCCCCGATGGTCGGGGGAAGCCGCGTCCAGCCATCGGGGAGTGAGCCGGTTGACCGCGTTCCTGGATCGCCTCGGTCGTCGTCTGGGGTTGCGGACCGACACCGTGATCTTCTTCGTCTCGGCCGGGCTCACCGTCGCCTTCGTGGCCGTGGCGATCGCCCTCACCGAGACCGTGGACCGGGTCTTCCGGAACCTCTCCGGTTGGATCCTGGCCAACCTGGGGTGGCTCTACATCCTGGGCGTCACCACGTTCCTGCTGTTCCTGGTGTGGATCGCGCTGAGCCGCTGGGGCCATGTCCGGTTGGGCGGACACGACGCCCGTCCGGAATACGGCAACCGGGCCTGGTTCGCCATGCTCTTCGCCGCCGGTATCGGCACCATCCTGATGTTCTGGGGGGTGGCCGAACCGATCAGCCACTGGGCCGAGCCGCCGCGCGCCGATGTGGAGCCCCGCTCGGAGGAGGCCGCCGAACTGGCGATGGCCTTCTCCTTCTACCACTTCGGCCTGCACACCTGGGCGATTTTCTGCCTGCCCGCCCTGGCCTTCGCCTACTTCGTCCACCAGCGCCGGCTGCCGTTTCGGCTCAGCTCGGTGCTCCAGCCGCTGCTGGGGGACCGTATCCACGGGCCGCTGGGCCGGGCGGTGGACATCACGGCCGTGCTGGGCACCCTCTTCGGAGTCGCCGTCTCCATCGGTCTGGGCACCCTGCAGATCAACAGCGGGTTGGCGCAGCTGTTCGGCCTCGAGGAGAGCCAACGGGTCCAGGTGCTGTTGATCACGGTGGTCACGATCATCGCCACGATCTCGGTGGCGCTCGGCCTGGACCGCGGCATCAAGCGTCTCTCCACGTTGAACATCGGCATGGCGATCGGCCTGCTGATCTTCGTCTTCCTCACCGGTGCCACCGTCTTCCTGGCGCGCGGGGTCATCGAGATGATCGGGGTCTACCTCGGCTCCCTGGTCCCGCTGGCGTTCTGGAACGACGCCTTCGCCAACACCGGCTGGCAGGGGCAGTGGACGGTCTTCTACTGGGCGTGGACCATCACCTGGTCGCCCTTCGTGGGGATGTTCATCGCGCGCATCTCGCGGGGGCGGACCATCCGGGGGTTCGTGCTGGGCGTGCTGGGCCTGCCCACGGCCTTCACCATCATCTGGTTCAGCATCTTCGGACTCTCGGCCATCGACATCGAGCGGGAGGGCGACACCGGCCTGGTGGAGGCGGTGGTGGTACAGGGGGACGTCTCCCGGGCGCTCTTCGTCTTCCTGGAGAACTATCCGCTGGCGACCCTCGTCTCGGCGGTCTCGGTGCTCATCGTCGTCATCTTCTTCACCACCTCCTCCGATTCGGCCTCCCTGGTGGTGGACACCCTGTGCTCGGGGGACCGGGAGGAGCCCGGGCCGGTGCGGCAACGGGTTTTCTGGGCGATCACCGAGGGGGTGGTGGCCGGCACCCTCATCGCGGCCACCGGCAAGTCCGGTCTGGACGCACTGGCCGAGGTGATCACCGTCCTGGGACTGCCGTTCTTCCTGCTCGCCTTCCTGATGATGATCTCGCTGGTGCGGGCGCTCAACACGGATTACCCCGAGTTGCGGCGACCGCAGTTGCCGCGCAGCATCCGGCGGATGCCACGATCGGCCCAACGGGCCCGCCCGACGGCGGGCGGGCCCGTGCCGGGGCCGGGCCCGGGACCGGGGGACACCCCCGGGGCCCCACCCGGCGAACGGCCGATCGGGGGCGATTGAGGTTTCCCCGGCCGCTTTCCCCGGGCGGGGGCCGGGACCGCGGGATCCCGACCCCCGCCCGGGGAAAGAAGACGTCAGGACGCCGTGCAGGCACCGATCGTCGGGGCCGTCCAGGTGCCGTTGGCCATCACCGTGAAGCCGAAGCTGGTGGAGGCCCCCGCCGCCAGGTTGCCGTTGCCGTTGGGCCGCATCGTCATGACGTTGCCGCTGCCGTCCCAGGTGGGGCTGCCGTTCCAGGTCGCGGAGATCCGCTGCGGCGAGCGCACCGTGACGTTCACCGACCAGGAGGAGATGGGTCGGTTGCCGGCGGTCACCACGACCCGGCCGTTGAAGCGGTCGCCCCAGCGGTCGGTCTCGGAGTAGGTGACGGTGCAGGAGGCCGTGCCGCCGCCATCCCCGCCGCCCGTGCCACCGCCGGTCCCGCCGCCGGTGCCGCCCCCTCCGTCGGAGGAACCGCCCAGCGCCGCGAGCACCGCGTCGTAGGCGGGCTTCTTGTTGTAGTTGCCGTCGAACAGCAACGGGGTACCACCGCTGCGCCACGAGTACTTGTCCGTCACACCCCACACCGTGATGCCGGTGCACCGGGAGACGTTCAGACACGCCTGGATGACACGCCGGTAGTCGTTGGCCTGGGCGGTGCCGGAGCCCTCGATGTCCAGTTCGGTGATCTGCACCTCCACGCCGAGGTCGGCGAAGCGCTGGAGGTTGGCCTGGTAGTCGTTGGGCACCGGCGACTGGGGGTTGAAGTGGGACTGGAAACCGACACAGTCGATGGGCACACCGCGCTGCTTGAGGTCACGGACCAGGTTGTAGACAGCGTCGCTCTTGGCGTTGCGACCGTCGGTGTTGTAGTCGTTGTAGCAGAGCTTGGCGTTCGGGTCGGCGGCCCGCGCCATGCGGAAGGACTCCTCGATGTACCCGTTGCCCAGCACCCGCTGGAAGACCGAGTTGCGCCGCGCGCCGCTGCTCCCGTCCTGGAACGCCTCGTTGACCACGTCCCAGGAGTGGACCTGCCCGCGGTAGCGCCCCATCACGGTCTCGATGTGGGTCCGCATCACCGTCCGCAGTTCGGTGGCGTTGTTGATGTTGTCGACCCAGCCGGGCAGTTGGGAGTGCCACACCAGGGTGTGACCGCGCAGTGACATGCCCCGGCCACGGGCGTGGTTGGCGATCCGGTCGGCCTCGGTGAAGGTGAAGTTGCCGCGGGTGCGCTGCAGCGACTCCCACTTCATCTCGTTCTCGGCGGTGATGCTGTTGAACTCGCGGTTGAGCGTGTTCACGTAGTCCGATTCGCCGAGTCGGTTGTTGGCCACGGCGGCGCCGAAGTACCGACCCTTCTCCGCCGCGGCGGCCCCGAGGGTCGAGGCGGCGTTGGCGGTCCCGGACATCGACACGAGGCCGGCCGAGACCAGGACGCCCACGGCGCCGACGGTGAGGGCACGCCGCAGACGCGTCCGCAGCCGGGACCGCCCGGGGGCCCGGGGTGTTTCGTCGATCATCGTTGTCCCTTCTGGTGAACCGGCCGGGGCGTCCCGCCGCCCCGGCCGGATGGTGTCACCGGGCCCGTGGGGACGGCCGGGTGCGCGGCGGTGTCCCGACGGGGCGCGGGGTGTGCGGCTCCCGTGGCCTCCGGTGACGAACGTTCAGAAGTGTCCGCCCGGCCCCGAGGGGCGTCAACGAATGTTTCCGGAAAACTTCCGGACAATAAACTCCGAAAAACAACGATCGAGCATGCATCAGCAGCGCTTTTCCGTAGATCCGGACCCGTGGTGTGTGTCTTCGGCAGGTGAAGGGAAAGTTTTTCACCGATTCTTTCGAGAATTTTCCGAAATAGCTGTCGCGCGGAGGGGAGAGGAGGACCGTGCCGGTCCCACCCGGCTAGCGTGGGAGGGTGACCACCACCGGACCCGGGAACCGCGCTCCGGGTGCCACCGGAGCCGGCGGGCCCCGGCGGGCCCGCACCCCGCCGCCCCCACCGCGCGACGGCGTCGCCCACGAGGTCTTCGGCGACCTCCGCTGCCTGCTGATCGCTCCCCGGCTGCTCGTGCTCCAGGTCTCCCACCCCGTGGTGGGCGCCGGAGTGGCGGACCACAGCGACTTCCGCGCCGACCCGTGGGGGCGGTTGCTGACCACCCTGCTCTCGCTGACCACCGTGGTCTACGGAACGCCGGAGGAATCCCGCGCGGAGGCCCGCCGACTGCGCCGCCTGCACGCGGCCATGACCGGCACCGACGACACCGGTCGCCCCTACCGGGCCCTGGATCCCGAGGCGTACGCCTGGGTGCACGCCACCCTGGTCATGGGCCCGGTGGACGCCATGGCCCTCTTCGGCACCCCGCTGACCGGCGAGCGGCTGGAGACCTACCACCGGGAACTGCGGGAAGTCGGCCGCATCTGGGGCATCGCCGACCACCGCCTGCCCCCCGACCCCGCGGCCTTCGAGGCCCGATACGCCGAGACCGTCGCGCGGCGACTCGGGGACAACCGCGCGGTCCGGGACGTGCTGGAGGCCCTCGCCCACCCCACCCCACCCGTCCGCCGGATCCCGACGGCACCCTGGCGCGCCCTCACCCGTCCCGTCACCCGACGCCTGACCCTGGTCACCGTCGGTACGCTGCCGCCGATCCTGCGCGAGCGACTCGGCCTGCCCTGGACCCCTCGGGACGAACGCGACCTGCGTCGCCTCGCCCGCCGCGTGCGCCTGCTGGTCGAACCCCTCCCCGGACCGGTCCGGCTCGCCCTCCCACCGCTCCTTCTCC
The DNA here is from genome assembly GCF_021390475.1 of Streptomyces sp. ST2-7A. Taxonomy (GTDB): domain Bacteria; phylum Actinomycetota; class Actinomycetes; order Streptomycetales; family Streptomycetaceae; genus Streptomyces. Next base: position 26,077 of record NZ_JAJUWS010000053.1, read on the forward strand.
GCCTCGCGGCCCATCGCCGGGCGAGGGCGGCGCGGGCGGCCCGGCGGGCGGCGGGGCCGACTCACAACGGCCCGAGCACCCGCTCCAGATAGGGGTTGCCGAACACCCCCGCCGGGTCCAGCCGCGCCCGCACCCGCCGGAAGTCCTCGAATCGCGGATACAACCCCCGCAGCGTCTCCGCCCCCAACCGGTGCAGTTTCCCCCAGTGCGGCCGCCCACCCGCGGCGACCAACACCTCCTCGGCCGCCCGGAACCACCCGGCGTGCGGTCGCCGGTGGTACTGGTGCACCGCCACGTACGCGCTCCCGCGGCCGTGGGCGCTGGACAGCCACACGTCGTCGGCCGGTGTGAAGCGGACCTCGACCGGGAACCCCACCCGTTCCCCGTGCCGCTCCGGCAACCGCCGCAGCTCCCGCAGCACCTGCGACAGCACGGCGCGGGGGACGGCGTACTCCATCTCCCGGAACACCACCCGACGGGGCGAGGTGAGGACCCGGTGCGAGACGTCCGTGTACACCCGGGGGGACAGCGCCCGGGCGGCCACCGCGTTCAACCGGGGGATCGCGGCCGGCACCGCGCACCCCAGCCGGTTGACCCCCTCGTAGAGCGTGTTCGACAGGAACTCGTCCTCGAGCCGGGCCCGGATCCGGTTCAGCGGCTCGCGCCGCGCGGCGCCGAGCGGTCGGTTGTTGCGCTTGGTGAGTGTCCGGTCGGTGTGCGGGAACCAGTAGAACTCCATGTGCTCGTTCCCCTCCACCAACCCCTCCAGGTCCTCGATCACCCGGTCCAACGGCATCGGCGTCTCCACCGCGCGCAGCAGGAAGGCCGGCTCGCACCGCAGCGTCACCCGGGAGATCACGCCCACCGCGCCCAGCCCCAGACGGGCCGCGGCGAACACCTCGGGTTCCCGCTCCGCCGAACACCGCAGCACCGATCCGTCGGCCGTCACCAATTCCACCCCGCTCACCTGCGCGGACAGACCTCCCGAGGAACGCCCCGTGCCGTGGGTACCGGTGGAGATCGCCCCGGAGACCGTCTGGCGGTCGATGTCACCCATGTTGGTCAGCGCCATGCCGTGCGCGTCCAGCAGCCGGTTCAGGCGGTACAGCGGCATCCCCGCCTCCACCGTGACCAGACCGCGTTCGCGGTCCACCTCCACCGGCCGGTCCATCGCGTCCATCCGCAGGTGGAGCCCATCGGTGACCGCGACGCCGGTGAAGGAGTGACCGCTGCCCACCGCCTTCACCCGCAGCCCGCGCCCGGCGGCCTCCGCCACCAGTTCGGCGAGTTCGGCGGTGTCCCGGGGCCGGGCGGTGCGGGCCGGGCGGGCGCTCTCCGTTCCCGCCCAGTTCCACCATTCCGGAGTCGTTCCCCTCGCCCGGTGTGCCGTGGCCCGCCGTTGCCGTGTGCCCACCCGATCGTCCTCCCGCCCGGCGGTTCCGCCGCCCCGGCGCGGGACGGACGGGCGGCCAGTGTGGGGCCGGCCGCGGGAGGCGTCAACGGGTGGGCCGCGCTCCCGACCCGGCACCCCGCCCGCGCGCCCCCGAACCGCCCCGGACGCGTTCCGAACCGGGTGACGGGGCGCCCTTGACCCCGCCGGGACGGCGGCTACGGTGGTCGCCGACGGCCGGTCCCGTCGGATCCCCGACGGGATCCGACGGTCGAGCCGGGAACCATGTCGGGAGGGGGGACGTCGATGACCGCCGACGGCACCGTGCGCGGCCGCCCGGATTCCGCCCCGCCCCCCGCCGGTGGGACGGGCGGGCCCGAACGGGGATCCGAGGCGGCCCGGCGGGCGACCTTCCACCGTCTGGAGCGCGCCACCGCCGACCTCGAACCCCCCTTCGCGGTGGTGGACCTGCCGGCCTGGCGTCGCAACGCCGACGCCCTGACCCGCCGGGCCCTGGCCAAACCCCTGCGCACGGCGACCAAATCGCTGCGCTGCCGCTCCCTGATCCACCGCGCCGAACGTCTCCCCGGCTGGCACGGCGTCCTCGCCTTCACCCTCCCCGAGGCACTGCTGCTCGCGACGGACACCCCCGACGGGGAGTCGGGCATCACCGATGTGGTGGTGGGCTACCCCACCGCCGACCGGACCGCCCTGCGACGGTTGGCGACCGACCCGTCGGCCCGGGAGCGGATCACCCTGATGGTCGACTCGGTGGCCCACCTCGACCTGCTGGAGAGCGTGCTGGGGGAGGTGGGTCGCCCCGACCCGGAACCCCCGCTGCGGCTGTGCCTGGAGCTCGACGCCTCGCTGCGTCTTCTCGGTGGCCGGGCGCACATCGGCGTCCGCCGCTCCCCGGTCCACGACCCCGCCTCGGCCCGGGCCCTGGCCGAGGCGATCGCCCGCCGGCCGGGGCTGCGACTGGTCGGCATGATGGCCTACGAGGCGCAGATCGCCGGGATCGGCGACGCCCCCGCCGGGGCACCGCTGCGCGCCCTCGCGGTGCGGGGGATCCAGCGCCTCTCCGGCGCGGAACTGCGCGAGCGCCGGGCCGCGGCCGTGGCGGCCGTGCGGGCCGTGACGCCGCTGGAGTTCGTCAACGGCGGCGGCACCGGCAGCGTGGCGCGGACCGCGGCCGAACCGGCCGTCACGGAGATCGCGGCGGGCTCCGGCCTGTACGGTCCCGTCCTCTTCGACGGTTACCGGGACTTCCGGCCGATCCCGGCCGCGTTCTTCGCGCTGACGGTCGTACGACGACCCGCCCCCGGCATCGTGACGGTGCTCGGCGGCGGCTGGACCGCCTCGGGCCCGCCGGGACGCGACCGGTTGCCGCTGCCGGTCTTCCCCGCCGGGCTGCGGTACCTGCCCACCGAGGCCGCCGGTGAGGTGCAGACCCCTCTCGTCGGTGCCGCCGCCCGGGACCTGCGACCGGGGGACCGGGTGTGGTTCCGGCACGCCAAGGCGGGCGAGCCCGCCGAGCGGGTCAACCGACTGCACGTGATCGACGGCGATCGGATTGTCGAGGAGGCCCCCACCTACCGGGGCGAGGGCCACGCCTTCATCTGATCCCGGCCCCCCGACCCCTCCGCTCGCGCAGCGCCCGGGATCAGGCCGGGCGGTCGAGTCGGTCCACGCCGGGGCGGCGGCCGAACCACAGCAACCCTGCCCCCAGCGAGGCCACCAGCAACAGCCCCATGCCGCCCAGCATCCAACCGGCGCCGAAGTTGACGATCAGCGGCACCGCCGCCGCGGTGATCAGTCCGCCCCCGAAGAACGGCTCCAACGCCAACTGCTTGTAGCCGAAGGCCGGATAGGCGGGGGTCCGCAACTCGGGGTCGGCGATCCGCAGCAACACCAGGCCGGTCGCCGTCACGCCCAGGGACTGCCCCATGTCACCGATCCCGCGCTCGAACCAGTGGTCGGGCATCACCCGGGGGGCGAGGAAGAGGAAGGCGCCCACCGACCACAGCAGACCGGTCGCGGTGAGCAGCAGGAAGGGGCCCAGGTTGTCGGCGATGACCTGCAGCGACAGGGTACCCAGGGCGGCGATGATCAGCATGTCCAGGGAGAAGCCCTGCAACCGCTCCACCAGCTGCCGGTCCACGATCTCGTACCGGTCGAAGGACTGGATCGCCACCTGGACGACGATCCCGCCGATCATCGCCATCGGGAACAGCGGGACGTAGGCGAACAGCTCCACCGTGTCGATCCACAACCACCGCTCCACGGCCTGGAGCCCGGAGAGGATCAGCCATCCGATCATCACCGAGATGGCCAGCAGCCCGAAGTGCAGGGTGAGGGGCTCGATGGAGGAGGGGTGCACGGTCAGGGTTCCGGCGGAGCGGCGGTTCTCCTTCTCCACCAGGCCGGCCTGCTCGGAGACCGTGGGAGTGGCACCCGCGCGCAGTTCCGTGGTGCGTCCGGTCCGCACCCCCCAGTTGATCAGGATGATACCGACCACGATGCCGGAGAGCAGCCCCACGGTGGCCATGCCGAGCGCGAGATCCTGGCCCTCGGGGAAACCGAAGTCGGCGAAGGTGTCGCCCAACCCGGCGGCGGTGCCGTGTCCGCCCTCGAAGCCGATCTCGATCAGGGCGCCGGTCAGCGGTGGCAGGTCGAACACCGGCCCCAGCACCAGCAGTGCCAGCAGCAGGCCCAACACGTACTGCCCGCTCGCCAGGGTGGCCCCGAAGGCGATCTGCGGACCGGCCATCCGACCGGCCTCCCGGGGGCCGGGCAGCCGGTGACCGAGGAAGAGGCCGGCGAAGACCACCGAGATCAGCAGGCCGGGAAGGGTGCCCCACACCTCCAGCACCTCGACGGTGAACAGCCCCGCGTCGGCGAGGCCGTCCGCGCCCAGCGCCGGGGCCAACCGGCCGAGCACGTCGGGGCCGCAGATCAGCGCGATGCCCCCGCCGATGATCGAGCTGGGGACGAACAGCTTCTGGGCCAGTCGCCACTTGACCCGGACGAGCTTGGCGAGGAGTAGGAGCCCCCCGAGCAGCAGCAACGCGAAGCCGATGGTGTTCGGGGACATCTCACCTTTTCCGTGTCGGGGCGCCCGTCGGGGCGCCGGGCGCCGTTCCGGGCGCCCGGCGGGACCGTGGGTGCCGTCGGTGCCCCGGCCGCCGGGCCCGGCGGGGCCCCGGTCCGGCTCACCGTCGCACCGGACGCGCACCACCGTATCGGGGGAGCGCCCGGGAACGGGGATCGTGCGGGCGTGTCCCGCCCCGGCGCCCGGTGCGGGACACGGGAGGCGGTTCGCCCCGCACGCCGGGGCACGACCCCGGGTCGCACCCCGACCGGGTGGGCGCGCGCCTCCCCGGGACGTTCCCCGGGCCCCGAACGGGGGGCGGACACGCTCCTCGCTCACCCGTTCGGGCGCACCCGGCGAGGTGGATTCTCCCGGGCCCCTCCGGGATCACGCGGGTCCGACGTTCCCGGGAGGCCGTCCCCGGTGTCCCGCACGACCACCGACGACGCGCCCCCGGAGCACGGGCCGGGGATCGACGGGTGACCGGGGAGCCGTGCGTGCCCCGGTCACGCCGTCCGCGCGCCGGTTGCCGGCCCGATCCGGGCCCCGCACGCTGTCCGGAACGACAGGGCCGGCCCCCGGCCGCCGGGGGACGTCGATCACGCCGGGAGCCGCCATGCCCGCCTACTTCGCGACAGAGCCCGAGTCCCTGCTCGCCGACGCGTTGAACGGGTTCTGCCGGGCCCACACCGATCTGGTCGTGCGGGACGCCGGGAACGGGTACCTCCGGGCCCGTCACCCCTCCCGGGACCGGCGGGTCGGCCTGGTGTCCGGGGGTGGCTCCGGACACGAGCCGCTGCACATCGGTTTCGTCGGCGCGGGCATGTTGGACGCCGCCTGCCCGGGCCGGGTCTTCACCTCGCCCCACAACCGGCAGATCCTGGAGGCCTCCCGCGCGGTCGCCGGACCCGGGGGTGTGCTGCACATCGTGAAGAACTACACCGGCGACCGGATCAACTTCGGCATCGCCGCCGAACGTCTGGCCCACCTGGGCATCCCCTGCGCCCGGGTTCTCGTCGACGACGACCTGGCGACCGCGACCGGGGGACCCGGCCCCGGTCGCCGGGGCACCGCCGCCACGGTGCTGGTGGAGAAGGTGCTCGGAGCGGCGGCCGATCGGGGGGCGGGGTTGCCGGAACTGGTGCGGTTGGGAGAGCGGGTGACGGCCCGGTGCCGGAGCCTCGCGGTGGCCTCCCGGGCCCACGGGCTACCCGCCACCGGAGCACCCGCTTTCGAACTGGCGGCCGACGAGGTGGAGTTCGGTGTCGGCATCCATGGAGAACGGGCGGAACGGACCATCCCCGGTGAGCCGTTGAACCGACTGCTGGAACGGATGACCGACCCCCTGTTGGCCGCGCTCGCCCCCGCTCGGGGCGAACCGGTGATCCTGCTGGTCAACGGCCTGGGCGCGGTCACCGATCTGGAGCTGTACGCGATCCTCGACGCCGGTGAGCGACTGCTGCACAAGCGGGGGACGCCCCCCGCCCGCTGCGCGGTGGGCGAGTTCGTCACCACCCTGGACATGCGGGGGTTCTCGCTCACCCTCCTGGTCGCCGACGAGGAGACGCTCGACCTGTACGACGCCCCCGTGCACACGCCGGTGTGGCGGTGGTGATCGACCCGGTTCCCCCTCCGGGTCCGGCCTCCGGTCGCACCGGGTCGTCGGGCCGGGGGAGGAACGGGGTCGCCGGCCCCGTTGACGGGGACGGTACGGAAGTGTGGGGGAGGGCGAGGAAGGGAGTGAATGCCATGACATGCGACGGCGTCTTCACCGAGCGATGGGTTCGACGGTTCGCCGAATCGGTCGCGATGACCGAGCCCGAACTCACCGATCTCGACCGTCGGGTCGGGGACGGTGACTTCGGCACCAATCTCCTGATCGGTCTCACCGCCACCACCCGGGCCCTGGACCGCTCGCGGGCGGAGCCGGGCCCCCCGGTTCCCGACGCCTCCGTCCCGCTGGAGACCATGGCCGGTGTCTTCCTCGACGAGGTCGGCGGCACCAGTGGCCCGTTGTTCGGTCTCGTCTTCCAGGAGTTGGCCGCGGCGGCCCGGACGGCAGGCCCGGTGCTGACCGGGGCCGCCGTGGCGGACGGCCTCGAGGCGGGCCTCGCGGCCGTCCGCCGGGTGGGGGAGGCCGAGCCCGGTGACAAGACGATGGTGGACGCGCTCCTTCCCGCGCTGATCGAGGTCCGCCGCGCCGGTTCGCTGCCGGCGGACCGGGCCCTGGCGGTGGCCGCGCTGGGCGCGCGTCGGGGTGTCTCGGAGACGGCCCGCCTGCGGGCCCGGCGCGGGAGGGCCGGCTATCTCGGGGATCGGGTCACCGGGGTGCCCGATCCCGGGGCGGTCGGGGTGGCCCTGTTGTTCGCCTCGGCGGCCGGCCCGGTCGGGGCCCTGGCCCCCTGGTGGGAGCGCGGGGTGCCGCGCGCCCACCTTCCCGTCACCCGTATCGGGGACCCCGAACCGGGCACGGACACCGGCACCGGAGCGGGGGTGCCCGCGGGACGCTGAGGTGGTGCCCGGCCCCGTCGGGACGGACGCCCGGGGTGGGGCGTGTCCCGCCCCGGCGGGGTCCGACCGGGGGTCGGGCGTCGGTGCCTACCGGGCCGGGTGTCCCGGCCCGCCCGCCGGGTCGGGAGCGGGCTCCGCCCGCCGGGGGGAGACCAGCGCCGCCCCGGCGGGGGAGGGGGCGAACAGCGCGGGGTCGTCGAGACGCTCCACCCACCGTTCCACCCCTTCCGCACCCTCGGGGGGCTCGGGCCCCACGCCGATGACGCGCAGACCCGCCGCACGGGCCGAACGGATGCCGCACACCGAGTCCTCCACCGCCAGGGACGCCCGGGGGTCGGCCCCGCACAGACGGGCGGCGGTGGCGTAGGGGTCGGGATACGGCTTGGGCCGGATCCCCCCTTCCGGGACCACCACCCGGGCGAAGTAGTGGAGAAGTCCGGCCGACTCCAGACAGGTCTCCACGATGTCCCGCGGGCAGTTACTGGCCACGGCCAGTGGGGCCAGCTCGGCGGCGAAGCCGACGAACTCCACCGCGCCCGGCACCGTCACCGCGTCGACTGCGACCAGCTTCCGGAATTCATCCAGGAGTCGGCCGGTCATCTCCGTGGATTTCTCCGGCCGGCCGCACAGTTCGGCCATGAGGCGCCCGCATTCCGAATAGTGCATTCCCTTGGTTCGTGCGGAGAAATCGGTGTCCGGAGTGATACCCAGGTCCGCGAGTGCCACCCTCCGGGCCTCGATCCAGTGGTGCTCGGTGTCCATGAGGGTGCCGTCGCAGTCGAACACCACTGCGGAGAAGGAGGTGCCGAGGATGAGTTTCGACGTCATGTGTCGTCCTTTGTCGAGGGCTTTTCCGGAAAGCGGCCGTAATGCTGTCACCGGACGGGCGCACGATGAATCGGCGCGAGAATGTCGATCGGCTCTTCACCCGTGCGGGAACGCGGTGAATTCAAGAGGGGGCGGCCGTGCCCGGACTTCCGACCCGGCGTGAAATGCCGAAGCGATCGGAGTGATGGACGCCATCATAATTTCCGGATCCAACGAACGTCAATTCTTCGGGAAAAGTGTTTTGGCGCGAATTTATCAGGAATTATGGAATGCCATTCCGGTGGTGCGAAAATTGGGGCGCCCGCCGGAGTGGAAAAAGTGAATTCGGGGAGTGGGGAAAGGGCGTGAACGCCCCGCCCGGCCGGTGTGCGCGGAGTGCCCCCGCCCGGGGTCCCGCCCCGGGGCGCGCCGGGATCCGGGTGTCCGCCCCGGTGCGCGGGAGGGCCGTGCGTCACGGCCGCTCACTCCACCGGCACGTCCGAACGCCCTCCGCGCGCCGGTGGGGGGTACGGTCGTGAGCGCCCACCGATCCATCGACGGGCCGGGGACCCCGCCCGGATGCGGCGGGGTACGGCCCGGGAGCTCCCGGAGGGAGACCCCACATGTCCCTCGGTCAGATAGGCGAGCCGGAGCCCTCCCCGGAGGAGTCCGGCCGCGCCTTCCGCCGCCCCCCGCGCGGCCTTCTCGTCCTGCTCGCCCTCGTCCCGGCGCTCGTGCTCATAGGCGTCCTGGTCGTCGCCTCACCGTGGTCCGGTCCCGGCTCGGAACCGGAGATACGCGGCCTGCCGGAGGGCGAGGTCTTCAACGCCCACACACTGGAGGGCGCGGAACTCTCGGTCCACGGCTCCGGGCTCGGGGAAGCCGCCATCAGCCTCAACGGCGAACCGGTGGAGGCCCGATCCACCGAGGACGGTGTCGTCGTCGACGTCTCGCACCTGGACGACGGCGAGTACACCCTCCGGGTGGCCGCCGATGCCACCGCCTCCCGCACCTTCACCGTCCGCACCACCCCGCCCGCGCTGAGTCTGGATCCGATCGAGGCCGACGCCCCGGGCGAGCCGGTCACCGTCACCGGTACCGCGCCCGACGCAGTCGCCATCGCCCTGGCCGATGGGGAGGGGGAGGCCGGCGACGCGGAGGCATCCGCGGACACCGCCCCGGCCGCCCCCGACGGGCCCACCGCCGCGACCGTCGAACCCGACGAGGAGGGCGGTTTCTCCCTACCGGTCGACAGCCCCGGCGCCACCGTCCGGGTGATCGCCACCGACGCGGTCGGCAACACCACCACCGCCGAGGTGGAGATATCCGTCGGCTTCCCCGTGGTCCGCGCCGCCCACCTGACCGCCTCCGCGTGGGCTTACGACGCGCTGCGCGAGCCGGTCCTGGACCTGGTCCGGGAGGGCAAACTCACCGCGGTCCAACTCGACATCAAGGACGAGTCCGGGGAGATCGGCTACGATTCGCAGGTGCCGCTGGCCCGTGAGATCGGGGCGGTGCGAGCCCTCTACGACGCGCGCGAGGCCATCGAGGAGATCCACGAGGCGGGCGGTGAGGTCGTCGGGCGCATCGTGGCCTTCCGCGACCCCATCCTGGCCCGTGCCTCCTGGGAGGACGGACTGCGCGACCGGGTCGTGCAGACACCGTCCGGCGAACCCTACGGGGCGAACACCGCCTACGGTTCCCTCAGCTTCACCAACTTCGCCGACCCCGACACCCGGCAGTACCACATCGACCTGGCGGCCGAGGCGGCCGAGTTGGGCTTCGACGACATCCTCTACGACTACATCCGCCGCCCCGACGGACGGCTGGACGGACAGGTCTTCCCCGGTCTCGGGGACCTGACCCCGGAGGAGTCGATCGTCGCCTTCACCGCCGACACCCGGGAGGTGGTGCGGACGCACGGGGCCCGGCTGGGCGTCTCGGTGTACGGGATCGCGGCCACCCGCCCCACCGAGATCGCCCAGGACATCCCGGCCATGGCGGAGCACGTCGACTACATCGCCCCGATGATCTACCCCTCGCACTGGGGTCCCGGCGAGTACGGCGTGGCGAATCCGGACGCCCAGCCCTACGACATCACCCACCGCTCGCTGGCCGACTTCGCCGCGATCACCGAGGGCACCGGCGTGGAGATCGTGCCCTGGCTGCAGGACTTCTCGATGGGGGTGCGCTACGGGCCCGAGGAGGTGGCCGACCAGATCAGGGCCGCCGCCGACAACGACATGCCCTCGTTCCTGCTGTGGAACGCCGGGGCCCGCTACCAGGCAGAGGCGCTGGACATCGCGGCCGAGGCGCTCGCCGGGGACTGATCACCCGGGCCCGCCCCACCACCCGGGCGGGCCCGGCACCGGCGGATCCGCCCGGGGAGGGACGGCCCCCGCGCTCATGAGGAGAGCGCGGCGGCGGCCTCCTCCACGCTCGGCCGAATGGTGAACAGCTGGTCCAGCCCCACGATCCCGAACAGCCGCATCATCTCGTGGTCGGGCCCCGCGAGCACCAGTCGTCCCCCCGGGTCCACCACTCTTCGGTAGGCGCCGACCAGCGCCGCGATACCGCTGGAGTCGCAGTAGTTCAGACCCGAGATGTCCACGATCACCGCGGTGTCGGGGGCGGGGGGCAGGTCGTCCAGGGTGCTGCGCAGCCGGGGGGCGGTGTGGTGATCCAACTCCCCGGCCACCGCCAGCAGCCAATGCCCCCGTGGGTGGGCGCGCAGCGTCACGTCGAAGTCGTCGTTGTCCACACCGAACCTCCTGCCCCGGAACCGATCCCCGATCGACCACCGGGGCCCCGGCCGAACCGGGGAGGGAACGGCGACGTGCCACCCGGCGCGCCGATCCGTCCACCGGCCGTCCCCCGGCATCCGTGACGCGGGGACGCGACCGTGCCATCAGTCTACGAGAACGCCCGGTTCCCACCCCGGCGCCCGGTGGGGCGTGCCATGAACGTGCCGACCGGTTCGGGAAGGGGCGACGGAACGGCGGTCGTGCCCCGACCCCCACCGGCACCCGGGCGATCGTAGGGAAAACGGGTGCCGGTGGGTGCCGGAGCGGGAGGCCCCCGGGGGCACGACCGTCGCCGTGCCCCTGCGGATCGACCGGTGAACGGGCCCGCGTCCGCCCCGCCCCCCGGGGCGGAGCGTGATCACCGGCCGTCGGACGTGGAACCGCCGGGAGGGTCGAGCGACATCGTCATCCGGATCACCAGACCGTTCGGCAGGGAACGCATCTGGACCAGATCGCACAACCGGTTGATCATCCACAACCCGCGCCCCCCGGTCGCCGAGAACGGATCGGGGCGGCTGATGCCGGCCAGGGGATCCGTCAACCGTCCGGCGTCCCTGGTCTCCGCCCGGAGCCGGGGGCCCTCGACCCACAGCCGCAGCACCCCGCCGCCACCACCGTGCCGGACCGAGTTGGTCGTGGCCTCACCGACCGCCAACACCAGATCGGTTCGGCGTTCGACGGGCAGACCCGCCTCACGGGCCCGGGAGTCGGTGGCGGTCCGCACCATGCCCAGTCGGTCCTCGTCGTAGGGCAGCGATATCGCCCCCGCCGGTGGTTCCGGGAGCGGGAGATCCTCCTCCCACCGGTCGGTGTACGCCGGATTGGGCCGGTGCTTCCGACCCTCCAGCACCGCCGGATGGGAGCGGAGCGCATCCTCCAGGACCCCGGCGGGAACCGAGGACACGTCGTAGGAACACAGTGCGGAGGCCGAACTGCCCGCGAGAGCCGGGTTGATCAGCGCCTCGTGCCGCATCGCCTCCCGCACCTCCTCCGCGTCCCGGCCGGGCCACACGGGCTCGCCGACCAGCCGGGGGCGTCGCTTCGGGTGCCGGTCGACGAACTCCCGGAACGCCGACAGGGCCCGTCCCGGATTGACGCCGTACCCCCCGGTGACGAACCAGGTCACCTCCCGGGCCAGCGATCCGAGGTTCTCGCGCAGCAGCCGTTCCCGGCTCTCCGGCAACACCACGAGGACCGGTTCCCCGTTCTCCACCCCGGCCCGGACGAACGCCCCGACGCCGGACAGGAAGCCCGTTTCGCCGCGGTAGAAGAAGGCCGGGTGGGTGAAGGTGTCGACTCGTCTTCCGCCGGTCGCGGCCGCGGCGCCTCTCGTCATCGGGACACGACCTCCGGCGCGGCGCTCAATTCGGGAAAGACCTCCAGGAGTCGCGGCGGCGACGGTGGTGGACCGACCACCACGAGACGGCTCCCCGGCTCCCGCGTCGCGGCGGCCACCAGGCGGACCGCCCCGTCGAGGTCGATGTACCTCGGTTCCGACAGGTCCAGCTCCACCACGTCGTCCCCGAACCGCGTCAGCGCCGCGGCCGCGCCGGTCACCACGTGGCGGACGGCCTGGTTCACCTCGCCGTCGAGGACGAGGCCCGCACGGTCCGGCAGGGGGGCGACCCGCGGTGTCGGCGGGCCGAGCTCCTCGTTCCCGAGGCGTCGGTGCCCGGGGTGGACGCCGGCCAGGAGGGCCACCTCGGCGTCCGGTATCAACCTGAGGTCGTACAGGCACAGGGCGGCCGGCGACGGCAGCCGTTCGAAGATTTCGTGATGGACCCGCGGCTCGTACTCCAGCAACCGCTCGGAGCCCGGCACCCCGGGACCACACCAGGGCATCTCCCCGATCGCCCGCAGGCCCCCGAAGCCGGCTCGCTCGGCCTCCCGGAGCGAACGGTGCCACTGCTCCACCATGCGGTCCGGATCGAAGGGGCCGTCGGGGAAGTAGGCGTCCCTGGCCGCCACCACGGACAGCTGTCCCCGTTCCCGGGCGCCCGTGGCGTCGAACCCGTGCTCCTCGAGCATGTGGAGGACCGCCTCGGGCGGGGTGCTCTCGACGAAGTACCCCATGCGTTCGCGCTGTTCGAAGGAGGGGCGCGGGAAACGGACCACGGGGGCGTTCCGGGTCGCGTCATCGGAGAACACGGCGCTGAGATGATTGTCCCCGGGCCGGGTACCACTCGATCCCGCGACGACGGTGCGGGGCATGAGCGGACCTTCCGTGCGGGGCGGGGCGGGGCGGGGTGTCGGGTTCGTGACACACCACTGTAAAACAGGCCTTCCTTCCCGGGAACGGGGTCCGGCCCCGTTGGGAGCGGCGCCCCCGCCCGTCGGTCGCCGGTTTCCGCTCCGCCGATCCGGGGAAGCCACCCCGTCGGCCGTGCCGCGGCGGCCGGGGTTCCGGAGGCCCCCGTACGTCCGCTCCCGACCCGCCCGTCACACCCCGTCCCGTCCGGGGTCGCCACGCAGAAAGCACCACCGTGTTCCGTACCTACCTGCTGCCCGTCGAGGCGGCGGTCCTGGTCTTCCCCGTCGTCGTCGCCGTGATCATGATCCCCGTGGCCGTACGGGGCTATCGGCGGCGTGGTCGGGCCGGCGGTTGGTCGGTCCTCGTCTTCTACAGCTTCGTCTTCTACCTCATCGCGGCGCTGCTGCAGACGCTGATGCCGCTGCCGGCGGACACCGACGCGCACTGCTCGGTCACCCGCTACGCCGCGGTCCCGCAGCTGGAGCCCTTCGCCTTCCGGCACACCGTGGCGGGCGCCGCCGGCGGCGACTGGTCGCCGATGAACCTGTTGGGGCTGGCCCCCGCATGGACCACCCTGCTGAACCTCGTCCTGCTCCTGCCGCTGGGCGTCTATCTGCGGTACCACCTGCGCCGCGGGCTCCTCGCCTCCGGACTTCTCGCCCTCGGCACCTCGCTGTTCTTCGAGATCACCCAGTACACCGGTCTGTGGTACCTCTACGCCTGCCCCTACCGGCAGTTCAATGTGGACGACCTGGCGCTCAACACCCTCGGGGCGGTCATCGGGTGGTTCCTCGCCGGGCCGTTGGGCCGCCGACTGCCGGTCAACGACCCCCGGCCGGAGCGCCTGCGGTACGGCAACCGGGTCACCCTCACCCGGCGCGGTCTGGCCCATCTGCTGGATGTGATCGGCTGCCTGGTGGTGTGGACGATGGCCACCGGTCTCCTCGCCGTCCTCGGCACCCTGGACCTGGCCGCGGGGCGGCGCTGGGCCCTGCTGCTCGCGGCCGGGATCGGCCTGGTGTGGTTCTGGTTGCTGCCGGCCCTGCTGCGCACCACCCCGGGCAAGCGGGCCGTGCTGTTGCGCGTCGAGCGTCCCGGCGGCCGACGGGCGGGCTTCCGGCGGATCACCGCCCGGACGTGGCTGCTGTACTCGCCGTTCGCACTCCTGTGGTGGTGGGCCGCCGACCGCGCGGACGTGCTGCCGTTCCCGGTACCGGAGCCGGTGGCCCGCGCTCTGCCGTTCCTCCTGGTGGCCGCCGGGGCGCTGGTGTGGGTGTGGTCGCCGCTCGCCGCGGCGCTGCGGGGCGACCACCGCGCGCCGTACGAGCGCTGGACCGATACCGTCATCCTGGCCGTCCCCAACCGCCGCGAGCGCCGGGACGCCCGCCCCGTCGCCCCGTCGCCGCGGGGGCGTCCGGAGGCCCCCGACGGCGATGGGGAGTCCCCCGAGACGGACACCGCGACCGACGGCGCCGAACTTCCCGACCCGCCCGGGGTGGAGGGGACGAGGTCGGTGGGTCCGTCGTCCCGGGGCTGATCGGGTCGGCCCGCGATGCCGCGGGTCGCTCGCCCCGTCGACCGATCGCCCGACCGGGGAGGGCTTTCGCCGGATCTGGAGATTCCGGGGAGGTGCGGTCCGTGGCGATGACCCCGGCGTCGATTCGGGGCAGGCTGTGCCCCCATGAGGATCCGACCGACAGAGACGGTACTCACGGTGGCGGTGCTGCTCGTTCTCACCGTGGGGTGCAGCGCGGACGACGGCCCGGATGATCCGCCGGTGAACGAGGGCGGTACCTCCGCGCCGTCGCCGCCGGGAACGGATGCCCGGAGCGGGCCCGGCGCCGGGGAGCTGGTGGCGGAGTTGCGCGCGGAACTGGGGGAGGAGGGCTTCGGGGAGTCCAGGGACAACACCGAGGCCTGCTCCAACGAGGCCGCCGGCGGTGACCGGCACGAGAAGGACTGCGATCGACTCGTCGTCACCGATCAGGTCTCCGTCTACGAGTTCCCCACCGGTGAGGTGGCGGCGGAATGGGTGAACCGCTACGGGGACTTCCACGGCGAGGAGTGGCGGACGGTCGGCCGCTTCGCGCTGGTGTGGAACACCCCCGAGCAGGCCGCGGTGCCCGCCGAGCGGCGCGACGAGATCACCGAACTGGTCGAGGGCCGGGCCGGGGAGGGGTGACCCCCGGGTCGGGAACGTGCCCGCGCCTCCGACCCGGAAGAGGCGGGTGGCGGATCAGGGACGGCCGACGGCCGGGATCTCCTCCCCGGCCGGAGGGGGGCCGGGCGGGGTCCCGTCCCCGAACGGCCGACCGCCCAGGTCCTCCCGCCCGTGCGGGGTGAGCCACCCGGAGAGATCCGGTCCCGCCGGCACGATCCCGGAGGGGTTGATGCCGGTGTGCACCCGGTGGTAGTGCCGCTTGATGTGGTCGAAGTCGACCGTGTCACCGAAGCCCGGCGTTTGGTACAGATCCCGGACGTATCCCCACAACACCGGGTCCTCGGTCAGCTTGTACCGGTTGCACTTGAAGTGGCCGTGGTAGACGGCGTCGAAGCGCACCAGCGTGGTGAACAGCCGGATGTCCGCCTCCGTGATGGTGTCGCCCACCAGGTACCGCTGCCCCCGCAACCGCTCCGACACCAGTCCCAGACGACGGAAGACGTCCTCGTAGGCCTGCTCGTACTCCTTCTGATCCGAGGCGAAACCGGCTCGGTAGACACCGTTGTTGACGTCCCGGTAGATGCCTTCCATCACCTCGTCGATCTCGTCCCGCAGGGCCCGCGGGTACAGGTCCGGCGCGCCGGGACGGTGCAGCGCGGTCCACTCGGTGGCCAGGTCCAGCGTGATGCGTTGGTAGTCGTTGGTGACCAACTTCCCGCCGGGTATGTCCACGATCGCCGGCACGCTGACCCCGCCCGGGTACTCGCTTTCCCGCGCGTCGTACGCCTCGTGCAGGAAGCGGATGCCGAGCACCGGGTCACGGTCGTCCGGATCCAGGGTGAAGCGCCAGCTGCGGTCGTCCTGGATGGGATCCGTGACCGCCGAGGAGAGGGTGTCCTCCAGGCCGAGCAGCCGCCGCGAGATCAGCGCCCGACTCGCCCAGGGACAGGCCCGGCTGACCACCAGACGGTACCGGCCCGCCTCCACCGGCCAACCGTCCCGCCCGTCGGCGGTGATCCGGTCGGCGAAATGGCTCGTGGATCGTTTGAACGGCTTGCGGCCGTACGAGGCGTTGCCCTCCGTGCCGGCGCTGGTCTCGCTCACGGTCCGATCTCCTTCCCGGGGGAACGACGCCGATGGGCGCCCCTCCCCGCCGTGTGGACGTCACGCTGTGCCCTCTTCTTCCCGGAAGAGCCGTCCGGATGCCCCGGAATGTCCTCGGTCGCGAAACCGTGGCGGCGGGACCCGGCCCCCGGCCGGCATCCCGGTCCACGGGCCGAGCCGCCGCGCGTCGGCGCGTCGCCGGTGTGCCCGGGCCCGGCCCGGGGCAGGGTGCGAGGGGCGTACCGCGGAGGGAATCCCGGAAGGAGCCGGTGTCATGGCGGCGTTTCCCCGTCCCCCCGTCCCCCCGTTCCTCCCTCCGCGCCCGTCGGCGGGAGCGGAGGCCCGGGGGAGGACCCGATGACCGACGACCCGCCCCGTCTGCTCCCCGGCTCCGCCGCGGAGCGGGAGAGGTTCGCCGAGCAGCTCCTGGACCGGCTGACACCCCTGATGAGCGCTCTGGGGCTGCTCTTCCTGTTCGTGGTCATCGGTGAGCGCCTGGCCCGTCCGGACAGCCTGGTCGGCACCGTCCTCGCCCTGCTCGGTTGGATCCTGTGGGGCGCCTTCGTCGCGGAGTTCGCGGTACGTCTGATCGCGGCTCCCCACCGGCCGCGGTTCCTGCGGCGCAACTGGTGGCAGATCGTCTTCCTCGTCCTGCCCTTCCTGCGGATCCTGCGTCTGGTCCGCTCCTTCCGGGTGCTGCGCGGGGGCAGGGTGCTCTCCTCGACCGTGCGCTCCTCGCGTTCCGCCGGGAGGGTGCTGGGCAACCGCATCTCCTGGTTGGCGGTGGTGACCGCCATCGTGGTGCTGGGCAGCTCGGAACTGTTGCACGGCTTCGCGGTGTATCCCACCTTCGGGGACGCCCTCCACGCCACCGCGATGGCCGCCATCAGCGGTGCGCCGTTGGGGCAGGAGGATCCGTGGGCCAGGGTGGTCGAGGTGTTGTTGGCCATGTACTCGGTGGGGGTCTTCGCCACTCTGGCGGCCACCGTGGGGGCGTATTTCGTGGACGCCCGCTCCCGAGCGGGGGTCGCCGGCGAGCCCCCGGACGACCCGGGCCCGGCGGCCCCGGAGCGGTCGTGACGGGCCGGGGGCGGTTCGTCACGATGCCCCGGAGATCCCGCCCCCGGGATGCGGGGGTGGAGGGGGAGGTGGGTGCAGGTCGGGTGAAAGCGCTTTCCCCGAGGGGGGAACAGCCCGCCGGGATGTGCCATGCTGCGATCCGTCGGACGACGTCCCCGAGCCGGCGGCCCCGGACGGGACCCACCGGCCACCGGCCGTCGTCCCCGTCGATCCCGCCCCGCCGAACGGCCTCCCGGCCGGGGCGCCCGGATCGGCGCGGGGAACCCCAAGCCCGGACATCGCCCCGGCGCGGTACGCGTCGGCGACGCCCGGACGATCGGCGAGCGCGATCGGTGCTTCGGCCCGGTTCCCGGCGTCCACCCCCACACCCCCACCCGGAGGCACTCCGTGACCGACACCCCGGCCGCCCCGACCGGGTCCCCGACCCGACGCCGCCTGCTCGGCACCCTGCTGCCGGCCGGCGCCCTCGCGGTGACCGGACTCGCCGTCACCGCCCGGTACGGCCTGGCGAACACCACCCCCGACGCCGCCCCCACCGCGTCCTACCCCCACCCCGGCGTGGTCACCGGCGCCACCCGCCTGCACGACCCCAGCGCCGTGAAGCGCCCGGGTGGCGGCTACCTGATCGCCCACACCGCCCATCACATCGGCCTGAAGACCTCCACCGACCGGATCGCCTTCCGTGACGCCGGGACGGCCTTCCCCGGCGGGGCTCCCTGGACCACCCCCTACACCGGGGGCGACCGCAACCTCTGGGCGCCGGACATCTCGTACCGCGACGGCCGCTATTTCCTCTATTACTCCGCATCCACCTTCGGCTCCAACCGCTCGGCGATCTTCCTGGCCACCAGCACGAGCGGGAACTCCGGCACCTGGAACCACGAGGGCCT
Source organism: Streptomyces sp. ST2-7A (assembly GCF_021390475.1). Lineage (GTDB taxonomy): Bacteria > Actinomycetota > Actinomycetes > Streptomycetales > Streptomycetaceae > Streptomyces. The sequence continues at coordinate 44,166 of NZ_JAJUWS010000053.1, forward strand.
GGTGATCGAGTCCCGGACCACCGACAACTTCAACGCCATCGACCCCCACCTGCTGGTGGACGACGACGGCCGCTGGTGGATGTCCTTCGGCTCCTTCTGGTCCGGCATCAAGCTCGTGGAGCTGAACCCGGTCACCGGTATGCGGGCCGGCACCACCGTGCGCTCCATCGCGAGCCGGGGCGGTGGCGCCATCGAGGCCCCGGTCATCTTCAAGCGGGGGAACCACTACTTTCTGTACGTCTCCTACGACGCCTGCTGCCGTGGGGCGCAGAGCACCTACCGCGTCATGGTGGGGCGTTCCACGAGCGTCACCGGCCCCTACTTCGACCGCGACGGCGTGCCCATGATGTCCGGCGGTGGCACCGAGATCCTGGCCGGGCACAACGACATCCACGGCCCCGGCCACCAGGAGGTCTTCGCCGACACGGACGCGGACGTGCTGATGTACCACTACTACGCGAACGACGGGACGGCGCTGCTGGGCGTCAACCTGCTCGGTTACGACGCGCGGGGTTGGCCGTACGTGTACTGATCCCGGCCGTCGCCTGGATCTCCTGCTGACCACCAGTCGTCCCGGCCGGTTGCCGCGTCACGTGCCGGTGATGCGCCGTGACGCCCTCGCGGGCCCGTACAC
>NZ_JAJUWS010000054.1 GCF_021390475.1 Streptomyces sp. ST2-7A
GCCGGTCGGCGCCGACCGGCCACCGACAGGTCGAGGGGCCGGTCGAGGGGCCGGTCGGGCGGCCGGTCGGGCGGCTCGTCACCGATCCCGTCCGGGGGGTGGCGCCACCCCCCCGCCCGCCCGGGGCCCCCCCGGCCGGACGAGGGCGCCCCCCCCCCCCCCGCCGGTACGGACTTTCGTCGGCCGACCCCGTCGATCCGGTCGGCCCCGACTCCTCGGATCACCCGGCCGGTGCCCGGGCGTCACGGAGGTCGGCTCAGTTGTCGTCCTCGTCGATGAGGAAGCCCCTCATCGGCGACGGGGTCTGCTGCATGGGCTGGGGGCCCTGCGGACGCACCGGCGCCATCGGCTGGGTCATCGTCGGGGACATCTGCTGCTGCCCACCGTAGTTCGGCTGGGAACCCGGACCACCCGGGCCGGACCCCATCGAGGGGGGTCCGCCCATGGACTGGTGTCCACCCATGCCGCCGGGGGCACCCGCCGAGGCCATGGAGGGCGACGGCGAGGCGGGAAGCGACGGCGCGGAGGGCGTGCGCGGCGGGGCGAGCGAGTCGTCGGACTGGCTCTCCAGTTGGCGCAGCTGGCTCTCCAGGTAGGACTTCAGACGGGTGCGGTACTCGCGCTCGAAGCCCCGGAGGTCCTCGACCTTGCGCTCGAGGGTGGCGCGGGCGGACTCCAGGGAGCCCATCGCGACACGGTGCTTCTCCTGCGCGTCCCGTTCCAGGGCGTCGGCCTTGGAACGCGCGTCGCGCTCCAGACCCTCGGCGCGGCTGCGGGCCTCACCGACGATCTTGTTGGCCTCGGACCGGGCCTCGGCGATCGCCTGGTCGGCGGTCTGCTGGGCCAGCGAGAGCACCCGGGCGGCGCTGTCGTTGCCACCGCCCATCTGCTGGGGCATGTGCCCGCCGGGACCGCCCATGGGACCGCCCATCGGACCACCGGGGTGACCCTGCTGACCGGGATGACCCATCGGACCACCGGGATGTCCCTGCTGACCGGGGTGACCCTGCTGACCCATGGGGCCGCCGCCGGGAAGGGCCGGGAGCTGCGGGGGACCGCCCATCGGACCACCGGGATGTCCCTGCTGACCGGGGTGTCCCTGCTGACCCATCGGGCCACCGGGGCCGCCCTGTCCGCCGGGGTGACCCTGCTGACCGGGATGTCCCTGCTGACCGGGGTGACCCTGCTGGCCCGGGTGTCCCTGCTGACCCATCGGGCCACCGGGGCCCGATATGGCCGGCGGGCCACCGGGGCGCTCCTGCTGTTCGGGCTTGCGCATGTTCTGCTGGTTCTGCGCCGCGGCACGGGTGGCGGCGGCGAGCTTGGCGCGCAGATCCTCGTTCTCGCGGAGCAAGCGGGTCAGTTCGCCCTCGACCTCGTCGAGGAAGGCATCGACCTCGTCCTCGTCGTAGCCTTCTCGAAGTCGGACGGTCGTGAACTGTTTGTTCCGCACGTCCTCGGGGGTCAGCGGCATCTCTTCACCTCAACGTAAGTCGGCGGCACATCGACTGGACCGTACTCGTTCACAGCTGGGCCACGACGTTGATCGCAACGTAAACGATGATCATCAGTACGAAGAAGGACAGATCAAGCGCCACACCCCCGAAGCGCAGCGGCGGGATGACCTTCCGCAGCGCCTTCAGTGGCGGATCGGTGACAGTGTAGGCGGCCTCCAGGGCCACGACCATCGCCCTGCCCGGCTGCCAGGACCGGGCGAACATGAAGACGTAGTCCATCACCAACCGGAAGAGCAACAGCCCCAACAGGCAGTACAAGGCAATCAAGACCACCTGCTGCACGATGCCCATCCTGGCTGACCCTCTCCCCTGTGTCCCGACCGTCCCTCACGACCGGTGCCCTCTTCCGGTGTCCTCACAACATCAGCTTTGGTTGAAGAACCCGCCCTCGGCGATACGGGCCTTGTCCTCCGCCGTTACATCGACGTTAGCAGGAGACAGAAGGAAGACCTTCTGCGTCACCCGCTCGATGCTCCCATGGAGACCGAAGACGAGGCCAGCCGCGAAGTCGACAAGTCGCTTCGCATCACCGTCGTCCATCTCGGTCAGATTCATGATCACCGGCGTACCCTCACGGAAGTGTTCCCCGATGGTACGGGCCTCGTTGTAGGTTCGGGGGTGGAGAGTGGTGATCCGGTAGGGCTCCCGCTCGGACACGACCTTGGGCATGATCACCGGTGCGCTCTTCTCCAGGCTGGGACGGTCGGATGTGATGGAAGACACGGGTGCGATGCGCGGCGGACGGCGACTCTCCACCACCACGGCCGCCGGGACCGGCTCCGGCTCCCGGGGGGCGGGGGGCTGCGTGATCACCGGCTCGTCGGCCGGCTCGGGAAAGCGGTCCCGCAGCGACTCCCGGGCGTGGTCTCGCGGCACCGGTACCGGCTCGGGGTCGTGGTCCCGCTGCCTGCGACCGCGCTCCGGCTCGGACTCGGGCTCGAAATCGTCATCGGGGCCGTACCCCTGGCGGTCGTATCCATCGTCCTCCACGAGGCCGAGATAGACCGCCATCTTGCGCATCGCGCCAGCCATCGACTGCGTCCTCCGCTCAGTGATGGACCGGCTCCGACTCTCGGGGCCGTTCCACATACTCCGCCCGCTTGTCCGGGTATGACCATATTTTCGGCCGTGGCCCGACTTTGTTTGGCGACGTTACCGGAGGGTCCGTCGCACTCCGAGCACCGCGCTTCCGACACGGATGTGTGTCGCTCCGGCGGCGATCGCCTCCTCGAGATCCCCGCTCATACCCGCCGAGACCATGGTGGCAGTCGGGCGCGTCGCACGCAGGTCCCTCGAGATTTCCGCCAACCGTTCGAAGGCGGCGGCCGGCCGCCCCGCGTACGCCCCTCGCAGCGGCGCCACCGCCATCACACCGGCGAGCCGCAGGCCGGAGGCGTCGTCGAGGGCTTCGGCGAGCTCCGGGACCCGCTCCGGCGCGACTCCGCCGCGGTCACCGCCCGCGGCCACCGGGTCGGAGAGATCACTCGCGCCGTCCCGGTCGAGTGCGACCTGGATCAGGCAGTCCAACGGCTGCGGCCGTCCCGAGGAGGTCACCGCCGCGTCCAGGGCGCGAACCAGGCGCGGTCGGTCCACCGCGTGCACGACATCGGCCCATCCGGCGACCGTCCGGGCCTTGTTCGTCTGCACCTGGCCGACGAAATGACGGCGCAGCGGCAGCGGCGGTTCCCCACCGTCTTCCACCGGGATCTTCCCCACCGCCTCCCGCACACGGTTCTCGGCGATGTCGCGGACCCCCAGCCCGGCCAGGAGACGCACGTCCTCGGCCGGGTGGGTCTTGGTCACCACGATCAGGGTCACCTCCCGGCGCGCGCGACCGGCGGAGGCGCACGCCCGCGCCACGCGCTCCTCCACCCGGGCGAGCGCGTCCGCGAGTTCACGCTCCCGGTGCGCGCTGCCGTGCGTGCCGCCTTCCACCTTCGGGGATCGCGCCGGATGTCCACCGGCGTCATCCCCGGTCCGGCGCCCCACGTTTCCGTCCCCCATGCGTTCCGCCCTGTACTCGACCCTCTGTCCGACCTGTTCGACCCGCTCGACCCCGCGTTCCGGCCCCGGACCTCATCGGCGACCGACCGTGCCGCCGACGGCCCCCGGGGGGCAGCGGACGAAAGAGGCCAATCTGCCGGTGACGCCCTCGCGCCGGTAGGAGAAGTGGTCGACCGATTCCAGGGTGCACACCGACGAGAGCCGCACGTCGCGCACCCCCAGGTCGAGGAGTTGCCGACGGACCCCGCCGGGGATGTCGATGGCAGGGGTGTCCGCGGCGGTGACCGTCCCGCACCCCGGCACGGCCCGCTCGGCGTCGGCGCGCATCGCGGCCGGCACCTCGTAACAACGGCCGCACACCGCCGGTCCGGTACGGGCCACCAGCCGGGTCGGGTCGGCCCCCAGCTCCACCATGGCGGCCACGGTGGCCGGGACGACACCGGCGATCAGCCCCGGTCGCCCGGCGTGAGCGGCCCCCGCGACCCCGGTGACGGGGTCGAAGAGCAGCACCGGCACGCAGTCGGCGGTCAGCACGGCCAACACCGCACCGGGACGCGCGGTCACCACCCCGTCCACCTCCGGCGGGGGTCCGGACCACGGACCGTCGGAGACCGCGACCCGGGCGCCGTGCACCTGGTGCATCCAGACCGGCGTGTCGGGGGCGATGCCCAGGTCGGCGGCGGCCCGGGCGCGGTTGCGCGCCGCGGGGCCGGGCCCCTGGCCGGGGACCGGCGACATCGTGAAACCGAAGGGGTCGGAGCCCTCGGTCCCCCCGGGGGGACCGGTCTCCGTCGAAGGGCCGATGTCCGTCGGGAGGTCGGGCCTCCCGACACCCCTCGGACCGGGGCCGATCCGACGTGCCGCGCCGGTGACACCCCACCGATCGGTGAAGGCCGTGTTCTCCCGCCACGCCCCGTCGGACCTCCGCGCGCCGGGCGCGCCGAGATCCGGGGCGGTCCCGCTCATCGCGTCCGACCCCCCGGGGCCGAACGCGCGACGGGCGTGTTCCCGGTCCTCACTTCAGGAAGTCCGGTACGTCCAGCTCCTCCGCCGGACCGCCGTCGTAGGGGCGGGCGGAGGGCACCTGACGGTGGCCGGGGAACGGGTCGTCCGACGGGTCGTCGGCGAGCGGCTCGGGTGCCCTCTCCTCCTCGCGGACCGGCAGCGCGCCGACCCCGAAGGACGGGCGCTCGGGCTCGGGCTCGGGGGCGCGCTCCGGAGCGGCGGGCGCCGGGGACTCCTCCCGACCGCTGTAGGAACCCAGCACCTTGTCCCGGCTGCGGGAGGGCGGCTGGCCGCCGTCGAAGCCGGCCGCGATGACCGTGACCCGCACCTCGTCGCCGAGGGCGTCGTCGATGACCGCGCCGAAGATGATGTTCGCCTCGGGGTGCGCGGCCTCGCTGACCAACTGGGCGGCCTCGTTGATCTCGAAGAGACCGAGATCGGAACCACCGGAGATGGAGAGCAGCACGCCGCGGGCACCGTCGATGGATGCCTCCAGCAGCGGTGAGGAGATGGCCATCTCGGCCGCCGCCACCGCGCGGTCGTCGCCGCGCGCCGAACCGATCCCCATCAGTGCCGAACCGGCCTCCGACATCACCGACTTGACGTCGGCGAAGTCGAGGTTGATCAGACCGGGGGTGGTGATCAGGTCGGTGATGCCCTGGACGCCGGAGAGCAGCACCTGGTCGGCGGACTTGAAGGCGTCCAGCACGCTGACCTGACGGTCCGAGATGGACAGCAGCCGGTCGTTGGGGATGACGATGAGGGTGTCGACCTCGTCGCGGAGCTGGGCGATGCCGTCCTCCGCCTGGTTGGCGCGCCGGCGTCCCTCGAAGGTGAAGGGACGGGTGACGACCCCGATGGTGAGGGCGCCCAGGGAGCGCGCGATGTTCGCGACCACGGGGGCGCCGCCGGTACCGGTGCCGCCGCCCTCGCCCGCCGTCACGAAGACCATGTCGGCCCCCTTGAGGACCTCCTCGATCTCCTCGCGGTGGTCCTCGGCGGCCTTGCGGCCCACATCGGGGTCGGCACCCGCGCCGAGACCACGGGTGAGTTCGCGACCGACATCGAGTTTGACGTCGGCGTCGCTCATCAGGAGGGCCTGCGCATCGGTGTTGATCGCGATGAACTCGACGCCCTTGAGACCGACCTCGATCATCCGATTGATGGCGTTGACGCCACCGCCGCCGATGCCGACGACCTTGATGACTGCGAGGTAGTTCTGCGGTGCTGCCACGTCGAAGGCCTCTCGCCTCGAGTTACGTGCCGCCGCTCTCCGGATCCCGTTGAGCGGTGCCTGATGTCGTTGGGACGGTTGGACAGGCCGACCCGGACCCCAACCGTGAAGTTTAGGGTTAACCGTGCTTGTCGTTCCCGGGATTCCCCTGAACGGACACTAAGTCGCCGGGCACCGGCGGTTCAACGAACACGCCGGACGTCCCGGTTTTCTTTTCACCCTATGTGATCACCCTCCGTGCTGGTCAAGCCGGGTGTCCGGCCCGTCCGCGACGGTGGGGGCAACGCATCGGTCCCCGACGCCACCCCCGGATCACCCCTCCTCCCCCTCCTCGGAGGAGACCCCGTCGGCGGCCGGTGTGCCGGGAACCGACACGTCGAACCGGTCGGCCCCCGGTGCCGCCGTCATCAACGCGGTGAGCGCCGTCGACTTGGCCCCGGGGTCCTCCGAACTTCCCCACAGCACCGTTCGACCGTCGGAGAGTTCAAGGGTGATCGAGTCGTACGAGCCTACCCGGATCGCCGCGGTTTCGCCCGCCACCGCGTCCGGCAGCGCGGCGGCCACCGCCACCGCCCCGGCACGCAACCCCTCCTCGCCGAAGCGGCGCAGGCTCGCGCCGTCGACGGGTTCCATCTCCAGCAGCGGAACGCCCGGCAGCGCCTCGGGGACCTCGCCGAACGCGGTTCCCGTGGCGTCGATCTCGGTGAACCCGGCGGTGTCGCGCTCCTGGAGGACGGCCACCCGTTCGGTGATCTCGAGCTCCACCCCGTGTGGCCAGGAGGGGGAGACCCTCGCGTCGGCGAGGCGGGGCAGTTCGGCCAACAGGCGATCGCGGATGCCGGAGGTGTCCAACGAGGCCAGCGGCGCGCCGATCGGCACGGCGGCCACCCGCTCGACCTCCTCCACCGCCAGCTCGCGGGGACCGTCGGTCCACTCGACCGAAACCCGCTCGATCCGCAACCAGTTCGAGCCGTAAAGGGCCCACAGCGCGAACCCGGTGAGGGCCGGCAGCAGCACGAGGAGGGTGAGGAGCACCACCGGGCGGCGCAACCCCCGGCGTGGACGCCGGGGACCGTCCCCGGCCGTCCCGGGCGGGGAGCCCGGGACGGCGTGGTCGGCTGCGGAGGGCCGGGGCCCGCGCCCCGCGTTCCGCGCCGGTCGCGCGGTTCCTGCCGATCCGCCCATGCTCCCGCTCCGTTCCTCGGCGACCGCCGGCCGCGTCACACTCCCTGTTCCGGCCCCTCTCCCCCGCCACCGCTCCCCCGACGGTCCGCTCCGGTGCCCGGCCCGCGGGCCGGGCACCGGAGCGGACCGGGGACACGGCTCAGCGCTGCCCCCGGCGCTCCGCGATCGCCTCGTGCACCATGCCGACCAACAGATCGTCGGCGTCCCGGCGACCGAACTCGGAGGCGGCGCGGGACATCACGGCCAGCCGTCCGGGATCGGTGAGCACCGGGATGACCTCCGAGCGGATCCACTCCGGGGTCAGCTCGGCGTCGTCCACGAGGAGTCCGCCACCCGCGCGGACCACCGGCTGGGCGTTGAGCCGCTGTTCGCCGTTGCCGATGGGCAGCGGGACGTAGGCGGCGGGCAGCCCGACGGCGGCGAGCTCGGCGACGGTCATCGCGCCGGCCCGGCAGAGCATCATGTCGGCGGCGGCGTAGGCGAGATCCATTCGATCCAGGTACGACACCGGGACATAGGGCGGCATCCCCGGCATGTTGTCGATCTGCGGCAGTTCGTTCTTCGGACCCACCGCGTGCAGCACCTGGACGCCGGAGCGCTGGAGCGCCGGCGCCACCGCCTCCACGACCTCGTTGATCCGCCGCGCCCCCTGCGAGCCGCCGGTCACCAGGAGGGTCGGCACCCGCGGGTCGAGCCCGAAGGCGGCCCGCGCCTGGTCCCGCATCTCCGCCCGGTTCAACGCCGCGATCGAGCGTCGCAACGGGATGCCCACGTACCGGGCGTTGCGCAACTTGCTGTCCGGCGTGGAGACCGCCACGTAGGAGGTGTACCGGGCGCCGATCTTGTTGGCCAGTCCGGGACGCGCGTTGGCCTCGTGGACGACGATCGGCACCCCGAGCCGCTTCGCGGCCAGGTAACCGGGCAGCGCCACGTAACCGCCGAAGCCCACCAGACAGTCCGCCTTCGTGCGCTCCAGGATCTGCTCGGCGGCCTTCACCGTCCCGCGCAGTCGGCCGGGCACGGTGATCAGTTCGGGGGTCGGCTTGCGGGGCAGCGGAACCGCCGGAATGAGGGCCAGCTCGTACCCGCGCTCGGGCACCAGGCGGGTCTCCAGGCCGCGTTCGGTACCGAGCGCCGTGATGCCCGTCCCCGGGTCCTGCCTGCGCAGGGCGTCCGCGAGGGCGAGCGCGGGCTCGATGTGTCCGGCGGTCCCGCCGCCGGCAAGTACGACATGCACCGATTTCACCGCTCTCCGGACGGCGCGCGGGCGACGCGCCGTCGCATCGACGACCATCTGGACCCGGCCGGTCCCTTCCCGCCGGGTCGTCGCCGCATGGCCAGGGCGGCACGCGCCGCGGGCTCGCTGCGCGCGAAGGCGATCAGCAGTCCCACGGCGAACATGGTGGGCAGCAGGGCGGACCCCCCGTAGGAGAACAGCGGGAGGGGTACCCCGGCGATCGGCAGCAATCCGAGGACCGCGCCGATGTTGATGACGAACTGGGCCATCAACCACGCCGTCACACCCCCCGCGGCATACCTGACGAAGGGATCCTCCGTACGTCCGGCCACGCGGATACCCGCATAGCCTAGAGCGGCGAAGAGACCGAGGATCGACAGCGTCCCCGCCAGACCCAGCTCCTCACCCGCGATCGCGAAGATGAAATCGGTGTGCGGCTCGGGCAGCTCGCCCCATTTCTCCACGCTCGCCCCCAGTCCGGAGCCGAACCATCCCCCGGAGGCGAGGGCGTAGATGCCGTGCACGGCCTGCCAGCAGCGGTCCTCCGGGCCCGGATCGGTCGCCAACACGCAGGTGAGCCGACCGGTGCGGTGGGGAGCGCTCGCGATCAGCAGCGCGCCCAGCACGGCGGCGATCCCGATCGCGCCGGCGAACAGCCGGGTGGGGGCGCCCGCCAGCCACAACAGCGCGAAGAGGACCGCGGCGAGGATCATCACCGTGCCCATGTCGCCACCCAGCAGGACCAGCCCGCAGATGAGCATGGCGCCGGGCACCAGGGGGATCAGCAGGTGGCGCCACTGCACCAGCAGCCGGCGCTCCCCCTTGCGCGCCAGCAGGTCGGCCCCCCACAGCACCAGCGCCAGTTTGGCGATCTCACTGGGCTGGAGCATGAAGGGCCCCACGAGCGGGATCCAGTTGGTGGAGCCGTTGACCGTGACGCCCACGCCGGGCACCTGCACCAACACCAGCAGGACCACCGAGGCCAGCAGGAAGGGGTAGGTGAGGGCGCGCAGCAGTCGCACCGGGGTCCGGGCGGCGATCAACATCAGCACGGCTCCCAGGAGGGCCGCCACCAGCTGCTTGCGGAAGTAGAAGGTCGCCGGCAGGCCCTGACGCAGCGCCTGGATCTGGGAGGCCGAGAAGACCATCACCAGGCCCATCATGACGATCAGCAGCGAGGTGCCCAGGACCACGTAGTAGGCGGTCAGCGGGCGGTCCCAGGACCGTCGCAGCCGTGCCAGGGGGCGCCCGGGGCCGCCGCGGCGCGGCCGGCGGGGTGGACGCGGCGCGGGGGCCGGTTGGCGGGGCGCCCGTTCGGCGCCGTCCCGGGGGCCGGCCGGCCGGCGGGCGGCCGGGGACGGGGGGGCCGCGCGGGAGCCGGCGGGACGGGGTGATCGGGGCCGGCCGGTGCCGGCGATCCGGTTCGCACCGTTTCGGTCGACCTGCATGGTGTCCCCCTCCGGTTCTCGTCCCCCGCTCCCGGGGCCGCGCGCCGGGTCCGGGAAGGGCGGGACGCGCCCGGGCCCCGATCCGCCGCCCCGCGGGTGCGGGCGGGTCGGGGCCCGGGCGCGCTTCCCGTCGTTACCCCGGTTCGTTCCCGGTGTCCGGGTCCGGGAGTGCGCGCACGGCCCCGGCGAAGAGCTCGCCGCGCTCCATGTAGTGGGTGAACATGTCCATGGAGGCGCAGGCGGGTGCCAGCAGCACCGTGTCACCGGGGCGGGCCAGCCGGTCCGCCTCGCGCACGGCCTCCGCCATCGCCCCAGTGTCGGTCCGCGCCAGGTCGACGACCGGCACATCCGGGGCGTGTCGCCGAAGCGCTTCGGCGATCAGCCCGCGTTCGGCGCCCAACAGGACCACCGCCCGCAGCCGGGGCGCCGCGTCGCGCACCAGGTCGTCGAAGGTCGCGCCCTTGGCCAGGCCACCGGCGATCCACACGATCGGGTGGTAGGCGGCGAGCGAGGCGGCGGCGGCGTGCGGATTGGTGGCCTTGGAGTCGTCCACCCACTCCACCCCGGCCCGGTGGGCGATCGTGGAGATGCGGTGGGCGTCGGGGCGGAAGGCGCGCAGCCCGTCCCGGACGGCTCTCGGCTCCACCCCGTGGGCCAGCGCCAGGGCGGCGGCGGCCAGGGCGTTGGCCACGTTGTGCGGTGCGGGCGGGCGCACGTCGGACACCGACGCCAACTCCCGGGCGGCCCGTCGGCGGTCGGGCCCGAAGGCCCGGTCCACCAGCAGGTCGTCCACGACACCCAGTTGGGAGGGGGCGGGGACGCCGAGGGTGAAGCCGATCGCCCGGCAACCCTCCTCGACCTCGGCCTCCCGCACCGGGGTCTCCCCGTCGGCGCTGTCGGCGTTGTACACGCAGGCGACCCGGTTGCCCTCGTACACCCGGGCCTTGGCGGCGGCGTACGACTCCGGACCACCGTGCCAGTCCAGGTGGTCGGGGGCGATGTTGAGGATCGCCCCCGAGTGCGCCGCGATGTTCGGGGACCAGTGCAGTTGGTAGCTGGACAACTCCAGTGCGAGCACGTCGTACGGCTCGGCGGAGCGGACCACGTCCAGCAGCGGGGTGCCGACGTTGCCGACGGCGGCGGTGCGCAGACCGGCGGCCTCCAGCATCGCCGCGAGCATCCGCACCGTGGTGGTCTTGCCGTTGGTACCCGTGATCGCCAACCACTCGGCGGGCGGGGTGCCGTCGGCGGCGGGGCGGCGCAGCCGACGGGCCAGCTCGATGTCCCCGATCACCGGGACGCCGGCCCCCGCCGCCGCCGCGAACAGCGGGGCGGAGGGGGGCCAGCCCGGTGAGGTGACCACGAGTTCGGTGCCTTCGGGCAGGGTCGCCCCGTCCCCGAGGCGGACCGTGAGGTCCCCGTCGGGGACGGCGGCGCGCAGCGCCTCGGCGCGGGTCCGCTGTCGCTCGCCGTCGCCACCGTCCACCACGACCACCCGGCAGCCGAGTTCGGCGAGTACCCGGGCGGCGCTCCCGCCGGTGACGCCCAGGCCGGCGACGGTCACCCGTCGTCCGGCCCAGGCGGCGTCCGGCTCGGCGCCCGGCGGGAGGGCGTCCGGGGCCCCGGCGGGGCCCTCCTGCGGCCGCGGGTCGGCGCTCACCAGCCGGCCACCCAACTGCCGTAGAACAGGCCGATGCCGACGATGACGCAGATGCCCTGGATGATCCAGAACCGGACCACGACCAGTACCTCGCTCCACCCCTGCAACTCGAAGTGGTGTTGGAGCGGGGCCATCTTGAAGACGCGTTTGCCGGTGAGCCGGAAGGAGCCGACCTGGATCACCACGGACATGGTGATCAGGACGAACAGGCCACCGAGGATGGCGAGCAGCAGCTCGGTGCGGGAGACGATGGCCAGGCCGGCCAGCGCCCCGCCCAGGGCGAGGGAGCCGGTGTCACCCATGAAGATCTTGGCGGGCGAGGTGTTCCACCACAGGAAGCCGAAGAGGGCTCCCATCAGGGCGGAGGCGACGATCGCCAGGTCCAGCGGGTCACGGACCTCGTAGCAACCCGGTCCAGCGGTGAGCTCGTTGGCGCAGCTCTGCCCGTACTGCCAGACACCGATGAAGACGTAGGCGCCGAAGACCATCACCGAGGCACCGGTGGCCAGGCCGTCCAGGCCGTCGGTGAGGTTCACGCCGTTGGACATGGCCAGGATCATGAACAGCGCCCACAGTACGAAGAGCACCGGGCCGATGGACCAACCGAAGTCCTGGGTGAAGGACAGGTGGGTGGAGGCCGGGGTCTGGCCCCGGGCGTCCGCGAAGTTCAGGGCCAGTATCGCGAAGGCGACACCGACGATGAGCTGGCCGAGCATCTTCGCCTTGGCCCGCAGACCGAGGCTGCGCTGCTTGACGATCTTGATGTAGTCGTCCAGGAAGCCGACCAGGCCCATCCCCGCGAAGAGGAAAAGGACCAACAGACCGGAGACCGACGGCGAACTACCACCGATGATCTTGGTCGTGAAGTAGGCGATGAGCGTCGCCAGGATGAAGGCGATGCCGCCCATGGTCGGCGTGCCGCGCTTGCTGTGGTGATCGCGCGGGCCGTCGTCCCGGATGAACTGGCCGTAGCCCTTGCGGGCCAGCAGCTTGATGAGCAACGGGGTGCCCACCAGGGTCAGGAAGAGTCCGAGGACCCCGGATACGAGGATCTGCCTCATCGGGCGGCGACCCCGCCTTCGGCGTCCGCGGCGTTCGCCCCATCGGCGATCAGACCGAGCGCGACCTTCTCCAATCCCACCGCACGGGAAGCCTTCACCAGGACCACGTCCCCGGGTCGCAACTCCGCGCGCAACAGTTCCAGTGCCGTTCGGGCGTCGGACACGTGCACCGACTCCTCACCCCACGAACCCTCGTTCTTCGCGCCCATGTCGAGCCAGGCGGCCTCAGGGCCGCCGACCGCCACGAGCTTGCCGACATTGAGCCGGACGACGAGCCGACCGACGGCGTCGTGTTCGACCTGCGACGCCTCCCCCAGCTCCGCCATGGTGCCCAGCACCGCCCAGGTGCGGCGGCCACGGCCCATCGCGGCGAGCGCGCGCAGGGCGGCCCGCGTGGAATCGGGGTTGGCGTTGTAGGCGTCGTTGACGATCGTCACTCCGTCCGCCCGCTCGGTGACCTCCATCCGCCACCGCGAGAGCGGTCCCGCCTCCGCCAGTGCCTCGGCGAGGGCGGCGGCGGGCAGACCCAACTCGTGGGCCACGGCCGCGGCGGCCAGCGCGTTCGACACGTGGTGCTCACCGTACAGTCGCATCGTCAGATCGGCGTACCCGGAGGGGGTGATGAGCCGGAAGGCGGGTCGTCCGTCATCGGTCAGACGCACGTTCTCGGCCCGGATGTCGGCTTCCGCGGACTCCCCGAAGAACACCGTCCGGGCCCGGGTGCGCGAGGCCATCGCCCGCACCAGCGGGTCGTCGGCGTTGAGCACCGCCACCCCGCCCTCCTCGGCCGACGGCAGCTCCTCGACCAGTTCCCCCTTGGCCTGGGCGATGGTCTCCCGGCTGCCGAACTCGCCCAGGTGCGCGGTCCCGACGTTGAGCACCACCCCGATCCGCGGCGGGGTCAACCCCGCCAGGTACCGGATGTGACCCACACCCCGGGCGCCCATCTCCAGCACCAGGTGCCGGGTCTCGGCGGTGGCGCGCAGCGCGGTCAGCGGCAGGCCGATCTCGTTGTTGAAGGACTCCGGTGGCCACACCGTCGGCGCGATCCGCTCCAGCAACCGGGCGATCAGGTCCTTCGTGGAGGTCTTCCCGGCCGAACCGGTCAACGCCACCACGGTGGCGCCCAGTTCACCCACCACATGGCGCGCCAGGGCCCCCAGGGCGGCCGTGACGTCCGGGACCACGACGGTCGGCACGCCGTCGATCGGGCGGTTCGCCAGCACGCAGGCGGCGCCCCCGGCGACCGCCCCGGCGGCGAATTCGTGGCCGTCCACCCGGTCACCGCGCAAGGCGGCGAACAGGGCACCCGGTTCCACGAGACGGGAATCGATGACCACCGGCCCGGTGACGAGCGGCGGCGGTTCCGGTATGCCGTGCCCCGTTCCACCGGTGACGGCGACGAGCTCGGCTGCGGAAAGGGGGATCATGCGGGGTTCAGGTCCTTCCCCGAAGTGCGGGCGGCGTGACCCGCGCGCCCGATGGCGGCGCGCAGTTCGAGGCGGTCGTCGAAGGGGCGGACCACACCGGCGATGTCCTGACCGGTCTCGTGGCCCTTTCCCGCGACGATGACGGTGTCCCCGGGCTCGGCCCGGGCCACCGCCGCGGCGATCGCGGCGGCGCGGTCCTCCTCGACCAGAACGGTGCCCCGTTCGTGGACCGGCACCCGGGCGGCGCCGGCCAGCATGGTGGCGAGGATCGCCAGCGGATCCTCGCCGCGGGGGTTGTCACTGGTCAGCACGGCGGTGTCGGCGAGACGGGCCAGCGCCTCACCCATCGCCGGACGTTTGTGCGGGTCGCGGTCGCCGCCACAGCCCAGCACCGCGTGCACCCGGCCCTCGGTGACCCGACGCAGCGCCCGGAGCACCGACTCCACGGCGTCCGGCTTGTGGGCGTAGTCCACCACCGCCAGGTAGGGCTGTCCGGCGTCCACCCGCTCCAACCGGCCGGGGACGCCCGGCACCGAGGCCACCCCGTCGGCGGCGGCCCGCGGGTCGGCGCCCGCCACCGCCAGGGCGACGATCGCGGCCAGGGTGTTGGCGACATTGAAGGCGCCCGGCAGCGGCGCCGAGGCGCGCACCCGGACCCCGTCGGGACCGTGCGCGACGAAGGTCGAGCCCAGCGGACCGACCTCCACCCCGTCGGCGCGCCAGTCGGCGTCCGGGTGGCCCTCGGCCGAGTAGGTCGTCACCGGCAGGCCCGCGGCGGTCGCGTCGCCCACCAGGCGCCGACCGTGCGCGTCGTCGATGTTGACCACGGCGGCCCGGGAACGGGCGGGGGTGAACAGCTGCGCCTTGGCCCGGTAGTAGTCCTCCATGTCCGGGTGGAAGTCCAGGTGCTCGGCGCTGAGGTTGGTGAAGACCGCCACGTCGTAGACGCAGCCGTCCACCCGCCCCAGCACCAGTGCGTGGCTGGAAACCTCCATGACCAGCGAGCCGACACCCTGCTCGCGCATCACCGCGAGCAGGGCCTGCAGGTCGGTCGCCTCCGGCGTGGTGCGCTCGGACCTGATCCGGTCGTCGCCGATCCGGGTCTCCACCGTGCCGATCAGGCCCACGCCCCCGCCGCGCGGCGAGGCCTTGCGCAGGCCGCCCTCGATCAGATAGGCGGTGGTGGTCTTGCCGGAGGTGCCGGTGATGCCGACGGACAGCAGGTCCGCGCCGGGATCGCCGTGGATCCGGACGGCCAGTTCGCCCATCCGGGCGCGCGGGTCGGACACGACGATCACCGGCAGCCCGGTCGCGGCGGCGCGCCCGACGCCGTCGGGATCGGTCAGCACGGCGGCCGCGCCGCGTCGGGCGGCCTGTTCCGCGAAGTCCGCGCCGTGGAAGCGGGCACCGGGCAGGGCCGCGTACAGATCGCCGGGGCGCACGGCGCGCGAGTCGTGGGTGATGCCGGTGATCGACGCGGCGTCGTCGGGCGGCTCGACTCCCGCCAGGGCGGCCAGCTCGGCCGTCGGGACGGGGCGGACGTTCTCCGGCCTGGGCGGCGAGGTGTGATTCCGGTCTGCTGGGGGCACGGCGGTGAGCGTACCCGGCGGGCGGGGGGTGTCGCGAAGCGAGGGGGCCGGCCGGCCGGTGTGGGACAACCCTCCCGGGTGGGTCCGGCCCCCGGTCGGGCGCCGGGTCACTCCCCGGGGTCGAAGGTGGTGGGCAGACCGCGGGGCTCCTCCCCCGAGGGCGGCACGGACAGCGCCTTGAGGGCGAAGGTCATCACCTCGCGGAAGACCGGACCGCACAACTGCCCGCCGTAGTACTGCTCGCCGGTGGGGTTCTGGATGGCGCAGTAGACGGTGACCCGCGGTTCGTCGGCCGGCGCGAATCCCGCGAAGGAGGCCGTGTAGCCGTTGTAACGGCCGGTCTCCGGATCCACCCGATTGGAGGTGCCGGTCTTGCCCGCCACCCGGTAACCGGGGATGCGGGCCGCGTGGCCGGTGCCCCAGTCCTCGTCGACCACCACCGTCTCCAGCATCTCGGTGAGCCGCCGGGCGGTGTCCTCGCCGATCACCCGCTCGCGCTCCGGCTTCGGGGCCGCCTCCCAGCGCCCGTCGGGGCCGACCGTGCCCCGCACCACGGAGGGGGTGATCCGTTCCCCGCCGTTGGCGACCGTGGAGAAGACCCCGGTGGCCTGGAGTGCGTTGACCGACACCCCCTGACCGAACGGGATCGTGTACTGCTGGGCGGAGTCCCACTTCCCGGGCGGGGCGAGGATGCCCGCCGTCTCGCCGGGGAAGCCCAGACCCGTGGGGCGACCGAACCCGAAGGCCCGCAGGTAGGCGTGGAGGACCTCGTTGGCCTCCTCCTGCGTCTCCCCCAGCCGCTCGGTGGCCAGGATGGTGCCGATGTTGCTGGAGCGGGCCATGACCCCGGCCAGGGTCAGGTGGTAGGTGTCGTGGTCGTGGTCGTCGAAGAAGGCCCGACCCGCGCGAGGCAACCGACCGGGCACCGTGACGTGCGTCTCCGGGGTGGCCACGCCCTCCTCGAGCACCGCCGCCATCGAGACGAGCTTGCTGGTGGATCCGGGCTCGTAGGCGTCCTGCAGGGCGGGGTTGCCGAGCAGCGCCGGCTCCGTGACGCCGTAGCGGTTGGGGTCGAAGCCGGGGGCGGAGGCCATGGCCAGGATCTCGCCGCTGCGGACGTCCTGGACGATGACGTAGCCGCCGTCGGCGGCGGAGTCCTCCACCTGCCGGGCGATCGCGGCCGCCGCCGCCCACTGGATGTCCCGGTCGATGGTCAGCTCGATGTCGGTGCCGGGCTCCGCCGGCTGCTCGCTGGACCCGGCGGTCGGCACCCGGCGGCCGCCGGACTGGGCGTAGCGGATGGTGCCGTCCCGGCCGGCCAACTGCGGATTCAGTATCGCCTCCAGACCGCCGGCGCCGTCGCCCTCGGCGTTGACGAAACCCAACAGCGCGGCGGCCAGCTCGCCCCCCGGGTAGACCCGCCGGGGGTTCTTCTCCCGGAAGACACCGGTGAGCACCTGGTGACCGGTCCCCTGCCGGCTGCGCTCGGCCAGCGCGCCGCGCAGGTCCAGGATCTGCCGCCACGCCTGCGGCGTCTGCTGCCGGGCCAGGAGCGCGTACTGGGAGTCGGGATTGTCCAGCAGTTCGGCGAGGCGGTCCTCGTCCTCCCCCAGGATCGGCGCGAGGAGCGCGGCCGCCTGACGGGGGGCGTCCGGGACACCGGTCTGCCCGGTGGTGAACAGCGAGGGGTCGGCGACGATGTCGTAGGCGTCGACGGTGGTGGCCAGGGAGGTGCCGTTGCGGTCGGTGATGTCGCCCCGGCGGGCCGCGATGGGGAGGGTGAGGTACCGGTTGACCACGGCCTGTTCGGTGTAGGAGGCCGCGTCCACCACCTGTACCTGCACCAGCCGGACGGTGAAGACCAGGGTGACCAGGGTCAGGCCGATCCCGATGAGCCGCAGGCGGGGACGGTGGTTGGTCAGCCGCAACTGTTCGCCGCCGGCCGGGCGTCCCGCCGGGCGGGGGCGCGGGGGACGGGGGGCGCGCGGCCGATCGGGCCGCGGTGACGGGCCGCTCACGGCGTCTCCTCGGATGCGGGGTCGGTGGAGCCGCCGGTCGCCTCGGCGTCGGGGTCCTCGGTCCCGTCGGACGACCGACCGTTGGGGGTGTCGCCCTCGGGGACGGCGGGCGGGGAGTCCGGATCGGGGTCCGGTCGCGGCACGGGCTCCGGATCGGGCTCCGGCTCCGGCTCCGGCGCGGGTTCGGGCACCCCGAGGACGCCGCCGTCCGGGAGCAGGAAGACCGGGGGGCCACCGGGCACCAGCCCCAGCTCCCGGGCCCGTTCGGCCAGGGAGTGGGGGGCGGAGAAGGCGTCCACCTCGGCTTGGAGCGCCTGCTGCTCGTCGGTCAGCTCCGAGGTCTCCCGACGCAACTCGCTCAGCTCGAACGAGCCCTGATTGAGGGCGGCGTTCAGCAGCAGCAGGGCCAGCATCCCGGTGCCCAGCAGGACCACGACGAGCAGCACGAAGGGGGTGCGGGCGGCCGAGGACGAACCGGTGGGCACCAGCCCCGCCAGCCTCGCGAGACGTTGTTGCGCGGTCATCCCGGTCGTTCCTCCTCGACGTGTCGGGCGCGCCCGGCCTCCCCGGTGCGCCCCGGGCCCCCGCCCGTCCCCGTCACAGGGCCGGGCGGATCCGTTCGGCGGCCCGCAGTCGGGCCGGCGCGGCCCGTCGGTTGCCCGCCGTCTCCTCGTCGTCGGGCAGTTCGGCCCCCCTGGTGAGCAGTCGCAGTCGCGGCTGGTACTCCTCGGGCACCACCGGTAGGCCCCGCGGCGCGGTGGAGCGCGCCCCCTCCGCCAGAACGCGCTTGACCAGCCGGTCCTCCAGGGACTGGTAGGACAGCACGACGATCCGCCCGCCCACTCCCAGCGCCCCCACGGCCGCCGGCACCGCCCGCTCGAGCACCTCCAACTCGCCGTTGACCTCGATGCGCAGCGCCTGGAAGGTGCGCTTGGCGGGGTTGCCGCCGGTCCGCATCGCGGCCTGCGGCAGGGAGGCCCGGATCAGTTCGACCAGTCGGGCGCTGGAGTTCAGCGGCGTCGTGGCGCGCTCGCGCACCACCGCCTCGACGATGCGGCGGGCGTTGCGCTCCTCGCCGTAGTTCCGCAGGATCCGGACCAGGTCACCGGGGGGATAGGTGTTCAGCACGTCGGCGGCGCTCGGCCCCCGGCTGCGGTCCATCCGCATGTCCAGCGGGGCGTCCCGGGAGTAGGCGAAGCCCCGCTCCGGTTCGTCCAGTTGCATGGAGGACACGCCCAGGTCGAAGAGGATGCCGGCCGGGGCCGGGACATCGAGCCGCGCCAGCACCTCCGGCAGTCGGTCGTAGACCGCGTGCACCGCCTCGAAGCGGTCCCCGAAGGGGGCGAGTCGCTCCGAGGCCAGGGCCAGCGCGTCCGGATCACGGTCGAGTCCGATCAACCGCAGGTCGGGGTGGGCGGTGAGCAGGGCCTCGGCGTGCCCGCCCAGACCCAGCGTGCAGTCCACCACCGACGCGCCCGGCTCCCGGAGCACGGGGGCGAGCAGTTCCAGACAGCGCCGGAGCATCACGGGACGGTGTCGTTCGGCCGTCGGCCGCTCGTTGCTCGGGGACATGGGCCTTCCGATGGGGCTCCCGCCTCGACGGCGGACGGGTGGTGGGCGACGCGCGGGGGCGCTTGTCGGCCCCCGGACCGCCGCGCCCCGCCTGCGGGTCGGGGCGCGGCCAACCCTAGTCCACCGTTCCCCGGCGGACCGCGCACCCGCCCGCTCCCCCGGCGGGTCGCGCCGGACCGGGGGCCGGGAGCACGCCCGGGTGTGAACCACGTCACTCCACGCCTCCGCAGGGGTGGTCAACCGGCCGGCCGGGAGCCGGTTTTCGGCCCGGTACGCCCCTTCACCCCCGGGATCCCGGGGAGTGGCGCCTCCTCCCCCGTGATCCGTCCCCGTACTACGGTCGAGCCATGACGCAGAAGGTCACGACCCAGCCGAACACCGCCGACCGCGCCCCCGGGGCCGGCTCATCCGAGGAGCACGTCATCGACGACCTGTTGGCCGCCAACCGCGGTTACGCGGAGGACTTCCGCGATCCCGGCATGGACGCCCGTCCCGTGCGGCGGGTGGCGATCGTCGCCTGCATGGACGCCCGCCTGGACCTGCACGCCGCGCTCGGTCTGGAATTGGGCGACTGCCACACCATCCGCAACGCGGGCGGCGTGGTCACGGACGACATCATCCGCTCCCTGACGATCAGCCAGCGCGCCCTGGGCACCCGGTCGGTGGCCCTCATCCACCACACCGGGTGCGGGCTGCTGAACCTCACCGAGGACTTCCGGCACGAGCTGGAGATGGAGGTGGGGCAGCGTCCGAGCTGGGCGGTGGAGTGTTTCAAGGACCTCGACCAGGACGTGCGGCAGTCCATGGTGCGGGTTCGCACCTCTCCGTTCCTCCTGCACACTGATGATGTGCGCGGGTTCGTCTTCGACGTGACCACGGGCCTGCTGCGGGAGATCGATCCGCCGGCCACCCCGTGACGTGACGGAGCGAATGTGTGAAGAATGCCTGTCGGAGGGCATCCGCCCGGTGCCGCGCGGGTGCCGGGCGTTTCGAGGCATCCGGCCCGGTCGACCCGCACCGGCCGGGGGCGAGGCAGGCGAGGAGGGTCGGTGACGACCTATGAGGACCATCCGGGGCACCCGGTGCCGGGGCGGCGGATCGAGCACCGGGAGCGCGGATTCCCCGGCGACGGGGGATCCAACGGTGTGACCGGGGGCGCCGGGCGTCCCGGGGGTCCGCCCGGCCCGGAAGAGGCGAGCGCCACGGCCCAGCGGGTGCGGCTGTCGATGGAGAGTGTCATCGAGGGCAAGCCGGAGGTCGTCCGGCTCGCCCTGATCGTCCTCCTCGCCGAGGGCCACCTGCTGCTGGAGGACGTCCCCGGCGTCGGCAAGACCGTCCTCGCCAAGGCCCTGGCCGGGTCCGTCGACTGTTCGGTGAGTCGTATCCAGTTCACCCCCGACCTGCTGCCCTCGGACATCACCGGGGTGAGCATCTTCGACCAGCGGGAGCGGGACTTCGAGTTCAAGCCCGGGGCCGTCTTCGCGCAGATCGTGATCGGCGACGAGATCAACCGGGCCTCGCCCAAGACCCAGTCGGCCCTCCTCGAGGCGATGGAGGAGCGGCAGGTCACCACCGACGGCACCACCAGGGCGCTGCCCGAGCCGTTCATGGTCATCGCCACCCAGAACCCGGTCGAGATGGAGGGCACCTACCCGCTGCCGGAGGCGCAGCGGGACCGTTTCATGGCCCGTGCCTCGGTCGGTTACCCGGACCCCGACTCCGAGTGGCGAATGCTGCACGCCCGCGGCGGCTCCGGTCCGCTGGAGGAACTGCGGCCGGTCGCCGGGACCGACGAGATCCTGGAGCTGATCCGGGTGGTACGGGGCGTCCACGTCTCCGAGGCCGTCGGCCGATACGCCGTCCACCTGGTCGGCACCACCCGGGACCACCCCCAACTGCGACTGGGCGCCTCCCCCCGGGCCACCATCCACCTGCTGCGCGCCGCCCGGGCCTCCGCCGCCATCGCCGGGCGCGACTTCGTCCTCCCGGACGACGTGCAGGACCTCGCCGTTCCCGTACTGGCCCACCGGCTGATGCCCACCGCCCGATCCCAACTCGGCCGCCACGGAGTGGAACAGCTGATGGCGGAACTGGTGCGCCACACACCGGTGCCGGAACCACCCCGGCCGCAGACGCATCGGCCGCTCCGCCCCAGCGAACACCTGCCGTCCACCGGCTCCGCGCGGGCACGGGGGTTGTGATGCGGGCCGGCGGGACCGAGGAACGCGGTTCGCTGCGGACTGCGTTCTCCGGCCTGACCACCCGTGGCCGGTCCTTTCTGGCCGCGGGGCTCGCGGCGGCGGGCTGCGCCCACCTGCTGGGCCAGGCCGAGCTGCTGCGGGTGGGGGCGCTGCTGGCCGTGCTGCCGGTCCTGTCGGTGCTGGTGCTGCACCTGGGGCGCAGCCGGGTGGCCGCCGCCCGGCTGCTGACCCCGGAACGGGTCGTGGCGGGCGAGGAGTCCCGGGTGCACCTGCGGGTGGAGAACACCGGACGCGGCGCGCGCACCGGTGTGCTGCTGCTGGAGGACCGGGTGCCCTACGTGCTGGGGCCCCGGCCGAGGTTCGTGCTGGACCGCATCGAACCCGGCGGACACCGGGAGGTCTCCTACCGGGTGCGTTCCGACCTGCGCGGCGAGTACCCCCTGGGGCCGCTGCAGCTGCGCCTGACCGACCCCTTCGGGATGGTCGAGTTGAGCCGTTCCTTCACGGCCCGCGACACGATGACGGTGCTGCCGCCGATCGAGTCGCTGCCCGACATCCGACCGGGCGGCGACGGCGGTGGGCTCGGCGCGCCGGTGCGCGCCACCGCCTCGTTCGCCGGGGACGACGACGTCATCCCGCGCGGCTACCGGCACGGCGACGACCTGCGCCGGGTGCACTGGCGGGCCACGGCCCGCCACGGGACGCTGATGGTGCGGCGCGAGGAACAGCCGCACCGCGAACGGTGCACCGTCCTGCTCGACACCCGGGGGAACGCCCGGGAGGGCGCCGGACCCGCCTCACCGTTCGAGACCGCGGTGAGCGGTGCCGCGTCGGTGGTCGCCCACCTGCTGGAACGCGGCTGGTCGGTGCGGCTGATCACCGACACCGGGCTGGAGTTGCCCGCTCCGGGCGTGCGATCGGCGGGCGGCGCGGCGGAGACCGGCGCGCTGATCATGGACGCCCTCGCCCGCGTCGATCGCTCCGGGCTCGAGGACTTCGCCGAATCGGTCGGGGTGGCGGCCCCCTCCGGGGGCGGCCTGCTGATCGGCTTCCTCGGCGCGGTCCGCGTCGGTCGGAACCAGGCCCTGGAGCGCCTGCGCTCCCGCCACTCCTCCGCCGTGGCCTTCGTGTCCGCCGGTCGGCGCGAGGAGATGGTGGAGCGACGGCAGTACCGCGAACTGGCGGAGGCCGGTTGGACGGTGATGCCCCGGGAGGCCGGGACGCCGTTGGCGGACGACTGGTTGCGGGCCGCCGGTGCCCCGCCCGCGGCGGCCACCGGCTGAGCGCCGACGCCTCCGGCGCCGGACGACCCGGGACCATGGAGCGGGGTACCGTTCCCGTCCGCCGCCCGCCGGCGCGGCCCCCGGTCCGACGGGCCCGGAGCCGACGGCCGGGCGCGGTCCGGCACGTGACCCATGACACGACCGAGCACACGAGCGACAGTTCCCGGTGACCCGCCCCGAACGGCGGTCCACCGGCCGGAAGGGGCCCCGGATGGCAGCATCGAGCCGGATGGCGATCGCCGCCTGGGTCACGACCCTGGCGACCTCCGCCGCGCTGCTGCCCCTGATCCTGGGCGCCGACTGGCTGTTCACGATCGCGCTGCTGCTGGCGGTGCAGACGGGCACCGGGATGCTGGCCCGCCGTCTCGGTTTCGGCGGTCCCGCCGTCGTGCTGTGCCAACTCGCGGTCACGCTCCCGGCGCTGACCGCAGTGACCGTTCCCGACCACGCGACGCTGGGGATACTGCCCGGCCCGGAAGCCCTCGAGCGGCTCGGGACCCTGTTCGCCACGGGCGGCGGGGACATCGGCCACTACACGGCGCCCGCCCCGCTCACCGAGGGCATCCGGCTGATCCTGCTGACCGGGGTGCTCCTCGTCGGACTGCTGGTGGACCTGCTGGCGGTGACCCTGCGCTCCGCCGCCGCGGCGGGCCTGCCGCTGCTGGCCCTGTACTCCGTCGCCTCCGGGGTGGCCCGTGACGGTGGCGGCATCGACCACTTCCTGTTGGCCGCCGCCGGTTTCCTGGTGCTGCTGCTCACCGAGAGTCGGGACCGGGTGGGTCGGTGGGGCCGCTTCTTCGGCACCCGGGGCGCCGGGAGCGGGGAGGCCCGGCGTCCGCCCCGCCCGGAGGCCGGTCGACGGATCGGCGCGATGACGCTGGGCGCCGCCGTGGCGCTGCCGTTGCTGCTGCCCGCCCCGGGGCCCGGTCTGCTGGACCCGGCCCGGGCCGCCGGCGGCAGCGGCGGTTCCGTCGGCGGGGAGGACTTCGGTTCGGTCAATCCCGTGGTGGCCCTGCAGGACCAGCTCAACCGCCCCCGCAACCGGACCGTGCTGCGTTACGAGACCACCGCCGAGCGCGATGCCGACATGTACCTGCGGTTGGTGGCCCTGGACGCCTTCGACGGGGAGCGCTGGACCTCCTCCGCCGAGCCGGAGCCGGACCTCCCACCCACCCCCTGGCCGGTGGAGGGTCTCTCCCCGGGCGTGCCGGCCGAACCCGTGTCCACCCGGATCACCACCGAACCCGGCTACACCCAGTCCGCGCTGCCGGTACCCGTCCCGCCGGCGGCCATCGAGGCGGAGGGCGAGTGGGCGTACGACCCGCAATCCTCCACCCTGGTCTCCGCCCGGCGGGGACAGACCTCCGCCAACCTGACCTACCGGGTGGAGCACTGGGACCTCTCCCCCGGCACCGAACAGCTCTCCTCCGCGCCCCCGGCCGCCGACGAGGAACTGCGGCAGCGGTACACCGCCCTGCCCGACGACCTCCCCGAGGTGGTGCGGGAGACCGCGGCGACCGTCACGGCCGGGGCGGGCAACGACTACCAGCGCGCGCTGGCCCTGCAGAACTGGTTCACCCGGGACGGCGGATTCCGCTACGACACCCGGGTGGCGTCGGGCAGCGGGAACGAGGCGATCGCCGCGTTCCTGGAGGCACGTGAGGGCTTCTGCGTGCACTTCGCCTTCACCATGGCCGCGATGACCCGGTCCCTGGACATCCCGAGTCGGGTCGCGGTGGGCTTCACTCCCGGCACCCGGGCCGCGAACGGCACCCACACCGTCGGGCTGCACAACGCCCACGCCTGGCCCGAACTGTACTTCGAGGGGGTGGGCTGGACCCGGTTCGAACCGACCCCCGGTCAGGGCAGCGCGCCCGACTACACCCGTCCGGAGCGGGAGGCGGGCGCCGACCGCTCGGACCCCGACCGGGAGGCCCCGGACCGCACCGAAGCGGGAGAGGACCCGACCCGGCCCGAGGAGAACGCGACCGACCCGACGGAGTGCGACCCCGTGGCCGATCCCGGTGCCTGCCAGGACCCGACCGCGGTCGGGTCCGGCCCCGGCGACACCGGGGGGACCGCGGTGGACGGCCCCGCCCTGCGGGGTGGCGCGATCGCCCTGCTCCTACTGGCCGCGGCCGCCGTGCCGCGCCTGTTGCGCGCCCGGCTGCGGGCCCGCCGGCTGTCGCCCGGAGCGGGGCCGGCCGCCGCGTGGCGGGAGGTGGTGGACAGCGCCCGTGACCTGGGCATCCCTCCGCTGCCCGGGGACACCCCACGACGGGCCGGGGAGCGGATCGTCCGGCTCGGCGGCCTGGACGACGCGTCCGCGTCGGCGGTGCGCCGCCTGGTGGACGACGTGGAGCGGGCGCTGTACTCCCCCGCCCCCGGGACGGAGGGCGAGGAGGGCGAGCGGGCCCGCCTCGCGCACACGGTCCGGGCCGGCCTGACCGCCGGGGCCGGCCGATGGCTGCGACTGCGGGCCGCCGTGTTCCCCGCCTCGACGCCCCGACCGCACCGGGTGCTCGCGGCACGCCTCGCCGGATGGGGCGAGCGGCTGCGCCGGGCGACGGTCGAACGCCTGCGGCGCCTCCCCCGCCCCATCCGGCCCTGAGGTCCTGCTCGGCCCCGGGGAAATCGGGCCGGGGACGCCCGCCCGACGGGTGTGCCGCACCGGCGGCGGGGCCGCCGGTGGCACCCCGCGCGTCCGGGGGTGACGACACGTGACGACGGCGCGGTTCCGGGGCCGACCCCGCCCGGGGTCGGCCCCGGAACCGCGCCGTCACGGGTTCGCGGAACCGGGGAGAAGTCGGGATCGGGGGGCGGACGGAATCGGGTCGGGGGCCCGGGTGATCGGTAGGCCCCACCCACCGGCCCGGGGAGGGCCGCAGGAGAGGAAGGAGCCCGTTCCCGGGCCGCCGCTCCCCACCCCCGGACGGACACCGCGCGGCCCGGCGTCACCGTCACGACGCCGGTGCGACACCTCGGGGGATCAGCGCTCGCGCTCGTCCCGTCGTCGCTGCCAACGGTCCTCGATGCGGTTCATCATCGATCGCTTGGCATCATGCCCCGGACCGGCCGAGGGCTGCGGTCCACCGCGCCCCTGCCGGGGGGCGGGGCCCGCCACCGGCTTCTTCCATCCGGTCACGGCGAGCACCGCGCAGCCCAGCATGATCAGGAAGCCGACGACGCTGAGCCAGACCTGTTGGGCGACCATGCCACCCATGAGGAGCGCGATGCCCACCAGAAAACCTACAGCCGCTTGGTAGACCCGCTTGCGGGTGTACGTGCGCAGCTCACTTCCCTCGAGCGCTGTCGCGAACTTGGGGTCTTCGGCGTACAGCGCTCGCTCCATCTGCTCGAGCATGCGCTGCTCGTGCTCCGAGAGCGGCACGGAGTCCTCCTACTCGTCGGTCGCGGTGGCGACCGGATCCGACTCTTCCAAGGATAGGTGGGGATTTCTCACGGCGACACCCACCCCTTCGGGCCGGTTCGATCCGACGCGCCGTCGGCCTCCGGTTTCGAGGGGTGAAGTGCTCCTTCCCGCGCTCCGCCCGCCTCATGCCGGGGGCTTTCTCCGATCATACGGGGCGGGAAGGGCGTTCGCGGGGGGACGTGAAAGCGGTCACCCGGCGGGATTCGCGGCCAGCAGGTGAAGATGCGCGGCGACGGCCCGGAAGGCCGGGTGGGAGGCCGCCTCCCGCTCCAGGCGGGACAGTTCGCGCAGGGCGTCGGGCTCGCTGTCCACCAGCGTGCCCGGCACCAGGTCGGCGAAGATCCGCACGCCGTGCACCGTCGCCGGGAGCAGGCCGGCGGCCTTCGCCAGTCCGGTCAGGCCCGGCTCGGTGAACCGGTGCGGCACGGATCCACCGGCCCCGGTCACCGGCTCCCGGGGGGTCTCGGCGAACAGCGCGCGGGCCTCGGCGAAGCGGCCGATCAGGGCCCGCGCGAAGACCGCGCCGCCCATACCCGCGACCAGCAGGCTGGCGATCCCCTCCGGTGCCAGTGCCCGGGCGACCGCGCGCATCCCGGCGGCGGGGTCCTCCACGTGCTCCAGGACGCCGTGGCACAGGACCAGGTCGTAGCCGTCACCGGCGACCTCCAACAGGTCACCGGTATCGCCCTGGACACCACGGATCCGCTCGGCGACACCCTTCTCCGCCGCACGGCGCTCGAGGGCGAACAGCGCGTCCGGGCTGGGGTCCACGACCGTCACCCGGTGGCCGGCCGCAGCCACCCGCACGGCCAGGCTGCCACTGCCGCCCCCCGCGTCGAGGACGGTCAGCCCGGGCCGGCCGGTCGCGGCGACGCGCCGGGTCATCGCCTCTTCGAGCAGTTCCCAGACCACCCCGGTGCGCAGCGTGGTGTGCGGGCCGGGCGTGCTCGGTTCGGGGGACATCCGGGACGGCTCCTCGGGACTCGTGCGACGGGCGCGACGGCCCGACCACGGTGGTCGGGGTGACCGGTCGGGCGCGCGACCCAGCTTATGGCCTGTGGGGCCCGGACCCCGTCCGGTGAGCGGGCGGATGGGCGAGCGGGCGGGCGGGGGTGCGAGGAGAGCGGGGAGAGCGGGGAGGGGGCGAAAGGGAACCGAGAGACGCGGAGGGGGAAAACCCGCGGGGTCGGACGGGCGGGCAGCGGGGCGGGCACGCCGAAAACGGCCTCGACCGCCTACCACGGCCCCCCGGGGGAGTGCCGAGCCGGTGCCCCGACCGCGATCAGGCCGTGCGCTCGCCGGGCCCGGGCCGGTTGGGGTCGCGCGGCAGCACCGGCTGGGGGGCGATCCGCGCCCGGACCAGGCGCAGGAACATCCCGACCGACTTCGCCAGTTCCTCGGCGTCGTCCCGACCGACCTCCCGACGGATGCCCGCCTCCAGCCTGGCACGCCGGGCACCACTGGCCGCGAAGAGGACACTCCACTCCCCCAACTCCGGGGCTATCTCCGGGAGCATGTCCCACACGCTGCGGATCCGACGCCGACCGCGAGCGGTCGTCTCGGGGCGTCCGTGCACGGCCAGCACGGCCGCCGCGGTGCGCAGCGCCGCCATGTGGGCGGCGATGTACGCGTCCCCCGGGTCCTCCCGGGTCTCCGCCTCCTCCAGCCCCCGCTCCGCCTGGGCCAGAAGGTCGAGCGCCGCCGGCGGGGCGGGGGCACGGCGGAGCACGGGGTGCACATCGGCGGGGGGTCCGACCATGGCGAGCCTCCTCGTGATTCGTGCGAATCCGTGCGTGTCTTCGCATCCGGAACTCATGCTGACGCATACCACTGACAATCGGCACCGGGCCGGCCCGTTTCCCTCCCCGGCGGCGGTAATGGACGCAAAGGGACGGGCCCGGGGGACGAACGTGGCGGGTGAGGGGTACGGCAGGGGCACAATGACGCGAAACCACGCCTATTGGGGGGCGACTCCACCGATGAAATCCACCGACAGCCCGAGGCGGCGCGCCACGAGGCTGAAACTCTTCGACGCGGCCGTCGACCTGATCGCCGAGCAGGGCTTCTCCGCCACCACCGTGGACGGGATCGCCGAACGCGCCGGCGTTTCCAAGGGGACGGTCTATTACAACTTCACCGGCAAGACCGAGCTGTACGAGGAACTACTGCGGCACAACGTCGGAATGCTCGCCTCTGCGCTGCGCGGCGCCGCCTCGGAATGCCGGGCCTCCGGCGGCGACACCCGGGCGGCGCTGAACGCGATCGTGCGGGCCGGGGTGCGGTTCACCCGCGACCATCCGGCCCTCGTACGGCTGTACCTGGGGGAGGTGTGGCGCACCCACAGCGTCTGGCACCCCACGGTTCTGGCGGTGCGACGTCGGGCGCACGCCGCGATCGAGGAGCAACTGCGGATCGGTGCCGAGGCCGGGGAACTGCGGATGGGAACGGATGTCCGGCTGGCCGCCTCGGCACTGGCCGGGGCCCTGCTGGTGGCCGCGCTGGACTGGCGGTCCTTCGCGCCCGAGGTGCCCGCGGAGGAGGTGGAGAGGACCCTGGGGGCGCTGTTGCCGACGCTGCGCGACGGTTAGTCGCGCCGCGCCGCGACGCGGTCCGGTCGTGCGGCGCCGCCCGTCACGGCGCGCGGGATTCGCCGGGGGCACCGTGAACACGGGAAGCACCGGTACGCGGCACCGTTCGCCGGCCGCGCCGCCCGGGGCACACCCCGGCCGGTCCCCGCTTCCCCGCCCCGGGCGGACGGCCCCTCCCGCGGGGATTCCCCCTCCCCGCGGGAGGGGCCGACGGGGCCGGGCGGGCCGCCCCCCGACGACGACCCGCCCGATTCCCCCTGCCCCCGTACCCCCTGCCCCGGACCGGTGGTCACCCGGCCCGGGTCGAACCCGGGCCACCGCGTTCCGCCGCCCCGTGCCGGCGGTGTCGCGGCGCCCGCGTCGTTCACCACGGTGCCCCGGGGTCGGCCGTCGACCCATCCGTCCGGGTACTCAGACGATGTACTCATCCCGTCCCCGGGAGTGGTTCCGTCCCGGTCCTCCCCGCCCGTACCGGCCCGGGTAGGGTGCTGGGCCATGGCACGGATCGTGGTGGTGGGCGCCGGCGTCGGCGCGATGGCGGCGGCCGCCCGGCTCGCCGTGGCGGGGCACTCGGTGACGGTGGTGGAACGCCGGGAAACCCACGGCGGCGCGGTGGGCAGCCGTGTCCGGGACGGCTTCCGCTTCGACACCGGTCCCGGTCTGCTGTACCTGCCGGCCGTCTGGCGCGACCTGTTCGTCAAGACCGGGAAGCGCTCCCTGGAGGAGTGCGTCGACCTGGTCCGACCCGCCGATCCGGTGGTGGAGCACCGTCTGCCGGACGGGAGCCGCGTGCGGCTGCCGGGCCTCTCCCGGGGCGGGACGGTGCGAGCGGTCCGTGAGGCGTTCGGCGACAGGGGCGTCGAGCGGTGGACCGCCGTACTGGGCCGGGCCCGGGAGGCGTGGGAGGTCTCCCGCCGCCCGCTGATGGAGGAGCCGCTGACCGCCGGGACCGATACCGGCCCGCTGCGGCGCGACCCCTATCCGGCGGTGCCCCGGCGCCGGGGGCTGTTGCGCCGTCCCGCCCCGCCGGAGGACCTGCTCGCGACGGCCGGTCGGGAACTGGGGGACCCGCGTCTGGTGGCGCTGTTGACCGCCGGCCTGTGGGACTGGGGGGTCCACCCCGTGGGCGCCCCGGCCGGCGCGCTGGTGCTCCCCTACGTCGAGCAGACCTTCGGCACCTGGTATCCGCTCGGCGGGATGCGGGCGCTCGCCGACGCCCTGCACGCCCGGTGCGTCGAGCGTCGGGTGGAGTTCCGGTTCGATGTCGGGGTGATCGCCGTCACCGAGGGGGCGGGACGGGCCACGGGAGTGGAGCTGACGGACGGCACGGTGCTGCCGGCCGAGCACGTGGTGGTGGGCGGCTGGTCACCCCCACTGCTCCCGGCGGACCGGGTTCCCGCGGAGACGAGGGCAACGGACACCACCGGGGCGGGGTGCGGCGACCCGCGTCGGAAGCCGCCCGGGAACGCGGTCCGGGCCTGGAGCCGGGCGACGCTGTTGCTGGCCCTGCGCGGTCCGCGGCCGACCGATACCCCCCACCGCACGGTGGTGCACGGGGCGTCGCCGGAGGAGCCACCGGTGACGGTGCTGCAACCGGACGACCCGTCGTTGTGGCCGGCCGGGGGACACGCCACCGCCGTGGTCACGGTGCCCGTCCCGGCGGGTTCCGGGGGTGGGCTGCCGGCCGGGACGGCGGCGCGGTTGGACGCGGCGGCGGACGCGGTCGTACCGAACCGGGCCGATCGGGAGGTGTGGCGGGAACTCCGCACCCCGGCGGAGATCGAGCGGGAGACCGGGGCGCCCGGCGGTGCCGTCCCCGGTCCCGCGCTGGCCGGGGGTGTCACCGGGCGTTCGGCGGCCCTCAACCCGGGCCCCCTGCCGGGGACGTACCGGGTGGGCGGCCTCGCCCACCCGGGCGGGGGGCTCGCGCAAGCCGGGATGACCGGGGCCATGGTGGCCGGTCTGATCGTGGAGGGACCCGACTGGCACGGCTCGTACTGAGCCGCGCCCCGGGAGGGGCGCGGACCGGGCGGTCCGGACCCGGCGGTTCACCAGCCCCGCTGCTCCTCCGGCCGGCCGCCGGCCGGCCCCGGGAAGCCCTGCGGGACCTCTCCCTCACGCTGCTGCGGCATCCAGACCCCGCCGGGCGGGGTCTCGGTGTACTGCTGCCCCTCGGGGGCCCGGGGGGCGCCACCGGACGGCGGGACGGCCTGCGCCCAGGGGTACCCGGGCTCCGGGGCGGGATAGCCGTAGCCCTGCGAGCCGGTATCGGAAACGCCGGGATAGCCACCGACGAAGGTGTCGTCCATACCCTGCCCGCCGGTGGGCGGGGTCGGGCCGGTCCCCCAGCCGTGGCCCGGGGTGGTCGCCGGGTCGGGGCCGACGCCCCATCCGGCCACCGGCTGGGCACCGGTGTCGGCGATCCCGCCGTAACCGACCGTGGACCAGCCGCCGGTCTCGTAGGGGTCGTCCACACCGTAGGAGGCGGGGGCGGGGTCCGGCGCGCCGGTCCCCGCCCAGTCGGTGCCGCCGTATCCGGCGTGGCCCCACTCGGAGGAACGGGAGCCCGCCGACGGATCGGCGGTCGCCGGGCCACCGTAACCGTCCCAGCCGGTGTCCGTGTCGGAGGTCGTGTCGGAGCCGGTCGCCCCGGCGGCGCCCGCGCCGGGGTCCGACCAGTCGGCGTAACCGTGGTTGTCGTCCTGCCCGTACGGGCGGACGAGGGGATCCTGATGGGGTTCGGCGGGCGTCTCGCCCCAGCCGCCGAGGACTCCGGGGATGACGGTCGTGTCGGCGGTTTCCCGATTCCGCCCGCCCCGACCCGCGCCGACCGCCGCCGGCGCGCGACGCCCCTCGGTCCGCGGCGGGTACCCGTCATCGAGGTCGTCGGCGCGGGAGTGGTCGGCGCCCGCTCCGCCGGAACCGTCGGGCAGCGGGTCCATCGGACGCACCTCGCGCCGCCGGGCGCTGTTGCCGGGATTGCCGCCCAGGGCCCAACCGGTGGAGAAGCCCTTGCGGTAGGAGAGGGTGACCAGGGTCTGACCGGTCGCGAAGGCCAGCGCGCCCAGCGTGATCACCGGCACGGACGGCAGCAGGACGCCGAAGACGACCCCGAGGAAACCGAAGAAGGCCAACATCCGCCAGCGCAACCGCGCCTTGTACTGCAGCAGCACCTCACCGAGGAGCCAGAGAGCGACCATCCCGAACGCGATGTAGAGGACCGTCCAGCCCATGTTCGCCCTCTCGTGAGTGCCTCGTCAGCGATGCGATCGCCGATGCAAGCCCAGATTGCGGTAGATGTCCAGCGTGGCCACCGAGCGGTTGAGTGTGATGAAGTGCAGGCCCGGAATGTCCTGTTCCATCAACTCGGCGCACAGCTCGGTCGCGTACTCGATTCCGATCGAGCGTACCGCGATCGGATCGTCGGCCACCGCCAGAATGCGGCGTTCCAGGTCGGACGGGAACGTGGCGTTGCTCAACCGGGCGAAGCGCTCGATCTGTTTGACGCTGGTCACGGGCATGATCTCGGGGATGATCGGGGTCTCGCAGCCGGCCGCCGCGACCCGGTCGCGGAGCCGGAAATAGTCCTCGGCGCGGAAGAACATCTGCGTGATCGCGTAGTCGGCGCCGGCGCGACACTTGGCGACCAGGTGTCGGATGTCGGTGTCCCGGTCGGCGGAGCGGGGGTGCATCTCGGGGAAGGCCGCGACGCCGACGCAGAAGTCACCGGAGTCCTTGATGAGTTCGACCAGCTCGCTCGCGTAGGTCACACCCTCCGGGTGACGCACCCACTCGCCCATCGGGTCGCCGGGCGGGTCGCCGCGCAGGGCGAGGAGGTTGCGGATGCCGGCGTCGGCGTAGCGGCCGATGATGTTGCGCAGTTCCGCGACGGAGTGGTTGACCGCGGTGAGGTGCGCGACCGGGGTGAGGGTCGTCTCGGTGGTGATCCGCTCGGTGGCCCGGATGGTGCCGTCGCGCGAGGTGCCGCCGGCACCGTAGGTGACCGAGACGAAGGTCGGCCCCACGGCCTCCACCCGCCGGATCGCCTCCCACAGGATCTGCTCCCCGCGCTCGGTCCGGGGGGCGGCGAACTCGAAGGAGTACGAGCGCTCACCGGCGGCGAGCAGCTCGCGCACCGTCCGCGCCCGGTCGGTTCGTACCGAGGGAAGTCCAAGGGCCATGTCCGCAGGTTACCCGGGCGGGGACGGGAGCGACGTCACATTCCGGCAGTCGGACGGTCACCGGCGGGCGGACATCCCCCGCCGGCCTCCCGGAGCCGGGCGGCGAGGTCGGCGGCGGCGGCGCCGGGGTCCTCCGCCCCGGTGAGGGCCCGGACCACCACCACCCGACGGGCGCCGGCATCGAGCACCTGGTCGATGGTGTCGGCGTCGATGCCGCCGATCGCGAACCACGGGACCCCGTCGGGGTCCTGCCCGCCCGGGGACGCCTCCTCGGCCGCGCGGCGGGCCGCGTACCGCACCAGCGGGAGGCCGGGGGCGGGACGGCCGGGTTTGGTGGGGGTGGGCCAACACGGACCGACGCAGAAATACCCGGTCTCCGGGTCGGCCAGCGCCGCGTCCACCTCCCCGGGGGCGTGCGTGGAGCGGCCGATGACGGCGCGGGGGCCGACGATCCGCCGGGCGAACGGCACCGGCAGGTCACCCTGGCCCAGGTGCAGCACGTCGGCGCCGGCGGCCCGGGCGATGTCCGCCCGGTCGTTGACCGCGAGCAGCCGGCCGTGTCGTCGGCAGGCGTCGGCGAACACCTCCAGCACCTCCAGCTCCTCGCGTGCCTCGAGGGACTTGTCCCGCAACTGCACGATGTCCACGCCGCCGGCCAGTACCGCGTCGAGGAAGTCGGGCAGGTCCCCGCGTTCCGCGCGGGCGTCGGTGCACAGGTAGAGCCGGGCGTTCCCGAGCCCGGCGGGCCCGCCGGGCCGGTCCGCGGCCGTCCCGTCCACCGTGTCGCCGTGGTGTCCCGCCCGCTCGGTCATTCCGCTCCCCTGCATCGGTCGTCTCCGTGTCCGTGTCCCACCGGGTCCGGCGCCTCCGACCGGCACGCGTCCCCGTCGGACGCGTGCCGGTCGGACGTGCCGGACCCGCCCGACCCGCGCCGGACGTTCCGGTGCGGATGGGCGGGCCCGTGTCGATCGTTCGTCGTGCCGCCCCGGTGATGGTCCCGGGGGGCGGATCGGCCGGGGACGGCGGGGTGCGGTCGGTCACGGCCGGCCGCGTCCCGCCCCGGCTCACACGGCGAGCGCCTGCGCTCGGCGCTTCACCTCGGTACCGCGGTTCTCGCGCAGCGCCGTGGCGGGGGTGCCGGGCAGGCTGTCATCGGGGGTGAACAGCCACTCCAACATCTCCTCGTCGGTGAAGCCGTCGTCCCGCAGCAGCGTGAGGGTGCCGGTGAGGCCCTTGACGATGCGGTCGGCGGCGATGAAATCGGCCGGGACGTACAGGGCGCGGTTCTCGCCCCGACGAACGGCGATGAGCTGGCCTTCCTTGACCCACTGCCGGACCCGGGTCACCTCCACGTCGAGTCGCTCGGCGATCTCGGGGAGGTTGAGCCAGGACGGGATGAGCGCGTCAATTCGAGGATCGATCTCGGTCACCCCTCAAGCCTGCCATCCCGGACCGACACCCGTCACCGGGATACCGCCGGCCGGGCGTCCCGATCGGCGGATCGGGACGGGATCGGAAGCGAATCGGAAGGGCTGTGGTGTCGGCCGGCGGTTCAGGGGGCTCGGACGGCCGCCTTCAACGGGAGTTCCGGGTCGGCCGCGCGGTCGGGATCCAGCGGGGTGCGGCGTTCGATGATCCGACGGGCCTGCGCCAGGTCGCGCGGCCGGTCCACGGTGAGGACGGCGGTGGGCACGTTCCGGGCATCCAGCCACACCACCGTCCGGGTCGGGTCCGCCGGGTCGCCCCGGTACAGGATCCGGTCGTCGGGACCCGGCGCCCCCAACCACTGGAGCATCCGTCCGAACTGCTCGGACCAGAAGTACGGCACGGGATCGTGTGCGACCGGCTCCCCGAGCACCCCGGAGGCCACCGTGGCGGCGGCCCGCAGCGCGTCGTCCCAGTGCTGCACCGCCATGCGCCGGCCGTACCGGGCCGAGGGGTGCGCGGCACAGTCCCCGGCCGCCCAGATGTCGGGCAGGCCGGCACGCAGGGCGTGGTCGACGGTGACGGTGCCGTCCGATCCCAGGGGGAGCCCGGAGCCGGCGGTCCACGCGGTCGCGGCGCGGGCCCCGATGCCCACCAGGACGGCTCCGGCGGCGACCGTGGTGCCGTCGGCGAGCACGACAGCGTCGGTCCCGATCCCGGACACCCGGGCGTCCGTGCGCAACTCGGCGCCGATCTCCGCGTACCAGGCCCGCATGGGGGCGGCGACCTCGGCGGGGAGGGTGCCGGCCAGTGGCTGCGGACCGGCCTCCAGGACGGTGACCGGGCATCCGGTGCGGCGGGCGGCCGTGGCCACCTCGGCGCCGATCCATCCGGCGCCGATGATCACCAGGTGTCGACGGGCGTCGAGCACCGCGCGCAGGGCCCGGGCGTCCTCCGCGGTGCGCAGCGTGTGGACGCCCCCGTCCCCGCCGGTGTCCCCGGGGGCTCCGGCGGCCGGGCCGGGCAGCGGGACGGGGTCGGCGCCGGTGGCGATGACCAGCCGGTCCCAGGGCAACGGGCCCGCCCCGGTGTCCACCTCCCGGTCGGCCGGGCGCAGGCCCTCCGCGCGTCGACCGGTCAGGACGGTGATCCCGGCGGCCGCGAGGTCGGCGGCGGGGACCAGCGGCTCGTCGCCGTCCGCCTCGCCGAGGAGGGCGGCCTTGGACAGCGGCGGGCGGTCGTACGGGAGACGGGGCTCGGCGCCCAGCAGGGTGATCGGGCCGTCGTGGCCGCGCTCTCGCAGTTCGACGGCGGTGCGGACGCCCGCCAGCCCACCCCCGACGATCAGGACGCGCCCCCCGGAGGGCCCGCCCCGGTGTTCCCCGTCCACCCCGTGGTCCCGTTGTTCGCTCACCCGGCTCAGCCTAGGGCGCGGTGGGGGTCGTTCCGCGCGGCGGCTCCTCCACCACGCTGTTCCCGGAGCCGGGGCCGGACTCCCACCGCCAGGTCTCGTGCAGCCGCAGTCGGCCGTCGGGCAGGGCCTCCACCCGGCTGACGCAGTGTCCGGAGGCGGTGGTGCCGTCGGCGCGCAACTGGACGTAGCGGAAGTCCAGTCGATCACCGACGCGGGTACCGACGAGGTGTCCGCGCAGAATGTCGCCCCCGTCGTACTCCGCCCAGACCCGGCCGTCCCGCTCCCGGTAGCGGAACCGGGTGCGGGTGCCGACCTGTCCGGCGGCCTGATCGGCCACCGGGAACAGGACCCGACCGTCGAGCGAGGGGGCGGGTTCCGGCGTCGGCCCGGGCTTCGGTTCGGGTGTCGGTCCGGACGGGGTGGTGGACACGGCGGCCTCCTGGCGTCTCGCACGTCACTCGCCCGATCGGTTCGCCGGGACACCCCGGGGCGCGCACCCGGGGAAAGCCCCGCCGGTCCGCCGACGGGCCCGTCGTACTACGCTGATGACCGTAGAGCACCCGCGGGAGTCCGGACGCACCGGGCTGAGAGGGGGGCTGACCGGCCCCCGACCGTACGCACCTGATCCGGGTCATGCCGGCGAAGGGAGGAGCAGCCCTCGTGACGAGCGTTCGACCGCCGCGCCCCGGCGTCCCGGCTTCCGGTGACGGCGTCCGCGCCGACACCCCGCCGGGTCCGGGCCACGCCCCGGACGTCCTGGTGATCGGCGGCGGGATCATCGGCCTGGTGGTCGCCCGACGGGCCGCCGAACGCGGCCTGCGGGTGACCGTGCTGGACCCCGAACCCGCCGGGGGTGCCGCCCGGGTGGCCGCCGGCATGTTGGCGGCCGTCACCGAACTCCACCACGGCGAGGAGGAGTTGCTGGAACTCAATCTCGCCTCGGCGGCCCTGTGGCCCGCCTTCGCCGACGAGTTGGCCGAGGCGGCCGGACTCCCGGACGGCTCCGCCCTGGGATACCGGCGCGGCGGGACGCTGGCGGTGGCGCTGGACGCCGACGACCGCGCCGAACTGCGCGACCTGCACGCCCTGCAGACCCGGTGCGGCCTGGAGGCCCGGTGGTTGACCGGGCGGGAGTGCCGCCGCCTGGAACCGATGCTGGCGCCGGGGGTGCGTGGCGGTCTGCGGGTGGACGGCGACCACCAGGTCGATCCCCGACGGGTCCTGGACGCGCTGCTGGTCGCGGCCGAACGGGCCGGCGTGACGTTCACCCGTCGGGAGGCGCGCGGCCCGTGGATCCGCTCGGGACGGGCGGTCGGCGCGGTGTTGGACGACGGTACCCTCCTCGCCGCCGGCCGGGTGGTGCTGGCGGCGGGCAGCCGCAACGGGCTGCTGGAAGGAGTGCCGGAGGGACTGCTGCCCCCGGTGCGCCCGGTCAAGGGTCAGGTGTTGCGGCTGCGGATGCCGGGCGGGATCCCGTTCCTCTCCCGCACGGTGCGGGCGGTGGTGCGCGGTTCACACGTCTACCTGGTGCCCCGGGCCTCCGGTGAACTGGTGATCGGCGCGACCTCCGAGGAGCAGGGCTGGGACACCACGGTGACCGCCGGCGGCGTCTACGAACTCCTGCGCGACGCCCACGAACTGGTCCCCGGCCTGACGGAACTGCCGCTCGTGGAGTCGACGGCCGGGCTGCGACCCGGCACACCCGACAACGCGCCGCTGCTCGGCGGGACCGGCGTCCCCGGTCTGCTGATCGCCGGCGGCCATTACCGCAACGGCGTCCTGTTGGCCCCGATCACCGGTGATCTGATGGCGGAGTACCTGGTCACCGGCCTGTTGCCGGAACGGGCCCGGCCCTTCTCGCCGGGGCGGTTCGCACCCGTCGGGGCGGGTGTGCCGGGGAGCCGGGCGGCGCACGACTCCGTGCCGCCGATCGAGGAGGGCGTATGACGGACCGGAACGAACGGCGTGACCGGCGCGACACCGCCGGGCGGCCCTCGGCCCCGCACGGGGTCGCGGGCCGCGATCGGCCCGTCGCCGTCACCCTGAACGGGGAGCCGCGCGCCCTGCCGGCGGGTAGCACGCTCGCCGCGGCCGTCGCCGCGATCGTCCCCGGCGGGGAACCGACCGGCCGCGGGGTGGCCGCGGCGCTGAACGAGAACGTGGTGCCGCGTTCCGCGTGGGAGCGGACCCCCCTGGGGGACGGCGACCGCGTGGAGGTCCTGACCGCGGTGCAGGGAGGCTGATCACGGATGACCGACGCGTCCCGTACGACGGACGGACCGGGTGGGCCCGACGGACCGACCCGGGTGGCTCCCGGGGTCGCGCACACTCCCGCCAGCGGCCCGGGAGCCCGCTCCGGGAAGGGTTCGGCACCGGCGACGGAGCCGCTGGTACTGGGCGAACACCGTTTCGACTCCCGGCTGATCATGGGCACCGGCGGCGCCCCCAGTCCGCGGGTGCTGCGCGACGCGCTGGTGGCCTCCGGCACGGAGCTGACCACCGTGGCGATGCGCCGGGTGACCCCCTCGGTTCGGGGTTCGGTGCTGTCGGTGCTGGAGGATCTGGGCATCGCGGTGCTGCCGAACACCGCCGGGTGCTTCACCGCCGGCGAGGCCGTGCTGACCGCCCGACTGGCGCGCGAGGCGCTGGGCACCGACCTGGTGAAGCTGGAGGTCATCGCCGACGAGCGGACCCTGTTGCCGGATCCGGTGGAGACGTTGGAGGCCGCCGAGACGCTGGTGGAGGACGGGTTCACCGTCCTGCCGTACACCAACGACGACCCGGTGCTGGCGCGCCGACTGGAGGAGGCGGGGTGCGCGGCGGTGATGCCGCTGGGCTCGCCGATCGGCTCCGGCCTGGGGATCCGCAACCCGCACAACTTCCGGCTGATCCGCGAGCACGTCCGGGTGCCGGTCATCCTGGACGCCGGGGCGGGCACCGCCTCGGACGCCGCGCTGGCGATGGAGCTGGGGTGTGACGGGGTGATGCTGGCCTCGGCCGTCACCCGGGCGCAGCGGCCGGTCGTGATGGCCCGGGCGATGCGGCTGGCGGTGGAGGCGGGGTTCCTGGCCGCCGGGGCGGGACGGATCCCGCGGCGGTTCTTCGCCGAGGCGTCCTCGCCGATGGACGGTCGGGCCGATCTCGACCCGGAGCGGCCCGCGTTCGGGGACTGAGCGATTTCGGGGAACGCCGGGAAATCGGGCGGGAGGCCGGCGCGTCCCCTTCCGGGGTGTACCCCCGGGGGTGCCCGGCCTCCGGGGGAAGCGCGGTATACCATCCGACGATCATCGGCCGGATGTCCCTCTCGTTCTTCTCCCGGCATCCCGCTCCGATGCCCGGTCGACACGACGTGTACCGGGCCTCGGCGGCCCCGCCACGGTGCCGCCGCCCCGGGGTCGGTCGGGCGTCCCGCACCGCCCCGGTGGGGCGGGAGCCCCCCGCCCCGTGGACCCACCGCTCCCCGATCGTCCGGGGAGCCCCGACCCGGGATGGACCCCGTCTTGACCACCAACCCACCGGCGTCACCGTCACCGGACGGGACCGAGCCGTCCGCCGCCGCGCACTCCCGCCGGAAGGATCCCCCGACCGGCCCGTACGGGCACGGCTCCACCGGGGCGCCCCCGCCGACGTCCGGGCCGTACCCGTCCGGGGGACCGACCGACCCGTACCCGACCGGCCCGTACCCGACCGGGCCGGTGGGACCGTACCCGCCGCACGCGGGCCCCGGCCCCCACACCCCGCCACCGGGCGCCTGGCACGGTCCGCCCGGAGCGTGGGCCCCGCCCGCCCCGCCGAGGACCGACCGGTTGTCGATCGCGGCCCTTGTCCTGGCCTTCCCGATGGCGCCGATCGGTCTGATCCTGGGCATCGTCGCCCTGGTGCGACTGCGGCGCCACCGACCCCCGGTCCGGGGCCGGGGGTTCGCCATCGCCGCGATCGTCGTGGGCTGCTACTCCGTCGTCATGATCACCGCCGTGGTGGTCCCGGTCCTCATCGACCCCGACTCCGAGAGGTGGGGGAACTCCGGGACGGCCATGACCGACCTGGCCGTCGGCACCTGCTTCCTCTCCCCCTCCGCGGAGGATCTCTCCGCCGACGGCGAGGTGACCGATGTCGAGACGGTGCCCTGCGCCGAGCCGCACGACGCCGAGGTGGTCGCGCTGCTCGACGTCGGCCGGGAGCTCGAGGAGTACCCGGGCGAGGAATGGTGGGACACCACCGCCTACGAGCGGTGCGCCGAGGAGGCCCGTCGGTACGCCATCGACCCGTGGGCCGGCAGCGCGATCCTGGAGTACTACCACCCCTCCCGACCCGGCTGGGCGGCCGGCGACCACATCGTCACCTGCGTCATCGCGACCCCGGGCGGGGGGACGACCGACTCGATGCGCGGCTTCCGGGTCGACCACACCCCCGAGCAGCTGGCCTACCTCGACGCCGTCGGCCCGTACGACGACCTGTGGTGGGGGGTGCCGACGACCGCCGAGGAGGAGGCGGACGTCTCGGCGCTGATCGACTGGGCGGGGCGGATGGCCGACGGGTCCCGGCGGGCCGCCGAGGACCTCCGGGCCGCCGAGTGGGGCACCGGAGCCGGGGTCGCGGAGGCGGCCGAGGCGCTCGCCGAGCGGTACGCGACGGAGTCCGGGGCGTGGGAGTCGGCCGCCGGGGCGGAGGACCCCGACCTCTTCTGGGAGCACTACGAGGAGGCCACCCTCCTCGTCGGGGCCGAGGAGGTCGAACTGCGGGAGGCGTTGGGCCTCGGTACCGGCACCCCCTCGGTGCTCGGTTGAGGGACCGGCGCCGCCGGGCGCGACGGACGTCGGTGGGCGCGCCCCGGGTCGGACACGCCGAACGGATCCGGCCGGGGCGATGTCTCCGCCACGTCACCGTTTCGCTCCGACCCCGGAGCGGTTCGGGCCGCACGCCCCTCACCCGGGCGTCGGCTCGTAGACTTCCCGCTGTGGACACCACCGTTCGGGACCCGCTGATCGGGCATCTGCTGGACGACCGCTACCACGTGGAGGCACGGGTGGCGATCGGCGGCATGGCCACGGTCTATCGCGCGCTGGACACCCGCCTGGACCGGCGGCTGGCCCTGAAGGTGATGCACCCCTCCCTCTCCGTGGACTCCGGCTTCGTGGAGCGGTTCATCCGGGAGGCGAAGGCCGCCGCCCGTCTGGACCACCCCAACGTGGTCGGGGTCACCGACCAGGGTCGGGACCGGGGCTGGGTCTACCTCGCCATGGAGTACGTGCCCGGCTGCACCCTGCGCGACGTGCTGCGGGACGGCGGGGCGCTGACCCCCCGGGCGGTGCTGGACATCCTGGAGCCGATGCTGGCCGGCCTGGGGGCGGCGCACCGCGCCGGACTGGTGCACCGCGACGTGAAGCCGGAGAACGTGCTGATCGGGGACGACGGCCGGGTGAAGGTCGCGGACTTCGGCCTGGTGCGCGGCGTGGACGCGGGAACCTCCACGGGCGTCGGCGGGACCGGGGGCTCCGGCTCGCTGCTGGGCACCGTCTCCTACCTGGCGCCCGAGCAGATCGAACACGGCACGGTCGAGCCGCGCGGCGACGTGTACGCCTGCGGGATCACCCTGTACGAGATGCTGACCGGCACCAAGCCGCACCCCGGGGATTCCCCCGCGCAGGTGCTGCTCTCCCACGTGCGCGCCGACATCCCGGCCCCGTCCCTGCTGGTGCCGGGGCTGCCCCCGGCACTGGACCGACTGGTGGCGGTGGCGTGCGAGCGCGACCCGAACCGCCGGCCGGCCGACGCGGCCGTGCTGCTGTCCCTGGTCCGCTCGATCCGGGCCGGGATGACCGACGCGGAGCTGGACTCCGTTCCGCCGGGGCGGTGGCCCTCCCGGATCGACATGCGGAAGGTGGGGTCCGAGGATCCCACCAGCGTGGTGCCGGTGCGCTCCGTGCTGGGCGCGGAGGCGCCCGACCGGATCGAGCGGACCGCGGTGATCGAGCTGCCCCCGACCGGGGACGGCGGCGGACCGGTGCACGGGGAGCCCGAGGCACCCGGCGGGTACGAGCGCCCGCGCGGGCGCGGGCGGCGCGGGCGGTTCGCCCTGCCCGTGGTACTGCTGGCGGTGCTCGGGCTGGGGGCGTTCTTCTGGTACGTCAACGCGGGGCAGTTCCTGCGCACGCCGGGTGTCTACGACCTGCCGCGCGCCGAGGCGCAGCAGCTCATCGAGGACGCCGGGCTGCGGGTGGAGTTCCGCGAGGAGTTCTCGCCCGTCGTGGCGGCGGACCATGTGATCTCCACGGTGCCCGAGCGCGGGGACCGCATCCGCCGCAACGGCACGGTGACGGTGACCCTGTCCCGGGGACCCGAGGTGATCGAGGTCCCGGATGTGAGCGGGATGCCGGAGGACACGGCCCGGGGGGCCCTGCGTGACGTGGGGCTGACCCCCGGGGACTCCGCCGCCGAGT
The DNA here is from genome assembly GCF_021390475.1 of Streptomyces sp. ST2-7A. Lineage (GTDB taxonomy): Bacteria > Actinomycetota > Actinomycetes > Streptomycetales > Streptomycetaceae > Streptomyces. The sequence goes on from NZ_JAJUWS010000054.1 coordinate 41,926, forward strand.
TCCACCCGACGGTGCCCCGGGGAGCGGTGATCTCGACGGAGCCGGCCGCGGGTGTCGAGCGGCGTCCGGACTCGGCGGTGGCGCTGACGATCAGCCGGGGACGCGAGGTGAGCGTGCCGGAGGTGCTCGGCCTGCCCGAGGGGACCGCGATCCAGCGTCTGCGCGAGATCGGCCTCGAGGTGGAGGTCGAGGGCGAGCGGGTGCACTCGGAGCGGGAGGCGGGGGCGGTCGCCGGGCAGAGCCCGGAGGTCGGGGAGAGCGTGGGCGAGGGCGACACGATCACCCTGGAGATCTCCAAGGGGCCCGAGATGATCGTCGTTCCCGATGTGCGGGGCATGGAGGAGGACGCGGCGATCCGGGTGCTGGAGGAGGCCGGCTTCGAGGTGGAGGTCCAGCGTGTCTTCTTCTTCGGCACGGTCTTCAACCAGTCCGTGCACAGCGGGGGATCCGTCCCTAAAGGTTCCACCATCACCATTTTTGTCCGATAAGGGCATCTATTAGCGCATTTATTCCCATGGCGCACCTCGGGGGACCGTGATCCCGACCACAGGGACCTTGGTCACCTACGACCGCGCCTAGTGGCCCGCCACGCGTCCCGGTCGACCCACGGCACGGTGTTTCCCCGGGCCTCTCCGTCGACCCGGCCCGCCCGGCCGACCACGGGGCACCGGGGGCCGCGCCTCCCCCGTTCGACGCGGCGCCCTCTCCCACCCCGGGCCGACCCGGGCCCCCGCGACGGAATTCCCCGTGACCGTCCGGCCGGGGTCGGCACGTAGACCACGGCGCCGCCGCGCCGTGCGGGAGCCGACCGACCCCGCCCCGGACCGCCCCGGACGGGAATTCCGCACCCTCCGGGACCTTCGTCCCGACTTTCCCCGGCATGCCGCCGAACGCACCTGCGCGACTATCACGCGTAGTAAAAAGCCCGCTTTACCACCTCTTGGACGCACTGTTACCAATTCCTCGCGACGTCCCCGGACCTTCCCCGTGGATTCCCCTCGCCCCCGAACGCGACGAACACGAGGTAACCCCGCATGCCCGCTCATCGCCCCCCGCGACACCGCCGCGTCCCCGGCCTTCCCACCGTTCCCGCGATCACGGCCGGGTCCGTCGGAAGCCGGGTGACCGCGACCGCCCTCGGCGTGGCCGCCCTGGCCCTGACCGTGCCGCTGCTGTCGGTGACCGGGAACGACCCCGGTGCCCCGACGACCTCCCCGGTCGCCCGGGCCCTGGTGGACGCCGAGGCGATCGCGGAGCACCGCGAGACGGTGGAACGGCAGTGGACGGACGCCGTCCGGGAGCACGCCGTCGAGCGGCACGCGGTGATCGCCCACGCCGACGCGGCCGACCACCGGGAGGCCGAGGAGGCACGGGCCGCCGAGGAGGCCGAGGAGGCACGGGCCGCCGAGGAGGCCGAGCGGGCGGCGGACCGCTCCGCGTCGCGGCAGGTCGTGCCCGCGGTCGCGGCGAGCGCCCCGACCGGAACCGCCGGCGCCGTTCCGACCGGGGTGTCCACCGACTCCACCGGTTACAAGGTCTACACCGACGACCTGGACGGCTGGATCCTCGAGGCGCTGGACATCATGTCCTTCCACGGCATACCCGGCAGCTACGACGGCCTGCACCGCAACATCATGCGCGAGTCCAGCGGCAACCCGAACGCCATCAACCTGTGGGACATCAACGCGCAGAACGGCACCCCGTCGATCGGCCTGCTCCAGGTCATCCAGCCGACCTTCGACGCCTACCACGTGCCGGGCACCCCCCACGACCTGTACGACCCGGTGGCCAACCTGGTGGCGGCGGCCAACTACGCCGCCCACCGCTACGGCTCGATCGACAACGTCAACGGCCCGTACTGAGCCGTCCGTCGAGGTCCGGATCGCCGGACCCGCCGCCCGGGGACGGGGACGGGCGGCGACCACCGGAAGGGGCGGGAACGGGGGCCGCGGCCGGCGGT
>NZ_JAJUWS010000055.1 GCF_021390475.1 Streptomyces sp. ST2-7A
GCCGCCGGGGGCGGGGGGGTGTACCGGCGGGGGGGGGGGCGCGGTCGGGCCGACTCGGGGGGGGGGCCGGCCGGCACGGGCCGGGGACCCGGGCCGGCTCGCCGGCGGGGGTGACGGCGGTGGGCCCCCCGCCGGAGTCGGCGACGGCCGGGGCGGACGGCTCATCCGTGACGGTGGAAGGTCCGGCGACGGGCGGGTGGCCCGGCTCACCCGCGGGAGACGGGGCGGGAGACGGGGTGGACGACCCACCACCGGCGGTCGGGGTGGACGACCCACCACCGGCGGTCGGGGTGGACGGCTCGCCGGCGGTGGCGACCGGGGGAACCGACCCACCGGCGCCCGGGGCGCCCGTCCCGGCGGCCGGCCCCCCGGCGCGCGCGGGGCCGGCGAGGGGCGGGTCCCCGGTACGCGCGACCGCGTCCGAGGACGTCCCCGGACGCCGGTCGGCGGCGCACCGGCCGCCGGGGCGCGGGGTGTCCGCGGGAGGGTTCCCGGCGGACGGGCCGTCGTCGGTGGGCTTTCCCGCCGGCCCCCCGGACGTGTCGCCCCCGCCGGGATCACCGGCGGACGCCCGCTCCCGCGCACCTCCGTCGGGGAGCGGCAGCACGGCGCTGATCCGGTAGCCGCCACCGGGGCGGGGGCCGGCCTCCAGCGTGCCGCCGACCATGCCCACCCGCTCCCGCATCCCGATCAGACCGGAGCCCGGCGGTCCGGGTTCGGGGTCCGGGCCCCGGCGCGCGGCGGCCCCGGATCGACCGGTCGGTCCCACCCGTCCGGCGGAGGGCCTGGCCGGTCCCGGGCGCGGGGCCCCGGCGGGGGCCGGATCGGTGCCGGCCGGTCCGCGCCCGTCGTCCTCGACCAGGACCCGCAGTTCGCCGCCGGTGTACCGCAGTCGCACCAGGGCCCCCGGCGTGGGGCCGGCGTGCTTGCGGGTGTTGGTCAGCGCCTCCTGCACGATGCGGTAGGCGGTCAGTTCCACTCCACCGGGCAGCGGGCGGGGGGTGCCCTCGATCCGGAAGTCCACCGGCAGGCCCGCGTCCCGCACCTGCTGGACGAGGTCGGCGACCTGCTCCACGCCCGGCTGCGGCAGGAGCTCCCCGCGGTCACCCGCGCCCTCTCCCAACACCCCGATCAGCCGGCGCATCTCCCCGAGGGCCTGCCGGCCGGTGCCCGAGATCGTGCGCAGGGCGTCCCTGGCCTGTTCGGGGGCGACGTCCAGGGCATAGGCCGCGCCGTCCGCCTGCACCACCATCACCGAGACGTTGTGGGCGACCACGTCGTGCAGTTCCCGCGCGATACGGGCGCGTTCGGCCGCCACCGCGACCCGCTCGCGCGCCGCGCGCTCCCGTTCGAGTCGGACGGCGCGCTGCTCCAGTTCCGCGTAGTAGGCGCGGCGGGTGCGCAGCGAGTCGCCCAACACCCAGGCGAGCAGGAAGCAGACCGTGAGGAGGAGCAGTTCGAAGGCGATGGCCACCACCGACACCTCGGGTCTCGCCCACCACCGTGCCATGGCGATCGCCGGGGCCAGCACCGCCGCCGCGAGGGCCACCGCCGAGGCCCGCCGGTGGGGACTGCCGGCGACGGTGAAGATGATCACGAGCAGGGCGAAGTTCGCCGGCATCGGCGGCACGTCGGCCACCACCTGGACGGCCCCGGTCACCACGGCCAGGCCCAGCACGACGGTGGGCACCACCCGCCGCAGGATCACCACGGTGCCCATCGCGAGCGTGACACCCACCGCGACGGCGGGCGGCCCCACGTATTCCGCCGGGCTCTCCAGCGTCCACAGCAGGCCCGGCACCAGCAGCACGAACCCCCAGAAGCCGTCCGCCCACAGCGGGTGTCGGCGCAGAAAGTCGTACATCCGGTTCACGTCACCCAGCGTAGGCATCCGATGGACGCACCGGGTCAACCGGAGGGGCGATCCCCGCTTCGCCGGGCTACTCCTCAGGGTGGATCCGACCGACCCCCGCGGGAACACCGGAGCGGGGAGCCGTACGGTGACCCGGTGTGTCCCGCCGATCGCGCCCCCGACGACCTCCCGGCTTCCCTTCACGACGATTCCGCGGGTCCGGGCCGCCCGCCGGCTTCCGCTCCCGGGCGCCCGACGACGGCCGGCAGGCGCGGGGGCGGGGATCGGGACGCCGAGCGGGGAGTTCCCGAATCGTCACCTTCCGTGATTGATGACGCCGCGAGCAGTGGCCCGGAGGCGGGCACCGACGGGGTGGAGCGGCCCGTGCGGTGGCGGGAGGCGATGGCGCGTGCCCTGTACGGGCCCGACGGCTTCTTCCTCCGCGAGGCACCCGCCGCGCACTTCCGCACCTCCGTGCACGCCTCCCCGCTCTTCGCGGAGGCCGTCGCCGAGCTGCTGCTGCGGGTGGACCGTGCCCTGGGTTCCCCCGATCCGCTGGACCTGGTGGACATCGGCGGCGGACGCGGGGAACTGGTCACCGGCGTGCTGGCCGCGCTGCCGGAATCCGTCGCGCGCCGGGTGCGCGCCCGGGTGGTGGAACGCGCCGCGCGCCCCGCCGGGCTCGACGCCCGGATCGGATGGTCGGCCGACCCGCCGGAGTCCGTGACCGGCCTGCTGTTCGCCAACGAGTGGCTGGACAACGTCCCGGTGGACGTGGTCGTGGCCGACCCACCCGGCCCACCCCGTCTGCTGCTGGTGGACCGGGCCGGCCGGGAACACCCGGGGCCGCCGGTGGACGGGACCGACGCGGCGTGGCTGCGGCGCTGGTGGCCACTGCCCGGCCCCGGTCACCCCGCCGGGGAGGTGGCACGCGGCACGAACGGTGAGGTGACCGACGGGGCGATCGGCTGCGCGGCCGGTGACCGCGCCGAACCGGGCGGTCCCCGGGACGCCGCCTGGGCGGAGGCCGTCGGCCGGCTGCGGCGCGGCCTGGCGGTGGCCGTGGACTACGCCCACACCCGTGACACCCGCCCGGCGCCGGGCACCCTCACCGGCCACCGGGACGGCCGGTCGGTCCCCCCGGTGCCCGACGGGTCCGCCGACCTGACCGCGCACGTCGCTCTCGACGCCTGCGCGGCGGCGGGGGTCGCGGCGGGCGCCCCGGCCCGGGCGGCGGCCGGCGGCCCCCCGGACGCGGCGGCCGGGATCCTGCTCGACCAGAGCACCGCCCTGCGCCGACTGGGCGTCTCCGGGCGGCGCCCGCCGCTGGAGGCGGCTGCCCGGGACCCGGCGGGCTACCTGCGGGGCCTGGTGCGCGCCGGGGAGGCGGCCGAACTGACCGATCCGGCCGGGCTGGGCGGCTTCGGCTGGCTGCTCCACCCGGTGGGCATCACGGACCCCCTGGCGGGCTGAACCGGGCGGGGAGGCCGGGAGGGGGAGGCCGCCGGGGTGCCGGGGGCGGCGGGACGACGGGCTACTTGTCGATGTCCCCGACCACGAAGAAGAACGATCCGAGGATCGCCACCATGTCGGCCACCAGGGTGCCCGGCAGCAGGTGCTCCAACGCCTGGATGTTGTTGAACGACGCCGAGCGCAGCTTGAGCCGGTAGGGCGTCTTCTCCCCCTTGGACACCAGGTAGTAGCCGTTCAGACCCAGCGGGTTCTCCGTCCAGGCGTAGGTCTCGCCCTCCGGGGCCTTGAGCACCTTGGGCAGCCGCTGGTTCACCGGTCCGGGCGGCAGGTCGGCGAGGCGGTCCAGGCAGACGTCGGCCAACTCCAGGGCGTTGCGGGTCTGTTCCAGCAACACCTCGAAGCGGGCCAGGCAGTCGCCCTCGGACCGGGTGACCACCCGCAGGGTATCCGCCAGTTCCCCGTAGGCCAGGTAGGGCTCGTCGCGGCGCAGGTCGAAGTCGACACCGGAGGCGCGGGCGATCGGGCCGGAGACACCGTAGGCGTGCACCGCCTCCGGGGAGAGGACCCCGACGCCCCGGGTGCGGGCGCGGAAGATCTCGTTGCCGAGCACCAGGTCGTCGAACCGCCCCAGCCGCTCGCGCACCCCCGCGACGGCCGCCCGGGTCCGGCCCGGCCACCCGGCCGGCAGGTCCTCCTTCAGCCCGCCCACCCGGTTGAACATGTAGTGGACGCGACCACCGGAGACCTCCTCCAACACCGCCTGGAGGTCCTCCCGCTCGGTGAAGGCGTAGAACATGGGCGTGATGCCGCCCAACTCCAGCGGGTAGGAGCCGAGGAACATCAGGTGGTTGAGCGCGCGGTTCAGCTCGGCGAGCAGGGTGCGCAGCCACACCGCCCGCTCGGGCACCTCCATGCCGAGCATCCGCTCCACGGCCATGACCACGCCCAGCTCGTTGGAGAAGGCGGAGAGCCAGTCGTGACGGTTCGCCAGCACGATGATCTGTCGGTAGTCACGGGCCTCGAAGAGCTTCTCCGCCCCCCGGTGCATGTAGCCGACGATCGGCTCCGCCCGGGAGATCCGCTCACCGTCCAACACCAGCCGCAGCCGCAGCACACCGTGGGTCGAGGGGTGCTGCGGACCGATGTTCAACACCATGTCGGTGGCCTCGGCCGCGCCTCCGACCCCCACCACCGTCGCGGTCCCGGCCGTGCCCGTGCCCCCGTCGGGGGCCGTCGAGTCCTCCATGCGCCCAGTCTGGCAGCTCGCCGGGACAACCGATACGCGCCAACGGGGAGTGCGCGCCTAAGCTTCTGCGGTATGAACCCAACGGCAGGGCGCCCGGGACACGGGGGCGACCCGGAGGACCGAAACGGCGCGGGCGACGGACGCGGACGCCGCGAGTCCGGCGACCGGGACGAGGTGTTCGAGGTCTTCGCCCCTCCCGGCCGACGCCCCGCGCCGGAGGAGCCGCGCCCCGATTCCGGACGGGAGGGACCGGACGCGCCGGGAGAACCGGACACACCGGTGGAATCCGTGCCGGGGGGCGCCCGGACCCGGGCCGCCGGCGCCGTCGAACCGGGGAGCGAGACGCCCGCCTCCCCCGTGACTCCGGCGGAGACCGCCGCCGCCCCCGGCACCGACACCGTTCACGACGCCGCGCACCGCATCCCGAAGACCCCGGCCGCCCCGCCGGCCCCGGCGGCCGACACCCCGCCGGCCGACACCCCGCCGGCCGATACCCCGCCCGCGCCGGCTCCCCCTCCCCTCGGCGAGCCCGAGCCGCTGGACACCGGCGAGTGGCGCCGCGTCCGCCCCGGCCTGCTGACCGTGTGGCGGCTGCTGCTCGTCGTCTGGATGGCGCCGTTCGTCCTGCTCGCCGCCGTACTGCCCGCCGCCCTCGGCGCACCCGTCTGGTCGACGTTCGCCCTCGCCCCGCTCGCCCTCACCGGCTGGCTGTGGTGGGTGCTCGGCCGACACTTCCGTTCCTGGCGTTACCGCGAACGTCAGGACGACCTGCTGATCGGGCGGGGCGTGCTGTGGCGCCGGCTGACCGTCGTGCCCTACGGCCGGATGCAGCTGGTGGAGGTCACCTCCGGACCGCTGGATCGCAAGTTCGGGCTCGCCCGGCTGCAGTTGCACACCGCCGCCGCCGCGACGGACGCCACCATCCCGGGCCTGGACCCGGCGGAGGCCGAGCGGCTGCGGGACCGGCTCACCGAGCTGGGCGAAGCCCGGTCGGCCGGACTGTGAGCGCCGACCGGCCGCCCGGGAGCGGGGACCACGAGGCCGTGCCGCACCCCGACACCCCCCCACGCCCCGCGTCCGACGCCGCGCCGGGAACCCCGCCGGGCGGCACCGGCCCGGCCCGGGAGAACGGGGCGGCACCGGGAAGCGACCGTGCCGGCGAGGGCGAACCGACCGCGACCGCCGGCCCCACCGACGCCCACGCCGACGCCCACGCCGACGCCGACAGCGCGGTGGGGGCCGACCCCGCCCCAGCGGTCGCCCCCGGCCCCGAGCTTCCCCTCGCCTCCGCCGCCGAGGTCGAGGCGCGGACCGCCGAACCCGGCGGCATCCCGGCAGGCCTGGGCAAACGCCTGCACCCCGTCACCCCCTGGCGACGCGCCTGGGCCCCGCTGGCCGGCCTGGGCGCCCTCCTCGTCCAGGACCCCGAACGGATGCGCGCGGCCGCCGAACTCGGCGTGACCTGGGTCCTGGTCATCCTGGCCACCGTGCTGGCGCTGGCCGCCCTCTACGGCTGGCTGTCGTGGCGGGTCACCCGTTACCTGGTCACCGACACCGAACTGCGCATCCGCACCGGCCTGCTCTTCCGGCGCAGCGCCCACCTGCGGCTGGACCGCATCCAGTCCATCGACGTGACCCGTCCCCTGCTGGCCCGCGCGCTGGGCGTGGCGAAGCTGAAGATGGATGTCGTCGGCTCCGGTGACAACGACGAACTGGCCTTCCTCGGCGAGGCCGAGGCCCGCAAGCTGCGCGCCGAACTCCTGGCCCGCGCCGCCGGGATCTCACCCGACGCCGCCCCGGAGGCCGGCGAGGCACCCGCCACCGAGCTGTACCGGGTGGACGGCCGCACCCTCGCCACGGCGCTCGCCCTGCTCGGCACCGGCTGGGGCCTGGTGTTGCCACTCGCCCTCCTCATCCCCCTCATGTGGTGGGGCACGGCCAGCATCTTCATCACCATCGCGGTCGCCGTGCCGATCCTGGCGACCATTTGGCGCAGCACCGTCGGCGGTTTCCTCACCCAATACGGCTGGACCGTCGCCGAGTCCGCCGACGGCCTGCGGCTGGACCACGGCCTGCTCCAGCGCGACCACGCCACCGTGCCGCCGGGCCGGGTGCAGTCGGTGCGCATCGTGGAGCCCCTGTTGTGGCGGCGGCGCGGCTGGGCCCGGGTGGAGTTGGAGGTCGCCGGCGGCGGCCACGAGGCCGGGCTGTTGGTGCCGGTGGCCGATCGTCCGATGTGCGCGGCGCTGATCGGCCGCATCCTCCCGGAGGTCGACATCGATGCCGCGATCGCCTCGGTGCGGCCGTCCCCCGCGCGCGCCCGGTGGGCCGTGCCGGTCTGGCACAAGGGCTACGGCCACGGCGTGACCGACACCGTCTTCGTCGCCCGGCGGGGCCGGCTGAGCCGGACCCACACGCTGGTGCCGCACGCCAAGGTGCAGAGCGCGCGGATCACGCAGGGGCCGTGGACGCACCGCCTGCGGCTCACCGACATCCACGTGGAGCACGGCGCCAACGGCAGCGTCGTCGCGCGGTTGCAGGACGCCGAACGGGCCATGACCGAGTTGGGCGCGCAGGCGGACCGGTCCCGGCTGGGGCGGCGCGCCGCCCGCCCGGAGCGCTGGCTGACCTGAGCGTCGGACAGCGATCCCCGGCGAGCCCCCACCCGCCGGAGGCCGCCCGGGCGGCCCGGAGGCCGCCCGGGCGTCGGCCGAATTCCCACCGCGGGCCCGGGTCGGGCCGGTCCCCGGCCACCGACCACCGGCCCGAGCATGTTCCCGATTGTGCCGGTACGGCCCGGTACGGCCCGATACGGCGACGAGCGGCCGCCCGGGCGTCGGTCCCGCCGGCCCCGGACGTCGGGCGGAGACCGGCCGAAGCGGGGCGGTCGGGGTCGTACCCGCCGGATCCGTGACCCGGCCCGCCCCGCTTCGGGGCACCGGCCGCGTCCGGTGGTCCACCGGCGCGACCCCCGGACGCCCGTACCCGCCGGACCGGCCCCGGTCCTCCGACGGCCGGTGCCCGTCCTCGTGCGACGGGCACGACCGCCCGTCGCACGGCGCTCCCCACGACGCACGGCGCCGTCGTCGCCGAACGGGTCGCGGGGATCACCCCCGGGTGGTCTTCCGCCGGGTGCCCGCCCCGGGACAGGATCGTTCCCATGCATCCGGAGAACCCCGCGCCCACCGACGGTGCCGCCACCCCCGTGTCCACCGACCCGCACGCCCTGCTGGAGACCCTGGTGGCCAAGGGCCGCCGGGGCGAGTCGGCGACCCGCGAGGAGGCGTTGGCCGTCCTCGCGATCGACGACGCGGACACCCTCGACCTGGTCGCGGCGGCAGGCCGGGTGCGGCGCCAGTGGTTCGGCCGGCGGGTCAAGCTCAACTACCTGGTGAACCTCAAGTCCGGCCTGTGTCCCGAGGACTGCGGCTACTGCTCCCAACGGCTCGGCTCCAAGGCGGAGATCCTCAAGTACACCTGGCTCAAACCCGAGGAGGCCGCCCGGGCCGCGGGCGCCGGGGTGACGGGCGGCGCCAAGCGGGTCTGCCTGGTGGCCAGTGGACGCGGCCCCACCGACCGGGACATCGATCGCGTATCCGGCACCGTCGAGGCCATCAAGGAGCAGCACCCGGAGGTCGAGGTATGCGCCTGCCTCGGCCTGCTCTCCACCGGCCAGGCCGAACGGCTGCGCGAGGCCGGCGCCGACGCCTACAACCACAACCTGAACACCTCGGAGGAGATGTACGGGGAGATCTGCACCACCCACGGCTACGAGGACCGCAAGGAGACCGTGGGCATGGCCCGGGGCGCCGGGCTGTCCGCCTGCTCCGGTCTGATCGCGGGCATGGGCGAGAGCGACGCGGACCTGGTGGACGTCGCCCTGGAGCTGCGGGCCCTGGACCCGGACTCCGTGCCGGTGAACTTCCTCATCCCGTTCGAGGGCACGCCGCTGGCCGAACGGTGGGAGCTGACGCCGCTGCGGGCGCTGCGCATCCTGGCGATGGTGCGCTTCGTGTGCCCGGACGCGGAGGTGCGGCTGGCCGGCGGGCGCGAGGTGCACCTGCGGGGCCTCCAGCCGCTGGCCCTGCACGTGGCCAACTCCATCTTCCTCGGCGACTACCTCACCAGCGAGGGCCAGGCCGGGAAGGCGGATCTGGAGATGATCGCGGACGCCGGGTTCGAGGTGGAGGGCGCCGGGACCGAGACCCTGCCGGGGCACCGGACCGAGGGGCGTCCGGAGCTGGTGGCGGTGCGGCGACGGGGCGCAGGCACCGACGTGGCGCCCAACGCCTGACCTCCGGCCGAAACCGGGGACCGGGCCGGGGCCCGGTTCCCGGTTTCGGCCACCGGGCCCGGCAGGTCGGTCGCGTTCCGCTCGCCGGCCGGGGCGGGTGCCCCGGAACGGTGGCCGCCGTGGCCGCCGTGGCCCCGGGGCCCCGGGGCCCCGGGGCGTTCCTCTCCCGGTGACCGGCGGCCCGGCGGTCGGGTAGGTGGCAGGCCCCGGGGTCGATCGGTCGCGTACGGCCGGGGGCCGGAATCCCCGGCGGTCGGACGGGGGCGAAAACCCCTGGTGGTCCGGTGCCGAGGTTCCCGGCGACCAAGTGGTTCGGGGGCTCCGGGCACGCCCGGAGCCCCCTCCCCGCCGTCCCGCGCGTTCCCTCGCGGCAGCCCGGCACGGGCGGCGGACCCGTCGATCAGCCGGCGGGCGTGCGGCCCGCCTGCGCCTCGATGGCCGCGTGCAGCGCCTTCACCTGCCGACGGATCCCGAGCATCGCCCACATCGCCGAGGGCCGTCCCACGTGCCGGCCCCAGCCGGGCGAGACGTTCCAGCGGGTGCCGTTCATCGTCAGCGAGAGGTTCTGACCGAAGGTCACGGCCATCGGCTTGGCCACCACCTCGGCGGCCGGCGCCCGGTCCACCGGCTCACCCGCGTCCCCGTACAGCTCCACCACACCGTTGGCGACGACGACGCGGCCGTGCTGGGCCACCGGCTTGAGACCCCGGCCGATCTGCGTCTCGTCGAATTGCACCGTCTCCGGGCCCGTGGTCATGCGATTCCTCTCCGGCCTCTTCGGCTCCATCGGCCGGGCCGCCGCGCGGACGGTTCCCGACCGGTTCCTTCTCCCGGCGGCCGGTGACCGGGAGCGGTCGATCAGGCCAGGGCCCCGGCGGGACGGAGAGCGAGCGTCGCCACCATGCTCGCGGCGATCTCCAGCATCTCCGGCCCGGCGGCCTCACCCGGCCAGGTGACGGTGAACTCGAGGACGCCGTCCGGGTAGTTGTCCGGCAACGCGAACCAGCGGACACTCTCGCGCAGCGCCGGCCGCCCGTCCACGCCTTCGCCCTCCAGCACCACCTCGTAGGTCCGACAACCGGGACCCATCGGCAGCGCCACCTCCGTCACCTCCGGCGGAAGGTAATGATAGGGCTGCCGCGCGCCCACGACCTCGGCGATCGCCGCCGTGGTCCGCCCGGCCTCCGGCGGCAGTTGGGGCACCACCCGGGCGGTCGCCGGGACGAGCGGACGGGTCACTCGCGGCACCATCGGCACCAGGGCCGCCACGGGCGCGGCACCCAACTGCACCGCCTGCTCGCACAGCATCCGCAGTTCGGGCAGGACCGAGGCCGCGTAGGCGGGGTCCAATTCGCCGCCCCTCTCCGCCACCCGGCGGGCGGCGGTCTCCGGCCCGTCCACGGCGTGCGCGTCGAGGAACACCCACTGCTCGTCCGGCAGCTCGAAGCCGGCCGTCCAATCGGTCATGTCGTCATCCCTTCGCCTTCCCCCGCCCCTCGCCTGCCCCGTTCCGGGGCTTCGGCACACATTTCATCCCGATGTATGTGCGAAGGGGTGGACAGGAATCCCGGGTATGACGCCGGACCTGCGGGTTCGTCACCGGCCAACCACGGTGGGCGGGTTCGCGGCGTTCCCCGTGAAACGGCCCCGGCCCGAATTGACCTCGGGAAGACCGTCGCCAACCGCACATGGCGTCGGAGAGAGCGCCGCGCCCATCAGCTCGGTTCCCGTCCCTTCCCCGTTCCGCCCACCGGATGTATCGCAACGTCCCGTTCACGCCGATCGTCCCGGCAACCACCGCCGACACGACCGTTATCACCGTGACGTGGAGCATGGTGGCGAAACCGACGACCCCTTGCAGGGCGAAGACCAGTGGAGCCGCCAGGAACGCCAGGGCGTGTGGTCGATCGATCGCCGCAACCCGGAGGCCGCCGGCGTGGTCGGGGGCGGGCCCGATGTACTCTGCCGAGCGTCTACGACGAGTATCGGGATCGGTGCGTTGGTTTTCCGCTCGGGGAAGACGGAACGCCTCACGTTCTCGAGTGGCACCCCGAGCGCAACGCAGAAGTCACGCAACCCCTTCAGGCCGGGATCCCCCGCGAACCAGGTGTCCCACTACATGAAGACCAGGACGGCATCACGTCCGTCCACCAGGGCGACGCCCCGAGGCCTTCCGTATTGGCGCAGGACGAGCGCCCGCCGTACCCCGAACACCGGATCCGCAGGCCCCACGCCCGGCGTCGGACCAAGGCCGCCGTGTCTGCTGCCACACGTCCTTCCCGTCCCACACCACCCGGGCACGGCGTCGAAAGGCACGACTGATCGGAAGCCCGGAGGCGGGTCGGAGTACGGCCCCCGGGTGCCCGCCCCGCCCTGCTTCGCGCGAACGCAGAGCGCACCATCCGAGAGCGGCCAGGAAGAAGGCCCTGCCCATCACCAACGTCATGACCGCCACAACACCGACCATCATGATCCACAACCCCGTCTCCCGTTCGGGCGTGAAGACTCCTCTCGGGGAACCGGAGACCAGGATGTATCCGATGGCGGCGAGGAAGGCGGCCATGAGCGTCACGCAGGAGAGCACGAAGAGACGAGGCGAATCCGGTTCGGAACGCCGCGAGGCGGGTGCGACCTCCCCCACTTCGTCCTCGACATCTTCATCCTCGTGCACAGGAGCGGGTGACCGACTCATAGGGCCATCGCGTCAGTACTCCGCCGGGTCATCCACAGGGTGTGGGCCATGGCGTCGGCCTCCTCGGCGAAGGCATCCCCGAGTCCGGGGATGGTCCAGGTGACGCTGAACTGGAGGATGCCCTCCGGCCAGGGCTCGGCGAGGACGTAGAAGGTGACGTGTTCGGCGACCGTGTACCGCCCGTCGTCCGTCTCGGCGGCGAGGTTGATCTCCCGGACCCGGCAGGCAGGGCCCAACGGCAAATCCACCTCGCGGATCTCGACCTCGCCGAGGCGGGCCGGATGGGACTCACGGCAGACCGCCGCCACGGCCTCCACCGTGCGGCCCGCCTCGGGGCTCTCCTGTCGCACCATGTAAGCGACAAGGGGGATGAGCGGGTCGGCCTGTCTCGGCACCTCCGGCACCCACGCCGCGAAGGGCGCGGCGCCCTGCCGGCGTCCGGCGGCGTGCAGTGACTCCAGTTCGGGAAGCAGCGCCTCGGCGTACAGGGAGGCGCTCTCCCCTTCCCGTTCGGCCACCTCCCGGGCCGCCCGGGCGGGGGCCTCGTCATCGCGGACGCTCAGCAGCACCCACGTGTCGTCGGGGAGGTCGAAACCACCCTCCCACTCGGATTCACCCATTGCCGACCCCCGACTCCCGCTCCTTCTGTTCTCGCTCCCACCGGTACTCCACCTCCGACACCGGCGGCACCTTCACCATGCCCCGCAGCCAAAGAAGTTGATGAACACTCCGCAGAAGAACAATAGAAAGCGCCACGGCAACCCCCATGAAGGCAAGCCACTGATAGTGGGTGCCCGTAGGCGGAAAAATCACATACAGGAAGAACCAGATGACCGGGATCATAAAATTGACAGGGGAAGCATGAGAGGATCCGGAGAGCCAATATGAAACAGATCTTTTCCCGGCGATCTCATCTTTCTCCTGCCCCGGAAGAGGCTTGCACTCCTTCGTCGAGATAGTGGCACCCAATTCGTCCGCAAACTTTCTCAAGCCAATCAGAGCCGGATCACCCGAGAACCACGAGCCCCAGGGGAGTTCTGCCTGGATGGCGCCATTGCGGTCCACCAGAAGAACATGCCATGGCTTACCGTGATACTTCAGTACCCAAAATTCCGTGACCCCAGTGAACGAGTCCGACGGCGGCCTCATTCTCCTTTTTCTGTTTTCAGCGTCCCGGAGTACCAGGTTCCCCGTCGAGTCGACACAGAGAAAAGACCTTTGCTTGAAAGCCCTACTCACAGGGACCCCCGGAGAAGGAACGAGCGAGGGACCCCGGCCCTTCCTTTCCGCGTTTGCCACCCAGTCGAGAGCAAGGAAAATGAAAGGCAGGACAAAAGAAAGGAAAATCGCCCAGTGGATTATCGAATCCACCCCCACGCCACCCCCTTCCCCCGAAGAGAGCCCGAAAAGTTTCATAACGAGCGCGACCAAAGTCACGAAAGGGATGAGAAGAATGGGGAAGAGGAGAGCGGAAATCCTCTTTGCCTTAGAGGGTCTCGGCCTACAGACACCTATCCATTTCTTACTCCTGGGTGGCTCTTCGTTCCTGGAGTGGACATGTATTCCCGCATGCCGTAGAAAGTTTACCAGCGACGCCTCCTCAAGCAACTTCTCGATGTCGGACACTGAAGTCCAGAGAATAAAAATCCCGCCTTTCTCGAGCTTTGCCTTTCTTCTGCCGGCCGGATCCCACGACATCACCGGAAGACAACAAACCCCCGCCCCCTCTTCGTCACACAAGTGAATGCAGCCAGTGGAAAGGTAGCCTGAAGGAGGGCTGAAATGGCCTGCTTTACCCGCAACTTCCCCCACTCCGCCGACCACGTGCACTGCGGACGAAATCCCTCCCTCTCCCACCGGGAGAACACGCCTCTCGGAGCCAGTGGAGATTATCAGGCTTTCACCGTCGTACTCAATGAAAGACTTCCTCCTTCCTCTCCACTCCCGAAAATCACCCTCCTCGGAATTCAACCGAGGGAAACATTCCACCACCCAGCCACCTCCACAATCATCACAAAATCAAGGGCATTAGAATTCGAAAGCATGGATAGTATTGACTGCAATACCTCCCCCCAGCCCAAACTCGGTGCCGATTTGGCGATAGTTGGCAAGAGTCAACAGACTGTCTTTTCTTCCCGTGAGATCGGCGGCGTACCTGATTTTCGCCAAGTCTGCGGCCGCGTCAAAGTTCCCCTTGAGCACCTGAAGACTGTTAACCACCAGATGCGGACTGGAAAAACTCGGCCCGGCCAGGGCCCTGAAGTCCCCGAAGGGGGACTTCACGTGAGGGTTCTTCCAGACATCCGTGACTTCTTTGCCGATCCCCGAAACGGATTTTTTCAAGAATCCTGAAATACTCATCGGGTCATCGAGTTCGACAGCCTGCTTTTTGAGACTGCTGTGCGTATCACCAAGGACCTCCTGGGCTTTTTTCTTCCTGGTCGCACGATTCCCAATGTTACGAGTCAGTCGAACTTGACTGAAGACCCTTACTTTGGCGCCCGCCCCTGCGGCCTTCACCATCGTTCCCGCTGCTCTTCCGATGCCCACCGTGAGGATACCCAATAGGTCAAGAGCCGCCCCCGCCCAGTTCCCGTTCACCAGATTCCCCAACATGGAAATCGCGGTGCCGATCAAAGCGATGGCACCAAGAACTTGACCCAAAATCGGGACCCATCCCAAGAACAAGGCAGCGATACCGGCAATGGCCCCGATAAATCCCGCCCATTCGCCGACTTTACCCAAGATGTCCTGGATTGCTTCCCATTTGCCGTCCCAGAAGCGGTTGCGGACGTCGTCTCCGCCGATGAAGTCGCGGATGGCCTCGGCGGCCTCGCCGGCGGCGGCGTTCCGTTCCCGGACGAGGTCGGCGAGACGGCCTCTGAGTGAGGAAATCCGCTGCCGGGCGTCGGCGGCGGTCTCCGTGAACTCGTCGTACCGGTCGTGGAAGTCCGCGTCGGGGTCCTCCGCCGCCTCCGCCTTCGCCGCGTACTCCGTGGCCTGGTCCTGCGCCTCGATGGCGGCCTTCCGCAGTTCCAGGCTCTCCTCCTGGGCGTCCCGGAGCACGGGCCAGTAGTCGTCGAGCGCCTCGGCGGCCACCTCGTACCGGCCATGGGCTTTGTGCACCCGGTCGCCCAACCCGGTGGTGTGCTCGCGGAAGGCGGTGCCGGCCTCCCCCTTCCAGCTCTCGGAGTCCTCCTCCACCGTGGTGAGGAGGTCGCGGCACCGCTTGATCATCCGGGCGGTGGCGCGCAGGGACTCCATGGTGGCCTTGACCTCCTCCCAGTCACCGGGAATCGGGTCGCGGCCGTCGTCCGTGAGCGGGGCCCAGTCGCGCGGTCGCGCCTGCGTGGCCGTCGCCGTCGTCACCTCAGCACTCCCCCTGCACGGCGTCCCGAAGGGCCACGTCGAGACCTCCGAAGCACTCCTCCGCCGCCTCCGCCAGTTGGGCGGCCATCCGGATCTCCTCCACCATGTCCTCCCGGCGGTTCGACCAGTTGGTCGCGAACTCCTCCAGGGCCTCGGCCAGTCCTCCGTGGCCGACGTGCTCACCCTGTTCGGCGGCCAGGTCCTCGGAGTCCTCGAAATCGTCGGCCACGATGCCGAGCATCCTGGAGAGGTTCCGCAGGTCGGTCAGGGAGAGCTTCAGGTCGTGTTCGTCGCTCATCGTCCCCCGGCCTCTCCGTCGCTCTCGCGCTGCCAGATCAGGGACCCGGCGATGGCGTCGCACATCTCCAGCAGTGGATCGGCCAGTTCCACCAACGGTGTGCTGAAGGTGAGCAGCAGGTGGGCGCCGGTGTCGGGGACTGCGAGGTAATGCGTGAGGACGACCGTGGTGCGGTCGGCCGGGTAGCCGAGGTCCTCGGCATCCCGGGGCTTCTCCTCCCGCCGCACCCGCACCGCTTCGCCGGCGGGCAGGGGGACGACGGTGACCTCGGCCTCCGGGTGACGCCGCCGCAAACCGTGCGCGAGCAGTTCGGCGGGGATCGCGAGCGAGTCACCGGGCTCCGGACTCTCCACGGTGACGAGCAGGCTGACCGGGAGGGGGACGCCGAGGAGGGTCTGGGTGGAGAGGTGGAGTTCCAGGCTGCCACCGGCGGCGGCACGGGACGTCAGATGGTCCAGCAGATCGCGGAGTTCGCGTCGGGGGCCGGCCGCTTCGTCGCGGCGGGGGTGGGTTCGATCGACCAGGGCGCGCACCGACCGTTCACGGCGCTCCTCCGGTTCGAGCGGGATGCGGTACCACTCGGCGGGGGTGATGAGTCGGTAGCCGACGGGCGGCGGTCCCTCCCCCGGTCGGTCCGGGTCGATGACACCGGTACCGCCACCGGTGTCGGCGGCTCCACCTGTGGGGTGGGCGGATGTCATGGTTTCCCCCTGTGTGGCGCACGGCCCGTGACGGGCAGCGGAACCCGGGCGTCCCGGGACGTCCGGGAGGGGGTCGCCGGTCGTGGCGCTCCCCCACGATTCCGGTACGTTACCTTCCGCCACCGACAGTGCCTCCCGGTGGGTCTCCCATGACGGCCGGGCAGGTCAGGGGGGAGAGGGAGACGGCGTGCCGCTCGGGGCGGGGACCCATCGGATGGGGCGCGGCGGGTGCGTTCTCCCCCCGAGCAGTCACTTTCGGTGACTCCTCGGGCTTCGGGAACCGTTCGGGCCTCGGTGCGGCTCCGCAACGGAGCCGGGCTGGAACGGGCCCCGGGTCGGGACCGGCTCAGACGGGGGGCGGGGGCAGAGGGTCGTCGGGGCCGGGGGGTTCGATCGGCCCGTCGGGGCCGACGTTCTCCTCGTCGTCGTCCTCCTCGTCCACGATGATGGGCGAGGAGTGGTGCGCCCACACCTTCCACACCCCGTCGTGCGTGCGGCGGAACACGTTGGTGGCCGCCACCACCCCGCCGACCAGCGGACCGGTGGAACCGTCCTCCTCGCGCGGGCCGCCGCTGAGGATGTTCTCGGTGCAGGTGACCAGGGCCGTGTCGCCGGAGACGGACACCTCCACATCGGTGAGGATGAACTGGATGTACTCGGTACCGGCCATGATCAGTGCGTAGGAACGCAGCACCTCCGCCCGGCCGTTGAGCACCGGCCAACCGGGGTGCACGACGCTGACCCGGTCGTCCATCCAGCTCTCGGCCATGGCTTCCAGGTCACCGCGCTCGATCGCGTCGTAGAGGGCGGTGTTGGCGGCCTGCACGGCCTCGATGTCGGTACGGGCACCGCTGCTCACGTCGGCTCACCTCCCTCGCGGTCCGTCGAACCGGTGCGGTCCGGGAACTCCGCGTACCCCTCCAGTGCGCGTGCCACGCGCACGGCGTCGGCACTGGCCCGCACCTCGTGCACCCGCACCGCCCACGCCCCGGCGCGGGCGGCCAGGGCCGTCACGGCGACGGTGGCCGCGTCCCGTTCCCGGGCCGGCGGCGGATCACCGTCCGGACCGGCCAGAATCCGTCCCAGGAACCGTTTCCGGGAGGCCGCGACCAGCACCGGGTGCGGCAGCTCGGCGCGCAGCCGCCCCAGGGCCGCGATGAGCGCCAGGTCGTGCTCGGCGCGCTTGGCGAAGCCGAGGCCGGGGTCGACCACCAGGCGTTCGGGGTCGATGCCACCCGCGACGGCACGGCGCAGGCTCTCGCGGAGTTCGACGATCACCTCGGCGACGGGGTCGGCGTAGTCGGCGCGATCGTTCATGTCGAGGCTCCGCCCCCGCCAGTGCATGACCACGAAGGGGACCCGGGCCTCCGCGACGAACGGCACCATCGCGTCGTCCGCACGGCCGCCACTGACGTCGTTGACCAACCGGGCGCCGGCCTCCACCGCCCGTCGCGCCACGGAGGCGCGCATGGTGTCGACGCTGACGACCACACCCTCGGCGGCCAGTTCCCGCACCACGGGCACGACCCGGCGCAACTCCTCGGCCTCGTCCACCCGGCGGGCACCGGGACGGGTGGACTCCCCACCCACGTCCACCAGATCGGCGCCCTGCGCCACGAGGTCCAGGCCGCGCTTGACGGCGATCTCCGGGTCGAACCAGCGTCCCCCGTCCGAGAAGGAGTCGGGGGTCACGTTGACCACGCCCATCACGGCGCAGCGGTCGGGGAGGGACAGGCCGGGAATCCGACCGCGCGGTCCCGGGGCCGGGGCGGCGGCGGATGCGGGCGCGGAGGAGTCCATGGGGAAAGGGTAGAGGGTGCCGCGCGATGAGGTCGGGGTCCCGCCTTCCCGATGCTGTCGATCGGTGCGGGCCCGTCCGCCCCCGGGAACCCGTCCGGGGAACGGGATCGGTGCGGGGCTGCCGCGGGGTCGCCGGGCCGACCGGGACCGATGATCCGTACCCCGGTCGCCCGTGCGCGCGAAGGTCACCCGACGGTGCGCCGGGCGGCGGGGAGTCGTTCTCGCCGGGATGGGCGCGGGGTGGGTCGGGACCGGGGTGGGTCGGCGCGGGCGGCGGGATCAGCGGGATCAGCGGGATCAGCGGGATCAGCGGGATCAGCGGATGGGAAACGCGCCACACACCGCACACCGTGTCGGGGACGACGCGCGGACGGTCGGCGGCCGACAGGAATCGTCGCGGACCGACCGACAGGGGCGACACCGTATGCAAGCCGCCGGTGGGCCGCCGGGCACCCGTTCGGGTTCCCGGCCTCCCTCCACGCATGAACGACGCCGCACCCGGGTATGGGCCGGCACCGGGCGAAGGGCCGGGCCGGGGTGGGCCCGTTCCGGGGGTGTCACGGCCCCCCGGTAGATTGCCACGCACAACATGCCGGACCCGCCCGTGAAAACCGGCCGCCTCGTCGCGTCCCGGGACCGTGTCCGGCCGGAGGGAGTGAGGCAAGCGTGGACCGTATCGCCCTGCGCGGGTTGCGTGCCCGGGGGTTCCACGGCGCTCTCCCGGAGGAGCGGAGCCTGGGGCAGACCTTCGTGGTGGACGTCGTGCTGGGCACCGACATCCGCCCGGCGGCCGCCGCGGACGACCTGGAACGCACCGTGCACTACGGGGTCGTGGCGCAGGAGGTCGTGGAGCTCGTCTCCGGCGAGCCCTGTGCCCTCATCGAGACCCTGGCCGAGCGGATCGCGGCGCGGTGCCTGGAACACGGAGCGGTGCGGGAGGTCGAGGTGACCGTCCACAAGCCGCAGGCCCCCATCCCCGTGCCCTTCGACGACGTGACCATCACCATCAAGCGGAGCCGAGCATGACACCCGACAGTGGCGCGTTTCCCGACCCGACCGTGCAGCCGGTACCGCGTTCCGTGGTGAGCCGGGTGGACGCGGCGGACTCCACCCTCCACAACCCGCAACGTGCCGTGATCTCCCTGGGCAGCAACCTGGGCAATCGGCTGGAGACCCTGCAGGGCGCGATCGACGCCCTGGAGGACACCCCCGGGCTCCGCGTCAAGGCGGTCTCCCCGGTATACGAGACCGAGCCGTGGGGCGTCGAGCCGGGCACCCAGCAGACCTACTTCAACGCGGTGGTGCTGCTGCGCACCACCCTGCCCCCGTCGTCGCTGTTGGAGCGGGCGCACGCCATCGAGGAAGCGTTCGAGCGCATCCGCGACGAACGGTGGGGTCCGCGCCCCATCGACGTGGACATCATCGCCTACCAGGGCGTGGTCTCCGACGATCCGGTGTTGACGCTGCCGCATCCGCGTGCGCATGAGCGTGCCTTCGTTCTGGTGCCGTGGCACGACATCGAGCCCGAGGGCGAGGTGCCGGGGCACGGGGCGCTGACCGGGCTGCTGCCGTCGGTCGACGATCAGGTCGTGACCCGGCGGGAGGACTTGGAGTTGGTGCTGCCGAGGTGAGGGCGTGCCCCCACCCGGGCAGGGGCGCGGGACGACCATGACGACGGCACGACGGATGCGGGTGACGGTGAGGCTGCGGTGAACCAACTGCGGGTGGGCGTGTTGGTGCTGATCTTCGTCGCGGCGACGGGGCTCGCGTGGGCCGGATCGGGGTTGTGGGACGCCCGCGGCACGCTGCCCGCCGTGCCGTGGTCGGCGCCGGTGGTCTTCGCGATGCTCGCGGGACTCCTGTTCGCGGTGGCGCTGTCGCTGCGCTCCCGGTTGCGGGCCCGCCGGGAGCTGCGGCCGGGGGCCCGGCCGGTGGACCCGTTGGGCGCCGCCCGTTCGGTGATGCTGGGTCAGGCCGCCGCGCTGGTCTCGGCCCTGATCGGTGGCCTGTACGGCGGGGTGGGGGTCTTCCTGCTGCTGGAGCGCATGGATGTGCCGGCCCGGCGGGAGCAGGCCCTGTACGCGGGTTTGACGGTGGCGGCGGCGGTGGCGGTGTGCGCGGCGGCCCTGTTCCTGCAGCGGGTCTGCCGGCTGCGAGGGGACGAGACGGGGCAGGACGGCGACGGGGGGCCGCTCGGCTCCCCGCTGTGACCCTTCGGCCGGTCCCCCGTCGACGGGGCGGCGTCCGGGGGCGGGGCGGGTGGCGGGGCGGTCGCGGGGCCCTCGGCGCGTGGCTGCCCGACGGATGGGTGGTGTGGGAACCGGGGGATGTGTGGCCCCCCGCCCGCCGGGTAACCGGCGGGGAACAGTCCCCGAACGCCCTCCCCCTGTGCGGGGTGTCACGGTAGGTTTCGGCCATGGCACGTGGACGTCATCGACACGCGTCGCTGCACCGGGTGGCGGTTCCCGCCGGTGTGGGCGGCTTCGCGGTGCTGTGCGCCGCAACGGCCCTGTTCGCGGGGGGCGCCCCCACCTGGCTGCTGCGACTGCTCGTCGTGCTGGCCGCCCTGGCCGCGGTGACAGGCGCGTTCCTGCTGCGCGTGTGGGACTCGGAGGCGGGCCGGCGGGTCGCCAAGGAGCGCGCGGCCACGGCGGCGCTGTCCTGGCGGATGGACGAGCGCCAGGCGGAGTTGGAGGAGGCGCAGGAGCTGGTGGCCTCCCTGGAGGAGAAGGTCCGGGCCAAGCGCACCGAGCTCGGACGCCTGCGCGGTGAGCATGCCGCTCTGCTGCGCCGCTACGCCCGGGCCGAGAACGACCGCGCGCACGCGTTGGAGGGGCGGCGCCGGCTGGCGCTGGAGGCGGCGCGTCCCACGCCCGCCCTGGAGGAACGAGCCGGGGCCACGGCCGACCCCGCCGCCGAGGAGACCGCGTCGGGGGCCGGGGAGCCGGGCCCCGAGCTGTACCACCGGGCGCTGTCCGCCCTGAACTCCCTGGCCCCGCGAACGGTTGCGGCGGCACCCGTCCGGCACGGCGGGGCCGACGACACCGGAAAGCCCGAGGGCGCGGAGAAACCCGACGGTGCCGGCAAGGTCGGCGGCGCGGAGAAGCCCGGTGGGGCGGAGAAGATCGGCGGGGCGGCCGGTCCCGCGCGCGGGCGTTCCCGGGGCGGGAGCCGACCCGGCGGATTCGACTTCTTCGGCGCCACCGGCAGGCCGCGCCGGATTCCCGGGGCGCCCACCTCCGCGCCGTCCGCCTCGCCCGTCGACCCGGCGGATCACGCCGCGCTGGCCGGCACGGACACCGCGCCGTCGGCTCCGGGGGCCGGCGTTGAGACCCCCGCGAACGAGTCCGGGGGAACGGGAGGGGAAGCGGAGGCGACGAAAGCCGACGCGGAGAAGCCGGCCGAGTCCGGCGGGGAGGACCGACCCGGTGGGAACACCGGGGAGGGCGGGGAGAGCGTGACCACCGTCGCGGAGGAACCGGTGACCGACCCCGTGGACACCCCGGCCGCCGATCCGACACGGAACCCCGGCCCGACGACCGCCTGACCCCCGCACCGCTCCCACACGGCACAGCACGGCCCCGCGCCGACCCGTCCCGGTACCGCCGGACGGGGTGTGTTCCGGCCTCGCGCGTGCGGCTCCCCACCCCCGCGCACGAACCGCTCCTACACTGCGGGCCGTGCGCCGTGTCCCCCACCGTGGCCCTTCCTCCGACTCCCCCGACTCCCCCGGTCCCGGGTCCGCCCCGGGCGCGGCCCCGCCATCCCCCGGTCGGACTGCTCCGGTCCATCCGAACGCCCGGTTCCGTGATCTGGCGCTGCTGCTGCTCGTCGTGGCGGCGTTGCAGTTCGGCTACCCGATCAGCCTGTACGGGCCGGTGTGGAACGCCTTCTACATGGTGCTGTACGCCGGGATGATCGTCTTCGGCCTGCGCACCGTGCGCACCGAGGGGCCCTGGGTGCGGCCCGTGGTGGGGGTGGCGATCGTCTTCTCCTGTTTCGCGGTGTGGTCGGTGGTGGACCGCCAGGACACGGCGGCGGCGCTGGGCCGTCACCTGTCCGTGGCGTTGTTCCAGCTGGCGCTGATCGCCTCCCTGGTGCTCTTCGTCTTCCGCCGACACCACCGCCCGGGTCCGGAGCTGATCCTGGCCGCGATCTCGGTCTACCTGCTGCTGGGCGCGTTCTTCGCCGCCTGCTTCACGGCGATGGAGTTGTCGGCGCCGGGCAGCTTCACGGACCTGGCCTCCCCGGACACCGCGATCGATTGGTCGCTGCTGATGTACTTCGGGTTCGTGACGTTGGCGACGGTGGGGTACGGGGACGTGGTGCCGCTCACCCCGTGGGCGCAGTCGCTGGCGGCGATGCAGGCGGTGGTGGCCACGCTGTTCCTGACGACGGTGATCGCGCGGCTGGTCGGCGTCTACACGATGTCCCCGCGTCGGAACGACGGGGACGGGGACGCGGCCCCCGGGGGTACCGTCACCCGGGACGCCCCGACGCCATAGGTGTTCTGTCCGGGGAGGTCGTGGGCACGAGGTTGGTCCGGGCCGGGTCCTCGAACGGGATGGATGAGGGTCGCGACCGCCGCCGCGTTCCGCATCCGGGCCCGGACGTCCTCCGCTCCCGCGGTCGCGTCCCCGTCCTCCCGGGGGTACCACGACCGAATCCCCGCTCGCCGACCCCTGTGCGACCGACCACGGCGCCCGGCCACTCCCGGCCGCATGCTGCGGGCTTTCACGCCCCGGACCGCCGACCTGCTCACGCCCACGGCCCCCTGTCCAACCGGGGCCCGGGTTCCCCGGGATCGGCTCGGGGTAACGGGGCTCGCAGGTGGAGAAAGTCGCGGGTGAAGCCCGAGCACACGCGTGTCCCGTTTTCCTTGCGCCGACGACACGCCCTCGATCGACCGCTTCCAGGCATATAACAGCGACCCGTCACACTATTTAGCATTTCTTCATATATTCAATGAGGCATATGGTTGGATTCCCGAAACCATCCCGAAGTACCGCCGTCGCGGAAAGTCGCGTGTCTAACATGTCAGCTGACAGAAATAGGCGATTTCGGACATCCGATATCCGCCGAACACGCCACCATCCCTTCAGGAGCTGGCTTCTCGATGACGCTCAATACCTCTACCGCGCCGCACTGGCGCAGAACGTCGGCCTGGATGGCGGCGTTGCTCGCGATGGTGATCGCCGTCGTCGTCGTGGCGGTGACGCCGACGAGGGCGAACGCGCTCGCCCAACCCGTACCGCTGGGCACCGCCGACAGTTTCGCGGTCCTGGCCGGTGAGTCGGTCACGAACACCGGGCCCTCGGTCATCACCGGCGATGTCGGTGTGCACCCGGGAACGGCCATCTCCGGTTTCCCCCCGGGGCTGGTGAACGGGACCTTCCACTCGGCGGACGCCGTGGCCGCCCAAGCCAAGAGCGACTTGGTCGTGGCATACAACAACGCGGCCGGACAGACCTCGGACGCCGCGCTTCCCCCGGACGCCGGCGGTCTGACGCTGGTCCCGGGGGTCTACACGGCGTCGTCCACCCTCGGTCTCACGGGCACGCTCACCCTGGACGGCCAGAACAACCCCGACGCCATCTGGGTGTTCCAGGTCGGTTCGGGCCTGACAACGGCTTCCGCCAGCAACGTGAGCCTCATCAATGGCGCCTCGCCGTGCAACGTCTTCTGGCAGATCGGCAGCTCGGCCACCCTCGGCACCAACTCCGACTTCGTCGGCACCATCATGGCCCTGACGTCGATCACGGCCAACACGGACGCGGACATCGTCGGCCGGGCGTTGGCCCGTAACGGTTCCGTGACGCTGGACACCAACACGATCACCCGACCGGCGTGTAACGGCGGCACCACCAACGGCGGCACCACCAACGGCGGTACCAACGGAGCCACCACCAACGGCGGTACCAACGGAGCCACCACCAACGGCGGCACCAACGGAGCCACCACCAACGGCGGCGTGACCAACGGCGGCGTGACCAACGGCGGCATCACCAATGGCGGTGCGACCAACGGCGGCGTGACCAACGGCGGCACCACCGGCGGCACCGTCGGGGGGCTGCTGGGTGGAGTGACGACGGGTGGCCTCATCGCGGGCACCACGGGTGGCACCACCGGCGCGACGAACGGTGGCATCACCAACGGCGGCACCACCGGCGGCGGCGAACCCAAGCCGCCGGGGAAGCCAGGGAAGCCGGGGAAGCCGGGCCACGGCCACGACAAGCCCGGTAAGCCCGGTCACGGTCACGACAAGCCGGAGCACGGCAAGCCCGGCCACGGTCACGGCCACGACAAGCCCGAGCACGGCAAGCCCGGCCACGGCCACGGCCACGACAAGCCCGAGCACGGCCACGGTCACGACAAGCCCGAGCACGGTCACGGCCACGACAAGCCCGAGCACGGTCACGGCCACGGCCACGACAAGCCCGACGGTCACATGAGTCGGTAAGTGCTTGCGGCCGGCTGAGCGCAGAGCCGGCCGTTCGAGTTCGCGAGTAGGACGCGTGGCGCGCGGTGGACGGTCGATCGATTCCGCCGCGCGCCACCCGCGGAACCGGAAGAAGCGGAAATGAACAGCGGGACGGGAAGGCCGGGTGGGGTCATGCCCAGCGGTGTCGAGCAGGCGGAATCGAAGGAATCGGGGCACTCCGACGGCGGTTCGACCGCCGGAGGCCGCCGGTCCCATCGGGGGGCGGGGCCACCGCGTCGCCCACCGCACATTTTCACAGGAGCCGCCGTCGTCCTGTGCCTGGCGGTCACGCTCATCCACGTGACCCTGGTCTTTCTCCATGTGGCGCCGGCGAATGCGATCTCGCAGCAGTACAACAAACAGATCGACGCGTGGGTCTATCCCGTGTTCGAGCAGAATTGGCGACTTTTCGCCCCGGACCCCGAGTCGGTCAATCGGCAGATCTCGGCGAGGACCATGCGGATCGATCCGGACGGTAGCGAGCAGGTGAGCGACTGGTTCGACCTGAGCGATGTGGACAACTCCGCGACCGAGCACAATCCCTTCCCGAGCCATACGACGCAGAACATGCTGCGCCGGGCCTGGAACGCGTACTTCGAAACACTCGGTACCGACGACGAACCGCGTTCGGAGCGAGCCGCGATGATCCGGCAATACCTCCGCAACATCGCGGTGGATCGCGTGACCGAGTACCGCGGCGACTCCTTCGACTTCATCCAACTGCGAGTCGTCGCCGTGCCCGTCGGCGCCCCCGGCGGGAGCAATCGTCCGGCCACTCCCGTGGAGACCCGTCACCTCCCCTGGTGGGAGGTGACTCCGCGTGGCACCGATTGAGCCGACCCCCACCCCGTCGAAGGCCGACATCGGACGAGTGGGTGCACACACGGTGACGCACCGAACGCTCGACCGCCTCGCCGCGTTCTTCGCCCTGTTGATCGAGCGACCGATCTCCCTGTACGCGGCGGCGGTGCTGCGCATCGGCTACGGCCTGCTCTATCTGGTCTTCCTGCTGCGCGAGTTTCCGCACCGTGACGCGATCTGGGGGCCCGGTTCGCCGTGGACGCCCGCGCTGGCGAGGCAGCTGTTCGACCAGACGGGATGGGCGAGTTTCCTCACCCTCTCCGACAGCCGCGCGTACTTCGAGCTCTGTTACGTGCTGGCCGTCGTCACCTCCGCGTTGTTCATGCTGGGCTGGCGGACCAGAGCGATGTCCGTGCTGTTCGCCGTGGTGGTGGCGTCATTCCACTCCAGGGCGATCTTCATGACGGACGGCGGGGACAACCTCATCCTCCTCATGAGCGTCTACCTCGCCTTCACCGCCTGCGGCCGACGCTGGTCCCTGGACGCCCGTAGGGCCCGCTCTCGCTCGGCCACGGGGCCGGGGCCGGGGACACGGCCGTCGTCGACAGCCGGGGACGAGCTCCGGAGCCGGCTGCGCGATGCCCGCGTGAGCGTGGTCACCGTCCTGCACAACTGCGGGATGTTCGTCATCGCCGCCCAGGTCTGCTTCCTCTACGGATCGGCGGGGTTGTACAAGGTGCAGGGCGTCACCTGGGGCAACGGGACCGCCCTCCACTACGCCCTGAACCTCCACCTGTTCCAACCCTGGCCCGCGCTCTCCCGGATGGTCGACTCCCACGAGGTCCTGATCACCGCCGTCTGCTACCTGACGGTGCTGTTGCAGGTCGCCTTCCCCTTCGTCCTGTTCGGCAGGCTCAAGTACCCGGTCCTGGTCATGATGCTCGGGATGCACGTGGGCATCGCGGTGCTCATGGGCCTCCCGCTGTTCTCCGCCGCGATGATCGTCGCCGACGCGGTCTTCCTGCCCGACCGCTTCTACCGCTCACTGGGGCTGCTCGGGCGACGTGTGGCTCGGAGCGCCGGCGGACGGAGAGCGTCGCCCGGACCGGAACCCGGTCTCGTGCCAACGCAGTCGGGGCCGGTCGGCGAAGGCCGGCTCGAAGGACACCGAGCCCTCCTCCCGGCGGACCGGGGGTTGGCCGGCGAAGGAGATCCCGGGTACGGGCGTCGGTGACCTCGGCGCCGCGCGGATCCCCGGGGGCGGCCACCGGGGCGTGCCCGGGGATGCCGAACGGCTTCGGCGGCGGGAATGGTCGGCCGCCGACCGACCCCTCCCGGAGGCCCGGTCCCCGCCCCGCCGACGGTGGCCCGGCGGGCCGTGGCCGGGCACGCGGCGGCACGGTCCGCCGGACCCCTCCCCTCCTGTCGTCGGACGCCGGCGGGGCCCGGAGTCGATGCGGTGGGGGGTGACCCGCCGCGGAGGGGTCCGGAGGCCTCCGCGGCGGTTTCGGCGCCGCCTCCGGGAGCGGTGGGGTACGGGGCCGGGAGGGGTCGCGTCGGAAGCCTGTGGGAGCGCTCCCATACAAGGACGCGACACCGACCGTCCCCGACATCCCCGGAGGTGTCGAAGTGAATTCGACGCCCCCATGAAGCCAATAAAATCATGTCCCTGTCAAGGGGCGACGCGAGGAATTCCCGGATCCCCGGGCGGGTCACCCACGCGGCGATCCGGGAGACGGGCCGGGTCGCCCCGGTCAGCGGGAGAGGATGAGAGCCATCGCCTCGGCGCGGGTGGTGGAGTCGCGCAACTGTCCGCGCACCGCCGAGGTGGTGGTCTTGGCCCCGGGCTTGCGCACCCCCCGCATCGTCATGCACATGTGCTCGCACTCGATGACCACGATCACCCCGCGCGGCTCCAGGATCCGCATCAGCGAGTCGGCGACCTGCGTGGTCAGCCGCTCCTGCACCTGCGGACGGCGGGCGAAGACGTCGACCAGGCGGGCCAGTTTCGACAGGCCGGTGATCTTGCCGCTGGACGAGGGGATGTACCCGATGTGCGCGACGCCGGTGAAGGGCACCAGGTGGTGCTCACAGCTGGAGAACACCTCGATGTCCTTGACCAGCACCATCTCGTCGTGGCCGAGGTCGAAGGTGGTGGTGAGGACGTCCTCCGGGGTCTGCCACAGTCCGGCGAAGATCTCCCGGTAGGAACGGGCCACCCGGGCGGGGGTGTCGCGCAGGCCCTCGCGGTCGGGGTCCTCGCCGACGGCGATGAGCAGTTCGCGGACGGCGTTCTCGGCGCGCTTCTCGTCGAACTCGCCGATGGGCGCACCGTCGGTGGCCCGGGTCACCGGGTCGGTCATCATGTCCTCTTCCGTCTTTCCGATCCGGCGCGTCCGCCGGCCGGGCCGCGCGCCGGGGCGGCCCCGGGGCGCGATGAGATGACAACGCGCCCCCCACGGCAACGCGGGGGGCGCGTGTGACATTCCCGCCGGGCCCGCCGGGCCCGGGCTCAGTCGGACGTCGGTCCGGTACCGAGCCCGGTGGATCCGGTGGACCCGGTGATCTCCCGCTTCTCGAGCGAGGCCCCGCTCACGGCCTCCGAGCCGGCGCTGCCGTTGGCCTTGGCCAACTCGACCGGCTTGACCGGCTTGGCCGGCACCGCCACCGGCGGGCGGGTGGAGGGGGTGCGCTGCGTGGAGCCGGTCCACGCCGGCCGCGCCGGACGCTTGACGATCGATCGGAAGATCTCCGCCAACTGCTCCTTGTTCAGCGTCTCCTTCTCCAGCAGTTCCAGGACCAGGTTGTCCAGGACGTCCCGGTTCTCGACCAGGATCTCCCAGGCCTCGTTGTGGGCGGTTTCGATGAGGCGCTTGACCTCCTCGTCCACCACCCCGGCGATCTCCTCGGAGTAGTCGCGCTGGTGACCCATGTCCTTGCCCAGGAAGGGCTCGGAGGAGTCGGCGCCGAACTTGATCGCGCCCAGCCGCTCGCTCATGCCGTACTGGGTGACCATGGCCCGGGCGGTGGCGGTGGCCTTCTCGATGTCGTTGCCGGCGCCGGTGGTCGGGTCGTGGAAGACCAGCTCCTCGGCGGCCCGCCCGCCGAGCATGTAGGCCAACTGGTCCAGCATCTCGTTGCGGGTGGTGGAGTACTTGTCCTCCTCCGGCAGCACCATGGTGTAGCCCAGGGCCCGGCCGCGCGAGAGGATCGTGACCTTGTGCACGGGGTCGCTGTTGGAGCCGGCCGCGGCCACCAGGGCGTGACCGCCCTCGTGGTAGGCGGTGATGAGCTTTTCCTTGTCGCTCATGATCCGGGTCCGCTTCTGCGGGCCGGCCACCACCCGGTCGATCGCTTCTTCCAGGAACTTGTTGTCGATCAGCTTGGCGTCGGCGCGGGCGGCGAGCAGCGCGGCCTCGTTGAGCACGTTGTTGAGGTCGGCGCCGGTGAAGCCGGGGGTGCGACGGGCGACGGCGCCCAGGTCCACGTCCGGGGCGACCGGCTTTCCCTTCTTGTGGACCTTGAGGATCTCCAGCCGGCCCTGCATGTCGGGGCGGTCGACGGCGATCTGCCGGTCGAAGCGACCCGGCCGCAGCAGCGCGGGGTCCAGGATGTCGGGACGGTTGGTGGCGGCGATGAGGATGACGCCGCCCTTGACGTCGAAGCCGTCCATCTCGACCAGCAGCTGGTTGAGGGTCTGCTCTCGCTCGTCGTGACCGCCGCCCATGCCGGCGCCGCGGTGCCGGCCGACGGCGTCGATCTCGTCGACGAAGACGATCGCCGGGGCGTTCGCCTTGGCCTGCTCGAACAGGTCGCGGACCCGGGAGGCGCCGACACCGACGAACATCTCGACGAAGTCGGAACCGGAGATGGAGTAGAACGGCACCCCGGCCTCACCGGCGACCGCCCGGGCGAGCAGGGTCTTGCCGGTGCCGGGCGGGCCGTACAGCAGCACGCCCTTGGGGATCTTGGCGCCGACGGCCTGGAACTTGCCGGGCTCCTGGAGGAACTCCTTGATCTCGTGGAGCTCCTCGACGGCCTCGTCGGAACCGGCGACGTCGGAGAAGGTGGTCTTGGGGGTGTCCTTGGTGATGAGCTTGGCCTTGGACTTGCCGAAGTTCATCACCCGCGAGCCACCGCCCTGCATCTGGCTCATCAGGAACAGGAAGACCAGCAGGATCAGCAGGATGGGCAGGAAGGAGAACAGGATGCCGACGAAGGCGTTCTGCGACTGCGGGCTGACGGTGTAGCCGTCGGGGAGCAGCCCCTCCTCGTCCTGGTACTTGGCCTGGAGGAGCTTGGCCAGTTCGCTGCCCTGCTCACCGATGTAGCTGGCCTGGACGGTGGTGACCCCCTGGATCTCCTCGCCGTCCTTCAGCTCGATCTTGATCCGCTGTTCGTCACCGGTGGTCAGCTCGGCGGATCGGACCTTGTTCTGGTTGATCGCCTGCACGACCTCGGCGGTGTCGACCGTCGTGTAACCCTCGGAGGTGCGGAACACGTTCATCAACAGGATCACGGCGAGGACGGCCAGCATGATCCACATGACCGGCCCACGGAAGTAGCGCTTCACGTCTCTCCACACGGGGCCGCGCAGCCCCGTCCCTCCTGCCACATCGAGGCACAGCCCCCGGACGGGATCCGCTGTGCGTGCGGTGTCCTGATTCGGCCGGCGCGCTCCCGGCACAGAACAAGCTGACTCCTCGCGACGGTACCCCGGGGGAACCGTTCGGCGCTGCCGGGGCACCGGGAACGGTTCGTCACGGCGGACCGCGGTGGAACCCTTCCGGCCGGCCGCGCGGAGCGGCCGGGGCCCCGGGGTCCGGGGCCGGACGGCGGGGAGTCCACCGGTTCAACGCGGCGGACCGACCCGGGGTTCCGGCCCCGCCGGACGGAGCCGGACGGAGCGGAGTATTCCCGCTCACACCGGTTCGATCGCCCCGGGCCCGGCCGGGTCACCCCCGGGCCGGTCGCGCGCCGGGGGCGCCCGACCGGCCCGGTCGCGCCGGTCGGCCTCCGCCGGTCAGCCCCCGTAGACGTGCGGGGCGAGGGTGCCCACGAACGGCAGGTTGCGGTACTTCTCCCCGTAGTCCAGGCCGTAGCCGACGACGAACTCGTTGGGGATGTCGAAACCGACCCAGCGGACGTCGATGTCGACCTTCGCCGCGTCGGGCTTGCGCAGGAGGGTGACGATCTCCAGGGAGGCCGGCTCGCGGGAGCCGAGGTTGGCCAGCAGCCAGGAGAGCGTCAGCCCGGAGTCGATGATGTCCTCGACGATCAGAACGTGCTTGTCCTTGATGTCGGTGTCCAGGTCCTTGAGGATCCGGACCACGCCGGAGGACTGGGTACCGGCCCCGTAGGAGGAGATCGCCATCCAGTCCATGGTCACCGGGGTGGCCAGGGCCCGGGCCAGGTCGGCCATGACCATCACCGCGCCCTTGAGGACCCCCACGATGAGGACGTCCCTGCCGTCGTACCGGGCGTCGATCTCCGCTGCCAGCTCGGCGAGCCTGGAATCGATCTCGTCCTTGGTGATGAGCACCGCCCGAAGGTCCGCGCCCAGGTCTTTCTCTCGCACCGTCGCCACTCTCTATCGGATCGCCTGCTGCAGGACCAGTCTGCCACCCTGCCTGCGCGCCTCGACCCGGCCCGGCAGGTTGAGGGGGCGTTGGCCCCGCCAGGCGGTGATCAGACGGTCGGTCTCCTCGATGTGACGGGCGAACAGCGAACCGGCGGGGGCTCCGGCGGCGATGGCGGCCCGGCGCAGCACCCGACGCCGCACGGCGGGCGGCAGCTCGCCGAGGACGGCGACATCGAGGGTGCCGTCGGGGGCGGTGGCGGTGCGAGCGGCCCGCTCGGCCCAGGCGTCGAGGGCGTCCGCGTCGTCCCGGAAGAGCCGGGCGGTGCGGGAGAGCGCCTCGGTGACGCCCCGACCCAGCGCCTTCTCCAGGGCGGGCAGCGCCTCGTGGCGGACCCG
The DNA here is from genome assembly GCF_021390475.1 of Streptomyces sp. ST2-7A. Classification (GTDB taxonomy): domain Bacteria; phylum Actinomycetota; class Actinomycetes; order Streptomycetales; family Streptomycetaceae; genus Streptomyces. The sequence goes on from NZ_JAJUWS010000055.1 coordinate 30,985, forward strand.
GGAGCGGGTGAAGGCGGGGTCGGCGTTGTGCGGGTCGTCCCAGACCGGCAGGCGTTGGCGCTCGCAGGCCAGCCGGGTGGTGCGGCGGTCGGTCTCCAGGAAGGGGCGCCGGTAGCGGCGGTGCTCCCCGGGGTCGTCCGGTCGGCCGGGCCGGGTACCGGCACGGGCACCGGTGGGGGCGGGAACGGGCGCGGGGGCCCCGGTGGACCGACGGTGCAGCGGACTGCCGCAGACGGCGGGCATCCCGGCCAGCGACCGGGTGCCGGATCCCCGGGCGAGGCCCAGCAGGACCGTCTCGGCCTGGTCGTCGCGGGTGTGGCCGAGGAGGACGGCGATGGCGCCGTGGCGTTCGGCGGCGGCGTCCAGGGCCCGGTAGCGGGCGGTGCGGGCCGCCGCCTCGGGGCCGCCGTCGCGTCCGACGCCGACGGTGACGGCCTCGACGGGGGTCAGGCCCAGCTCCGTCAGGCGGTTCACGACCTCGCGGGCGCGCTCGGCGGAGCCGGCCTGGAGACCGTGGTCGACGGTGATGCCGCCGGCGCGCAGTCCCATGCGGGGGGCCTCGAAGGCGAGGGCGGCGGCGAGGGCCATGGAGTCGGCGCCGCCGGAGCAGGCGGCGAGTACCAGGGGCGCGTCCGGGGGCGGGGACCCGGCCGGGGGCGCGGGGCACGCGGGGCGGGAAGCGCGCGCGGAGGGCTCGGGGGCTTCCCGGAGCCCGGGGGATCCCGCCCGCGAGGCCGTGACGGAGGTCCCGGCGGGGGTGGGAACGGGCGGGGCGGGCACGGGCCCCACCTCGCGGAGGATGTCCCGGAGGGTGCGGCGAACCGCCAGGCGTATCGCGGCGACCGCGGGATGGGGACCCATGTCCGACTCACTTTCTCGGGCTACGGACGGTCACAGAACCGATCACTCTCAGTGCGTACATGGTGACAGAAAAGGCCACCGTCCCGAGCATCGCACGCCGCGCCCGGCCCCGGACTCCCTCGTACGGGTGAAGTGGTTGGCCCGGGGGAACCGAACGCCTCACCCGAACGGCCACCCGGGGCGTGCGACGGGCGGGCCCCGGGGGGTCGAACGCCCCGGGGCCCGCCCGTCGGATTCCGCTCGCCGGACGTCCCGTCAGCCGCCGGTGCCGGCCGCGGGTCGCACCCGGGCCACCCACTCCTCGGGCCGGGCGATCTCCGACCGGGTGGGCAGCGTGTTCGGCGAGGTCCACACCCGGTTGAAGCCGGCCATGCCCACCTCGTCCACCACCGCCCGGACGAAACGCTCGCCGTCGCGGTACTGCCGCAGCTTGGCGTCCATGCCCAGCGCCCGTCGCAGCACCCGGTCCAGACGGCCGGCGCCGGTACGACGCCGCTGGGCGAACTTCTCACGGATCTCCACCACCGAGGGCACCACCCGCGGACCGACCCCGTCCATCACGTAGTCGGCGTGGCCCTCCAGCAGGGACATCACCGCGGTCAACCGGTCCAGGATCTCCCGCTGACGCGGCGTCTGCACCAACTCCACCAGTGAGCCGGGAGCCGGCGAGCCGGGGGCCGGCGAGGACTTCGCGGCGGCCGGGTCGCCGGCCGGGTCGCCGGTGCCGGTCGTCTCCGTCCCGCCCTCCGGACCCCGTCCGGAGAACGACTGCGCGGCACCGCGGATGCGCTCGAGCAGCGTCGAGGGGTCCATGTCCGCCTCGGAGAGGAACGACTGGATCTCGCCCTCGAGGTGGTCTCGCAGCCACGGCACCGCGCCGAACTGGGTCCGGTGGGTCTCCTCGTGCAGGCACACCCACAGTCGGAAATCGTGCGGGTCCACGCCCAGTTCACGTTCCACATGGACGATGTTGGGGGCTACCAGCAACAGCCGGCCGCCGCCCCGCTCACCGCCGGGCAGCTGTGTGGTGGTCGGCGCGAAGGTCTCGTACTGACCCAGCACCCGCGAGGAGAGGAAGGCCATCAACATACCGACCTCGACGCCGGTGACCTTGCCGCCGACCATGGTCAGCGCCGAGCCGCCGGGTACCGCCGCGCGGCGTTCCCGCATCCGGTCGATCATCGGGCGCAGCAGCTCGCGGAAACCCGCCACGTTGGCCCGCACCCAGCCGGGGCGATCCACGATCAGCACAGGGGTGTCCGGCCCCCGGGTGTCCAGGCCCGTGAACTCACGGACGTGGTGTTGCGAGGTCCCGGCGTGCCGCCGGAGCTCCGCGACGATCGCGCGGGCCTCGTCCCGGCCGACCTCCGGGCCGGGACGGACGATGCGATTGGCGGTGGCCACCGCCAGGTTCCAGTCCACCGGATCCGTTCCACCGAGACGTGTCATGGCATCCACGGTACGGGGCGAACGGACGGAACGAACAGGACCGGCGGGACCGACCCGGCGGGCGCCGGTCCCCGGGCGGGGCGGAAGGGCTCGCGGGAGGGCTCGCGGGAGGCGCTGTCGGGGTGGTGCGGAACCGGGGGCGGGAGGGCGGCCCCCGGGGCGGGTCAGCCGCAGCCGCAGCGGCTCAGCGCCGCCGCGGCCCGGTCCAGGGCGTCCTGCGCCGCGTCGGGCGAGGTGGTGCCCTCGGTGAGGAAGGCGAACGCCAGAACCCTGCCGTCGGTGTCCACCACCGTGCCCGCCAGGGCGTTCACGCCGGTGAGGGTGCCGGTCTTGGCCCGCACCACGCCCGCCCCCACGTCCGGGTAACGGGAGTCCAGGGTTCCGGTGAAACCCGCCACCGGCAGGCCGGTGAGCACCGACCGCAGTTCCGGCCGGGCGGGGTCGGCGGCCAGGGCGAGCAGTCCGACCAGCGCGTCGGTGGTCATCCGTCCCGAGCGGTCCAGTCCACTGCCGTCGGTCACCCGGAGGCCCTCCATGGGCAGCCCGAGTTCGGCGAGTGACTCGGTGACGCCCCGGGCCGCGCCGGTCAGGCCGGAGCCGTGGCCGCGCGCCTCCCCCACCGCCCGGGCCAGTGACTCGGCCATGTCGTTGTCGCTGTCGGTGAGCATCTCCTCGGTCAGTACCGAGAGCGGCGCGGAGCGGTGGACGGCCAGCTCCTCCGCCTTCCTCGGCACCGCGCGGGGGGCGGCGGAGGAGCCGCGCACCTCGATGCCCTCCGCCTCCAGCAGGCGCACGAACGCGCCCGCCGCGTCCGCCGCCGGGTCCGCCGAACGCGGGGCGGGGCCGGTAGTGCTGTCGTCCAGTCGGCCGGCGTTGACCATCAGCGCGGTGAACGGCGCGATGTTGTGGTTGACGCCGATGGGGTGGTGCGACGGCGTGCCGTCGGAGCCGGCGTCCCAGCCGACACCGACCGCGTCGACGCCTCGCTCCCGCAGCACCTCGGCGGTGCGCGCGGCGAGTCGGCCCAGGTCCCGTGGGGCGAGGTTGGTGTCGCCGCCACCGACCAGGATCACCCGCTCGCGGTCCGGATCCAGGACCACCCGGGTGATCAGCCGGTGGTCGGGGCCCAGGGTGTGCAGCGCGGCGGCGGCGGTGGCGGGCTTCACCGTCGAGGCGGGCGCCATCGACCGGTCCCCGTTCCGGGAGTACAGCGGGCGGCCGTCGGCCAGGTCGATGACGGTGGCGGCCGGCGCGGTGCCCAGCGCCGGATCGTCGAGCAGCGGATCCAGGACCGAGGCGGGGTCGAGCGGTGCCGGGTTCCCGACGACCCCCCGGTCGCGGTCGGCGGGGGCCGGCTCGGCGCCGGGGAAGAAGTCGATCACCCGGGGTCCGAGCGCTTCCAGCACCGGCCCCGCCGGCGGCGCGGCGGCCGGGGGCCCGGCCTCCGGTTCGGAACCACCCGAACGGTCGCCGGCCGTTCCGGTGTCCCACGCCCCGGTGGGCGCCCCGGCCGCGACGGCTGCGCGGGTGCGCTCCGCCTCGCGCTGTCCGGCGTCCCACGGCCCCGACAGGACGATCGCCCCCATCGCCGCCGCCACGCCCACCGCCGCGGCCAACGCCGCCGGACGGTGGGCCCCCCGGTGTCGCCGGACCGTCTCCCGCACCACATCCCGCACCTGTCACCAGCCCCTTTCGCGACCACGGCACCGCCCGGGGGAAACTAAACCATTCGTAGCCGGTCACGACGCATAAGGAGCCTCCCCGTGGAGTTCGACGTCACCATCGAGATTCCGAAGGGTTCGCGGAACAAGTACGAGGTGGATCACGAGACCGGACGCCTCCGGCTCGACCGCCACCTGTTCACCTCGACGGTGTACCCGGCCGACTACGGCTTCGTGGAGAACACCCTCGGCGAGGACGGCGATCCGCTGGACGCCCTGGTCATCCTCGACGAACCCACCTTCCCGGGCTGCCTGATCCGCTGCCGCGTCATCGGCATGTTCCGGATGACCGACGAGGCCGGCGGCGACGACAAGCTGCTGTGCGTGCCCGCCGGTGACCCGCGCATGGAGCACCTGACCGACATCGGCGACGTCAGCGAGTTCGACCGCCTGGAGATCCAGCACTTCTTCGAGGTCTACAAGGACCTGGAGCCCGGCAAGTCCGTCGAGGGCGCCGACTGGGTGGGGCGTGCCGACGCCGAGGCCGAGATCGAGCGCTCGTACAAGCGGCTGACCGATCGCGGTGGCGACAAGCACTGAGGTCGCCGACCCCGTCGCGGCCGGTGGGGGGGCCGGACCTCAGAACCCGCGGGTGCGCTTGGCGCCGCGCCGCCCCGCGATCGGACTGAGCCGGCCGGGCGTACCGATGAACAACCGCGCGATCTCACTCCCCAGGTTCACTCCGATGGCGATCGCCAGCGACAGCGTCGCCGCGCGCAGCAGGTGCTGGCCACCGGTGACGATGCTGCCCTGTGCCAATCCCAGCAGCCCGAAGTACAGGGCGCTTCCCGGCAGCAGTGGGCCGATCGCCGCCGTCACGTACGGCAGGGCCGAGGTGAGCCGGTGGCGGGCCAGCAGTTGCCCGAAGAGCCCGACCATCCCGGCGCCCACCAACGTCGCCGCGAACGGGGAGATGCCCCCCACGTCGTGCAGGGCACCGAACATCAGCCAGGCCACGCCCCCGTTGAGAACGGCCGCCGGCAGGGTCGCCCGGTCCTGTTGCAGCATCACGCAGAACGCCAGGGCCAGCGCCATCGCCGCCAGCAGTTGCATCACGGGGCGGTTCTGCGTGTACAGACCCTCCGGGTTGAGGACGACACCCGTGGTCTCCCCGATGTAGAGCATCGCCAGCACCCCGATGACGATGCCCGCGATCAGGTAGAGCACCTCCAACATGCGGGCGGCGGCGGTGATGTAGTAGCCGGTGAGCCCGTCCTGAACGCTGGCCACCATGGCCCGTCCGGGGAAGAGCGCGAAGAGCCCGCCGGTGATCACCGCGGCGGCCCGCACCAGTCCGGGTTGCATGGCCGCGATGGCCACGCCCACCGCGGCCGGCCCCGTCGCCGCCGCCACGAACTGGTAGAACTCCGGCAACCCCCGGGCGGCCAGCAACCAGGCCAGGCGATCGCCGATCATGGCGCCGAGCGCCGCCAGGAAGAACACCAGCCACCCCCCGCCCACCAACACGCTCGCCGAGCCCGCCAGCAGGCCGGCGGCGGCCGTGATCTGCCACTTGGTGAAGGGGTGGCGGTTGCGGCGTATGTCGGCCAGCCGACCGTAGGACTCCTCCAGGGTCACCGACCCGGCGGTGATGTCGTCCACGAGGCGGAAGACCGACGCCAGGCGGGTGTAGTCGGTACCGCGCCGCCGCACGATGCGGTTCAACGACACCGGGGCGTCCACCAGCGAGGGCTGGTGGGTGATCGAGATCAGGGTGAAGGTGACCGTCGCCTCGCAACGGTCCAGGCCGTAGGCGTGGGCGATGGCGAACATCGCCGTCTCCACGTCCTCCGCGCCCTCGCCGGTGGCCAACAGCAACTCACCGATGCGCAGGGTCAGGTCCAGGATGCGCGGCACCGGCGGCCCGCCGCCCTCCTCCCGCTCGGCCGAGGCCGGTGGCTCCGGGGCCGGGCGCTCCGCCAACGGCAACCGCACCATGTGGCGCATCCGGTCCTGCCACGCCAGCGGCTGGTTGGTGCGGGTCAGCATCGGGATGCCGGCCGCCGGCGTGAACGCCGGGTCGGGGCGCACGGGCCGGAAGTCGCTGTGGGATTCGACGGCGGTTCGGGGGCGGAGCCCCTCGGGAACCGCGAACTCCGAGGTGGGGTTCTCCTCCTCCGGCGGCGACAGCCTCAGCCCCTCCGGAACCGCGAATTCCGAGGTGTGGTGCTCGTCCTCGGCCACGTCGGCAGCACTCCTTCACATCACACGCGTGTCCCGGTCATCCCCCGCCCGACGAAGTGGGTGACCCATCCGAAAGGCTCTCCGGCGAAGCATAGGATGAGTGGGGCCGTGTGCCGGACCAGGCGCCCCCGGGTGGGCCGTGAGCCCTGTCACCGGCGGCGATCCGACACGCGGAGCACCACCGGGCGTGCCCGCCCTTCCCGATCCGTGTGAGTGGAGACCATGGCAATGCACTCCGACGTTCCCGGGGCCACCGGGCGCCCCCGTCCCACCGGGGCCGGACCCCTCGCGCCGGGGGCCTCCGTCGACCCGGAGGCGACGACGCCGCTCGCGGCCGTCCCGCTCGTCGCCGCCGGCGGGCCGCACTCCCCCACCCGGCCGCCGGCGCGCCGCGAGAACCGCGTCGCCAACGGCCTGCGCGGATCGCTGATCGGCGTCGCCGAGGCGCTGCCCGGCATCAGCGGCGGCACCATCGCACTGATCGTCGGCGTCTACGAACGTCTGATCGGCGCGGCCGGGCACCTGGGGGCGGCCCTGCGGTTCGCCGTCACCGACCTCCCCGCGGGACGGGGCCCGGGCCGGGCCCTGGAGGAGAACCGCCGGGCCGACTGGGGGCTGCTCATTCCGCTGGCCATCGGCATGGTCGTCGGGCTGCTGCTCAGCGCCAAACTGCTCGCCCCGCTGGTCACCGACCACGGCCAGTACGCCTACGCCGTCTTCTTCGGTCTGGTGCTCGCCTCGCTGTGGATTCCCTTCTCCGGCTCCGGCGGCCGGTGGAAGGCACGCGAATGGCTGACCGCCGTGGTGGCGGCCGGCCTGGCGTTCTGGCTGACCTCGCTCTCCCTGGGCGGAGCCGCCGACAACCCGCTCGCGGTGATCGGGTCGGGCGCCATCGCGGTGTGCGCCCTGGTGCTGCCGGGGCTGTCGGGCTCCTTCCTGCTGCTGGCCCTGGGCATGTACGAGCCGACCATCGAGGCCGTCAACGAGCGGGACCTCGGGTACGTCGGGATCTTCGCCACCGGCGCCGTGATCGGCCTGGTGTGCATCGTGAAGCTGCTGCGCATGCTGCTGGAGCGGCACCACCGGGTCACGCTGGTGGTGCTGACCGGGTTGATGGCCGGGTCGCTGCGGGCGCTGTGGCCCTGGCAGGGCGACGAGCACGACCGCAGTCTGTACGCCCCCGACGAGGGGGTGGGGCTGACGGTGCTGCTCTTCCTGATCGGTTTCGCCCTGGTGACGGCGGTGCTGGTCGCCGGACACCGGCGCACCGCCGCCGCCGAGGGGCGCGGCCGGCGCCGGCACGCCCGGAACTGAACCGCCCCGTCCGGGGACCGGGACACGTGCCCGGCCCCCGGACGACGAACGCCCCGCCGGACCCGTCCGGCGGGGCGTTCGTCTTTCGGCCCGCCGGGCCGTCTCGGCTCGGAAACCGGTCGCGTCAGGTCACGCCCCTCCCCGATCCCGGGGCCGGTGGTGACGGTGACGGTGGCGGTGACGGTGGCGGTGGCCGGGGCCGGTGGTGACGGTGGCGGTGGCCGGGGCGGTCGGCTCTCCCGACACGCGACCGGCAGCGGGCACCGAACGGGGTCGGCTCCGGAGCCCCGCCCATCGCGGGGGCGCGGCGGGTCACCGGGGTCGGGACGGGCCCTCATGGGGACGGAACCGTTGCCCCGGGCCGGCCGCCCGCGCCACGGGCGACGGAGGCCGTCAGTCGCCCGTGGTGCCCCGACGGGCGGCGTTGGCCCGGATGGCGTCCCGCAGCCAACCGGCCATCCCCTCCCGCACCCGCTCGTACGTGGCGGTGAACCGCTCGTCCGCCACGTACATGTCGCCCAGGTTGACGTGCAGGGCGTGGTCGCAGGGGTAGAACCAGCGGCAGATCTGCCGGCGGTGCTCCTCCGCCAGGTCCGTTCCCTCGGGGGAGTCGGGGGCGGTGCCGGCCGCCACCAGGGCCGCGACGCGCGCGTTGAGGTCATCGCCCTCGGCCTTGATCCGCCGCCAGTCCTCCTTGGTGTACCGGGCCGAACGACGCCGGGACTCGGCCCATGCGTCCGTGTCACCCCAGCGCTCCTCGGCCTCCCGGTCGTACGCCTCCCAGTCGTGGTCGCGGCCGAAAACCTCGAACCGCTCCTCGGGGGTGAGGTTGATTCCCATGCGTCTCGCCTCCATGGCTCGCTCCACGGCGGCGGCCATCCGTCGCAGCTTCTCGATCCGCTCGGTGAGCAGGTGATGCTGCCGACGGAGCCGGTCGGTCGGGTCGAGGTCCGGGTCGTCCACCAGGACCGCGATCTCCTCCAACGGGAAACCCAACTCCCGGTGGAAGAGGATCCGCTGCAACCGATCGAGGTCCTTCTCCTCGTACCGGCGGTGCCCGGCGTACGTGCGCCCGCTCGGCTCCAACAGTCCGATCGCGTCGTAGTGGTGCAGGGTCCGCACACTGACCCCGGCGAATCGGGCCACCTCACCCACCGACCAGCCCATGGCCGCCTCCTTCGTGTTCCGACACCCCACGGTGGCGCCTCACGCCACGTGAGGTGCAAGCGCAACCACCGGCAGCCGGGGAGCCGCGCCCCCGGGTCGGACGGAAGTCGCTTCAGCGGACGACGGCTTGGACCTCGGTCACCCGCACCGGGGTCTCCTGCCACTCACTCTCCAACGCCTCCGGCAGACCGGGCAGGGTGAGCGGGGCACCGTTGTTCTCGAAACGGACGTCGTACACCAACCGCGCCCGCGCCGGATGCGCGGCGAGCCCGTCCCCGTTCCTCGCCGTACCGTTCACCGACGCCCGATCGTAGACATGCGAACAGACATCGGACTCACGAACGACGAAGGGACAATCCATCACACCACTGCCATCACCCGGATCCACCTCCAACCGCGCCGGCTCCGCGATCGCCACCACCCCACCGGCCGAACTCCCCCGCACCTCACCATCCGACGGACCCTCCACCCACCACCACGTATCCACGAAGATCACCGCATGCACCGGCGGACTGTGCGCGAGCGTGAAATCAGGAACGACCAACTCCCCGAACGCCTCCCACGCCAACTCCTCCAACGAAAGACCGGAATCCCCCGGCGTGATGAACTCCCACACCCCGGGAAGCTCGCCCCCATCAAGGGCGTAACACTTCTTGAAGGTGTAGACGGAGTCTTCCGTGGGGGGCTCCTCCGGCCACATATCCGGAGTCGGATACAGATACGACGGAATGGCCGCCCAACACGCGTTCACCCCCTCACACCACTGCGCATCCCCCCTGCCCTCCACCAAGGACAGATCACACGAGAGGGAATTTACACCGCTACCGTCAGAGGGTTCGCTTTCGTTCTCTTGCCCCGGACTTGTTCCACGACAAATGTAGTCGATTCCACCATCTTCATGCTCGACGTAATAGAAATCTGGGCAGTTCGGCTGCGCAACCGCCTCGGACGGGAACGCCAGAAGAGAGGTTCCCAAAGCAGCAGCCAGCACAATCGACGCTACGCGAGAAGCACCGTGGCCAATCAACATGAGATGGTCACCTCGTCGAACAAGCGAACTTGCGCGATCAACCAGCCTTCACTCGCGTTCTCTGCACGTACAACAGACGGCCCGATCCCCTGATTGCCCAACTCCACCTTTTCCCCCTCCCTGAAGAGATCCCAGTTCGTACTGTCGACGCACGCCTGCACCAACGCCTCGTTTTCTCCTTCGAGGGTGACGGTGACCTCGCCGACATCCACTCCCCCCTCCCTCACATGGCCGGACTCCTTGAGGTTACCGATGCGATTGAACTCCAACTCCTTCACGTCATCGGTGGCAATTCCGTCAAGCATGCTCGGAGCAGGAATTTCCGACTCTCCCTCCATTTCTACTATCGCGGCCCAGTAAGAGCGAAAAACCCTTTCCAGCTCCGCCTCCGCGGTGGGCTCCTCCGGTTCGGCGGTCTCATCCACCGTCGGAACGGGGAGCACCAACTCTTCGCTCTCGTCACCACCGCCGGAGCAGGCGGACAGGAGCGCGATGGAAGCGATCAACGCCAGGAGCCGGAAACGCGGAGCAGAGTTCTTCATCACGGCCCACAGCCTAGGAGAAGCAGCGACTGTGCGACACGCCGGGTGACACACCGTCATCGAACGGTGACGAACCAACATTCCCGGTTGGCCCGACAACCCTCGACGGTGGCGGGGGCGTCAGAGGGGGAAGACCGTGCGGCCGTGCTGCACGGAGATCCACTTGGTGTCGGTGAAGGCGTCCAACAGGACATCACCGGCGGTCCGGGACCCGCGCGCCGGGGGTATATGTCAGCGGACGACGGCCTGGACCTCGGTCACCCGCACCGGGGTCTCCTGCCACTCACTCTCCAACGCCTCCGGCAGACCGGGCAGGGTGAGCGGGGCACCGTTGTTCTCGAAACGGACGGCGTACACCAACCGCGCCCGCGCCGGATGGGCGGCGAGCCCGTCCCCGTTCCTCGCCGTACCGTTCACCGACGCCCGATCGTAGACATGCGAACAGACATCGGACTCACGAACGACGAAGGGACAATCCATCACACCACTGCCATCACCCGGATCCA
>NZ_JAJUWS010000056.1 GCF_021390475.1 Streptomyces sp. ST2-7A
TCCATGAATGCTTTTACAGCCCATGGGAGCGGCACCACCCGGAAGGAATATCCCGAAGCGGTGCACAGCGTCCTCGCTGTTGTGTGTTACTTCAAAGGAACCTCGACCACCGCGCACACCCCCCGAAAGAGGGGCGACCCGGATGGACGGGGTATCAACATATCTGGCGTTGACTTTTGGCACGCTGTTGAGTTCTCAAGGAACGGACGCTTCCTTCGGAATCCCCCGACCATTCGGCCGGTTCTTCCTCCGGGCGCTTCCCTTCGGTGTTCCCGACCCTACCACATCCGATTCTTTCCGGATCCGGCTCCCGGTCGGCGGGAGTTCAAGCTTTTACCGCCCTCCGGCGTGAGCTTTCCGCCCTCCGGCGTTGCCACCACCGTAGAACATTCCCCCGCCCGATTCAAAATCGGGCCCGGAGCCATTTCCACACACGGACACACGAATACACGGCAATACCGCGATCCGACGTACCCGCACACGTGCGAAGACGACGACCCGTTCGAGATCGTTCGAAGAGTAGGTCCTGCGAAGATGACCGTCGCACTCGGGCGACAACCGCGCCACCGACATGCGGGGCTCGGCCTCCGCGTCAGTGGCAACCCGATGAACCTTACGGATGCGCCGGGGCCGTGTCAAACCCCGGGCCGGAGAACCGGGGTCGGGGCGGTCGGAACCGGGAGCCGCCCCGGTTCCGCCGGTGAACTCCCCTACCTCGAACCACCGTTACCGCTGTTGCCACCGTTACCGCCGGAGGCCAGCTCGCGGCTGCGGTCCCGGGCCGCCTCCAGAGCGGCCAGGAAAGCCGCCCGGACCCCGTGCTTCTCCAGCTCGCGGATCGCGCTGATCGTCGTACCGCCCGGTGAGGTGACGGCCTCCCGCAGGGTCACGGGGTGCTCGCCGCTGTCCCTCAACATGAGCGAGGCTCCGTACGCGGACTGGACGATCAGGTCGTGCGCCTTGTCCCGGGGCAGCCCGAGCAGGATGCCCGCGTCCACCATGGCCTCGACCAGGAAGTAGAAGTACGCCGGGCCCGAGCCGGACAGCGCCGTCGCCGCGTCCTGCTGGGACTCCGGCAACCGGAGCGCCTTGCCCACGCTGGTGAAGATCTCCTCGGTGTGGCGCAGGTGCTCCTCCCCGGCGTGGGCGCCGGCCGAGATGACCGACATGCCCTCGTCCACCAGGGCCGGTGTGTTCGGCATGACCCGCACCACCGGGGTGCCCGGCGCCAGGCGCTCCTCCACGAAGGCCGTGGTGATGCCGGCCGCCGCGCTGATGACCAGACGATCGGAGGGGGCGTGCGGCGCGAGTTCGGCCAGCAGGGTCGCCATGTCCTGCGGCTTGACCGCGAGGATGAGGGTGTCGGCGGTCTTCGCCGCCTCCGCGTTGTCCACCACCGCGATCCCGTACCGGGCGCGCAGCGCCTCGGCCCGCTCCGCTCGCCGGACCGTGGCCAGCAGGTCGGCGGCCGGTCGGCCGCCCCGGAGGATGCCCCCCAGCAGCGCCTCACCGATCTTTCCTGCGCCGAGCACGGCGATCTTGCGGGTCATGGGTGGCTCACCTCGTGGAGTGGGGTCGGTCGGGGTCCGCCGGTGTCGCTCCGGGACGGCCGGCCGACGGAACCCTGACTCCCGCCGGCCGGCCCGTGATCGGTGGCGAACCCCCGGACGGGACGGCAGGACCCCATGGTGGCACCGCAGGGGGCCCGGGGCCCCGACCGTCCGGGGTACGGGCGGGCCGGGGAGCGCGGCGGGCGTGCCGCCCTCTCCTCCAACGCGTCGGCGAGGACCGGCGGGTAGCCGGGGCGGGTGGCGTCGCAGCCGGCGGCGACGGCGTCGAAGGAGAGGGCGGGGGTCGTGTCCGGAACCGGGGTGGTCGGGCTGCCGGCCGGGGGCCGCGGGACCTTCCGCCATGGACCGGGCCCGCCCGCTCCGTCCCCGCTTCCATCGCCGACCCGGGGAGGGACCGGTACCCGCGGCCCGCGCGGCGGGCACGGTTCCTCAGCGGGTGTCGGTGAGGTAGGCGAAGGCGACGACGTTGGCGTTCCAGCCGTCGGCGCGACTGAACTGTCCGCCGCAGGTGATCAGGCGCAGCTCGGGGCGGCCGGCGTAGCCGTAGACCAGTTCGTCGGGGAACTCCTCGCGGGGAAAGACCTCGACGCCGTCGATGGTGAAGACCGCGGTCGTGCCGTCGGCTCGGTCGATCTCGATCGTGTCGCCGCGTGCGAGGGAGCCCAGTGAGTAGAAGACCGCCGGACCCGTGGCGCTGTCCACGTGGCCGGCGACCAGGGCGGTGCCGTCCGCGCCGGGGGTGACACCACCGCGGTACCAGCCGGCGTGATCGGGCGCGGATTCCGGGGGCACCTGGAGGCTGCCGTCGGGGGCGAGCCCGTACCCGGTGAGGGGGGTGTCGATGTCGATGGCGGAGACGCGCAGGCGCAGGGGGGTGGAGGCGGGCAGGGCCGGTGTGGAGCCGCCCACCACGGATATCGCGTCGGCGGTCGCGGTGGGGTCGGCCGAGGCCCGGGACTGCGCGGCGGTGGGTTCGGGGGGACCGTCGGTGTCGGTGCTCGCGACGAGCCATCCGCAGACGGCCAGGGTGGCGAGGGCGCCGACGGTGAGGGCGGTGGTGACGACGCGGTCCCGGGCACGGGGGGCGTTCCCGGCGTTCGCCTTCCTCATGGGGGTCTCGGGCCTCCTGGGGGTCTCGGGCCTCCTCGGGTCCGGGGCGGGGACGCCGCCCGGCCCCCGGCCGGGCCGGGCGGCGTCGGGATGGGTCGGCCCCCGGGCGCCTCGGACGCCCGGGGGCCGGAACGGGCCCGTCCGGTCGGGGAGGTCGGCCGGCCGTGACGGACCCGGGTCCGGGGTGCCGGCCCGCCGAAGGGGCGGACCGACGGGGAAACGGCCACGGGCGTCGCCGAAAGGCGGGTCCGGCGGTGGGGGTCGCCCGACGGTGGGGCCCCGGGGCGGGAGCGGGGGTTTCCGGCCCCGGGGCCGGCACCGCCGGACACCTCGGCGCGGGCTTCCGGCGATCCCGTCGCCGCCGACCCGCCCGGTCAGTGGTCGGAGGTGTGCCGTCCACCGTAGCGACGGCGCATCATCCAGACCCCGCCCGCCGCCGAGGCCACCAGGAGCGCTCCGGTGCCTGCGACGAGGGCTCCGGTGCCGCCGACACTGCCGCCGATGCCGCCCTGGACGCTGCCCGACGGGGAGGTGGCGGTGGGAGTGGGGGTCGCCGTCGTGGTGGGCGTGGCGGTAGGGGAGGCCGTGGAGGCGGCCTGGACCACGCGAAGCACGCCGCTGGCCAGCCGGCCGCCCGAGGCGCAGCTCACCGCGATGGTGTAGTTGCCCGCCGTGGCTCCCGAGGGGACGGTGAACTGGCCGATCAGGGCATCGGTCTGGGTGGAGGGGGCGAGGGTGAACTCGCCGGCGCCGACGGAGGTGGCGTCGCCGGTGGCGGTGGTGTCCCCCGTGCAGAAGGAGGTGCTGACGGCGACGGCGTCACCGGGACGGGCGGGGGTGGGGAAGAGTTCGGCGTCCCCGGCCGGGGCCGCCGACGCGACACCTCCGGCCGACCCCGTGGCGCTCAGGGCCAGGACGAGACCCGCGAGGGTACGTGGTGCACGCATGAGGATCCTCCGCTGGGGAGCACGGCCGCGGTGCGAGGGCACCGCACGTGTTCGATCACAACGGGGATCACCGGCCGGCGCGCGTCGGGAACGGCGCCGCCGACCGGCCTGCGGGTCCCGCCCCGGGGGCGTTTCCGCTGGTCCACGGAGTGTGGAGGCGGGTCGGGGCGGATCGCCGGGGTTACTGCGAACGGGGGACGGCCGGGGTCCGGTCGGAGGTCAGCGCCCGCCGTCGCGCCGGCGGGCCCGCCGGGCGGGGTTACCGGAGCGACGGGTGGTGAGCTGCTGCCAGCGGGCCAGCTCCTCCTCGTACTCCCGGCGCCGCAGCCCTTCGCCGGGCGCCTCGATGCCGCTGCGCAGGGCATAGGCCAGCAGCAGTCCGAGGAAGCCGACCGCCTTGATCGAGCGGAAGGAGGGGTCGTCGGCGCCGGCGCCGACGCGGTTCCAGCCGGCCCAGGTGCGGGTGAACGCGATGGCGGAGCAGACCGCGAAAGCGACCACGACCAGGGTGGTGAGCCAGCCGGCGGTCTCGTTGATGCGCAGGCCCTCGTAGCCCATGCGCAGCACCAGGGCGCCGAAGGCGGCGAGGATCATCGCGCCGAGCCCCAGTGCGAAGCGGCGCGGGGTGTAACCGCGCGAGTGATCCACCCAGCTGGTGCCGTAGAAGCGAATCGGCCGGGGTTCGGGCCGCTCCTCGGGGGTGGCTCCGCCCGCGGCGGGGGGAATCGGCGGCTGCTTGCTCATGTGAACGATTATGACCGGCGGGCCGGGAGGGGCTGAAGCCCCGTCCCGACCCGCTTTCGTTACGGTTCGGCCGGCGTTACGGTTCGGCCGGCGCGACGCCGGGCGTCGGCGCGCCCGGCCCCTGCTCAGCTCTCCAGTCGGGAGATGTCGCGCACCGCGCCCTTGTCGGCGCTGGTGGCCATGGCGGCGTAGGCGCGCAACGCCAGGGAGACCCTGCGGTCCCGGGCGACGGGGGCGTACCGGCCGCCGAGCGCGGCGCGGCGGGCGGCGAGGGTCTCCTCGTCCACCTTCAGCTCGATGGTGCGGCCGGGGATGTCGATGGCGATGGTGTCGCCGTCCTCGACCAACGCGATGGTGCCGCCGGCCGCCGCCTCCGGGGAGACGTGGCCGATGGACAGGCCGGAGGTTCCGCCGGAGAAACGGCCGTCGGTGATCAGCGCGCACTTGGCGCCCAGTCCGCGCCCCTTGAGGAAGGCGGTGGGGTAGAGCATCTCCTGCATGCCGGGGCCGCCACGCGGACCCTCGTAACGGACGACGACCACGTCGCCCTCCTTGACCCGCTTGCCGAGGATGGCCTGGACCGCGTCCTCCTGCGACTCCACGACGACGGCGGTGCCGGTGAAGCTGTGGATCGACTCGTCGACGCCGGCGGTCTTCACCACGCAGCCGTCCTCGGCGAGGTTGCCGTACAGCACGGCGAGACCGCCGTCGGCGGAGTGCGCGTGCGCGCGGTCCCGGATGCAGCCGGCGGCGGCGTCGGTGTCCAGGGAGTCCCAGCGCTCGGACTGCGAGAAGGCGGTGGCGGACCGGACGCAGCCGGGTGCGGCGTGGAACATCTCCACGGCCTCCGGGGAGGGCGAACCGCCGCGGATGTCCCAGGACTTGAGCCACTCGTCCAGGGAGTCGGCGTGCACGGCGTGCACGTCCCCGTCGAGCAGGCCGGCACGGTGCAGCTCGCCGAGGATGGCGGGGATGCCGCCGGCCCGGTGGACGTCCTCCATGTGGTACACGCCGTTGGGCGCGACCTTGCACAGGCACGGGACGCGGCGCGAGACGGCGTCGATCTCGGCCATCGTGTAGTCGAGTTCGGCCTCGTGGGCCGCCGCCATCAGGTGCAGGACGGTGTTGGTGGAACCGCCCATCGCGACGTCGAGCGCCATGGCGTTGTCGAAGGCCGCGCGGGAGGCGACGGCGCGCGGCAGCACGGTCTCGTCGTCCTGCTCGTAGCGGCGGCGGGTGATCTCGACGACGGTCCGGCCGGCCTCCTCGTACAGGGCGCGGCGGGCGGTGTGGGTGGCCAGTACCGAGCCGTTGCCGGGCAGGCCCAGGCCCAGGGCCTCGACCAGGCAGTTCATGGAGTTGGCGGTGAACATGCCGGAGCAGGAGCCGCAGGTGGGGCAGGCGGCCTCCTCGATGCGCTCCAGATCCTCGTCGGAGACGTTGTCGGCCACCGCCTCGGACATGGCGTGCACCAGGTCGAGGTTGCTGCGGACGGTGCCGTCGACCAGCGTGGTCTTGCCGGCCTCCATGGGGCCGCCGGAGACGAAGACGGCGGGGATGTTCAGCCGCAGCGCCGCCATGAGCATGCCGGGCGTGATCTTGTCACAGTTGGAGATGCAGATCAGCGCGTCGGCGCAGTGCGCCTCGACCATGTACTCGACCGAGTCGGCGATCAGGTCGCGGGAGGGCAGCGAGTAGAGCATCCCGCTGTGGCCCATCGCGATGCCGTCGTCCACGGCGATGGTGTTGAACTCGCGGGGGATGCCGCCGGCGGCCGAGATGGCCTCGGAGACGATGCGGCCGACGGGCTGCAGGTGGGTGTGGCCGGGGACGAACTCGGTGAAGCTGTTGGCCACGGCGATGATCGGCTTGCCGAAGTCCTCGCGCGCTACGCCCGCGGCGCGGAGGAGGGCGCGGGCACCCGCCATGTTGCGTCCGTGGGTGACGGTGCGGGACCTCAGTGTCGCCATGGGTCGGCTCTCCCTGCGTGGATGGCTGTGCGGATCGCTGTACGGATACCTGCCTGGTGGACGAGCGTACGCCGGTCGCCCGCCGATCGGGACGGACATACCGGATACCGAGACGAGGGGTCGGGGCACGGGGACACGGCGGGGGCGGGCGTGGCGCCGGGGACGCGCGTGGCGGACGGATCGCGCGGGTCCCGACGCGGGCCCCCGGTCCGGCGCGGCCGGTACCGGGCCGGTGCCCACGGGGGCGGTGCCGGTGCCGTGCCGACTTCGACTTCGGCCGCGCCGGGGACGGGTCCGCGACGTCGAACCCGGCACGGACACCCCACCCCGGACCCCCGCGCGGACGGAGAGGGACACGGCGCGACCGATACCGGGGGCGGACCGGGGCCGGGACGCCCCGCCGGGGACGGACCCGGAACCGACGGGGCACCGCGGAACGGGCGGGAACACCCCGCACCCGGAGCCGGGGGGATCAGGGACGCGGGTCGGCCGGGTGCGGGGCGAGCAACGGCAGCAGACGACGTCCGGCCGGGGCGGCGGGCCCGTCGGAGCCGGCGGCCGGGGCAGCGGCTTCCGACGCGGCGAGGCGGTCCTCGCACAGGCCGACCAGCACCTCGTAGGCGCCCTTGCCCATCAGCTCGGTGAGTTCCGGCCGATAGGAGATGTACACCGGGTCGGCGGCACCGTGCGCGGCGGGCGCGCCGGTGCACCACCAGTGCAGGTCGTGCCCGCCGGAGCCCCAGCCGCGCCGGTCGTACTCCCCGATGGTGACGTGCAGCCGCTCCTCCCCGTCCGGCTCCTCGACCCACTCGTAGGAGCGCCGGATGGGCAGCTGCCAGCAGACGTCCGGCTTGGTCTCCAGCGGCTCGCGGCCCTCGGCCAGGGCGAGGGTGTGCAGGGAGCAACCCTCCCCACCGGCGAAGCCGGGCCGGTTGAGGAAGACGCAGGCCCCGGCGACGCGTCGGGTGCGGAGGTCGCCGTCCTCATCGGTCTCGGTCCAGCCGGCCGCCGAGGTGCCGGTGCCGTGGAACTGCCAGGTCTCCGGGGTGAGCCGGGTCATGTGCCGGGCCACCCGCTCCCGGTCCTCGTCGTCGGTGAAGTGGGCGCCCAGAGTGCAGCAGCCGTCGCTCGCCCGACCGGCGGCGATGCCCTCGCAGCCACGGCCGAAGACGCAGTTCCAGCGCGAGGTGAGCCAGGTCAGGTCGCAGTGGAAAATCTGGCGGGGGTCCTCCGGGTCGGAGAACTCCACGTTCAGCCGGGGGAAGTCCAGGGGCGCCTCGTCCCCGCGCCGCCGGCGCCGGGCACCGTCCATCGGCTTCACGGCTTTCCCGCCGGTCTTCCGCTTCGGCTTCTTCCCGGCGATCCTCCCGGCGTCCTTCCCGGCGTTTTCCCCCGTTTCCCCGATCCCGTCCGACTTCGCCCGATTCCTCGTTGTCACCACGTCAGGGTAATGGCCGGAGTAGCGTTGACCGTCATGAGACTCGGAGTACTGGACGTCGGATCGAACACGGTCCACCTGTTGGTCGTGGACGCACACCCCGGGGCGCGGCCGATGCCGGCGCGGTCCCACAAGGTGGAACTGCGGCTCGCCGAGCTGCTGGACGCCGACGGCTCGATCGGGACCGACGGGGTGGAGCGGCTCATCCGGACCGTGCGCGCCGCCCTGGACGTGGCGGAGGATCACGGCGTCGCCGAGCTCCTGCCATTCGCCACCTCGGCCGTGCGCGAGGCCGGCAACGCGGACCGGGTGCTGGCCCGGGTGACGGAGGAGACGGGGGTCGAGCTGCGGGTGCTCTCCGGGGAGGACGAGGCCCGCCTCACCTTCCTGGCCGCCCGCCGCTGGCTGGGCTGGTCCTCCGGACGGCTGTTGCTGTTCGACATCGGAGGCGGCTCGCTGGAGATCGCCTTCGGCATGGACGAGGCGCCGGAGGTCGCGGTCTCGCTGCCCCTGGGCGCCGGCCGGCTGACCGCCGCCCGCCTGCCGGGGGACCCGCCCCGGGAGGCGGACATCCGGGCGCTGCGCCGCGACGTGCGCAACCGGATCGCCGAGGTGGTCGGTGAGTTCACCCGGTACGGCAGGCCGGACCGGGTGGTGGCCACCTCCAAGACCTTCAAGCAGTTGGCCCGGCTGGCCGGGGCCGCGCCCTCGATCGAGGGGCAGTACACGCCCCGCCGGCTGGAGCTGGACGAGTTGCGGGTGTGGGGGAAGAAGCTGTCGCTGATGCGGACCGCCGAACGGGCCGAGCTGCCGGGCGTCTCCGCGGGGCGGGCCCGGCAGCTGCCGGCCGGGGCACTGGTGGCCGAGGCGACGATGGACCTGTTCGGGGTGCGGAGCCTCGAGGTCTGTCCGTGGGCGCTGCGCGAGGGGGTCATCCTGAGGCGGCTGGACCGGATGCGGGGCGACTGAGGGCGGCCGGGGATCCGGGACCCCGGGGCGGGGCCGACGACGACGGAAGGGGCGGCGGGGGCGCGGAGGGGGCGACGGAAAACGACCGGCCCGGTGGCGTGTCGAACCGGTCGCCGCGCCGACATCCCGACCAGGACCACCCCTTTCGCCCCGACTTGAGGCGACTTCCGAGGTGTTCGTCCACCCGCTGGATACCGGGATGTTTCGCCCCGCTTCGCACGCGTTCCGTTCGGTGCGCGGCGGGCCCGTAGTCTTGGGCCCGTGGTGGAACAGTCTCCGATCGGCGTCCCGGTCGCAAAGGTCGCGCTCTCCACGGCCTCGGTGTATCCGTTGGACACGGCGGCGGCGTTCGCGATCGCCGCGCGGTTGGGCTACGACGGCGTCGAGGTCATGGTGTGGACGGACCCGATCAGCCAGGACCCCGACGCGCTGCGCGCCCTCTCCGATCGGTACGAGATGCCGATCCTGGCGGTGCACGCCCCCTGTCTGTTGATCACCCGGGGGGTGTGGACGACCGACCCCTGGGAGAAGTTGCAGCGCTCGCGACGGGCGGCGGAACTCCTGGGCGCCTCAACGGTGGTGGTGCACCCGCCGTTCCGGTGGCAGCGCGCCTACGCGCGGGCGTTCGTCGAGGGCATCCGGCGCATGGAGTCCGAGACCGATGTGCGCTTCGCGGTGGAGAACATGTACCCGTGGCGGTACCGCGAGCGCGGTGTGCAGGCATACGCCCCCGGCTGGGATCCCACCGAGGAGGACTACCGGCACTTCACCCTCGACCTCTCGCACACCGCCTCCTCGCGCAGTGACGCGGTGGCGATGGCCGCCCGGATGGGCGACCGGTTGGCCCACGTGCACATCGCGGACGGCACGGCCTCGGGCACGGACGAGCACCTGGTGCCGGGACGCGGTACCCAACCGTGCGCGGAGGTGCTCGCGGGCCTGACCCGATCGGGGTTCGACGGGATGGTGGTCGCGGAGATCAACACCCGTCGGGCGATGAACGGGACGGAGCGGGAGAAGGACCTGGCCGAGGCACTGGAGTTCACCCGCCGGCACCTGATCCCGGCGGGCCCGGGCGATCCGGGGGCTCCCGGTGGTCCGGGGGTGCCCGACGATCCGGGGGTGCCCGGCGATCCGGGCGGCCCGGGAGCGCCGGATGTCGCGTGGGCACCGGGCGATCCGGGAGTGCCGGATGCCCCGTGGGTGCCCGGCGATCCGGATGGCCCGGGAGCACACCGATCGGGCGGCTGAGCCGGCACGGCGCCGGCGGATCGGCCGGGCCATGGACGCCCGGTCGTGCGACGAACCGGCACGGAACGGGACGCGCCGGTCGGCACGGGGCGGGGAGCGGGTGACCGGGGAGCGCCCGTACCGACGGCGATGACGTCGAACCATCCCCGCGCGTGCGTGTCCACCTTCTCGTCTCACCCGTCACCGACCCGGCCCCGACAGCAGATGCGGTGTGACACCGGATGGCGGGGCCCGGATTCCCGACAAGGCCGTGGCGGTGCGGGAGTGAACCCGCCGAGCGGAGCCCCTCGCGAGAAGTGCGGCGGGAGAGGCCGACCGACTCCCGGTGGAAGCCGGCCGACGCGCCGTGCCGACACCTCTCGGGTCGGGGACCGCTCCCGGACCGGTGCGGACCGGCACGGGTCAGGTCGGGTCGGGGTCCGGCCCCGGATCGGGGTCCGGATCACCGGGGGGCTCCGGATCGGGCTCCGGATCGGGCTCGGGGCCCGGGTCGGGCGGCGGGGACGGGGCGCGCCCCGTCCCCTCGACGGTGATCACATTCCCGGTGGGCCGCACCCGGATGCGCGCCGACCAGGCCCCGCGTGGCTCCCGGTCGGGCTCCACGGTCACCCGGACCGTGACCCGCTCCCCCGGTCGCAGCGTCCCGGAGGTCCGGTCCAGGCTCAGCCAGGAGGCACTCGTCGACAGCGACCAGTCCACGTCGGCGTCGCCTATGGCGGTGAGCACGATCAGCGTCTCCGCACCACCCCGTCCGGAGCCGGACATCGCCTCGACGGAGAGGCGCGGGGTGCCCGGGGGACGTTCACCCGAACCCCCGGAGTCGGCACCGGGCGCGTCGGGGTCGGCGGCCCGATCGTCACCCGCCCGTTCGTCGTCCCTCTCGTCGGGTGCCTCGTCGGCACGGGGGTCGGGACGCCCGCCCCCGTCGCCCTCCGGGTCCCCGTCCGCCGGGTCGTCTCCCGACCGGTCCGGGTCGTCCGCCCCCCGGCCGCCGGCGGGATCGGCGCGGCCGGCGTTCTCGTAGGGGTGGCCGTCGGCACCGGGGACCTCCCCGCCGGCGTCCCGCTCGGTGACGGCGACCCCGTCGGCCCGCTCACCGGTCGGCGCGGCCCCGCGATGGGCCGCCAGCACGGCCAGCGCCGGGGCGGCCAGAACCGTCGCGACGACGGTGGTGGTCAGGACCCGGCCGCGCAACCGCTCCCGCCGGGCCACCCGGTCGCGCTCGTCCATCGGGAATCCGGCGCGGTCCAGGCGCGGGAGGTGCCGTGCGCGGGCCCGCCGGGAGGCGAGACGGGCGGTCTGGACGGCGGGCCGGGGAGCGGCCAGCACCGCCAGCCGGGACGGGCCGACCGGGTCGGTGCCGGGCCACCCCGCGCCGGCGCCGGAGACGGCGCGCTGGGCGATCCGGCGACAGGTGGGGCACTCGTCGGTATGACGCAGGAGTTCACCGCGCAGGGCGGGCGCCACCAGGAGGTGCTCGTGACCGGCGAGGCCGGAGAGCCCCGCCACGGCGGGGCAGGCCGCGGCCCGGGCCGCGGCCAGCGCGCCCCTGGCCCGCTCGACCTCGCAGGCGGCGGTGGTCAGCAGGGTGCGGGTGGCGCCGACCGGGCGGCGCAGCACCGCCGCGACCTCCGCCGTGTCGAGTCGGTGCCGGACGGCCAACTCCAGGGCCTCGCGCTGCTCGGGGGTGGTGCCGGCGGCCTCGGGCCAGGCGAGGGCGGCCAGTTCGCCGCGCCGCCGGTCGGCGTCGGATCCGCCGGCACTGGGGGTGGGCGGGGCCGCGCCGGCGGTCCGGCGGGCGGTGAGCCGCCGCAGGCAGGCCCAACGCGCCAGGGCGTAGAGCCAGGCGCGGTGCAGTTCCGGCTCGGCGGGGCGGCGGCCGTGGCGGTGGCGCTGCTCGGCGGCGGCCAGCGCCTCCCCCAGCGCGGCGGTGGCGGTGTCGTGCTCGCACATCACCGACAGGCAGTAGGTGAACAGGCCGTCGAGGTGGGCGTCCTCCCAGGCGACGGGGGTTTCGGCGGATCCCGTGCCGGAGGGCGCGTCGGAGGCGGAGCGCCCCCGGCGGCGCTCCGCACGACCGCTCCCGGGCCCGGGCACCCGGGAGGTGTGCAGGGTTCGGGTGGGCCCGGGGGTCGCCCCGGGGGTCGACCGGTCGGTGGGACGGCCCCGGGTACGGGCGGAGGGGGCGGCGTGCCGGCGGCTGCTGCTCATCCCACCCGACGTTAGGGCCCCGGGGAGTCCTCCCGGTCGTCTCCCGGCAGGGTTCCCCCTATCGGGTGACGAAGCCCGGGGGTGAGCCCGACCCGTGTGTTCCCTCCCCGCCGGCCCCGGTCGCGGGCGGCACCGGGGAAGGCGTTCCCGTATCGGCCGGGGAACCCGCCACCGGCACCGAGGGGCGGGATGACCCGCGCCGGGGACCGCGGGCCGGCACAGCCCGCCGCCCCGGGCGCCACCCCCGCCCGGACAGGCCCCGGCGCCCGGACGGGACCACCGGGGACCGACCCGGTCGGGCGGCACCCGGGGCCCGGACCACGACCACCGCGTCCCGGGTGGCAGCCCCGATGTCGGTGTCCGGCGGTACGGTCGTGCGCATGGCCCGTAGATCAGACCGACCGTCCTACCGCTGCACCGAGTGCGGCTGGTCCACCGCGAAGTGGCTCGGCCGCTGCCCGGAGTGCCAGGCATGGGGCACCGTCGAGGAGGTGGGCGCCGGTCCGGCGGTGAAGACCACCGCCGCCTCCCGGGTGACCTCCCCGGCCCTGCCGATCGGGAAGGTGGACGGCCACAGGGTGGTGGCCCGCGGCACCGGTGTGCCGGAGCTGGACCGGGTGCTGGGCGGCGGCCTGGTGCCGGGCGCGGTGGTGCTGTTCGCGGGCGAGCCGGGCGTGGGCAAGTCCACGCTGCTGCTGGACGTGGCGGCGAAGGCGTCCTCGCCCGAGCGGCCGACGCTCTACGTGACCGGGGAGGAGTCGGCCGGGCAGGTGCGGCTGCGGGCCGACCGGATCGGCGCGATCGCCGACAACCTCTACCTGGCGGCGGAGACCGACCTCTCGGCGATCCTGGGCCAGTTGGACGCGGTGAAGCCGGAGTTGCTGGTGCTGGACTCGGTGCAGACCGTCGCCTCCCCGGAGATCGACGGCGCGCCGGGTGGGATGGCGCAGGTCAGGGAGGTGGCCGGGGCCCTGATCCGGGCCTCCAAGGAGCGCGGCATGTCCACCCTGCTGGTGGGCCACGTCACCAAGGACGGCGCGATCGCCGGTCCCCGGCTGCTGGAACACCTGGTGGACGTGGTGCTGCACTTCGAGGGCGACCGACACGCCCGGCTGCGCCTGGTGCGCGGCGTGAAGAACCGCTACGGCGCGACCGACGAGGTCGGGTGCTTCGAGTTGCACGACTCGGGCATCACCTCGCTCGCCGACCCGTCCGGGCTGTTCCTGACCCGGCGTTCCGAGCCCGTGCCGGGGACCTGCCTGACCGTCACCCTGGAGGGCCGCAGGCCCCTGGTGGCGGAGGTGCAGGCGCTGACGGTGGACAGCCAGATCCCCTCTCCCCGGCGGACGACGTCGGGGCTGGAGACCTCCCGGGTGTCGATGATCCTCGCCGTCCTCGAGCAGCGGGGTCGGATCGGCGCGCTGGGGAAGAACGACATCTACACCGCGACGGTCGGCGGGGTGCGGCTCTCGGAGCCGGCGGCCGACCTGGCGGTGGCGTTGGCGCTGGCCAGCGCGGCCTCCGACGCCCCACTGCCGCAGAACCTGGTGGCGATCGGCGAGGTGGGGCTGGCCGGTGAGGTGCGGCGGGTGACCGGTGTGCAGCGGCGGTTGGCGGAGGCGGCCCGGCTGGGCTTCACCCGGGCCCTGGTGCCGGTCGATCCCGGCGAGGTGCCGGCGGGCATGAAGGTCGTCGAGGTGGGCGACATCGGCGAGGCGCTGCGGGTGCTCCCGGCCCGTCCCCGGCGCTCGCGCGACGCGCCGGGGGAGCCGGACGGGTCGGACGGGACGAACGGGGGCGGCGGCGGATCGCCGCTGTCGGGCGGTGGTCGTGGGCGTTCCGGCGGGCGTTCCGGCGGCCGGGGGCGGGCGCGCGGCGCGGCCGGGGAGGCGGTGGAGGATCCGGTCGGGGCCTGAGGTCGGCGGTGGCGCGGGACGGCGTATCGGGACGAACGGGCCCGTCGGCGCCCTCGGGCCGGGGGTCGCGCCGGTAGACTTCTGCTCTCACCGCAACATCGGTCCCCGGAGGAGTGCATGGCAGCCAGCGACCGGCCGACGGGAGCGGGCAGGGTGGACGGGCTGGTACGCGCGTCCCTGAGCGCCATCGCCCCGGGCACACAGCTCCGGGACGGCTTGGAGCGCATCCTGCGGGGCAACACCGGCGGGCTCATCGTGCTCGGCTTCGACCGGACCGTGGAATCCCTGTGCTCCGGTGGGTTCGTACTGGACGTGGAGTTCACCGCGACGCGGCTGCGGGAGCTGTGCAAGCTGGACGGCGCGGTGGTCCTGGACCGCGACAGCACCAAGATCGTGCGGGCCGGCGTGCAACTGGTGCCGGACTCCGACATCCCGACCGAGGAGACCGGTACCCGGCACCGCACCGCGCAGCGGGTGTCGATCCAGACCGCCTTCCCGGTGATCTCGGTGAGCCAGTCGATGCGGCTGATCGCGCTGTACGTGGACGGGCAGCGGCGGGTGCTGGAGGACTCCGGCGCGATCCTGTCGCGGGCCAACCAGGCGCTGGCCACCCTCGAGCGCTACAAGCTGCGGCTGGACGAGGTCACCGGCACGCTCTCCGCGCTGGAGATCGAGGACCTGGTGACCGTCCGGGACGTGGCGGCGGTGGCGCAGCGGCTGGAGATGGTGCGCCGGATCGCGGCCGAGATCGCCGGGTACGTCGTGGAGTTGGGCACCGACGGGCGGCTGCTGTCGCTTCAGTTGGAGGAGCTGATCGCGGGCGTGGAGCCGGAGCGGCAGCTGGTGGTGCGCGACTACCTGCCCGAGGCGAGCGCGAAGCGGTCGAAGAAGGTGTCCACGGCGCTGGCCGATCTGGACGCGCTCACCCACTCCGAGCTGCTGGAGCTGCCGATGGTGGCCCGGGCGATGGGGTACAGCACCTCGCCGGAGACGCTGGACAGCGCGGTCTCGCCGCGCGGTTTCCGGCTGCTGGCGAAGGTTCCGAGGTTGCCGGGCGCGGTGATCGACCGGCTGGTGGACCACTTCGGCGGGCTGCAGAAGTTGTTGGCGGCGTCGGTGGAAGACCTGCAGGCGGTGGACGGTGTGGGCGAGACCCGCGCGCGCTCGGTGCGCGAGGGACTTTCCCGGCTGGCCGAGTCCTCCATTCTGGAGCGCTACGTCTGACCGGTGCGCGAGGCGCTTCCCCGGCCGGTACGGCTCCGGCGGGGTCGACCGAGGATGTCCGATACCGCCCTGGTTCCGTGCCGATCACCGACCGTAGGGTCGGGTCGTGCACCTGATCCCCGCTCCGGTGGAGCTCCTGCCCGGTCCGACGGACGGCGGCGCCTTCGTCCTCGACCCCGACACCCGGCTCGTCGCGGACGCGGCGAGCGGGACGGCCGAACAGTGGCTGACCTGCGTGCTCGGTCCGGCGCTCGGCCTGCCGCTGCGCCCCGGCGGTCCCGACGCGCGGAACGCGATCACCCTGCGGGTCGCCGAGCGGCTCGCGGGGCGCGGTTTCGAGGCGTACGAACTGGTGGTGGACGCCTCGGGGGTGCTGATCGAGGGCGGTGGGCCGGCCGGGGTCTTCCTCGGCGCCCAGACCCTGCGGCAACTGCTGGGCCCCGACGCCTTCCGTCGCGCACCGCTGCGCGACGGCCCCCGGAGGGTCCCGCCGGTGCGGATCGCCGACGCCCCGCGCTTCGCCTGGCGCGGCATGATGCTGGACGTGGCCCGGCACTTCATGCCCAAGGACGGCGTGCTGCGGTACATCGACCTCCTCGCCGCCCACAAGTTGAACGTGCTGCACCTGCACCTCACCGACGACCAGGGGTGGCGGATGCCCGTGGAGCGGTATCCCCGGCTCACCGAGGTGGGGTCCTGGCGGGCCCGCACCCAACTGGGCTTCGGCGAGGACGCCCACCGGGACGAGCGCCCGCACGGCGGCCACTACACCCGCGACGACCTGCGGGAGATCGTCGCCCACGCCGCCGCGCGGCACATCACCGTCGTCCCCGAGATCGACGTGCCCGGCCACTCGCAGGCGGCCATCGCCGCGTACCCGGAGCTGGGCAACACCGATGTCGTGGACACCTCGGCCCTGGTCCCGTGGGATCGCTGGGGCGTCAACCCGAACGTGCTGAACGTCTCCGACGCGACGCTGGAGTTCTACGAGAACGTCCTGACCGAGGTGCTGGAGATCTTCCCCTCCGAGTGGATCCACATCGGTGGCGACGAGTGTCCGAAGGAGCAGTGGCGGGCCTCCCCCGCCGCCCAACAACGCATCCGGGAGCTCGGTCCGGCCGACGAGGACGAGTTGCAGAGCCGGTTCATCCGGCACTTCGACCGGTGGTTGGCCGAACGGGGGCGACGGCTCGTCGGCTGGGACGAGATCCTCGAAGGGGGGTTGGCGCCGGGCGCGACGGTGATGTCCTGGCGGGGGTACGCGGGTGGTGTCGCGGCGGCACGCGCCGGGCACGACGTGGTGATGTGCCCGCAGCAGCACACCTATCTCGACTGGCGCCAGTCCGAGGGACCCGACGAGCCGGTGCCGATCGCGCACGCCCGCACCCCGGAGGACGTCCACCGCTTCGAGCCGGTCCCCGAGTCCCTGACGGAAGCGGAGGCGGCACGGATCATCGGCGTCCAGGCCAACGTCTGGACCGAGACGATGGACAGCGCCCGTGCGGTCGACTACATGGTCTTCCCGCGCCTGGCCGCCTTCGCGGAGGTCGCCTGGAGCCCCCTGCCGCCACCGGCCGAGCGGGACTTCGCCGATTTCGAACGTCGAATGGAGGCCGCCCACTACGCCCGCCTCGACGCTCTCGGGGTGGAGTACCGTCCGCCGTCCGGTCCCCGCCCCTGGCAGCGACGCCCCGGTGTGCCGGGCCGCCCCCGGGACGGGGCGCCACCGGCGCGCTGACCCGGTCCGTGCCGGATTCCGCCGAAGGTCCGTCGGGGCCTGGCGGGAAAGCCTCGGCTCCTCCTGTCGCGGAGCGGTGAATCGTTCGGGAAGGGCGCGCCGGCGGTACCGCCTCATCCCGTGGCGACCGGGCAACCCTCCGGACCGTGGCGGCGTCCGAGGGGGAAACACCGGGCGCGGAAAGAGGGACGCCATGGACGAGACCCCGCTGAGGACGGTGAGGTGGGCGGCTCGCGGAGCGGGAATCGCTCTCGACTGCCTCACCCTGCGCGCCGGCTTCGAGCGCTTCCGGCGCGGCCCCCGAAAGAACCGTCCCTAGTCCTCCTCGAGGCGGAAGGTGGTGGGGGCCACGGCGAAGCCGTCGATCTCCGCCTCGGCCAGGTAGGTGCCGTGGGGGGCCGCCGGGCCCCGGGTGTCGCAGTCCTCGACGGAGCGGCGGCGGTCCCAGGTGATGATCCGCTCGGTCTCGCCGTCGGCCGGCACGGCCACCGGGGTGGAGGCGGGACCGGTGGGACAGGTGGTGGAGTCCCAGATGGTGCGGTCGCCGTCGTCGGTGCGCGTCATGGTGAGGGTGAACGAGCGGTGGCCCAGGTCGGCCCGGCAGTCGGCGGACGAGGTGTTCTTCAGGGTCAGCCGCAGCCGGGGGAGCTCACCCGGCGGGTAGGAGTTGGAGACCGGCGACAGCGAGAGCCGCAGGGCGCCTTCGGAACAGCGGGGCAGGGAGGCGGCGCCCGCGCCACCGGTGCCGGCCGGGCCGGCGCCCGCGCCACCGGTGTCGGACGAACCACCGGAGTCACCCGCGCCACCCGATCCGCCGGTCGAGGCGGGGTCGTCGATCGCGATGCCCTCGACGTCACCCGCGCCGGGGGCGTCCGGGTCGTCACCGTCGGTGTCGGCCCCCGCGTCGTCGCCGGTGCCGTCCCCGGCGTCCGCGCCCTCCGCGTCGCCGTTCTCGCCGTCCTCGTCCGCGTCGTCGGCCGGGTCCCGGCCACCGGGCCGGTCCTCGACGAGGTCGTCGTCCTCGTCCTTCTCCGGTTCGGGGGAGATGGAGGTGGCCGGGCCCCCCGCGCCGTCGTCACCGCCGGAGCCGGAGGAACCCGATCCGCCGAGGTTGAGCGCCCACAGGATCAGCAGACCGAGCAGCGCCACCAGGAGCAGCACGACGGCCCGCCGCCGCCAATAGATGGAGGAGGGCAGCGGTCCGATCGGAGTGCGCAGAGATCCCACGCGCGAACTCTACGCTGTTCGCGCCCCCCAACAGCGGCGTTCTCCCGGCGGGTTGCGCTTGCGCGCACGTCCGTTCGGGGTGAGCCCGGCGTCCGGCGGCGCGCTCCTTTCCCCACTCCGTGCCGGACATGCCAGGATCGTGGGGCGATGACACCGAATTCCTCTGCTTCCACGGCTTCCCCCGTCCCCGGCCCCACCGTCCCCGCGTCGTCCGCGTGGCCCGAGTCCTCCGTGACGGCCCCGGAGCCCTCCCCCGACCCCGGACCCGGTCTCCCGGACGCCGGGATTCTGCACGGCCCGGTTGTCGCCTGGTTCGCCGAGCACGCCCGGGACCTGCCCTGGCGGCGCCCGGAGGCCGGCGCGTGGGGCGTGATGGTCAGCGAGTTCATGCTGCAGCAGACGCCGGTGGCGCGGGTGCTCCCGGTGTACGAGGAGTGGATGAGGCGCTGGCCGCGTCCGGCCGACCTGGCGGCCGTCCCCTCCGGCGAGGCGGTCCGGGCGTGGGGACGCCTGGGGTATCCGCGCCGCGCGTTGCGGCTGCACGCCGCCGCCGGGGCGATGACCGAGCGGCACGGCGGCGAGGTGCCGCTCGAACACCCGCATCTGCTGGCGCTGCCCGGCGTCGGCGAGTACACGGCGGCGGCGGTCGCCTCCTTCGCCCACGGCCGGCGGCACGCCGTGCTCGACACCAACGTGCGGCGGGTCTTCGCACGCGCTGTGGTCGGCAACCGTTACCCGCCGAACGCGACGACCGCCGCCGAGCGGCGACTGGCCCGGGCACTGCTGCCGGAGGACGAGGTGACGGCCGCCCGGTGGGCGGCCGCGACCATGGAGCTGGGCGCGCTGGTGTGCACGGCGCGGGCGCCGAGCTGCGGGGTGTGCCCGATCGCCGATCGCTGCGCGTGGCGGCTGGCCGGCTCACCGGAACACCAGGGGCCGCCCCGACGCGGGCAGGCCTGGGCCGGCTCCGACCGGCAGGTGCGCGGACGGTTGATGGCGGTGCTGCGGGAATCGATGGAGCCGGTGCGGGGATCGGCGTTGGAACGGGTGTGGGAGGAGTCGGTGCAACGCGAGCGCGCGCTGCGCGGGCTGCTGACGGACGGGCTGGTGGAACGCCTGCCGGACGGGCGTTACCGCCTACCGGGCGCCTGAGCCGGGGGCCGGTTCCCCCGCCGCGCGGGCCGGGGGTGCCGGCGCCGGGGCACCGACGCCGACACGGGGCCCGGTCCCGGAGAGGCCGCGCACCCGCCGTCCACCGGGCCACCCGGGGAACGACCCGCTCCCCGTCCCGCCGCTGCGATGCCTTCCACCGGAACGGCGGGATCGGGAACCACGGGCGCCGGCCCACTCACCCCGCTGTCACCCCGCTGTCCCCGCCCGGGAAATTCCGGGCCGGGTCCCACCGGGGCGGCGCACACCGGGCGCCGCTCCCACCGGGACCGAGACCCGTCGGCGGC
Organism: Streptomyces sp. ST2-7A; assembly: GCF_021390475.1. Classification (GTDB taxonomy): domain Bacteria; phylum Actinomycetota; class Actinomycetes; order Streptomycetales; family Streptomycetaceae; genus Streptomyces. The sequence goes on from NZ_JAJUWS010000056.1 coordinate 19,774, forward strand.
CCCGAGCGCACCCCGAGGCGTCGGCCCGCCCATCCCTCCACCCCGGCACCGGGCCGGGACGCGCCCCGCCGGACACCGGGGCGAAAGGGACCCCGGTCGCGACCGGGGTCCGGCGGGAGTCCTCCCCCGGCGTCGCGCCCCGCTCAGCCCGCCGGGCGGGTGCCCGGTTCGGTGCCGGCGGTGAACCCGGTGCCCTCCGCGGTCCCGGTGACCCCGGTGGTGTCGGCCGTATCGGGGTCGGCGGCGTCGAGGGGGTGCCCCTCGGGATCCGTGCTCCCGGGCACGGCCCCCTCCCCCGACCCCCGATCGCGCGGGGCCCGCAGGTCGCGGGCCATCATCGTGGCCGGTCCCTCCTCCACCGCGCCGGCGGCGGCGTAGGTGGCCCGGGCGGGCAGGTTGTCCGGATCGACCGCGACCCACATGCCGTGGCAGCCGCGTTCACGGCCCAACCGCCCGAGTGCCTCGACCAGTTCGCGCCCCACCCCCAGGCGGCGGTGGGCCGGGTCCACGGACAGCTCGTAGAGGAACAGTTCGGTGCCCTTGTCCGGGTGGGTCAACTCCACCCCGGTCACCATGCCCACGGGCACGTCGTCCCGGTGGGCGATCAGCAGGTGGTGGGTGGACTCGTTGAGGAAACGCTGGGCCCATTCGGGGCGCACCGGCCCGTCGAAGAGGTGGGCGGCGGCCATCACCTCGGCCGGTGACGTCGCCCGTCGTATCGCGATCATGCGGGTACCTCCCCGTTCTCCTTCCCCGGGGGTCACCCTACGGCCGTGGTGCCCCGGGCGCGGGTCGTTCGCGGCGTGGTGCGGATCACCCCGTGCCGGGCTCCCGCCGGACGCGGACGTGACAGTCGGCGAGGTGGTCGTCGACCAGGCCGCAGGCCTGCATGAGGGCGTACGCGGTGGTGGGGCCGACGAAGCGCAGGCCCTCCCGCTTGAGGTCCTTCGCCAGCGCGGTGGAGGCCGGCGTGACGGCGGGGATCGCCGCCGTGGTGCGCGGGGCGGGCGCGGGGGCGGGCGCCCGGGACCAGATCAGTTCGGTGAGCCGGCCCTTCGGCCACCCGGTGAGGACCCGGGCGTTGTGCAGGGTGGCCTCGATCTTGGCACGGTTGCGGATGATGCCGGGGTCGGCGAGGAGGCGGGTGACGTCCTCGGCGCCGTAGGCGGCGACCACCGGGATGCGGAAGTCGGCGAAGGCGGTCCGGAAGCCCTCGCGGCGGCGCAGGATGGTGAGCCAGGACAGGCCGGACTGGAATGCCTCCAGGCTGAGCCGTTCGAACAGTTCCCGGTCGCCGCGCACCGGCCGGCCCCACTCGGTGTCGTGGTAGGCGCGGTAGTCCTCGGTCGCCAGGGACCAGGGGCAGCGCGGCAGTCCGTCGGGGCCGGGGAGGGCGTCGCCGGTCGGCGCCCCGGGGGTGGGAGCGAGCGGCGCGTCGGGGGCGGTGGGTGAGCTCATCGGAACAGTGTGGCCCGGAGCACCGACAGCGCCCCGGCAAACGGGCGCGGGCGACCGTCGGGAAGGGCGGGTCGCGTCGGGTCAGGGCACCTCGCGCAGGTAGAGCGCGCCGCAGGTGTGGCACATGGGTTCCTCGGTGCGGCCCCAGTCCTCGTCGGAGCGGGTGACCGAGTCGGCGGCGAGTTGACGGCCGCACATGGCGAGCGTCTCCGCACCCCGGACCATGTGCCAGGTCTTGACGGTTCCGGTGGCGTCGTTCCCGGTGGCGTCGCTCCGGGTGGCGCCACTCCCGGTGCCCCGGTCGGTTCCGGGTCGCTCCCGGGTCTCGGCTCGCATGAGGTGACGCATCGGCCGTTCCTCCGTTCCCTCCGCCCCCGTGCCGGCGGTCGCCCTCCCATGGTGGGGTCATGACGCCGGCTCCGCCCGCCGGGCGGGGCGGACGGAGTCGGGTCGGGAGCGGATCCGTTCGGCGGAAACCGGTCAGCGGGTCGGGCCGCCGGGGCCGGGCGCGGGCACGGGGGTCGGACCGGGGCCGCCGATCGTGGCGGGGTCGGGCACGACGGGGGTGTCGGGGGCGGCGTCCGTAACCGTGCCGTCGGTGCCGCTTCCCGAGCCGGTGGCCGGCCCCTTGGCCGTGGGGGTCCCACCGTCGCGCAGCGGCACCTCGTGGATGAACCAGGAGAGGACGAAGGCGATGATCGACAGCAGGGCCGCGACGAGGAAGACCATGTGGGTGCCGGAGGCGACAGCCTGTTCGTAGGTCTGACGGGCCGCGTCGGGGAGGGCCTCCAGGGAGGCGGCGTCGAGCTGGGCCCCGGTCTCGGAGACCTCGATCGCGGCGCCCCCGGCGGCGTCGCCGAGTTCGCCGGCGACCCGGGCGGTGAAGAAGGCGCCGAGGATCGCGACGCCGAAGGATCCGCCGAGGGTGCGGGAGAGGGTCGCGGTGGAGGAGGCCACGCCCATGTCCCGGATCTCCACGGTGTTCTGGGCGAGCAGCATGGTCAGCTGCATGAGGAACCCCATGCCGGCGCCGAGGACGGCCATGAAGATCCCCGAGTTCGTCGTCGTCGTCCCGGTGTCCATGGTGGAGAGCAGGAACAGGCCGGTGGTGACCAGGCCGGCGCCGATGATCGGGAAGACCCGGTAGCGGCCGGTGCGGGTGATGGTGCGACCGACCACGAAGGAGACCACCATCATCGACAGCAGCATCGGCAGCAGGAGCAGCCCGGAGCCGGTGGCCGAGGCACCCTGCACGGTCTGCTGGTAGAGCGGCAGGAAGACCGTGGATCCGAACATCACGAAGCCGAGCAGGAAACCGATGACGGCGACCAGCGAGAAGTTGACGTTGCGGAAGAGCCACAGCGGCAGCAGCGGCTCGGTGACGCGGCGCTCGACGAGGACGAAGACGGCGATCGCCAGGACACCGAGCGTCCCGAGCCCGATGATCACCGGGGAGGTCCAGGCGTACTCGGTGCCACCCCAGGTGGTGAGGAGCACCAGGGAGGTGATCCCGGTGACCAGCAGGACGGCGCCGGGCCAGTCGATGCGGGCCTTCGAACGGCGCCGGGGCAGGTGCAGCACAAGGGTGATCATGATCAGCGCGACGGCGCCGAGCGGGATGTTGATGTAGAAGGCCCACCGCCAGCCGAGGTGGTCGGTGAGGGCTCCGCCGAGCAGCGGACCGCCGATCATGGCGACGGCCATGACGCTCGCGAACAGGCCCTGGTAGCGACCCCGCTCGCGCGGGGGTATCAGCTCGCCGATGATCGCCATGGTGCCGACCAGCAGGCCGCCGGCGCCCAGGCCCTGGAGGGCGCGGAAGCCGATGAGCTGGCCCATGCTCTGGGCGAGGCCGGAGGCGGCGGAACCGACCAGGAAGATGACGATCGAGGTCAGGTGGATGCCCTTGCGGCCGTAGAGGTCGCCGAGCTTGCCCCAGATGGGGGTGGAGGCGGCGGTGGCCAGGGTGTAGGCCGTCACGACCCAGGAGAGGTGGGCGAGGCCGCCCAGCTCACCGACGATGGTCGGCATCGCCGTCGCGATGATCATGTTGTCGAGCATCGCGAGCAGGACCGAGATCATGAGGGCGAGCAGCACGACGCGGATGCCCCGGGGTCGCCTGCCGGACGACTTCGAGGACTCCGACGACTGGGACGACTCGGACGGGACCGTCCCGGATTCGTTGGTCTGGTTCATACTCTCTCCGCGAGGGCCGGTCACCCCACTTACCTGCCGACCGGCTAGTTTATTACAATGGCAGAAGATACGCCCGCAACTAGCCGGGCGTCAAGTAAGCAATGAGGAGTGGCCGGACATGACGGAGACGGGGAGCACGCGGGTGCGCCGGGGCGACACCCGGCAGCGCATCCAGGACGTGGCCCTGCGATTGTTCGCCGCCCACGGGTACGAGAAGACCTCGCTGCGCGAGATCGCCGAGGAGATCGGGGTCACCAAGGCCGCGCTCTACTACCACTTCAAGACCAAGGAGGACATCCTCGTCGCGATCCACGACGACCTCACCGGCCCGATCGACGATCTGATCGCCCTGGGCCGGGAACGCCCCCGGACCGTGGAGACGGCCCGCGAGATCCTGGGCCGCTACAGCGTGGCCCTGGAGGACGCCGCCGACCTGTTCCGCTTCATGCAGGAGAACGCGGCGGTCATCCGCGACCTGAGCCTGCACGAGCGCTTCAAGGAGCGCTCCCGCGTCATCGCCCGGCTGATCACCCCGCCCGACGCGCCGTTGGAGCAGCGGGTCCGGGCCGTCGCCGCGCTCTACACCATGCACGCGGGGGTGTTCGCCATCGGACAACACCTGGGCGAGGGGGTCGATCCGGAGGAGCGGCGCCTGGCGGTGCTGCGGGTCGCCGAGGAGATGGTGGTGCGCGCCGCCGAGGGGATGACCTCCGGAGGTGACGCCGGCGCGGAGGACCGGGAGAGCGGAAGCGGGGACCGACGTCCGTCCGAGGGCCGGCCGTCGGACGGCCGCTGAGCCGGCTCCCACCGGGCGCCGTCACACGGTTCCCGCGCGCGGTGGGGCGTGGCCGTCGCGCCCGGGGGTTTTTCGAGGGGCGGGCACCTTCGGGGGAACGTCGGTGGGGGTGTCGACGGGGCCCACCGGACGGTGAGCCGGTCGACGGCTCCCGCTCAACGACCCGCCGAACGGCCCCGACCAGGTCGGACGCCGGTGGCGACCGGGGCGGCCGTCTCCCTCATTCCGTCGGCGTCGAGCGTCCCGCCGGCCCCGGAGGCGCCCCTTCGTCCCGACCGTCGGGGCTCCCGTCCGGGCCCGGCGGGACGCGCAGCGCGAGCAGAGCGGTGTCGTCAGCGGCCCAGCCCCCGCAGTACTCGGCCAGCAGTCCGCCGAGGCGGTGAACGATCCCGGTCGCGTCCAGCCCACCGCAACCGGCGAGGGCCTCGGCCAGTGCCTCCTCACCGAACATGAACCGCTCGCCGACTCCGGGGATCCGGCGGGCACGGGCCTCGGTGGCACCGTCGGTGTAGAACAGCAGCGCGTCACCGGGGGCCAGACGGAAGCGGACATCGGTGAGGTGCACCTCCGGCAGGACGCCCAGCAGGCTGCCGTACCGACCGACCTCCCGGACCCGGCCGTCGGCACGGCGGATCAGGGCCGGGGGGTGCCCCGCCGTGCACAGCCGTCCCGTGACCCCGGCCGGGGTGGTGCGGAAGGTGGCGTAGACGGCGGTCAGGAAGCGCTCGCCCCCGCGCTGCTCGAGGAGCGCGGAGTTCAGGTGCTCGCATACGGTGGCGGGTGAGAGATGCCGGGTGGCCTCGGCCCGCAGGGTGTACCGGGCCAGGGCCGTGACCTTGGCCGCCTCGGTGCCCTTGCCGCACACGTCGCCCATCACCGTGCACCACCACGGGCCCCTGGAGTGGAAGAGGTCGTAGAAGTCCCCCACCACGGCCACGCCGCCGGCCGCGGGCAGGTAGGAGGCGGCCGCCTCCACCCCCGGCACCTGCTGCAACACCGGGGGCAACAGACTGTCCTGGAGACTGCGGGCCAGCGCGTTGGAGGTCTCCAGCGCCTCACGGGCGCCGTGGAGGGCGTCCCGGGTTCCGGCGAGGGCCGCCCGCAGGTTGATCTCGTTGCTCACCGACCGGGCCATGGTGGCCAGCGTGTTCAACTCGGTGGGCTGCCAGACGTGGGGGTTCTCGTCGATCACGCACATGCTTCCCAGCACCTCCCCGCCCGGGCCCATGATGGGATATCCGGCCCAGGCACCGATCCTCATCGGCACCACCGAGGGGTGCCCGGCGGTACGGGGGTCGCCGGCGGCGTCCTCGACCACGAACGGTTTTCCGCCCAGACCGACCAGGAAGTAGCAGAAGCTCTCCCGCACCGGGTTCTGTCGCGTGGAGATCTCCCGGGCGTCCACCCCGACACACGACTTCCAGAACGAACGGTGGTCGTCGACCAGGGTGATGAAGGAACGCCCGCAGCCGGTCACCGTCGCCGCCACCCGGGCCAGGTCCTCGAAGGCGTCCTCCGGGCCGGTGTCCAGCAGTCCGGTCGCCTCCACGGCCGCCAGCCGGACCGGGTCCGACAGGGCCGCGGGCAGGCCGTCGGCCCGTACCCCACCGGCGAACATCGTCTTCAATGCCATGGCTCCCCGTCCTCCGGTCTCCGCCCTCGATGGGGCGGGGAACCCGCATGGTGGCCACGGATCCGCACACCGTCGCGTCGAGAGATCCGACGCCTTCACCACCGTAACCGATGTGACCGCGCGACCTCCCTTCCTCGTCGGGCCGGACGGGCGACGCCCTCACCGATCGCGCTTCCGGGGAGCGCCGGGAGGTGCGCGGGTCACCCTTCGCGGGTGCGTGTGCCGTGGCTCCCGCGTCGGCGGGCCCGGCCCGCCGGGGAACACGCGCCGGCCGGAACACGCCTCGGCCCCCCGCACACCGGAAGGTGTGCGGGGGGCCGATGTTCACGCGGTGCCGGGCGGACCCCGGCGCGGGGCCGGAGCCGTCCGGCGCGGCGGCTCAGGCCTCCTTGGAGAGGTCCGGGCCCTTGGAGAGGTTCGCGCCCTTGGCGCCCGCGCCGACCGGCGGGGCGTCCGGCAGGGCGAGCTTCTCCTTGCCCCGGAAGGTGAACTTCGCTTCCTTGCCCTCGCCCTCGGTGCCGACGACCACGATGTGACCGGGCCGCAGCTCGCCGAAGAGAATCCGCTCGGACAGCACGTCCTCGATCTCCCGCTGGATCGTCCGGCGCAGCGGCCGGGCGCCGAGCACCGGGTCGTAGCCCCGCTCGGCCAGCAGGTCCTTGGCGTCCTGGCCCAGTTCCAGACCCATGTCCCGGTCCCGCAGCCGCTCGTCCACCTGGGCGATCATCAGATCGACGATCCGGATGATGTCCTCGCGGGTGAGCTGGTGGAAGACCACCGTGTCATCGACACGGTTCAGGAACTCCGGCCGGAAGTGCTGCTTGAGCTCCTCGTTGACCTTGGCCTTCATCCGCTCGTACCCGGTGGTCACGTCACCGGCGACGGCGAAGCCCATGTTGAAGCCCTTGGAGATGTCCCGGGTGCCGAGGTTCGTGGTCATGATGATGACCGTGTTCTTGAAGTCGACGACCCGGCCCTGGGAGTCGGTCAGGCGACCGTCCTCCAGGATCTGCAGCAGCGAGTTGAAGATGTCCGGGTGGGCCTTCTCCACCTCGTCGAAGAGGACCACGGAGAACGGCTTGCGGCGCACCTTCTCGGTCAGCTGCCCGCCCTCCTCGTACCCGACGTAGCCGGGCGGGGAGCCGAACAGCCGGGAAACGGTGTGCTTCTCACCGAACTCGGACATGTCGAGCGAGATCAGCGCGTCCTCGTCGCCGAAGAGGAACTCCGCCAGCGTCTTGGACAGCTCGGTCTTGCCGACACCCGAGGGGCCGGCGAAGATGAACGATCCACCGGGGCGCTTGGGGTCCTTCAGACCGGCACGGGTGCGTCGGATCGCCTGGGAGAGCGCCTTGATGGCGTCCTCCTGGCCGATGACCCGCTTGTGCAGCTCGTCCTCCATGCGCAGCAGGCGGGAGGACTCCTCCTCGGTCAGCTTGAAGACCGGGATGCCGGTGGAGGCGGCGAGGACCTCGGCGATCAGCTCCTCGTCCACCTCGGCGACGACATCCATGTCGCCGGCCTTCCACTCCTTCTCCCGCTTGTTCTTCGCCTGGAGCAGCTGCTTCTCGTCGTCGCGCAGCGAGGCGGCCTTCTCGAAGTCCTGCGAGTCGATCGCGGACTCCTTCTCGCGACGGACCTTGGCGATCTTCTCGTCGAACTCGCGCAGGTCCGGCGGCGCGGTCATCCGACGGATGCGCATCCGGGAGCCGGCCTCGTCGATCAGGTCGATCGCCTTGTCCGGCAGGAAGCGGTCCGAGATGTACCGGTCGGCCAGCTGCGCGGCGGCCACCAGCGCGGAGTCGGTGATGGAGACCCGGTGGTGGGCCTCGTACCGGTCCCGCAGACCCTTGAGGATCTCGATGGTGTGCGGCAGCGAGGGCTCGGCGACCTGGATGGGCTGGAAGCGGCGCTCGAGCGCGGCGTCCTTCTCCAGGTGCTTGCGGTACTCGTCCAGGGTGGTGGCACCGATGGTCTGCAGTTCGCCCCGGGCCAGCATCGGCTTGAGGATGCTGGCGGCGTCGATGGCGCCCTCGGCGGCGCCCGCGCCCACCAGGGTGTGCAGCTCGTCGATGAACAGGATGATGTCGCCGCGGGTGCGGATCTCCTTGAGCACCTTCTTCAGGCGCTCCTCGAAGTCACCGCGGTAGCGGGAGCCGGCGACCAGCGCGCCCAGGTCCAGGGTGTAGAGGTGCTTGTCCTTGAGGGTCTCGGGCACCTCGCCCTTGACGATGGCCTGCGCCAGGCCCTCGACGACGGCGGTCTTGCCGACGCCGGGCTCACCGATCAGCACCGGGTTGTTCTTGGTGCGACGGGAGAGCACCTGCATGACCCGCTCGATCTCCTTCTCGCGCCCGATGACCGGGTCGAGCTTGGACTCACGGGCGGCCTGCGTGAGATTGCGGCCGAACTGGTCCAGCACGAGCGAGGTGGAGGGTGTGCCCTCGGAGGGGGCGCCGGCCGTCGCGGCCTCCTTGCCGCCGGAGTACCCGGACAGCAACTGGATGACCTGCTGACGCACCCGGTTCAGGTCGGCGCCGAGCTTCACGAGGACCTGGGCGGCGACGCCCTCGCCCTCGCGGATCAGGCCGAGCAGGATGTGCTCGGTGCCGATGTAGTTGTGGCCGAGCTGGAGGGCCTCGCGGAGCGACAGCTCCAGGACCTTCTTCGCCCGGGGGGTGAAGGGGATGTGACCGGAAGGGGCCTGTTGCCCCTGGCCGATGATCTCCTCGACCTGCTGGCGGACCGCCTCAAGCGAGATCCCGAGGCTCTCCAGGGCCTTAGCGGCGACACCTTCACCCTCGTGGATCAGCCCCAGGAGGATGTGCTCGGTGCCGATGTAGTTGTGGTTGAGCATCCGGGCTTCTTCCTGAGCCAGGACGACAACCCGCCGCGCGCGGTCGGTGAACCTCTCGAACATCGTTAATCGCTCCTCAGAGCGGTCAGGCAGTAAGGGGTCGGTCCCCTCTCTGTCCTTCCGCAGCTTGGTCCCGCGGCCCGGGACCGCTCATTCCTACTGCCGACGCCCGTCCGGATCACCCCCCTACCGTCGAGGAGCGCGGCCACCGGCCTCCTGCCCGAACAGTCGACATCCGGTACAACCGGATCCCGGAAGACGTTGTTCCCGCGGGCCGGGCGATTCCACCCGCACCGGCTACGCCGACGGCGAACGCCGGGGCGCGTCCGGACCGGAGGGAACCCCCTCGACCGGCGCGGGCGCCCCGGTTTCCGGGTATGTCTTTCTTCCTACCCCTCCAGGCTGACACTCCATGCGGGCCACGGCCGGCACATCCGCTACCGGCGAACGCCGCGTCACCCCCGGGGACCGGATCACGAACCCCCGGTGACGCCTTTCGCCGGTTGCCCCGGGGTCACCGGGGCGCGTCGCTCTCTCCCGGACGCCGAACGGCTCCCCGAGGGGGTCGTGGGGAGCCGGGTGAATCGGATGGTGGGTGATGGCGCGTCGGACCCGGGCACGACCCGCCTCCGGAGGGTTGGGGCCCGGCCGTCGCCCGGCGGCATCCGGATGGGACCGGCCCTCCGGCCGGGAGCCGCCGACCCGGTCCCCGGGGACCGGAACGGGCCCGGGCACGGCTCGGGGGGCCACCCGTGATCGGATGAGCCCCCCGTAGCCGAACGCGGATCGGATCCGACCCGCGCGGGCCCGTGTGATCCCGCGTCGGACCGCCCCGCACCGGCCGTCACGGCCGGACGCGTCGCGGTCCGCTCTCTCCTCCGGGCGGAACGACGCGCTCCCCCGCACGTCCCGTTCCGCGCGCCCTCCCCTCCGCGACCGCCGACCGGGCGGGGCGGTGTCGCGTCAGGAGGTGGCCTTCTCGTAGGCCTCGCGAATGGTCGCGGGCACGCGGCCACGGTCGTTGACGTCGTAGCCGTTCTCCTTGGCCCAGGCGCGGATGCGGGCGGTGTCGACCGTACCGGCCGAGGTCGCGCGGGCGGTCGAGCGCCCACCGCGCGCCGCGCGCCCGGTGCCGGCCCGACGACCGGCCCGAACGAACTCGCCCAGGGTCTCGCGGAGCTTTTCGGCGTTGGCGGAGTTGAGATCGATCTCGTAGGTCTTCCCGTCGAGAGCGAAGGTGACGGTCTCGTCCGCCTCGCCGCCGTCGATGTCGTCGAGAAGAAGAACCTGAACCTTCTGTGCCACCTGAGTACTCCTCTTTAAGGGTCCGGGTATCGAATGTTTTTGTTGTGCCCCGGGCGTCATCAAACCGCCCTTTCGGAAAAAACACAAACCCCGCACGGGGATTCCCGCGGGTGAGCGAGGGAGGTGGCCGGACGTATCGGACATAAGGCCCCGCCGGGATGGCTATCGAAGCCGAAGCAGCATACGGGTGTTACCCAAAGTGTTGGGCTTCACGCGTTCGAGTCCCAGGAACTCCGCGACCCCCTCGTCATACGAGCGCAGCAGTTCGCTGTAGACGTCACCGTCCACGGGGGTATCACCGATGGACACGAACCCGTGCCGTTCGAAGAACGCCACTTCGAAGGTGAGGCAGAAAATGCGGTCCACACCCAGCCATCGCGCCGTGTCGAGCAGCTTCTCCAACAGCAGGTGGCCCACCCCCGTCCCGCGCAGCGAGGGATCCACCGCCAGGGTCCGGACCTCGGCCAGATCCTCCCACATCACGTGCAGGGCGCCGCAGGCGACCACGGCGCCGTCGGGGCCCCGCTCCGCCACCCAGAACTCCTGAATGTCCTCGTAAAGGGTGACGGTCGGCTTGTCGAGGAGGATCCGATCGCGCGAGTACGTGTCGATGAGGTGACGCACGGCACGCACATCACTCGTCCGGGCGCGTCGAACCGTGATTTCCGGAGTCCGGTCGTCATGCTTCACGAACGGAGGCTACCGCCCCGTTCCAGCGTCATTGGCGGCGCCCCCGCCGGCATCCGCGAGGGGATCGGCTCCGGTGACATCCACCACGCGCAGGGCGTCCCGCAAAGCGTCGGTCTGGGCCGGGGACATCATCCCGAAGAATGCCACCAGCGCGGCCGCCGGGTTGTCACTGCGCGACCAGGCGTCGTTCATCAATGCGGCGGCGTAGGCGGCGCGGGTGGATACCGCCTCGTAACGATAGGCGCGACCGTCGCGCTCGCGACGCACCCACCCCTTCCGGTGGAGCTTGTCGAGAACCGTCATGACCGTCGTATAGGCGATCGGCCGTTCCTTCCGGAGATCTTCCAGAACCTCCCGCACGGTGACCGGGCGATTCCATTCCCAGACCCGTGTCATGACGGCGTCTTCCAGTTCTCCCAGCGACCGAGGCACAACTGCAGGGTAGCGGGGCGTGGGGGGATATGCGCGGTGTGCCCCGATCCGCGCGGGGCGCGGCGGGCCGATCCCGTGTGGTGGGTGTGGCGCCCGGCGCGGATGGGGGACGAGCCGGAGCCGGAGCCGGGGCGGGCACGGCCCGGGGCCGCGGGAAAGGCGGTGGCGTGGAAGGTGACGGCGAGGCCCCGACGCCCCCGACGCCCGGCGGATGTCGCCCGGACCCCGAGAGCCCGGGAACCCCCGGAGGACGCCCGGCGCGATGGTACCTCCGCCCCGGGCGGATCCCGACGGGGCCGGCGTGCCACGGGGCCCCGGGCGGTGGGCCCGGGCGGGAGCGGCGGGGCGGGAACCCCCGATCGCCGACCCGGGCCCGGCCACACGCGCCGTGGACGCGGGTGGGCACCTCCGCCGGGACACGACGAACCGCCGCCGGGCACGGCCCGGCGGCGGTCGGCGGCGGGGCGGGAACGCCCCGGGGACTCAGTCGGTGGTGGGACGGGCGGCGGGGGCCGCGGAGGGACGCTCGGCGGCGCGGGCCGCCTCCATGGCGTCCACCGCCGCGTCCTCCTTGTACTTGTTGGCGCCGCCCTGCGACTTGATCATCGTGACGATGAGGTAGATGAAGGCCACCGCCATCACGGTCGGGGCGAAAAGCGCGGCGAGATAGTCCACGGTGCTCGGTCTCCTCCGGGCCGCTCCCGGCCCTCTGTGGCCGGGGTCTCGGTCCCCTCCAGGGTAGCCGGCCTACTCGGCGGCCGGTGGCGGCGGGGGTGCGGGTCGCTTGCGGCGGAAGACATCGGCCGGGGTCGGGACGGGCCGGGGTCCGGGCGCGTCGGCCCGGGGACGCCCCTTCTCGGGGGCTCGCTCCCCGCGCCCGTTGGCGCCGTTCTCCCGGGGGTCGGTGTGCTCGGCGTCAGAGGTGGACATATCCCGAGACTAACCATGAAACGGGCGCCCCACATCCGCGCCGGCCCCCGACCGGGGCCATCCGGGTGCCCGCCCGGCCCGGCGTCCCCCGGACGGCGGATGGGACGCGGACCGGGATCCGGCCCCGGCCCCGCCCCCGGGGCCTCAGAAACGGGCGGCGTTGCGCTCGTACACCAGCCGCAGTCCGATGAGCGTCAGCCACGGCTCGTGCTCGTCCAGCACCGTCGCCTCCCGCAGCACCAACGGCGCCAGCCCGCCCGTCGCGATGACCGTCACCGCCTCCGGGTCCTCCGGCGACAGCTCCCGTGCCATCCGCTCCACCACGCCGTCCACCTGGCCCGCGAAGCCGTACAGGATGCCCGCCTGCATCGACTCCACGGTGTTCTTCCCGATCACCTGGCGCGGTCGGGTCAGTTCCACCTTGCGCAGTTGCGCGCCGCGCAGCCCCAGCGCCTCCACCGAGATCTCGATGCCCGGCGCGATCGCCCCACCCGCGTACTCGCCGCGCGCGGTGACCGCGTCGAAGGTGGTGGCGGTGCCGAAGTCCACCACGATGCACGGCCCACCGTGCAGCTCGATCGCCGCGACCGCGTTGACGATGCGGTCGGCGCCGACCTCCTTGGGGTTGTCGGTGATCACCGGCACCCCCGTCTTCACCCCGGGCTCCACCAGCACAGCCGGGATGTCGCCGTAGTAGCGGCGGGTGACCTCGCGCAGCTCGTGCAGGACCGAGGGGACGGTGGAGCAGATGGCGATGCCGTCCACGCTGTCCCCCAGCTCCTCGCCCAGCAGGGGGTGCATCCCCATCAGGCCCTGGAGCAGCACCGCCAGTTCGTCGGCGGTGCGGCGGGCGTCGGTGGAGATCCGCCAGTGCTCGACGATGTCCTCGCCGTCGAAGAGGCCGAGGACGGTGTGGGTGTTGCCGACGTCGATGGTGAGCAGCATCAGTCGTCCCCCTCCGCCGCCCGCAGGTCCAGCCCGATGTCCAGGACCGGGGAGGAGTGGGTGAGGGCGCCGACGGCCAGGTAGTCCACACCGGTGTCCGCGTAGGCGCGGGCCCCCGCGAGGTCCAGGCCGCCGGAGGACTCCAGCGCCGCGCGTCCGGCGACCAGTTCGACCGCCCGACGGGTCTCCTCCGGCGTGAAGTTGTCCAGCAGCAGGAGTTCGGCGCCGGCGGCGAGCACCGGCTCGATCTGGTCGAGGCGGTCCACCTCGACCTCCACCGGCAGGTCCGGGGCGCCCGCCTCCGCCAGTACGGCGCGCACGGCGGCGAACGCCTCGGCGACCCCGCCGGCGGCGACCACGTGGTTGTCCTTGATCAGTACCGCGTCGGAGAGCGACATCCGGTGGTTCAGGCCGCCGCCGCAGCGCACCGCGTACTTCTCCAGGGCCCGCAGGCCGGGGGTGGTCTTGCGGGTGTCGCGGACCCGGGCGCCGGTGCCCTCCAGGGCGTCGGCCCAGGCCCGGGTGGCGGTGGCGATCCCCGACAGGCGGCCCAACAGGTTGAGGGCGCCGCGCTCGGCGGTGAGCAGGTCGCGGGTCCGGGCGGTGGCCGAGAGCAGCAGGTCGCCGGGCTCCACCCGGTCGCCGTCCTCGCGGTGCCGCTCGACCTCGAACTCGTCCTCGCACACCACCGACAGGACCGCCTCGGCGATTCGCAGGCCGGCGACGGTGCCGGGCGCGCGGGCGACGAAGTCGGCGGTGGCGACGGCGTCGGCGGGCACGGTGGCGAGGGTGGTGACGTCCACCCCGCCGTCGAGATCCTCGGCGATGGCCAGGTGCGCGATGTCCTCCACCTGCAGCGGGTTCAGTCCGGCGGCCTCCAGCAGCCGCACCAGGTCGGGGTCGAGCCCGCACTCCACGAGATCCCGCTCCCCGTCCGCGTCGTCCGCGCCGGCGGCGCAGCCGCAGCCGTCACCGCAGCCGCCGGTCGGATCGGTGCCGGGGGGCACGAGTGGGAGGTCGCCGTTCGGCGGGGTCGGCTCCCCCTGCCGGGGGGCGTCGGGGCCGGCAGTGCTCACGTATCTGCTCTCCTTGGTCGCGGCGGGCCCCGCTCCGGCGCCGGGGCCGGTGGGGTCCGGCGCCGGGGTGGTTCGGGGCGGTCGTCGGCGCGGCGGGGTGGGTGATCGGGCGGGCGAACCGGGTCGGGAGACCGGTCGGGGCCCGGGGGTCTCGGGGGCGGCGGGTGTCGGGGGACGGCGGTGGCTTCAGGACTCCCGGGGGCGGGGCGTCGGGGCGGCGGGTTCCCCTTCCGGTGGGACGACGGTCGGTGGGACGACGGTCGGTGGGAGGGAGACCGACCCGGTGGCCCACAGCCGGAGCCCCGGGCCCGGGGCTCCGGGTCCGTCGGGTCCCAACGCGATCACCAGGTGCCGCCGCCAGGCGTCGTCCGACCCCGGGTGGTCCTCCCGCCAGTGGCAGCCGCGGGTCTCGGTCCGCTCGGTCGCGGCGGCGACCAGCACCCGGGCGACCAGGTGCAGGTTGGTCGTCTCCCAGCTGTCGGTGCCGGGCTCGGCGGGTTTCTCGGCCGCCCGGGCGGCGAGGGCGTCCAGCTCCGCCGCGGCCGTGCGCAGGCCCCCGGCGGAGCGCAGCACCCCGACGTGGTCGGTCATGATCCGCTGGATCTCCGGCCGGGCGTCGGGTGACAGCAACGGCCCGCCCCCTCCGCCGGGACCCCCGACGGAGAGCCGGTCGGTCGCCGGACCGGTCGGCTCCGCCGGGGCGGTCGCGGAGCGGGCGGCCAGGACCGCGTCGGCGATGCGCTCGGCGAAGACCAGTCCCTCCAGCAGCGAGTTCGACGCGAGGCGGTTGCCGCCGTGCACGCCGGTGCAGGCCACCTCCCCGCAGGCGTACAGGCCGGGCACGGTGGTGCGGCCCCACAGGTCGGTGCGGACGCCGCCGGAGGCGTAGTGCGCGGCCGGGGAGACCGGGATGGGCTCGGTGACGGGATCGATGCCGTGCTCGCGGCAGGCGGCGAGGATGGTGGGGAAGCGGTGTTCCCACATCTGTGCGCCGAAGTGCCGCGCGTCCAGGTGGACGTACGGGGTGCCCTGTTCCCGGGTGGTGCGGGTGATGGCCTTGGCGACCACGTCCCTGGGGGCCAGTTCGGCCAGCTCGTGCACGCCGACCATGAACCGCCGGCCCGAGTCGTCCAGGAGCAGGCCGCCCTCGCCGCGCACCGCCTCGGAGATCAGCGGCTGCCGGCCGCGTGCCTCCGGCCCCAGATACAGCACCGTGGGGTGGAACTGCACGAACTCCGGGTCGGCGACCTCGGCGCCCGCCCGCAGCGCCAGCGCCACCCCGTCGCCGGTGGAGACCGTCGGGTTGGTGGTCACCGAGAAGACCTGGCCCATGCCGCCGGTGGCCAGCACCACCGCCGGGGCGAGCACGGCACCGACGCCGTCGTGCCGCCCCTCCCCCATCACGTGCAGGCTGACCCCGGCCGCTCCGCCGGTCGGGTCGGCGGGGTCGGTGAGCAGGTCCAGCACCAGGGCGTGCTCGATGGTCTCGATACCGGCCGCCCGCACGGCGTCGTTCAGGGCGCGGGATATCTCGGCGCCGGTGGCGTCGCCGCCGGCGTGGGCGATCCGACGGCGGTGGTGGCCGCCCTCGCGGGTGAGCGCGATGGTGCCGGCCGCGTCGAGGTCGAAGCGGGCACCGGTGTCGATGAGACGGTGGACGGCCGCCGGCCCGTCGGTGACGAGCAGCCGCACCGCCTCCGGGTCGCACAGGCCGGCACCGGCGACCAGGGTGTCCCGCTCGTGCTCGGCGGGGGTGTCGTCCACGCCGAGGGCGGCGGCGATGCCGCCCTGCGCCCAGCGGGTGGAACCCTCGTCCATCAGCGCCTTGGTGACGATGACCGGCCGCAGACCGGCGGCGGCGCAGCGCAGCGCGACGGTCAGGCCGGCGACGCCGGAGCCGACCACCACCACGTCGGCGCGCACCGACCAGCTCGCGGGTGGGGCGATCGGCGCGCCGGCCGGGGCGACGCCGGCGGTCGGGGCGGGCTGCGCGGGGGCGGGGGCCGGGGCGGTGCCGCCGGCCCCCGCGGAGTCGTCGCTGGTCACCGTTGGGCTCCGAAGGTGAGGCCGATGTTGTCGATCAGGCGGGTCGAACCGACCCGGGCGGCGACCGCCAGGATCGCCTCGCCGACATGGTCGGCGGGCACCTCCCGGAAGTTCCCGGGATCCACCAGCGCCAGGTAGTCGGGGCGCAGCGGGGGCTCCCCCTCCCGTGCCTCGTCCAGCACCGCGCGGGCCGCCGCGAGGGCGGAGGCCGGCGAGGCCAGGGACCCGACCGGGGCGCCGGCCAGGGCGACGGCGTGCGCGTCGGCGGAGGCCCGCGGCTCGTGCAGGGCGGCGAGCGCGAGGGCCCGGCGCTCGTCGGTGGGCGCCTCCTGCGCCCGGGCGCGCAGCACCGCCTCGGCGGCGAGCCGGTCCCGGGCGGCGAACAGCGCCCGGGACAGGGCCAGGGCCGTGACACGCTCGTCGGCGGTCAGGTAGCGGTTGCGGCTGGAGAGGGCGAGCCCGTCCTCCTCGCGGACCGTTGGCACACCGACGATCTCCACGGGGAAGTCCAGGTCCCGGACCATGCGTCGGATCAACGCGAGCTGCTGGGCGTCCTTCTCCCCGTACAGCGCGACGTCCGGGCGGGTGAGGTGCAGGAGCTTGGCGACGACGGTGAGCATCCCGTCGAAGTGACCGGGCCGGGCCGCGCCCTCCAGGAGCTCTCCCATCGGTCCGGCGGCGATCCGCACCAGCGGCTCGCCGCCGGGGTAGACCTCGGCGGCGGGGGGTGCGAAGAGCAGGTCCGCGCCGGCCCCGGCCGCCACGGCGACGTCCGCGTCCAGGGTTCGGGGGTAGCGGCCGAAGTCCTCGCCCGCGCCGAATTGCAGGGGGTTGACGAAGACGGTCACCAGCACCCGGCCGGTCGGGCCGACCAACCGACGGGCGGCACGCACGAGGGCGGCGTGGCCCTCGTGCAGGGCTCCCATGGTCATCACCACGGCCCGGCGGACGCCGGGTTCGGAGGCGGGTAGGTCGGCGGCGGACCGCACGGGGGTGAGGGCGGGGGGCTCGACGGTCACGACCGGCCTCCGGGATCCCGGGGGGCCTCGGGGCCCCGATCCCCGGCGGTCCCGCCGGGGTCACCCGGCCCACCGGGGTCGCGGGAGCCGGCCGAGCCGCCGGGGTCACGGGTAACACCCGAGCCGCCGGGGCCGCCCGGCCCGTCGGGGTCGCGGAGGTCACCCGGACCGCCGGAGGAAGCCGGTCCACCGGCATCACGGGAACCACCCGGCCCACCGGCATCATGGGAACCGGCCGAGGAACCGGCATCACGGGGACCACCCGGGGAACCGGGGTCACGGGAGCCGGCCGAGCCGCCGGTGGCCCGGGTAACACCCGTATCGCCCGAGCCGACCGGGCCGCCCGGCCCGTCGGCATCGCGGCAGGTACCGGGGGCCCCGGGCTCACGGGGGTCACCCGTGCCACCGGTGACGGCCGGGCGGGTCGGGTCACCGTCGGCCAGCGCCCGGAGCAAACGCTCCGCGTCCCCCGGCTTCAGCGAACCGTGCGCCAGCGCCCGGTCGGCGGTGGTGCGGGCCATCGCCAGGTACCCGGGGAGCGCCTCGGGGGCGTGCGTCCGCAGTTCCGCGACGTGCGCCGCCACCGTGCCCGCGTCGCCGCGCGCCACCGGACCGGTCAGGGCGGCGTCGCCCGCGCGCAGCGCGTTGTCCAGGGCCGCGCCCAGCAACGGGCCGAGCATCCGGTCGGGCGCTCCCACCCCGGCGGTCCGAAGCAGTTCCAGGGATTGCGCGACCAGGGTCACCAGGTGGTTGGCGCCCAGTGCGAGCGCCGCGTGGTAGAGCGGCCGGGCGGCCTCCCCGATCCACTCCGGCTCGCCGCCCATCTCGATCACCAGCGCCTCGGCCACCGGCCGCAGCTCCGGCGGCGCGGTCACCCCGAAGGAACAGCCGGCCAGCCGCTGCACGTCCACCGGGGTGCCGGTGAAGGTCATCACCGGGTGCAGGGCCAGCGGCAGCGCTCCGGCGGCGCGCGCCGGATCCAGCACCGCCGTGCCGTACCGGCCGGAGGTGTGCACCAGCAGGTGACCGGGGCGAACCGCGCCCGTGCCCACCAGCCCGGACACCAGGTCCGGCAGCACGTCGTCGGGAACGGTCAACAGCACCAGCTCGGCGCGGGCCAGGACATCGGCGGGGTCGGTGCGCGGGACGCCGGGCAACAGGGCCTCGGCCCGCCGCCGGGACGCCTCGGAGACGCCGGAGACGGCGACCGGTCGGTGCCCGGCCAGGGCCAGCGAGGCGGCCAGCGCCGGACCGACCCGGCCCGCGCCGACCACGCCGACGGAGAGTCGGGCGGGGCGGTCACCGGCGCGCCGCGCGTCCCCCGCGGCGTCGGGACGCGGCCCACCGGGTGGGCCGCCGGGCCCCCCGGCGGGGGGAGGAATCGTGTTCACGTGGGCCTTCCGTTCCAGTCCGCGAAGGGGTACCGGACGTTCACGGCCATGCTACGGGCGCGCGTCACCGCCCCGCGCGGGCGGTGTCGGCCACCGGAATCGGGGACCGCTCAGGCGCCGCCGGCCTGCACCAATCCGCTCTCGTAGGCGAGGACCACCGCCTGCACGCGGTCCCGCAACTGGAGTTTGGCCAGGATTCGCCCCACGTGTGTCTTGACCGTCGCCTCCGAGACGAACAGCTCCGCCGCGATCTCCCCGTTCGACAGTCCCTGCGCGATGTGCACCAGCACCTCCCGCTCGCGCTCGGTGAGCTGGGCGAGCCGGGGCGGCGGGGCCTGCTGGGTGATGGGCAGCAGGGTCGCGAACCGGTCCAGCAGCCGACGGGTGGTGGAGGGGGCGACCACGGCGTCCCCACTGTGCACGGACCGGATCGCCGAGAGCAGTTCCTCCGGCGGCACGTCCTTGAGGAGGAAGCCGGAGGCACCGGCCTTGAGACCGGTGAAGGCGTACTCGTCGAGGTCGAAGGTGGTGAGGATGAGCACCTTCGGTTCGCCGGGGCCGCCGTCACCGCCCTGGCAGATCCGGCGGGTGGCCTCCACCCCGTCCATGCGCGGCATCCGGACGTCCATCAGCACCACGTCCACCGCGCGCGAACGCAGCGCCTCCAGCGCCTCGACGCCGTCACCGGCCTCGGCGACCACCTCCATGTCCGGCTGGGCGGACAGGACCATCTTGAAGCCGGTGCGCAGAAGCGCCTGGTCATCGACGAGCATCACGCGGATGGACGGGGGGCCGGTCTCGGGGGAGGGCATCGCG
>NZ_JAJUWS010000057.1 GCF_021390475.1 Streptomyces sp. ST2-7A
AACCCTCGTCCAACAGCAGATCGATCCGCTCGCGCGCGGTCGACTTGCCCTTCGCGCGCTGCGCCTCGGTGGCTTTCGCGCTCGGTCCGGCGTGGGCGCTCGCACGGATCTCGTGCAACTCGGCCACGCGGCCCCGGGCATCGGCCATCACGGAAGGCGTCCGGTCCTGATCGGTCATGTACAGACCCTACGAAAGCGTCACCCGCCACGCCGTCGTCGGAAAGTCACAGTGTCGGTCGGCATTTCATGGTCCGGCCGGACAGAAGCGACGCACGGAGGCGTTCCGGGGCGCGTGATTCCACACACGGCGGCGGGCGTGGTGGTGGGATTCCCACAAACCGGGCCCACACCACCCCGGCGGGACCCGACCGCCGCACCACCGCCGCACGAGAGGCTCCCGAGGTCGGGCACCCGTCCGGCCCCGGGCGGGGGACGGTCGCCGGGAACCGCCCCGCACGGTACCGCCCCGGAGAGGGAGGGGCACGGTGGCCGGCGGCCGTCCCGCGCGCCCCTCCCCCGATATCCGTCGGGGCCCGTCGACATCACCGCCCGGCACGCCGCGCACGGACTCCTCGTTCACTCCGTGGGCTGCAGACCGGCACGCAGCAGACCGTGGGTGTAGGCGTCCTGCAAGGCCTCCCAGGAGGCGGCGATGACGTTCTCCCCCACCCCGACCGTGGACCACTCCGCCGTGCCGTCACCGGCGGTGACCAGCACCCGGGTGATGGACTGGGTCCCCTGCCGGCCCTCCAGGATCCGCACCCGGTAGTCCACCAACTGGAAGCGCGCCAACTCGGGGAAGGTGCGCTCCAATCCCGACCGCAGCGCGCGGTCCAGGGCGTTGACCGGGCCGTTGCCCTCGCCACTGGCCACCACCCGCTCGCCCTTGACCCAGAGCTTGACGACCGCCTCGTTCTCCTGCTCGCCATCCGGTCGGCGGTCGGTGATGGTCCGCCAGCTCTCCAGTCGGAAGAAACGACGGATGCGGCCCTGCACCTCGTCACGGAGCAGCAGCTCGAAGGAGGCGTCGGCGGCCTCGTAGGTGTAACCCGCCAGTTCCCGTTCCTTGACCCGGTCCACGATCCGGCCGATCAGTTCCCGCTGTCCCGTCAGGTCGTACCCCAGTTCCCGGCCCTTGAGCTCGACCGAGGCGCGACCGGCCATGTCGGAGACCAGCATCCGCATCGAGTTCCCCACCCGTTCGGGGTCGATGTGCTGGTACAGATCCGGGTCCACCTTGATCGCCGAGGCGTGCAGACCGGCCTTGTGCGCGAAGGCCGAGACCCCCACGTAGGGCTGGTGGGTGGAGGGGGTCAGGTTGACCACCTCGGCGATGGCGTGCGAGATGCGGGTCATCTCGGCCAGCGCGCCGGCGGGCAGCACCCGACGGCCCTCCTTGAGTTCCAGCGCGGCGACCACCGGGAAGAGGTTGGCGTTGCCCACCCGCTCCCCGTAGCCGTTGGCGGTGCACTGGACGTGGGTGACGCCTGCTTCGACGGCGGTCAGCGTGTTGGCGACGGCGCACCCGGTGTCGTCCTGCGCGTGGATGCCCAGGCGGGCACCGGTGGCGGCGAGAACCTCCGAGACCACCCGGTGGACCCGGGAGGGGAGCATTCCACCGTTGGTGTCGCAGAGCACGACCACGTCGGCCCCGGCACCGGAGGCGGCGCGCACGACCTCCAGCGCGTACCCCGGGTTGGCCGCGTACCCGTCGAAGAAGTGCTCGCAGTCGACGAAGACCCGGCGGTCCCGGGAGCGCACGTACTCCACGGTCTCCCGGATCATCGCCAGGTTCTCCTCCGGCGTGGTGCGCAGCGCGAGTTCCACGTGCCGGTCGTGCGCCTTGGCGACCAGGGTGACGACGGGGGCCCCCGAGTCGATCAGGGCCCGTACCTGGGGGTCGGCCTCGGCGGCGACGCCCGCCTTGCGGGTGGCGCCGAAGGCGACCAGTCGGGCGTGACGGAAGTCGATCTCCCGCCGGGCGCGCTGGAAGAACTCGGTGTCCCGGGGGTTGGCGCCGGGCCAGCCGCCCTCGATGAAGCCGACACCGAACTCGTCGAGGTGGCGGGCGATGGTGAGCTTGTCGGCGACGGTGAGGTTGATCCCCTCGCGTTGGGCGCCGTCGCGCAGTGTGGTGTCGAAGACGTGGAAGGCGTCGCGATCCCCGGGCACGTCGGCCCCCGGCGCCCCGTCCCGGAGGACGGGATCGGGGCGGTCCTGCGGCGTGGCCGTCATGGTTGAGACTCCTGTCGGGTGAATGCGTCCTGGGATGCGCTCCCCGGCTGCCGTCCCGTGCGCCCGTCCCCCGGCGAGGTGGGCCGGAAAACGAAAAAACCCCTCGCGGGAGCGAGAGGTCTGCGCGCGGGTCCTGCGGAACGATGGGTACCGCCGCCCGGGTTTCCGTGCGGTTCAGTGGCCATCGGGGACCGGCGCGCTGCCACCGATAATCATGGTGAACGAGAGCACGATCGGGATTCTGGCACACCCCTCGGGCGAAAGCACTCCGAACCGGCGTCGTCTCAGCATCCGAACAAACGTCCCCGGAACGCCAGCGACGGGGATCCCGCCGCCGGCGCCGGGATGGGGGCGGCCGGTCGTGTCGACCGCCGGCCGGATCAGTCGGCCCGCGACTCCGGGACGATGATGTGGTGCATCCAACCGTGGGTGTCGGGGGCGCGGCCGGTCTGGATGGCCAGCAACGTCTCGCGCAGCCGCATCGTGATCGGGCCGGTACCGCCGTCACCCACCGTCCAGGAGGCGCGGGCGGACTTCACCTCACCGACCGGGGTGATGACCGCGGCCGTGCCGCAGGCGAAGACCTCGCTGATGGAACCGTCCTCGTTGCCCCGGCGCCAGTCCTCGGTCGAGAGCCGGACCTCCTCGGTGGCGTACCCCAGGTCCTCGGCGATCCGCAGCAGCGACAGCCGGGTGATGCCGGGCAGCAGGGTTCCGGTCAGCTCGGGGGTGACGATCCGGACGTTCTCCCGCCCCCCAGCGTCGGGCCCCTCCTCCCCGTACACGAAGTAGAGGTTCATGCCGCCCATCTCCTCGATCCAGCGGCGTTCCACGGCGTCCAGCCAGACCACCTGGTCACAGCCGTGGTTCGCCGCCTCCGCCTGGGCGACCAGGGAGGCGGCGTAGTTCCCCGCGCACTTGGCCTCGCCGGTGCCGCCGGGGGCGGCCCGCACGTACTCCTCCGACAGCCAGACCGAGACCGGCTCGACGCCACGCGGGAAGTAGGCGCCGGCCGGGGAGGCGATCACCATGAACAGGTACTCGTTGGCCGGCCGCACGCCGAGGCCGACCTCGGTGGCGAACATGAAGGGGCGGAGGTACAGGGACTGCTCCGCCTCACCCGGCACCCATGCCTCGTCCTGTCGGACGAGCAGGTCGATCGCCTCGACGAAGGTCTCCACCGGCAGCTCGGGCATGGCCAGCCGCCGGGCCGAGCGCTGGAAACGGCGGGCGTTCTCCTCGGGACGGAAGGCGGCGACACCGCCGTCCGCCCGGCGGTACGCCTTCAGTCCCTCGAAGATCGACTGCGCGTAGTGCAGCGTCATGTTCGCCGGGTCGATCTGCAGTGGGGCGTACGGCTCCAGCTGCGCGTCGTGCCAGCCGCGGCCCTCGCTCCACCGGATGGTGACCATGTGGTCGGTGAACCGGCGGCCGAAACCGGGATTGGCCAGCACCGCGGCGCGCTCCTCCTCGGGGAGCGGCTGCCCGGTGGGCTTGAGGTCGAATGCGATGCGGGGCGTCGTCATCTCTGGCGGTCCTTCGCTTGGTGTCGTGGCGGACCGCGCTCCCCGGTGTCGCGCCGCGGGCCCCGCGCGCCCGGCGGCCGGTGGGCCGGGGCGGTGCGGTGGGCCGCGGGGCGTGAATGCTCGGACGTCCAAGCATCGGGGAAGGCATCGGCCCCGCGTCCGATTATCGCGCGCGGGGACCGTGCCGTACACAGGGGTGGCGGTCCCGGGGAAAACTCCGGGGGCGCGCCGGGTCACCGGTTCCCGCGGGCCCCGGTGGGGGCGGACGGGAGGGACGAGGGCGCGGGCGGAGCGGGGTGGGCCGGCGCCGGGACGCCGGGGTCGCCGACGGCCGGCCCGGGGCCGGACCGCCGGCGGGCGATCAAGGATCGGGCGCCGGCGGTCAGCCGGCTACCCGGGCGGCGAGCGCGTCGCCGATCGCGTCCGTGGTGCGGGGGGTGCCGTCACGTTCCGCCAGGTCGGCGGTGACGGCCTCCTCGATCCGCCCGGCCTCGGCCTCGAGACCGAGGTGGCGCAGGAGGAGCGCGACGGACAGGACGGTGGCCGTGGGGTCGGCCTTCCCGGTGCCGGCGATGTCGGGGGCGGAGCCGTGGACCGGCTCGAACATGGAGGGGAACTCGCCGGTGGGGTTGATGTTCCCGGAGGCGGCCAGGCCGATGCCACCGGTGATGGCGGCGGCCAGGTCGGTGAGGATGTCACCGAAGAGGTTGTCGGTGACGATGACGTCGAATCGGCCGGGGTCGGTGACCAGGAAGATCGTCGCGGCGTCCACGTGCAGGTAGTCGGTGGTCACGTCGGGGTACTCGCCCCCGATCCGCTCCACCGTCCGGGTCCACAGGTGCCCGGCGTGCACCAGGACGTTGTTCTTGTGCACCAGGGTCAGCTTGCGCGCGGGGCGGGCGGAGGCCCGCTCGAAGGCGTCGCGCACGACGCGTTCCACGCCGTAGGCGGTGTTCAGGCTCACCTCGGTGGCGACCTCGGCCGGGGTGCCGGTCCGCATGGTGCCGCCGTTGCCCACGTAGGGACCCTCGGTGCCCTCGCGAACCACCACGAAGTCGATGTCCGGGTCGCCCGCCAGCGGCGAGGGGGTGTTGGGGAAGAGCCTGCTCGGCCTGAGGTTGACGTAGTGGTCGAAGGCGAAGCGCAGCTTCAGCAGCAGCCCCCGCTCCAGCACGCCGGAGGGAACGGTCGGGTCCCCGACGGCTCCCAGGAGGATCGCGTCGTGACCGCGCAGCCGCTCCAGCTCGGCGTCGGTCAGGGTCTCCCCCGTCTCGTGCCAGCGCTTGGCGCCGAGGTCGTAGCGGGTGGTCGCGACCTTGACGTCGGCGGGGAGGACCGCGTCCAGGACCTTGAGTCCCTGGGCCACCACCTCCGGGCCGATGCCGTCGCCGGGGATCACCGCGAGATTGATGCTGCGTGCCATGCGGGGACCCTACTGCGGTCCGGCCGTCGGTACCGGGACGTCCACGATGCGGACCCGGTGGAGGCGTCCTCCGGGACGCCGGTCGGGTGTCCGTCGGCACGATGTGCCCCTCCCCGGCGGGGAGGGGCACATCGTGCCGACGGATCGCGGTCGGTGCTCAGTGGTCGGCGGGGTACTCCGGCACGACGGGCTCGCCCACCCCGCCGTTGTCCCGGCGGTCCAGGGCCCGCTGAAGGGCGACGGCGGCGTTCCGGCGGGCGGTGCCGCCGGTGCCGCCGGTGGCGGAGGTGTGACGGGTGCGACGGCGCAGCATCGCGGCGGTGGTTGCGGCCATGGTGTATCGGCTCCCGGTGTGGTCCCGCGAGGGCGGGTACGGAGGAATCCTGATGCGCCAAAGGGGCGGGGGCCAGGGGCTGTGACGGGGGTCGCCCGCGGTGTCGCCCGGCCTCGTCCACCAACCGCCGGATCCGGCGATGACGTTCGGCTTCCACAAAAGTAACCCCGCTGATCCGTGGTGTCTCCCCAATTGCTCGAACGTCCTACTATGTGGACAGAGACACCGGTCACACTCTCGCCGACCAGCGGTTTCCCGATCTGCGGGGGTCGGCCGACCGCGCGGGGACACGATCGGGCCCCGACGACCGCCGGGGTGCGGCGGTCGTCGGGGCCCGGAAGCGGGCGGCCGGCTCCGGTGGTGTTCGGATTCGACCGCGAGGGGCGGGTCAGCCCATGTGCGGGTACCGGTAGTCGGTCGGCGGCACCAGCGTCTCCTTGATGGCGCGGGTCAGCGTCCACCGCATGAGGTTCTGCTTGGCACCCGCCTTGTCGTTGGTGCCCGAGGCCCGGCCGCCGCCGAACGGCTGCTGTCCCACCACCGCGCCGGTGGGCTTGTCGTTGATGTAGAAGTTGCCCGCCGCGTAGCGCAGCTCCTCGCAGGCCAGCGCGGCGGCGGCGCGGTCGCGCGAGATCACACAACCGGTGAGGCCGTAGGGCGCGACGGACTCCATCCGCTCGATGGCGGCCCGGAAGCCCGGCCCGCCACCGACACCGTCGGCCGAGTCATCGTAGACGTGGATCGCCAGCAGGGGCCCGAAGTACTCCTCCCGGAAGAACTCGCTCTCCGGGTCGGCGCACACCACCACGGTGGGCCGGATGAACCAGCCGATCGAGTCGTCGTACTTCCCACCGGCGACGATCTCGCAGTTCGGGTCGGCCTTGGCCCGTTCGATGGCCGAGGTGACCTTCGCGAAGGACCGCTCGTCGATGACCGCCGACATGAAATTCGACAGCTCGGTGACCGGCCCCATGGCCAGCCCCTCGACCTCGGCGACGAACTCCTCGCGCAGTCCGCCCTCCCACAGGGAGGCCGGCAGGTAGGCACGCGAGAGGGCGGAGCACTTCTGTCCCTGGTACTCGAAGGCACCGCGGGTCATCGCGGTGCGCAGCACCTCCGGGTCGGCGGACCGGTGGGCGATCAGGAAGTCCTTGCCGCCGGTCTCCCCCACCAGTCGCGGGTAGGTGCGGTAGTTCTCCAGGTTCTCGCCGACCGTCTTCCACAGGTAACGGAAGGTCGGGGTGGAACCGGTGAAGTGGACACCGGCCAGCTCCGGGTGCGCCAGGACGACCTTCGAGACCTCCACCCCGTCACCGGTCAGGAGGTTGATGACGCCCGGCGGCATGCCGGCCTCCTCCAGCAGTTCCATCAGGTGCACCGCCGCGAGGGTCTGGGTGGGCGACGGCTTCCAGATCACCACGTTGCCCATCAGGGCCGGGGCGGTGGGGAGGTTCCCCGCGATGGCGGAGAAGTTGAAGGGCGTGATGGCGTAGACGAAGCCCTCCAGCGGACGGTGGTCCAGCCGGTTCCACACGCCGGGCGAGTTGGTCTCCGGCTGCTCGGCGAGGATCTGCCGCGCGTAGTGGACGTTGAACCGCCAGAAGTCCACCAGCTCGCAGGGGGTGTCGATCTCCGCCTGCTGGGCGGTCTTGGACTGGCCCAGCATGGTGGCGGCGGCGATCCGCTCGCGCCAGGGACCGGCCAGCAGCTCGGCGGCGCGCAGGATGATCGCGGCGCGGTCGTCGAAGGACAGCGCCCGCCAGGCGGGGGCGGCGGCCAGGGCCGCGTCGACGGCCTGCCGGGCGTCGTCGCCGGTGGCGTGCGCGGCGGTGCCCAGCACCGACTTGTGGTCGTGCGGCTGCACCACCTCGAAGCGCTCGCCGCCGCCCGTGCGGCGCTCGCCGTCGATGGTCATCGGCAGCTCGGGCGACTCGTCGGCGAGTCGCCGCAGCCACTCCTCCAGACGGGCCCGCTCGGGGCTGCCCGGCGCGTAGTCGTGCACCGGCTCGTTGACCGGCGCGGGTACCCGGGTGACGGCGTCCATGGCCTGGCTCCTTCTTCGGCGCTGGGATTCTTCGGATTCCGGGACCGCCGGATCGCGGGGATCACGGGTCCGCGGGGTGCCCGGATGCGGCCGGGGGCCGCTCCGGGCGGAGTTCGGGGGCCGGGTGGCCTCGGGGGTGGGGTCGTTTCGGAGGTGTCGGAGGGGGCCGGGGGCGGGTCAGTCGCGCGAGACGAACGAGCGCAGGAAGAAGGCCACGTTGGCCGGGCGCTCGGCGAGCCGCCGCATGAAGTAGCCGTACCAGTCGGTGCCGTAGGGCACGTAGACCCGCACGCGGTGCCCGGCCTCCGCCAACCGCACCTGCTCGGCCTCGCGGATGCCGTAGAGCATCTGGAATTCGTACGATCGCGGCGAGCGTCCGACGCGCCGGGCCAGTTCCTGCGCGATGGCGATCATCCGCGGGTCGTGGGAACCGATCATCGGGTACCCGTCGCCCGTCATCAGCAGCCGCAGGCAGCGCACGTAGGCGCGGTCCACCAGGTGCTTGTCCTGGTACGCCACCTCGGCGGGCTCCTGATAGGCGCCCTTGACCAGCCTCACCCGGGATCCTTCCCCGGCCAGGGCCCGGCAGTCGTCCTCGGTGCGCAGCAGACAGCTCTGCAGCACCGCCCCGGTCGCCGGGAACCGGCGGCGCAGCTCGGTGAGGATCGCCAGGGTGGAGTCCACGGTGGTGTGGTCCTCCATGTCCAGGGTGACGGTGGTGCCGGCCGCGTCGGCGGCCTCCACCACGGACAGCGCGTTGGCGAACGCCAGGTCGTGGCCGCCGGGCAGCGCCTGGCCGAAGGCGGAGAGCTTGACCGACATCTCGGCCCGCTCGCCCAGCCCTTCCTTCGCCGACGACTCGGTCAGCGCCAGGTAGGCGTCCCGGGCGCGCAGCGCCTCGGCGGGATCGGTGACGTCCTCGCCGAGGTGGTCCAGGGTGACCTCCAGGTCCCGTCCGGTCAGCGAGCGGACCGCCGCCACGGCCTGGTCCAGGCGTTCACCGGCGATGAAGCGGTCGACGACCGGCCGGGTCACGGGCGTGGTCGAGACGAGACGACGCATGGTGTCGCTGCGCGAGGCGACGTGCAGCACGGGTCCCAGCAACGGGCACCTCCACGGAACGAGCGGTGGGTGACGCCTCGGCCCCCTCCCGACGACGCGGACGCGCCCGGACGGAACCGATTCCCCCGGACTGTAGGGAGTCGCGCGGGACGCGGCCCACGGACAGCTGTCACGCGCCGGCGGGGGTTTCCCATACATCTGTACGACAATGAGGGAGCGGCCGGGCGGTGACACGCCCGCGACGCGGGGCGGAACGCCCCGGGCCCGAACGGAAACGGCGGCACGACACGTGAGCGATCCCCTGCGGGACGAGGACCACCAGGCGTTGGTCGACGAGATCTCCCGCCTGCTGCGCACCCCGGCGACGCTGGAGGCACGGGACTTCTCACTGATCGCCTTCGCCTCCCACTCCGGCCTGGACGAGACCGTGGTGGACCCGGTGCGGACCCGCACCATCCTCGGTCGCAGTTCCCCGGCGGAGGTGCGGCGCTGGTTCGAGGGCTTCGGCATCACCCGGGCGACCGGTCCGGTGCGCATCCCGGCGGACCCGGCGGCCGGCGTGACCACCGGGCGGATCTGCCTGCCGGCCCGCCGTCGGGGCGTGGTGCACGGGTACGTGTGGCTGCTGGACGACGGCAGCCTCTCGCCGGAGGACCCCCGGATGCCGGAGGCGATGGCGATCGCGGGGCGGATCGGTGCCTCCCTGGGAGCCAGGATCCGGCCGGGCGCCCGACCGGCGGAGGCGCTGCGACGCCTGCTGACCGCCCCGCCGGCGGCGCGCCCCGGCGCCGTGGCCGCCGTGACCGGGGCGCTGGGCTCCGCCGCCGGTGGTCCGGTGGCCCTGGTGGCGGTGCTTCCGTGGCCGGTGGACACCGATCCCGGCGACCCGACCCCGCCGGTGCTCGCCGCGACGGTGCTGCCCGGCCCGGCGAACGGCCCGCGACCGCCCGAGACGCCCGCTGCGGGCACACGACCGGCGCTCGCCCTCCTGGTGCGGCTGCGCGAGCGCCGAGGGGATCCGGAGCCGCCTCCCGGACCGGCCCGGGAGGTCGCCGAGGCGGCCCTGGCGCGGCTGCCCGCCCCCGGGCGCGGCACGGCACGGGCGGGGATCGCGCTCTGCCGCGGTGTGCCGACCGGCGACCCGACCGGCGCGGACTCCCCCAACCGAGCGTCGGAGGGGGCGCCGGACGGGAGAGGGATCGGGACGGGGACGGAACCCGTCGGCCCGGCCGGCTGGCCCCTCGCCTGGCGACGGGCGACGACCGCCGCCGGGGTGGCGGCGGCCGAACCCCGAACGGGCCGGATCGCGGAGTGGTCCGCGCTGGGGGCGCACCGTCTGCTGACCTCGCTGCCGCCCGGACCGCCGGATCCGGCCGTCCGGGTGTTGCTGCGCCCCGCCCATCGGGAGCTGGCCCGGACGGCGGAGGTGTGGCTGGATCTCGCGGGGCGGGCCGGAGAGACCGCCCGGGAGCTGGGGATCCACCGCCAGACGCTGTACTACCGCCTGGCCCGGGTGGAGGAGTTGACCGGACTGCGGGTCGCCGACGGCGGGGATCGGCTGCTGCTGCACATGGCGCTGAAGGCCGCCCGGCTGCACGGGACCGGGTGACCGGGCCGTTGGCGCCCCGGCCCGCCCCGGCGGTACGCGGCCCCACGCGGTCACGACGGAGGGCTCCCGGGCTCGTGGAAGCCGGGAACGGAGCCGGGAACGGACGCGGCCCCACCGCCCCGGAAAGGGGCGACGGGGCCGGCGGGGTCCGTCCTCCACCCGATCGCGATTTCACACGATCGGGCGATGGTTCAGGGGTGTCAGTCGGTGTCGAGGTTGACGCCGCGGGCCGAGCTGGCGCCGATCTCCTCGGTGATCTCGGTCAGCACCGCCGGCGGGATGGGAAGGTCCAGGGTCAGCGCGATCAGCGCGTCCCCGCCCTCCTCCGCGCGGGAGACCTGCATCCCCGCGATGTTGATGTCGGCGGTGCCCAGGATCCGGCCCAGGGTGCCGACCACACCGGGCCGGTCGGTGTAGCGGAAGAAGGCCATGTGATCGGTGAGCGCCAGGTCCAGGGTGTGCTCGCCGACGCCGACGATCTTCTGCTGGTGCTTGGGGCCGGCCAGGGTGCCGGAGATCGCCACCTCACCGCCGCCGGTGAGGGTGCCGCGCACGGTGATGACGTTGCGATGGTCCGGGGACTCGGAGCTGGTGGTCAGCCGCACTTCCACACCGCGCTCCTGCGCGAACAGCGGCGCGTTGACGTAGGAGACAGTCTCGGCGACCACGTCCTCGAAGACACCCTTGAGCGCGGAGAGTTCCAAAATCTTCACGTCGTGCTGAGTGATCTCGCCGCACACTTCGACGTCGAGGCGCTGGGCGACCTCGCCTGCGAGGGCGGTGAAGATCCGGCCCAGCTTCTCGGCCAGCGGCAGGCCGGGTCGGACGTCCTCGGCGATGACCCCGCCCTGGACGTTGACCGCGTCGGGGACCAGCTCGCCCGCGAGGGCCAGGCGCACCGAGCGTGCCACCGAGACGCCCGCCTTCTCCTGGGCCTCACCGGTGGAGGCTCCCAGGTGCGGGGTGGCGACCACGTTGTCGAACTCGAAGAGCGGGGAGTCGGTGCACGGCTCGACCGCGAAGACGTCGAGGCCGGCGGCGGCGACGCGGCCCTCCTTGAGCGCGCTGTGCAGGGCGGCCTCGTCGACGATTCCGCCACGCGCGGCGTTGATGATCCGCACCGAGGGCTTGACCTTGTGCAGCGCCTCGTCACCGATCAACCCGAGCGTCTCGGGGGTCTTCGGCAGGTGCACGGTGATGAAATCGGAGACGGCGAGCAGCTCGTCCAGGGAGAGCAGCTTGACGCCCATCTGGGCGGCGCGGGCCGGCTGCACGTACGGGTCGTAGGCGACGACCTTCATGCCGAAGGCGGACATCCGCTGGGCGACCAGCACGCCGATGCGGCCCAGGCCGACCACGCCGAGGACCTTCTCCGACAGTTCCACGCCGGTGTACTTGCTGCGCTTCCACTCGCCGTTCTTCAGCGCGGCGTTGGCCTGCGGGATGTTGCGGGCGGTGGCCAGGACCAGGCCGCAGGCCAGCTCGGCGGCGGTGACGATGTTGGAGGTGGGCGCGTTGACCACCATGACGCCGGCCTTGGTGGCGGCGGAGACGTCGACGTTGTCCAGACCGACGCCGGCCCGGGCGACCACGCGCAGGCGGCTCGCCGCGGCGATGGCCTCGGCGTCGATCCGGGTGGCGCTGCGGATCAGGACCGCGTCCACGTCACGGATCGCGTCCAGCAGTTCGGTTCGATCGGCGCCGTTGCACCGGCGGGTCTCGAAGTCCGGCCCCAGGGCGTCCACCGTGGCGGGGGAGAGCTCCTCGGCGATGAGTACGACAGGCTTGCTCACTTGGTCAGTCCTCGCTTGTCCTCTGCGGGGGGCCGCGTCCCGACGGCCGAAGGAAGTGGAGGTGGGCAGCCGCGTGGAGACGCACGACGCTGTGAGCCTGTGACGCGCTTCGCAGTGCAGTGTATCGGCGGGGCGGTGGTCCCGTTCGCCCACAAACGGGACCACCGCCCGGTGAAATCCACCCGGCTCCCACCGGGAGTTCGCCCGAAGGAATGACAGCGCGTCAGCGCTCGTCGTCCACCCAGCTCATCAGCTTCCGGAGGTCCTTGCCGGTGGACTCCAGCAGGTGGTCGCCGTCGGCCTTCTTGTACTCGTTGTACTTCGGCAGGCCGGCCTCGTACTCCGCCATCCAGGTGCGGGCGAAGGAGCCGTCCCGGATCTCGTCGAGCACCTTGCGCATCTCGGCCTTGGTGGCGTCGGTGATGATGCGCGGGCCGGTGACGTAGTCGCCCCACTCGGCGGTCTCCGAGATGGACCAGCGCATCTTCTCCAGGCCGCCCTCGTACATGAGGTCGACGATGAGCTTCAGCTCGTGCAGGCACTCGAAGTAGGCGATCTCCGGCTGGTAACCGGCTTCCACCAGGGTCTCGAAGCCGGCCTTGACCAGAGCGGCGGTGCCGCCGCACAGCACGGCCTGCTCGCCGAAGAGGTCGGTCTCGGTCTCCTCGGTGAAGGTGGTCTTGATGACGCCGGCCCGGGTGCCGCCGATGCCCTTGGCGTAGGAGAGGGCGAGCGGGAAGCCGTTGCCGGTCGCGTCCTGCTCCACCGCGACGATGCAGGGCACGCCGCGCCCCTCCTCGTACTGGCGGCGCACCAGGTGACCGGGGCCCTTGGGGGCGACCATGCAGACGTCCACGCCGGCCGGGGGCTTGATGAAGCCGAACCGGATGTTGAAGCCGTGGCCGAAGAACAGGGCGTCCCCGTCCTTCAGGTTGTCCTTCACGGACTCCTCGTAGACCTTGGCCTGCACCGGGTCCGGGACCAGGATCATGATGACGTCGGCCTCGGCGGCGGCCTCGGCCGGCGTGGTGACGCGCAGCCCCTGCTCCTCGGCCTTCACCCGCGAGCGGGAGCCCTCCGGCAGGCCGACCCGGACATCGACGCCCGAGTCGCGCAGCGAGAGCGCGTGCGCGTGCCCCTGGCTGCCGTAGCCCAGGACCGCGACCTTGCGTCCCTGGATGATGGACAGGTCGGCGTCGTCGTCGTAGAACAGTTCGGCCACTTCGGTTCTTCTCCTTGGTTCTCGCCCGGGCGGGGTCCGCGGCGTGCGGACCACCGTAGGACGTGCGGGTGGTGAGGGGGGAGCCGGTCTCGCCATGCGGTCCGGCCGGGTGTTCGATGGGGCGTCGCGGCCCCCGACACCGTGGGCGCCGGGGCCGACGGCGCGTCAGGCGCTGCGCTCCAGGGCGCGCAGCGAACGGTCGGTGATGGAGCGGGCGCCGCGACCGATGGCGATCGTGCCGGACTGGACCAGCTCCTTGATGCCGAAGGGCTCCAGCATCCGCAGCATGGCCTCCAACTTCTCGCTGCTGCCGGTGGCCTCGATCGTCACGGCCTCCGGTGAGACGTCCACGGTCTTGGCGCGGAAGAGCTGGACGATCTCGATGATCCGCGAGCGGCTGTCGTTGTCCGCCCGGACCTTGACCAGGACCAGTTCGCGGCGGACCGCGGAGGTCGGGTCCAGCTCGACGATCTTCAGCACGTTCACGAGCTTGTTGAGCTGCTTGGTCACCTGCTCCAGCGGCAGATCCTCGACACCGACCACGATGGTGATCCGGGAGATCTCCGGGTGCTCGGTGGTGCCGACGGCGAGGGAGTCGATGTTGAAACCCCGGCGGGAGAACAGCGAGGTGATCCGGGCCAGGACACCCGGCTTGTTCTCCACCAGGACGGAGAGCGTGTGCTTGGACATGACTGCTTCCTGAACTTCCGAACCCCGAACGGGGTCACGACGGGTGGGCGCGGGCGGGGCCGTCCCCGGGGCTCCCGGCCCACCGCGGGGGCGGGACACCGGGGACGGCGGGGGTCAGTCGTCCGAGTCCCCGAAGTCGGGGCGCACTCCCCGGGCGGCCATGACCTCGTCGTTGGAGGTGCCGGCCGCGACCATCGGCCAGACCATGGCGTCCTCGTGGACGATGAAGTCCACCACGACCGGCCGGTCGTTGATGGAGTTGGCCTTCTCGATCACCGCGTCCAGGTCCTCGGGGTTCTCGCAGCGCAGCCCGACGCAGCCCATCGCCTCGGCCAGTTTGACGAAGTCCGGCACCCGGGTGCCCCGGACGGCCTGCGACCCGTCGGCCGGACCCCCGCTGTTGGGGCCCTCGCCGTTGGGACCGGAGTGCAGCACGGTGTTGGAGTAGCGCTGGTTGTAGAAGAGCGTCTGCCACTGGCGGACCATGCCCAGGGCGCCGTTGTTGATGATGGCGACCTTGATCGGGATGTTGTTCAGGGCGGCGGTGACCAGTTCCTGGTTGGTCATCTGGAAACAGCCGTCGCCGTCGATCGCCCAGACCGTGGCGTCCGGCCGACCGGCCTTGGCGCCCAGCGCGGCGGGCACCGCGTAGCCCATGGTGCCCAGTCCACCGGAGTTCAGCCAGGTGGCGGGACGGTCGAAGGTCAGGTAGTGGGCGGCCCACATCTGGTGCTGGCCGACGCCGGAGGTGTAGACGGTGTTCTCCGGGGCCAGGCGGCCGATCCGCTCGATGACCTGCTGCGGGGAGAGGCTGCCGTCCTCCGGCATGTCGTAGCCGAGCGGGTAGGTCTCCCGCCAGCGGCCCAGCAGGTCGCGCCAGGCCGTGTAGTCACCGGTGTTCCCGGCCTCGGCCTCGGTGCGCAGGATGGCCAGCAGGTCACCGAGGACGTCCTTGGCGTCACCGACGATCGGCACGTCGGCGACGCGGTTCTTGCCGATCTCGGCGGGGTCGATGTCGGCGTGGACGATCTTCGCGACGGGTGCGAAGGAGTCCAGTTTCCCGGTGACCCGGTCATCGAAGCGGGCCCCGACGGCGATGATCAGGTCGGACTTCTGCAGTGCGGTGACAGCGGTGACCGAACCGTGCATACCCGGCATACCGACGTGCAGCGGGTGGGTGTCGGGGAAGGACCCCAGCCCCATCAGGGTGGTGGTCACCGGGATGCGGGCGAACTCGGCGAGGGCCAGCAGTTCGGCGGAGGCGGCGGACTTGATGACCCCGCCCCCCACGTACAGCACCGGGCGGCGGGCGGCGGTGATCAGCCGGGCGGCCTCGCGGATCTGCTTGGCGTGCGGGCGGCTCACCGGACGGTAGCCGGGCAGGTCGTGGGTGGGGGGCCAACTGAAGGTGGTCTCCGCCTGGAGGGCGTCCTTGGCGATGTCCACCAACACCGGTCCGGGGCGGCCGGTGGAGGCGATGTGGAATGCCTCGGCGATGGTCCGGGGGATGTCGGCCGGGTCGGTGACCAGGAAGTTGTGCTTGGTCACCGGCAGGGTGATGCCGCAGATGTCGGCTTCCTGGAAGGCGTCGGTGCCGATGGCGCGGCTGGCGACCTGACCGGTGATCGCCACCAGCGGCACCGAGTCCATGTGGGCGTCGGCGATGGGCGTGACCAGGTTGGTGGCACCGGGGCCGGAGGTGGCCATGCAGACGCCGACGCGGCCGGTGGCCTGGGCGTACCCGGTGGCGGCGTGGCCCGCGCCCTGCTCGTGACGGACGAGCACGTGCCGGACCCGGGTGGAGTCCATCATCGGGTCGTAGGCGGGGAGGATCGCTCCACCCGGGATGCCGAAGACGGTCTCGGCGCCGACGGACTCCAGGGAGCGGATGAGGGACTGCGCTCCGGTGACGTGCTCGACGGTGGCGGCGGGCTGGGGTCCGCCGCGGGGAGCCCGGGGGTGGGGCTTCGGTGCCCCGGTGGCCTGCTCGGTCATCGCTTCTCTTCCCGGATGGTGAGGGTGCGGGTGCCGTCCCGGTGAGGGTTTTCCGGGGCGGTCGTGGCTGGGTGGAGTCGTGTGGGCACGGCCCGCGCGGGCCGGCGGTGGGCCCGGAGGGTGGGCGGGATGTCCGGTGCAACAAAAAACCCCTCGTGCCGGAAGGCAGGCGAGGGGGGCGCGTCGGTGGGGGTCCGCGGAACCGCGGGCCCGGCGTCAGCCGACGCGCCTGCCGAGTACGAGAATTCGGGTGCGCATGAAACAGACGATCCTCCGGGAGTCGGCGGAGTGTCAAGCTCATGGGACGCATGTCTCACTATGTGGGCCGGGGGTGGGTGTCCGACGGACACCGCGCCGACCGGTCGGTGGGCGCCCGACCCGGCCCTTCGTCGGCCGACCGGGTGTCGGGGACGGTCGGCGCCGGCACGGACTCCGCCCCGACCGGTGGCGGAAACGGGGCCGGCGGGCCGAAGCCGCCACCGCCGAGGGGGGCGGGGAGCACCACCGGGAGCGCCGCGAGAGGTACCGCGGGAACGCCGGGAGCGCCCGGCCCGGCGGGAAGTCGCCCCGGCGCGGGCACGCGGGGGGTGAGGGCGGCTCCGGGCCCCGCGCAGGCCCCTGCCCCGGAGCGGGGATCACCGGCCCCGAGGGTGCGCCGGGCCCCCTCCGTGTCCCCCTCCGATCCCCGGTGGGGGCTCCCGTCCGCCGGGCGGCGCGGGGGGTTCTCCCCGGCGTGCTCCATCGGGTCACAGAGGACGACCCTTCCCTTGCCACCCTGCTTTGCCCGGTACATCGCGAGATCGGCCCGCCGCAGCAGTTCCGCGGGACCCACCCCCGGGTCGGCGAAGGCGATGCCGATACTGGCCGCGATCCGTACGGTGGTGCCGTTCTCCCCCGGTCCGTCGCCCCCCGTCCGCGCGCCGGTCGGGGCTCCGTCCTCCCCCTCCGCGGTCCGGACGCCGACCCGGTAGGGGCGGGAGAGGGCGACGCGGACCCGCTCGGCGATCTCCACCACCCGGGCCCGCCGGTCGGCCTCGTCCTCCCCACCGGGATCGCCCACGATGAGCGCGGCGAACTCGTCGCCGCCGAGCCGGGCGGTGGTGTCCCCCGCGCGGACCGACTCGCGCAGGCGGCGGGCGGCCTGGACCAACAGGTCGTCCCCGGCCTGGTGACCGATGGTGTCGTTGACCGCCTTGAAGCCGTCGAGGTCGATGTAGAGGACGGCCGCCGGGCTGTCCCCGGCCCGGCGGCCACCGAGCGCCCGCCGCATCCGGTCGGTGAACAGCGCCCGATTGGGCAGGCCGGTGAGCGGGTCGTGGAAGGCGTGGTGCCGCAGGCGCTCCTGCAACCGCACCCGTTCCGTGACATCCCGGCTGGTGAGCACCAGACCGTCGCGGTGGCGGTTGACGCAGGACTCGACGTTGAGCCAGTGTCCGGCGCCGTGGCGGATCCGGCACTCCACCCGCACGCTGGCGTCGGGCGGACCGTCGGCGGTCAGGAACCGGCGCAGTTCGTACAGGACGCCGCCCATGTCCTCGGGATGGACCAGTCCGGCGAGGCGACGCCCCACCAGGCGGTCGGGATCGGTGCCCCAGACGACGGCGGCGGCGGGGCTTACGTATCGCAGGGCCCCGTCCGGCCCGGCGATCATGATGACGTCGCTGGAGCCCTGGACCAGGGAGCGGAAGTGGTGTTCCTGCCGGGCGAGCTCGCGGGTGAGGCAGATGTTGTCGGCCAGCATGATCGCCTGTCGGACCAGTAGGGCCAGCACCACGGCGCCCGTGGTGGCCACCACGACCCAGTCCGGCGAGCCGGGGGTGATCGGGACGTCGACGGTCCCCGGGCCGCCGCGCGGGGCCAGGGTGATCAGCGCCCCCAGCACGCAGACCGCCGCCGCGAGGTAGGGGGCGAAGGCGGAGAGCGAGGGAGTGGGACCCCGCAGGGCGATGACCGCGGTGTCGCCGGGACGGTCGGGATCGGTCGGGTCGTCGGGGGATCGCACCGCCCCCGCCGGGTGCGTCGCCGTCCCGCCGGGAAAACCGAAGCGGTCGGGGTCGGGGACGGCCGGACCGGGTGACGCGGAAGAGGGCACCGGGGCGTCGGGGTCGGTCCCGTCCCCCCGGCGACGGATCTCCCGGCCCGCCATCCACGGGGCCCCGGCCAGCAGCACGGAGCCGGCGAACCACCCGGCGTCCAGCAGTTGACCGCTGCTGTACTGCTCGCGCAACAGCGGCGAACCGAACAGAAAATCGCACAGAACGGTGAGGGCGAACGCTCCGATCACGGCGTTGACGGCGGCCCGTTGCGCGGCCGAACGCCGGAGGTGCAGCACGAGCACCGTGCTGACCAGAACGATGTCCAGCAGCGGGTAGGCCAGGGCCAGGGCGGAACGCAGCACGGACTCCCCCGCCTGCGGGGTCAGCCGGGTGATCGCCAGGCTCCACGACAGGGTGAACAGTGATCCCGCCACCAGCCAGGCGTCCAGGCCCAGGCAGAGCCACCCGGCCGGACGCGAGGGGCGCCGGGCCAGCAGGAGCAGGCCGACCACCGCGCAGGGCGCGAAGAGCAGGAAGCACAGGTCCGCGGGCGAGGTGCGGGGAACCGGCTGGTCGAGGACCACCTCGTACCACCCCCACACCCCGTTGCCCAGGGCGATCATCAGCGAGGACAGGCCGAAGAGCAGCCAGGCGTGCCGGGTCCCACCCGCCCGGGTGCGGGCGTACCAGAGGCAGGAGACGCAGGCGGCCAGAGCCGCCAGGGCCAGGCCGAAGTCGCCCATCACCAGGGCGAGGCGGGGCGAACCCCAGCCGAGACCGGCCCCCAGGGCGTATCCGGCGCAGAGCACGATGATGGCGATCCGCAGGCGGGTCGGGGTGAGCGGGGTCGGCGACGGGCGGGCCGGGTTCGACACCGACCCGGCACCCCGGGCCGACTCCCCCGGCCCCGGGTCCACCCCGGGAGGAACGGCGGTCATCGCACCTCCCGCCCCCGGCACGAACGGCCCAGCGGCGGTCGGGCCCCGCCGCGCCGACGGAGCCGGATCGATAGCCTGCGGAAGTGGCACATGCGCGTGTCGCCCCCCTGTGTTCCGGGCACCCCTTTCCCCGACGATACACCAGAATCGTCACCCATCGACATTGCCCAACAGCGGAGAGTGACACCGGGGGAGGTGGGGGATCCCGGGGCCCGGGAGGGATCCCGCGCCACGGGCCCCGGACCGATCCGGCCCCGCGGCGGGCCACCCGTCCGCTCCCCGACGCCTCGCCGGGCGCCCGGCGAGGCGTCGGGTCCGGCCGCCCACACCGCCACGGGGTCGCTCCCCGCGGCACCCCGCGGCGGACTCCCGGCGCCCGTCCCCACCACGCGTCCGGCTCCACGACCCGAACCCGCCCGCCGGGCGCCGGGCTCAGCCGACGGCGCCCGCCTCCGCCACGACGAACTCCGGCCGCTCCCCCGCCGCGAAGCGGCTCAACTGTCCTCTCAGCAGGCGGTCCGCGCGCGGCCGGAAGGCCGAGGACGCGCCGCCCACGTGCGGGGAGATCAACGCGCCCGGGGCCCGCCACAGCGGGTGGTCGGCGGGCAGCGGCTCCGGATCGGTGACGTCCAGC
Source organism: Streptomyces sp. ST2-7A (assembly GCF_021390475.1). GTDB lineage: Bacteria > Actinomycetota > Actinomycetes > Streptomycetales > Streptomycetaceae > Streptomyces. The sequence goes on from NZ_JAJUWS010000057.1 coordinate 19,542, forward strand.
GCGGCCCGCAGCCGCCCCGTCCCCAGTTCGGCCAGCAGCGCGGTGGTGTCCACCACCGCGCCCCGTGCCACGTTCACCACCAGGGCACCGTCCGGCAACCGGGCCAGGAAGTCCCGGTCCACCAGCCCCCTGGTGAGGTCGGTCAACGGGGTGCAGATCACCACGATCTCCGCCCGCGGCAGCAACCCGTCGAGATCCGCCGGCGCGTGCACGGGACCGCGCGGGGAGGTGCGCGCGGCGGTCGCCACCCGGATCACCCCGGCCGGCTCGAAGGGCACCAGCCGTTCCTCCACCGCCCGCCCGATCCCGCCGTGGCCGAGGATCAACACCGTGCGGTCGGCCAGCGAGGGACGGAGTGCCGGTTCCCACGCTCCCCGGTCCCCGGCGCGCACGGCCTCGGGGATGCCGCGCTGGGCGGCGAGGATCAACGCCAGGGCGAGTTCGGCGGTGCTGGTGTCGTGCAGGCCCCCCGCGTTGCACAACAGCGAGCCGGCGGGCATCGACCCCAGCCCCGGCACCATGTGCTCCCAGCCCGCGGTGAGTGTCTGCGTCACCCGCACTCGTGGCATCCGCTCCAGCGGACGCAGCGCCGTGCGGGGCCCCTTCATATAGGGCACCGCGTAGAAAACGCAGTTCGTCGGGTCCGCGGGGAACTCCTCCTCCCCGTTCCAGCGTCGATACTCCAGCGAGGACGGGAGGCCCTCGATCTCGTCGGACGGGAAGGGAAGCCACACGTCACCGGAAGTCATGGCCACAGGCTAACGCCGGGTCGAACGGGGTCGAACGGTGCCGTCCCGCCGCCTCCGGGGCGCCCGACCCGGCGTCCCGGAGGCGGCGGATCGGGCACCGCGGCGCCCGCGATCGGCCGGGGCGGTTCCCGGCCGGTCGCGGGCGCCGAACGGACAGCGGATACGTTGGTGCGCCACGGACACCGGCGGGTGTCGCCCGGGGTGGCGCGGCCGGAACGGGGCGGTGGACCGTGGCGACGGATCGGCGCCGGGGCGCGGAACCCCCGCCCCGGCACCGGCGGGAACGGGGACACGGGTGGAAGGGAGCGGCACCGGGTGCGGTACCGGACGGTTGGTTCGGGGGCGCTGCGGGTCGGGGCCATAGGTCTCGGCTGCATGCCGATGAGCTGGGGGTACACCGCCTCCGAACGGAACGGTCGGGAGTCGCTGCGGGCCGTCCACGCGGCCCTGGACGAGGGTGCCACGCTGCTGGACACCGCCGACGTCTACGGCCCGTTCACCAACGAACTGCTGCTCGGACGGGTGCTGTGCGAACGCCGGCCCGATGTCTTCCTGGCCACGAAGGTGGGCCTGCTGGTGGGCGAGCACCACATGGTGGCCAACGGCCGCCCGGGGCACGTGCGCCGGGCCTGTGACGCCTCGCTGCGCCGGCTGCGGACGGATGTGATCGACCTGTACCAACTCCACCGGCCCGACCCCGAGGTGCCGGTGGAGGAGACCTGGGGGGCGATGGCCGAACTGGTGGCGGCCGGGAAGGTGCGCGCGCTGGGGGTGTGCGCCCCGGATCCGGTACCCGTCGGCCGACGCGGCGGGGGCGCGGGAGCCCGGCCGTACGCCGGGACGCTGGAGGTGTTGCGACGGGTCCAGCAGGTCTTCCCGGTGAGCACCGTGCAGACCGAGTTCTCCCTGTGGTCGCCGGCGGCCGGGGAGACGCTGTTGCCGTGGTGCGAGGCGCGCGGCGTCGGGTTGCTGGCCTCGATGCCGCTGGGCAGCGGCTTCCTGACCGGCACCCTGACGCCGGGCGGCGGCTTCGAGCCGGACGACCCGCGGGCGCGTCACCCCCGCTTCACCGCCGAGATGATGGCGGCCAACCAGGTGCTGCCGGCCGGCCTGCGACGGGTCGCCGAGCGGCATCCGGGCGCCACCGCCGCCGGGGTGGCGCTGGCCTGGCTGCTCACCCGGGGACGGCACGTGGTCCCCATCCCGGGGACGAAGAAGGAGCGCTGGGCGCGGGAGAACTGTCGGGCCGCCGCGCTGGAGTTGGCCGAGGAGGACCTGGCCGAGCTGGCGGAGCTGCCCGCGGCGCGGCAGTCCTGGAACTGACGTGCCCCGGCATCCGCGCGCGGGTGCGCCGGGGACGTCACACCGTCCGGACCCGGAGGACTCCGCGGGACCGCCCCGCCGGGTGTCGCCTCCCCGGAGGCGGGAGCACCGGGCGTCGGCGAGCGGAGGCGGGGCCGCCGCACGAGACCTCGCGGACCTCACACCGGTCGCGGGGCCCCGCGACCGGTGGGCGCGCCCCCGCCCACGGCAGGGACCACGAGGTACGGGTCACGCGGGGCCGCCGCGGGACGCCTCCCGGACCTCACGCCGTCCCCGTCCGGACGGGGACGGACCGCCCCGCCGGAATCCCGCCTCCCCCGTCCGGAGGACCGGATGTGGTGCCATGGAGAAACCGTCGAACGGGTGGGTCCACCGGCGGCCCCGCCGGGACCCGCCCCCGGACGGTGCCCGAGGAGATCGACGGAGGAACGGCCGACGCCGGGCGTCCGGCCGCGCCACCCCGGACGAGAGGCGTGATCATGCGAGGCCACCGGCAGCGGACCCGGTCCCGACCCCGCGCGACGACTGCCATCGCCGTCGTCGCCGCCCTGGCGGTGGGGGCGACCGGCTGCGGGGCGGGCGAGGAGGCGAACGGGGCGCGGACCCCCGACACCGACACCGACGCCCCCGCCGACCCACCCGCCGACGAGGGCACGGAGAACGGCGAGGAGGGCGCGACGGCCCCCGCCCGGGGTTCGGTGGAGATCGCCGGGTCGGTCGCCGAGGAGTTGGACTCCCCCTGGGGCCTGGTCGAACTCCCCGACGGGGACCTGCTGGTCGGCTCCCGCGACGAGGCGACGATCCTGCGGGTGGACATCGCCGAGGGGACGGCGGAGGAGGTGGCGAGCGTGCCGGACGTGGCCACCGACGGTGAGGGCGGTTTGCTGGGCCTGGCCCTCTCCCCCGACGAGGAGTGGCTGTACGCCTATCACACCGCCCCCGGGGACAACCGGATCATCCGGATGCCACTGGAGGGCGGCACCCCCGGCGAGCCGGAGGTGGTGCTCGACGGCATCCCCCGGGACGCCACCATCCACCACGGCGGCGGCCTCGCCTTCGGCCCCGACGACATGCTCTACGCCGCGACCGGCGACGCCAACGAACCGGACCTGTCACAGGACCCCGATTCCCTGGCCGGCAAGATCCTGCGGCTCACCCCCGAGGGCGACCCCGCGCCCGACAACCCGGAGGAGGGCTCCCCGGTCTGGTCCTCGGGACACCGCAACGTGCAGGGCATGGCCTGGGACGACGGCGGCCGGATGTGGGCCTCGGAGTTCGGCGCGCGGGATGTGGACGAACTGAACCTGATCGAGGCCGGGGAGAACTACGGCTGGCCGATGTTCGAGGGCAGCGGCGGCGTCGACGAGGGGTACGTCGATCCCGAGGTGGAGTGGCCGGTCGCCGAGGCCTCCCCCAGTGGGCTGGCCTTCCACAACGGCGCGCTGTGGATGGCGGCGCTGCGCGGCGAGCGGCTGTGGCGGATCCCGCTGGACGAGACGGGCACGGTCGGCGAGCCCGAATCGTTCCTCCAGGGGGAGTACGGTCGGCTGCGGAACGTCCTGCCGGTGGCGGGTTCGGACGACGAGTTGTTCCTCGCCACCAACGAGACCGACACCAGGGGTACCCCCGAGGCCGGGGACGACCGCATCCTGAGGTTGCGGGTGGAATGACCCGGACCGCCGGCCCCGGACCCGGGTCCCCGGCGGGCCGCTCCCGCCGACGCGTCGGCAGAGGGACCCCGTCCGGGGGACGGGCCGGATAAGGAGTACCGCGATGAGCGACGAGATCCACGGCACCACCGCGTGGGAGGCCCTGGCCTTCCAGCGGGACGAGCACAAGGTCACCGAGAAGGAGCACACGATCTTCCTGGACCGGGACGAGGAGCGGGGGGTGGACCTGGACTCGGGGCGGGTCGTGATCGGCGATCTCGCACTGCCGCCGGCGATCCTGCCGCCGGCCCTGCGGCTGGTGGACGAGGAGGGCCGCGAGGTCGTCCTCGAGGGCGGCGACGGCGACGACGGGAAATGACGGGGAGGGCTCCTCCCGCTCCTGATTCCCGGAACCCCGGTCGGGTCGGACGGGGGGACCGTCCGACCCGACCGGGGTTCCGACGGCCGGCCCGCTCCGAACGTCCGGGACGGGCCGGGGCGTTCCGGCGTGCTCCCGGCACGCCCCGGCCGCCCTCAGGGCGTCCCGACCCCGTCGACCGGTTCCACCAGTCGCAGCCGGTGGGCGAGGGCGGCGGCCTCACCGCGCCCGCCGACCTCCAACTTGGCGAGGATGTTGGAGACGTGGACGCTCGCCGTCTTGGGCGCGATGAACAATTCTCCGGCGATCTGTCGATTGGTGCGTCCGACGGCCACCAGCGCCAGCACGTCCCGCTCCCGGGCGGTCAGTCCGAACGCCGCCGCCCGGTCGGCCGGGGTCGCGGCGGCCCCGGCGTCTCCCGATCCCCCGGCGTCACCGTCGATCCGGGTCGGCGTGCTCTCGGCGTCGCCACCGGGCAGGACCAGGCGGGCCGCCGCGGTCAGCCGGTCGACCCGGGCCGTCAGGGGGCGGGCGCCGAGGTCGGCCGCCACCGAACGAGCCGCCGCCAGCAGGCCGGTGGCACGTTCGCGTTCCGCGGAGCCGCCGGCGGAGAGCAGCGCCTCGGCCCAGCGGATCCGAACCTCCGCCAGTCGGTGGGGCGTCCCCATCGGCTCCAACGCGACGGCCACCCGTTCCCAGTCCCCCGGGGCGTCCTCGCCGGCCGCCCGCGCCAGCAACGTCCCGGTCAGGTCCGCCAGGGCCTCCCACATCGGCTCGGACCGGGAGGTGGTCGCCGAGACGGCCGCGATCCGATCCCGGGCCTCCGCCGCCCCGGCGGCGGAGGCGGGGTCCCCCCGTCCGTCCGCCTCCGCCGCCGCCACGGCGACCAGCAGTTGCCGGGTGAGGGCTTGGTAGAAGGGCACGGTCAGATCCGGTATCCGCTCGGCGAAGAGGGCACGGATCCGGTGCAGGTCCCCCTCCGCGGCGGCGAGCCCGACACGCAACTCGGTGAGCGGCAGGAGGTAGTGCGGGGCGAAGGCCGCCTTCTCGTTCCGGTCGATCTCCCGACCGGCACGCTCCTCGATACCCGTCAACGTCTCCCGGGCGGCCCCGACCTCCCCTCGCAACAGCGCCAGGTGCCCGCTCAGGACGTTGCCGATCAGGCTCGGGCGCAGATCGGCATCCGCACCGGTCGCCTCCCGGATGATCTCCTCGGCCTCGGGCCAACGACCCAACTGGATGAGGATCCAGGCGTGGTTGGTGGCCAGCCAGGTGCGCGCGGTCTTCTCCAGCCCGAACCGCGACGCCAGTTCCCGCCCCCGCTCGGCCGTCTCCACGGCCTCGCCGAGCCGACCCAGTACCCCGAGGGTCGCGATCAGGTTGTTGAGGGTGCGACCCAGCAGATCGGCGTCGCCGCGCCGGACCACCCGGTCGAGGACCGCCCGCATCTCGGTCACCCCGGCGGTGCCCTCCCCCGCGTTGGCGCGAGTGCCGGCGAGCGTGAGTCTGGCATACAGCTCCGTGCTCTCCGCACCCAGCTCGCGGGCGACCTCCACGGCGCGTTCGGCGACCCCCAGCGCCTCGGGGGTGTGTTCCTCGTCGGTGCGCTGCGCGGCCTCCAGCGCGAGCACCTGGGCGTGCACCACCGAGGGCGGCAGCCCTTCCAGCAGGTCCCGGGCCCGTCGCAGCAGATCGCGGTCGGGGCCCCTGACCACGCCCTCGGACATCCGCGAGCGCTGCATGAGGAACCAGGCGGTGCGCAGCGGGTCGGAGAGGTCGGTGAGCAGCCTCAGGGCGTGTTTGCTCATCCGCCTCGCGATGTCCATCTGCTCGGCGAGCATTCCGGCCATGGTGGCCTCGGCCAGCAGGTCCACCTGATCGGCGGGCGCCCCGTCGCGGGGCGGATAGACCCAGACCGGGCCGACCGGGCGCAGCCCCGCCCGGACCTCCTCCGGGACCGCGTCCCACAGCTCCAGGGCCCGTTCCAGCAGTCGCAGCTGTTCGGCGTAGGCGTGGCGGCGACGGGCCCGGTCGGCGGCGTGCAGGACCGCCGGCAGCGCCCGGGCGGGGGCGCCGGCGTGGTACCAGTAGCCGGCCAGTCGAGCGGCGTGCTGATCGGCGGGGACCAGATGCGGGGCGTCCTCCAGCGCCTCGGCCCAGCGGCGGTTGATCCGGGCTCGCTCGCCGGGCAGCAGGTCGTCCGCGACCGCCTCGCGCATCAGGGCGTGCCGGAAGCGGTAGGCGTCGGTCTCCTCGGCGGCGACCAGCAGATGGCCGCCGACCGCCGCGCGTAGGGCCGCGTGCAATTCGGGCTCGGGCAGGCCCGCGACGGCCGCCAGCAGGCCGTGGCCGACTGCGGAACCGCCCACCTCGAGCAGCCGCAGCACCTCCTGGGCGGTGTCGGGCAGCGCCTCCACGCGGACCAGCAGCAGGTCGCGCAGGGATTCGTTCATGCCCTGTCCGGGACAGCAGCCGGTCAGCTCCTCCACGAAGAAGGGGTTGCCGCCGCTGCGGTCGAAGACCGTACGGGCCTGCGCGGGAGCGGGGCGCTCGCCGGTGATGCCGGCCATCTGTTCGCCGACCTCGGTCTCGGTGAGGCGGGGCAGGTCGATCCGGTGGACGGTGCGGGAGCGTTCCAGTTCGGCGAGGAAGGGCCGCAGGGGGTGGCGGCGGTGGATGTCATCGGTGCGATAGGTGGCCACGAGCATCAGGCCGACGTCCCGCACGGAGCGGTGGAGGTAGTCGAGGAGTTCGCGGGTGGAGCGGTCGGACCAGTGCAGGTCTTCCAACACCACGACCAGCGGGTGCTCGGCGGCCAGATTCTCCAACAACCGGGCGGTGAACTCGAAGAGCCGGGCACGGTCCCCGGCATCGCCGGGTCGGTGGGGCTCGGTTCCGTCGCCCAGCTCCGGTAGCAGCGCCGCGAGGCCGCCCCCGACCGGGGCGGCGGCCGGGAGTTTTTCGCCGAGCCGGCGGTGCAGGGAACGCAGGGCGGCGGAGATGGGGGCGAAGGGCAGACCGTCGGCGCCGAGTTCGACGCAGGCCCCGACGGCGGTCAGGACTCCGCTCTTCTCCGCGCGGGCGGTGAACTCCTCCACCAGACGGGTCTTGCCCACGCCGGCCTCACCGCCGATGAGATGGGCGGAGGGCTCGCCCGCGCGTGCGCGGTCGAGCCCTCGGTGGAGTTCGGCGAGTTGGGGGGCGCGCCCGATGAGGACCGGGCTGACGTGGCGGATCTGCACGTCACCGAGAATCACACGGTCGGCCCCTCCGGCGACAGGGCTTTTCTCCCCGCGCTCCCCCGATCCCCCGCCCGGGTCGCCCTCCGGCGACGGTGTCGGCCGGGCGGTGACCGCCGGTGGTCGGGGCCGCACGGTCAGGCCGCGGTGGTGTAGGAGGTGTCGCCGGGACGGGGGGTGCCGGTGTCGGCCCCACCGCCGTTGCCGGCACCGCCGGAAGCGGGGCGGCGCTCGGCGGCCTTCCGGCCGCGGCTGGCGGTGGCGACCTCGCGGCGCAGGTCGGCGACGCGGTGCTGGTGCAGGCGGTACTCGAACATGGGGTCCTCCCCCGGACTCCGTGGCGGGCCGGCACCCCGATGCGCCGAACCCTGCCGACACTCACCTTTCCGGGTAAGGGGGGTCGCCCGCATCGGGCACCTTCCGCATCCCGGGCCCCTCCGAGGCCTTATGCCCGGGGACCCGGGTGCCGGCCGGGGGCCTTACCCGGGGTCTGTCAAGTTTCACCGGGACCAACGTCGCGGAGCGTGAGGCGCCGCAGGTCAGCCGGGTACGGTGCATGCCCCGCGCCGTGTGCCGACACGACAACAGCCCCCGCCGTGTGGCGAGGGCCGGTCACTCGGGGGCCGGTGGGGGTGCGGGTCACCCGTGGTGCTTGGCGAACTCCACAAGACCAGCGAACCCCTCACAGGTCAGGGTCAGGTGCGGGCCGTCCGGGTCCTTGCTGTCACGGACCAGGAACTCATCCGTTGCGCGCGCGTGGTCGGGCGCCCATTCGATGCACTGTCCCTCATCGGTCGGCTGCTCGGGGCGGAGACGAACGCGCCGCGCTGTGGGACGACGAAAACGGTACCCTCGTCGGCGAGCACGCGAACGGCCTTGCGGGCGGTCATGCGGGCGACACGAAACTCGTCGGCGAGGCGCTGCTCGCCCGGCAGGGAGGCCCATCAAGGCCCTGGGCCGGTGTTGCCTCACCGGTCGGGGCCGCTTTGGGCTTCATAGGTTCATGTGAAACCCGGCCCCGCGGCGTAAGGCCCCCGACCCGGGGCGGGATCCGGTCAGCCCGACGGACCCCGGCCGACGGTGCGGGACGCCGGGCGGACCGAGGGGAGGGGTGCCCCCGCCGACGCCGGTTTCCCGCGCGCGGTACCGGACGGCGGGCCAGCGAGTCGACGTGGCGCTTCCCCCGACGGGACCGCCGGGAACACCGGAGGGCCGGCACCCGTGACGGGTTCCGGCCCTCCGCGCATTCGGACCGGGCCGGGTTCAGCCCTGCGCGCCCAGCCGCTCCAGGATCAGCTCCCGGGCCCGGGCCGCGTCGGCCTGGCCCCGGGTCGCCTTCATGACGGCGCCGACCAGCGCGCCGGCCGCCGCCACCTTCCCGGCCCGGATCTTGTCGGCGACCGCCGGGTTGGCCGCGATCGCCTCGTCCACGGCCGTGCCCAGGGCACCGTCGTCGGAGACGATGGCCAGACCGCGGCCGGCCACCACCTCGTCCGGCCCGCCCTCGCCCGCGAGCACGCCCTCGATGACCTGGCGCGCCAACTTGTCGTTGAGGGTGCCCTCGTCGACCAGTTCCGCGACCCGGGCCACCTGCACGGGTGTGATGGGCAGCGTGACGAGGTCCACGCCCTGCTCGTTGGCGCGCCGGGCCAGCTCGCCGAGCCACCACTTGCGGGCGGCGGTGTGCTCGGCCCCGGCCTCGATGGTGGCGAGGATCGGGTCCAGCGCGCCCGCGTTGAGCACCGACTGCATGTCGTGGGCGCTCAGGCCCCACTCCTCGCGCAGCCGGTTGCGGCGCACCCGGGGCGACTCGGGCAGCGAGGAGCGCAACTCCTCCACCCATGCCGGGTCCGGTGCCACCGGCACCAGGTCGGGCTCGGGGAAGTAGCGGTAGTCCTCCGCCTCCTCCTTGACCCGGCCGGAGGTGGTGGAGCCGTCCTCCTCGTGGAAGTGCCGGGTCTCCTGCACGATGGTGCCGCCGGAGGAGAGCACCGCGGCGTGCCTCTGGACCTCGAAACGGACCGCCCGTTCAACGCTGCGCAGCGAGTTGACGTTCTTGGTCTCGCTGCGGGTGCCGAACTTCTCGCGCCCGTGCGGGCGCAGCGAGAGGTTGACGTCGCAGCGCATCTGACCCATCTCCATGCGGGCCTCGGAGACCCCCAGGGCGCGGATCAGCTCGCGCAGCTCGGTCACGTAGGCCCGCGCCACCTCCGGCGCCCGCTCACCCGCCCCGACGATCGGCTTGGTGACGATCTCGATCAGCGGGATGCCCGCCCGGTTGTAGTCCAGCAGCGAGTGCGAGGCGCCGTGGATGCGACCGGTCGCCCCGCCCACGTGCGTGGACTTGCCGGTGTCCTCCTCCATGTGCGCGCGCTCGATCTCCACGCGGAAGACCTCGCCGTCCTCCAACTGCACGTCGAGGTACCCGTTGAACGCGATGGGCTCGTCGTACTGGGAGGTCTGGAAGTTCTTCGGCATGTCCGGGTAGAAGTAGTTCTTCCGGGCGAAGCGGCACCAGCGGGCGATCTCGCAGTGCAGCGCGAGACCGATCCGCACGGCGGACTCCACACCGGTCGCGTTGACGACCGGCAGGGCCCCAGGCAGGCCGAGGCACACGGGGCAGGTCTGGCTGTTCGGGTCCGCCCCGAGGGCGGTGGAACAGCCGCAGAACATCTTGGTGGCGGTGCCGAGTTCGACATGGACCTCCAGGCCCATGACGGGGTCGAAGGACGCCAGGGCGTCCTCGTACGACACCAGGTCGATGACGGTCACGGGAGTGCGTACCTCTCGGGTGGGCTGCTCTGCGGTCCGCGACCGCTCAGCTGTCGAACAGATCGGTGGAGTCGTCGTTCATCCGGCGCAGCTCACGGGCGAGCAGTGCGATACCGCTGATCAGGGCGGCTGCGGAGATGACGCCGTCCACCAGTTCGAGGGTGTCGTGGTCGCGACGGGCGGTGCGCAGCTGCCGGACCACGCCGAAGGCACCGAAGAGCGAGGTGCCGATGGACAGGTAGGTGCCGGCCTTGGACTTCTTCTTGACGTTCACAGTGTTGGTGCCTCCTCGAGAATCGGGTGTCCCCAGCGTGCCCCGAAAGCGGCCTCGACAGCGGCTCCGACTCGGTAGAGGCGGTCATCCGCCATCGCGGGGGCGATGATCTGCAAGCCCACCGGCAGGCCGTCCTCGGGGGCCAGGCCGCAGGGCAGCGACATCGCCGCGTTGCCGGCGAGGTTGCTCGGGATGGTGCACAGGTCGGCGAGGTACATGGCCATCGGGTCGTCCGCCCGCTCGCCGATGGGGAACGCGGTGGTCGGGGTGGTGGGCGAGACGATGACGTCCACCTGCCCGAAAGCGCGCTCGAAATCCCTGGAGATCAGGGTGCGGACCTTCTGGGCGCTGCCGTAGTACGCGTCGTAGTAACCGGAGGACAGCGCGTAGGTGCCCAGCATGACGCGCCGCTTGACCTCTGGTCCGAAACCGGCCTCGCGGGTGAGGGCGGTGACCTGCTCGGCGGAGCGGGTGCCGTCGTCGCCCACCCGCAGGCCGTAGCGCAGGCCGTCGAAGCGGGCGAGGTTGGAGGAGCACTCCGAGGGCGCGATGAGGTAGTAGGCCGCCAGCGCCTTGGTGAAGGACGGGCAGGACAGCTCGACGATCTCGGCGCCGAGCGCGGCGAGCAGCTCCACCGACTCGTCGAAGCGCCGCATCACACCGGCCTGGTAGCCGTCGCCGCGGAACTCCGAGATCACGCCGACGCGCAGGCCCTCGACCGAGCCGTTGCGGGCCGCCTCGACCACCGGCGGGACCGGCGCGTCGATGGAGGTGGAGTCCAGCGGGTCGTGGCCGGCGATCACCTCGTGCAGCAGGGCCGCGTCGAGCACGGTCCGCGCGCAGGGGCCGCCCTGGTCCAGGGAGGAGGAGAAGGCCACCATGCCGTAGCGGGAGACCGCGCCGTAGGTGGGCTTGACGCCGACGGTGCCGGTGACCGCGGCCGGCTGACGGATCGAACCGCCGGTGTCGGTGCCGATGGCCAGCGGCGCCTGCCAGGAGGCCAGGGCCGCGGCGGAGCCGCCGCCGGAGCCGCCGGGGATGCGGGTGAGGTCCCACGGGTTGCCGGTGGGACCGTAGGCGCTGTTCTCGGTGGAGGAGCCCATGGCGAACTCGTCCATGTTGGTCTTGCCGAGCACCACGACGCCGGCGTCCTTCAGCCGCTTGGTGAGGGTGGCGTCGTAGGGCGGGATCCAACCCTCGAGGATCTTCGAGCCGACGGTGGTGGGCACGCCCTCGGTGGTGAAGATGTCCTTCAGCGCGAGGGGGACGCCGGCCAACGCGCCGAGCGGCTCACCGGCGGCGCGGCGCCCGTCCACGGCGCGCGCGGCGGCCAGCGCGCCGTCGCGGTCCACGTGCAGGAAGGCGTGCACCTTCTCGTCGACGGCGTCGACGCGGGCCAGGTGGGCCTCGGTGACCTCGACGGCGGTGAACTCACCGGCGGCGATGCCGTCGGCGATCGCGGCGGCGGTCATCCGGGTCGGGTCCGGTGAGGGGGTCCCGGTGGTCGTGTCGGTCATGGCGGTCACTCCTCCCCCAGGATCTGCGGCACCTTGAAACGCTGCTGCTCCCGGGCCGGGGCGCCGGAGAGCGCCTGGTCGGGGGTCAGGCCGGGGCGGACCTCGTCCGGACGCATGACGTTGGTCAGCGGCAGCGGATGAGAGGTCGGCGGCACGTCCTCGTCGGCGACGTCGGAGACCGCCGCGACGGCCCCGATGATGTCGTCGAGCTGAGCGGCGAAGTGGTCGAGCTCTTCGTCCTTCAGCTCCAGACGTGCCAGCCGGGCGAGGTGGGCTACCTCCTCGCGCGTGATGCCGGGCATGTGGGGATCCTCTTGACTCGTTGAGGGGTGGGTTCGCGCCCAATCCTAGGCCGAGCGGAGGGGCGGGCGCGCACCGGTTTGCCCGGCCGGCCCGGTACGGGACCCGGGGGCGGGCGGAGCGCCGGCGGCGGTCGACCCGCCGCTTCCACCGGCCGGGCGGATCCGGTGCGCGCCTCGACGCGACCGGCGGAGCGCGGGGACCGGTCGGCGGAACACCGGGGCCACCGCTTCCCCGGGCGGGACCGGGCCCGGGACGCCGGCCGGGTCATCCGGACCGACCCCGGCGGGAGCCGGGCCGGAACGGCCCGACTCAGGGGCGGGCCGGTGCCCCGCCGCCGGTCGGCTCGCGCCCCGGCGGGGGCACCACCCGGCCGACGCCCCCGGCGGTCGGGGCCGGTTCCGGGGCGGGAACGGTGGGGGCGGAGTGCGGGGAGGACCGGGAAAGAGGTGGGGAGGCATCCCGGGAGACGGACGGGGGGACGGGCGGATCGGAGGGGAAGGGCTCGCCGGTGAGGGCGTGGGTGTGGGCGCGGGCACGCAGCCACGCCGTGGTCTCCTCCGCCGGCATGGCGCGGGAGACCAGCCATCCCTGGACCGCGTCGCACCCCAACTCCCGGAGGCGTTCCCAGGTCTCGTGGTCCTCCACCCCCTCGGCGACGACCACCAGACCGAGGGAGTGGGCCAGTTCGACGGTGCAGCGCACGATCTCGGCGTCCTCGGTGTCCACCGCCAGCGAGGAGACGAAGGAACGGTCGATCTTCAACTCGCTGAACGGCAGCCGGCGCAGGTGGACCAGGGAGGAGTAGCCGGTACCGAAGTCGTCCAGGGACATCCGTACGCCGTGGACGGTGAGCCCGGCGAGGGTGTCGGCGGCCTGCTCGGGATCCCCGAGCATGCCGTTCTCGGTGATCTCCAGTTGCAGCGAACCGGCCGGGACGCCGTGACGGGCCAGTCGGGCGGCGACCGAGCCGGCGAAGCCCGGGGCGTAGATCTCCCGGGGGGAGACGTTGACCGCCACCGGGACCGTGATGCCCTCCTCGCGCCAGCGCGCCACCCGGTACAGGGCGGTCTCCAGCACGTACTCGGTGAGTCGGGGCATCAATCCGGAGCTCTCGGCGATGGCGATGAACTCGGCCGGCGGGATCGAACCTCGTACGGGGTGGTCCCAGCGCACCAGCGCCTCCAGGCCCCGTACCCGGCCGTCGAACCCCACCTTGGGCTGGTAGTGGAGTTGGATGTCGCGGTTCTCCAGGGCCCGGCGCAGGTCGCCGAGGAGACCCAGGCGGTCGGGGGTGTTGACGTCCCGGCAGGGGTCGTAGACCTGCACCCCGTCCCGGTCCTGTTTGGCCGTGTACATCGCCACGTCGGCGCGCCGCAGCAGGACCTCGGCGTCACCGGCGTGGTCGGGGAAGACCACGACACCCGCGCTGGCCTCGACCACCAGGCGGATGCCGTTGAGGTCCAGCGGCTCGCCGAGCGCCGTGGACAGGTTCCGGGCCACCCGCTGCGCGGCGGTGACCGATCCGACCCGTGGCAGCAGGACGGCGAACTCGTCGCCTCCGGGGCGGGCCATCGCGGCGTCGGGGGGCAGGGCGCGGCGGATCCGGTCGGCGACCCGCAGCAGCAACCGGTCGCCGGTGGAGTGGCCGAGGGTGTCGTTGACCGAACGGAAGCGGTCCAGGTCGATCAGGATGAGGGCGAACCGGGTCCCGGACTCCTCGGACTCGTCCACCAGGCGTCGGATGTGGTCCAGCAGCCATTGCCGGTTGGGCAAACCGGTCAACGGGTCGAGCACTTGTTCACGCGCCCGCGCCCGGGCGATCCACAGCGTGGAATCGAGGGCGATCAACGGTACGGCGAAGAGCGGCAGCAGCAGCGGCGCGTGCACGAGGACCACACCGATCAGCGGGGCGAGTCCGAGCAGCGCGACGGAGATCAGCCCCTGACGCACCAGGGCACCGCGCAGCAGTCGGCTCGGACCGCCGGTGGGGGCGAGGCACAGCCACAGCAGGGCCCGGGTGAGGACGAGGTGGGCGCAGGCCGCCAGAACGATCAGCGGGATGTCGACGAGGTCCCACCGGTGGGGGTGCCAGGGGGAGTCGCCGCGCGGGTGGATGCCGGCGACGACGAGGAGCAGGGCGCCCGCGCTGATGCCGACGATCTCGGCGGAGGCGTGCAGCAGTGCCTCGCGGGTCCGCTCCCGGTGGACCAGGACCACCGAGCCGACCAGGACGAGGGCGATCAGGACGGCGGGCGTCCAGCCGTACAGCAGGAGGACGGCCAGGGTGACGGCGGATCCGGAACCGGCGCCGCCCCACCAGCGCCCGGGTCCCAGCGCCATCAGGTGGCCGACGATCAGGCAGGCGAGCACCGCGAGGCCGATGCCGGGGGCGCCGGCCGGCAGGAGGGGCGCGCCCTCGGCGAGGACGACCACGCCTCCGAGCGGCAGCAGGAGTGCGGCGACCGGGGGGAGGGCGCCGCGCAGGCCGGGGCAGCGGGGCGCGGTCTCGCGACCGGGCGGGGCCGGGAGCCCCGGGGGCGCTGCGTGCATGTGGTCACTCTCCCGGCAGGATGACCGCCCGACACCGGGCGGGCGACGTGACACCACATTAGGTCCCCGACCGGGATGACGTGCGGTGATTCCCGATCGGTGGGTTCGGCCGCGTGCCGGGGCCGACAACGGCGGGACGGGCGACGTCCGACCGGGACCACGGGCCCGATCAGCGGATGAGGCGGGGCGGAGCGGCGCGGAGGGGGCCCGGGCCGGGGCCTGCGGTCGGAGCGCGCCGGGGGGCGCTCGGCAGTTGTCGCGCTTCCGTTCCCCCCGTGCGGGGGACAGGGTGGGAGGCCTCCGGGGACCGGCGCCCGCTGCGGCGTGGCGGTCACCCCGGTGCGACGACCACTCTTTCGTGAGGGCGTCGGGCTCGCGGTCCGCAGGGGTGACGGTCGGGCAGAGGTGTGGCGGGGGGGGGGGGGGGGGCCCCCCCCCCCGGG
>NZ_JAJUWS010000058.1 GCF_021390475.1 Streptomyces sp. ST2-7A
CCGGGCTGAATCGCCCGGCGGCCGACACCCCGGTGATCGGGATCGGCGCGATACGCCGGCGGGACTACTCCTCGCCGTCCCCGGCCTTCTTGTCCCCGCTCTTCTTCCCCTCGCCCTTCTTTCCGGCGCTCTCCCCCTCGTCGGTGGTTCCCTCCGCGCCCTCGGCGGGCGTGTCGGTCGAACCGTCGGCGCCGGCGTCCCCGGGGCCGTCCGCGTCGGCGGCCTCGTCGGCACCCTCCGCCAGCAACAGTTCCAGCGGCTCACCCGACAGCCGCTTGAACTTTCGTTGCTGGGGACGGGTGCGGTCCAGGACCGCGACCTCCAACTGATCGGCGGCCAGCTCGCGCTCGGCGCCGTTGGAGTCCCGGGCCAGGGAGCGCACCGCCAGTCGCAGTGCCTCCCCCAGCGTCATGTCGTCCCGGTGGTCGCGGTCGAGCCGGCCGCTGATGCGATCGGCGTCGCCGCCCACCGCCACCGAACCGTGCTCGTCCACGATCGAACCGTCGTGCGGCAGACGGTAGACCTGGTCGTCGGTCGGGGCATCGCCGACCTCCGCGACGATCAACTCGACCTCGTAGGGCTTCTCCCCCACGCTGGAGAAGATGGTGCCCAGGGTCTGGGCGTAGACGTTCGCCAGACCACGGGCGGTGACGTCCTCGCGGTGGTAGGTGTAACCGCGCAGGTCCGCGTAGCGCACCCCGCCGATCCGCAGGTTCTCGAACTCGTTGTACTTGCCCACCGCGGCGAAGGCGATCCGGTCGTAGATCTCGCTGACCTTGTGCAGTGCCCGGGAGGGGTTCTCCGCGACGAAGAGGATGCCGTCGCGGTACTGGAGGACCACGACGCTGCGACCGCGCGCGATGCCCTTGCGGGCATATTCGGCGCGGTCCGCCATGGCCTGCTGGGGGGATACGTAGAACGGCGTCGACACCGGCTGTCCGTCCCTTCCTGTGCTCAGAGAACGGGGGCCTGCGGCCCGTTGGGCAGCTGGAGGCGGCCGTCGAGGACCGCCCGGGCGATTTCGGAGACCTCCGCCTCGGACAGACGGCGGTAGCCGTCCCCGGTGATCACCGAGACGATGGGGAAGATGCGGCGGGTGAGGTCCGGACCACCGGTCGCGGAGTCGTCATCGGCCGCGTCGTAGAGGGCCTGGACCGCGACGGTGGCGGCCCGCTCCTCGTCCATGTCCTCGCGGTACAGCTTCTTCAGTGCCCCCCGGGCGAAGATCGAGCCCGAGCCGACGGCCGAGAAGCCGGGCTCCTCGGAACGACCGCCGGTGATGTCGTAGGAGAAGATCCGCCCCTTCCCCCGCTCGACGTCCCAACCGGCGAAGAGCGGGATGACCGCCAGGCCCTGCATGGCCATGCCGAGGTTGCCGCGGATCATGGCGGAGAGGCGGTTGGCCTTCCCCTCCAGGGAGAGGGTGTCACCCTCCACCTTCTCGAAGTGCTCCAGCTCCAACTGGAAGAGTTTGACCAGCTCGACCGCCAGTCCGGCGGTGCCGGCGATGCCCACGGCCGAGTACTCGTCGGCGGGGAACACCTTCTCGATGTCGCGTTGGGCGATCATGTGGCCCATGGTGGCGCGGCGGTCGCCGGCCAGAACGACCCCGCCCTCGAAGACGAGAGCGACGATCGTCGTGCCGTGCGGCGCCTCCACCGGCCCTTTGACCGGCGGCAGGGGCCGATTGCCCGGCAACTGCTCCGGGGCGTGGTCGGAGAGGAAGTCCAGGAACGAGGAGGAGCCCGGGGTGAGGAAGGCCGTCGGGAGTCGGCCCCCGTCCCGGAAATTGGCTGTCACGAATGTGCCTCCAGTGGTGAAGTCGGCGCGCCGCTCCGTGCCGGGGGCGATCCCGCGACCCCACCGGGGGCCCCGGGCCGGGATCGCGCCCGGCACGGAGCGGCGTACGCCACGGACCCTACCCGCAGCGGGGGCATGATCCACATACGCCGTCGGGAGCGCCGAGGCGCTCCCGACGATCCATGCGGCGGCCCCCGCCGGCGGCTACTCGCCGCCCTTCTGCACGAAGCCGCGGACGAAGTCCTCCGCGTTGGATTCCAGTACCTCGTCGATCTCGTCGAGAACCGAGTCGACGTCGTCGTCGAGAGCCTCCTGGCGCTCCTTGAGCTCCTCGGACGCGCCGGTCTCCGCGCTCTGCTCCTCGACGTCCTCGCTGCTGCGCGACGCCCGCTGCTGGCCGCCGCCGGTGTCCTTGGTCGCCATCTGCCTCACCCCGATCGGTTCGACGTGTCAAGATCAGACCCTACAAGCCGGCGCCGACAACGGCCCGGCTTTTCACCGTCCGGGAGAACGGAGTCCCGGCCTGGAGACGGCCCCGATCGTTTCCCCGATCATTCCCAGCCGGCGGCGAATCAGCCCCCCGACAGGGCACGGACCAGATCACGTGCGGTGGCGCAGCGGTCCAGCAGGTCCGCCACGTGGGCGCGGGTGCCGCGCAGCGGGTCCAGGGTGGGCACCCGCTGGAGGGAGTCACGGCCCGGCAGGTCGAAGATGACCGAGTCCCAGGAGGCCGCCGCCACGTGGTCGGCGTACTGCTCCAGGCACCGGCCGCGGAAGTACGCGCGGGTGTCCTCCGGGGGCGCGGTGCGCGCCCGCAGAACCTCGCCCTCGTCCACCAGTCGGGTGATGCGGCCCCGTTCCACCAGACGGTTGTACAACCCCTTCTCGGGACGGACGTCCGCGTACTGGAGATCCACCAGGTGCAGACGGGCGGCGTCCCAGTCCAGGCCGTCGCGCCGCCGGTACCCCTCCAGCAGTTCCCGCTTGGCCACCCAGTCCAGTTCACCGGACAGGCTCATCGGGTCGGTCTCCAGCCGGGTGAGCACGTCCTCCCAACGGGCGAGCACGTCGATCGTCTGTTCGTCCGCGTCGGAGCCCCAGCGCTCCTCGACGTACTTGCGGGCCAGCTCGAAGTACTCCATCTGGAGTTGCACCGCCGTCAGGGTGCGCCCGCTGCGCAGGGTGACCTGCTCGCGCAGGTCGGGGTCGTGGCTGACCCGGTGCAGGGTGCGCACCGGCTGGTCCACCGCCAGGTCGACGGTGATGAACCCGTCCTCGATCATGGACAGCACCAGGGCGGTGGTACCGAGTTTGAGGTAGGTGGAGATCTCGGAGAGGTTCGCGTCCCCGATGATCACGTGCAGCCGGCGCCACTTCTCTGCGTCGGCGTGCGGCTCGTCGCGGGTGTTGATGATGGGACGCTTGAGGGTGGTCTCCAGACCGACCTCGACCTCGAAGTAGTCGGCGCGCTGGCTGATCTGGAAGCCGTGCTCCCCGCCGTCCTGACCGATGCCGACCCGACCGGCGCCGGTCACCACCTGGCGGGAGACGAAGAACGGTGTCAGGTGCCGCACGATCTCCGAGAAGGGCGTCTCCCGCCGCATCAGGTAGTTCTCGTGGGTGCCGTAGGAGGCGCCCTTGTTGTCGGTGTTGTTCTTGTAGAGCTGGATGGGGTGGGCACCCGGTACCTCGGCGGCCCGGCGGGCGGCCTCGGCCATGACGCGCTCGCCCGCCTTGTCCCACAACACCGCGTCGCGGGGATTGGTGACCTCCGGGGCGCTGTACTCCGGATGGGCGTGGTCCACGTAGAGCCGGGCGCCGTTGGTGAGGATGACGTTGGCCAGCCCGATGTCCTCATCGGTCAGCTGGCTCGCGTCGGCGTTGTCCCGGGCCAGGTCGAAGCCGCGCGCGTCGCGCAGCGGGTTCTCCTCCTCGAAGTCCCAGCGGGCGCGACGGGCCCGGTGCATCGCCGCGGCGTAGGCGTTCACCACCTGCGAGGAGGTGAGCATGGCATTGGCATTGGGGTGACCGGGCACGGAGACGCCGTACTCCGTCTCGATGCCCATCACGCGCCGTACGGTCATGCGGCCCTCCTTGCCCGGCAGCGGGATCCTCGCCGCCCGCCTTCCCCCGCCCGCCCCAGCCTAACGGCCACGGAGCGCGGTGCGGATCTCACTGCGGGTTTCCTGTGATCGATCGGGAAAAACGTCCGGCTGCGGTCCCGTGCGAGCGGGACCGCAGCCGGATGACGACGTATACGGCCGACACGCCGGGACGACCGGCGGCGACCGCCCCGCCCCGTCGGGACCGGGAAGCCCCGGTCCCGACGCGTTCGGCCGTTCGCGGGCGGGCGGGGGTCAGAGGTACTGACCGGTGTTGGCCACCGTGTCGATGGACCGTCCGGTGTCGGCTCCCTGCTTCCCGGTGACCAGCGTCCGGATGAAGACGATGCGCTCGCCCTTCTTACCGGAGATGCGGGCCCAGTCGTCGGGGTTGGTGGTGTTGGGCAGGTCCTCGTTCTCCTTGAACTCGTCCACGCAGGCGGCGATCAGGTGGGAGACCCGCAGACCCTTGCGGTCGTGGTCGAGGAAGTCCTTGATCGCCATCTTCTTCGCCCGGTCCACGATGTTCTGGATCATGGCGCCGGAGTTGAAGTCCTTGAAGTACAGGACCTCCTTGTCACCGTTGGCGTAGGTGACCTCCAGGAAGCGGTTCTCCTCGGACTCGGTGTACATCTTCTCGACCACGGTCTGGATCATGGCGTCGATCGCGGCCTCGCGGCTGCCCCGGTGCTCGTCCAGGTCGTCCGTGTGGATCGGCAGTCGGGGGGTGAGGTACTTCGAGAAGATGTCCCGGGCGGCCTCCGCGTCCGGGCGCTCGATCTTGATCTTCACGTCCAGCCGGCCGGGTCGCAGGATCGCCGGGTCGATCATGTCCTCACGGTTGGAGGCACCGATGACGATGACGTTCTCCAGCCCCTCCACACCGTCGATCTCGGAGAGCAGCTGCGGGACGATGGTGTTCTCCACGTCCGAGCTGACCCCGGAACCGCGGGTGCGGAAGAGGGAGTCCATCTCGTCGAAGAAGACGATGACGGGCGTACCCTCGCTCGCCTTCTCCCGGGCCCGCTGGAAGACCAGCCGGATGTGCCGCTCGGTCTCGCCGACGTACTTGTTGAGCAGCTCGGGACCCTTGATGTTGAGAAAGAAGCTCTTGCCCACGGGTTTGCCGGTGACCTCCGCGACCTTCTTGGCCAGCGAGTTGGCGACCGCCTTGGCGATGAGCGTTTTGCCACAACCGGGCGGACCGTAGAGCAGGACACCCTTGGGTGGACGCAGTTCGTGCTCGCGGAAGAGGTCCGGATGCAGGTAGGGCAGCTCGACGGCGTCCCGGATCAGCTCGATCTGGCCCCCGAGGCCGCCGATCCGGGTGTAGTCGATGTCCGGGACCTCCTCGAGCACCAGCTCCTCGACCTCGGCCTTCGGGATGACCTCGAAGACGTAGCCGGAACGGGGCTCGAGCAGCAGGGCGTCGCCGGCGCGGATCGTGGCGGAGATCAGCGGCTCGGCGAGCCGCACCACCTTCTCCTCGTCGGTGTGCCCGACCACCAGGGCCCGCTCACCGTCCTCCAGGACCTCCTTGAGGGTGACGATCTCGCCGGCGCGCTCGAACTCCATGGCCTCGACCACATTGAGCGCCTCGTTGAGCATCACCTCCTGGCCACGGCGCAGTTCGTCGAGCTCGATGCCCGGGCTGACGTTCACCCGGAGCTTGCGGCCCCCGGTGAAGATGTCGGCGGTGCCGTCCTCGTTCGCGGTCAGGAAGACCCCGAATCCCGCGGGGGGCTGCGCCAGCCGGTCGACCTCCTCCTTGAGGGCGACGATCTGGTCACGGGCCTCCCGAAGGGTGGCCGCCAGTCGTTCGTTCTGGGCGGTGACCCCGGCCAGGCTCGTCTGCAGCTCGACGATGCGTTCCTCTAGCACCCGGGTGTGTCTCGGGGAATCCGCCAGCTTGCGGCGCAGGAGGGCGAGCTCCTGTTCCAGGTCGGCGGCCTGCCGGATCGGGTCATCCGATCCTCGACCGGGCCGGATACCGCGGTTGGTGTCGTCGTCATGGGATGCCACGGTCCTCACCTCCTCCAAGGGGAGCTGGACGCTTCCAGACCCTACCTGGACCGGCGTCGATCGAAACCCCTGATCGTCGAGACGATCGGGGCGTGTCCGATCTTCACCCGTGCGCGCTCCCTCATGCGAGGGGATACCCGGGACGGGGCCGCTCCACCCCGGCGCGTCGGTCGGGGCGTGCGCCCCGGGGTCGGGCCACGGCCGGAGCCGGGGTCCGGTGGGGCGGCCCGCGGGAGGGCTCCGGCACCGGGCCGACGCCGGGACGTGCGGTGGAACCCTCCTCCGACCGGTCGGAGCGACCGGTTCCGGGAGCGGCGCACGGCGGCCGCGACCGTCCTCCCATCCGTCGTTTCACCGACCGGGCCGCGCCGTCGGGCGACCGATCCCGGCCGGGGCGTGCGACGGGACGCCGGGCGGGGAAGCGCCCCGCCCGGACCGACGCTCCCCGGACCGGCGGCGGTATCGTCGGAGGCCGGACCCGGGTGCCGCGAATCGACCGGGACGGAACCGGGAAGCGGAACCGGGACGGGTCCGTGAACGACACCGGGAATCACACCGGGGACCGCACCGGAAGGGGACGGGTCACATGACCGCGCAGCAGAAGACCGTCGGACGCGCCGAGGGGACGACCGACCCGCTGGAGGTCTGGATCGACCAGGACCTGTGCACCGGGGACGGCATCTGCGTCCAGTACGCACCCGAGGTCTTCGAACTGGACATCGACGGACTGGCATACGTGAAGCCGCCGGCCCCGCCGGGTGAGGAGGTCGATCTGCTGACCGAACCGGGGGCGACCGCCCCGGTCCCGCTGCCGCTGTTGAACGACGTGGTGGCCTCCGCCCGCGAGTGCCCCGGTGAGTGCATCCACGTGCGCCGGATGACGGACGGTACCGAGGTGTACGGCCCGGGGGCCGACGCCGCCTGATCGCTCCCCGGCTCCCGCCGACCCACCGGCCCGCCTCCCCGGGACGGTACCCGTCGGGGAGGCCGGCGGCCGGCGCGGTATCGGCGGTGTACCCGGGGCGTTTCCGACCGGTTCCGCCGGATCGGAGGGCCCGCGCCGCCCGGCCCGTGGTCGCCGGGTTTTCCCCACCTTTCCGCCCGCCCCCTCCACCGGTGTCGGTGCGCGGAGCGGCCGAACGAACCCGTCCGGGGCGCGCGAACCGTCGCGGGGGCGGGGGCGAGCGGACGGGTCAGATCGCCACGGAGGCCAGCGGGGCCCGCTGCTCGCGGACCAGTTCGCCGCCGCGCCAGCTCCACGCGGCCTCTCCCCGGAGATCGGGCTCACTGCGCGGCACGTCGGGGCCGGAGTAGCCCAGCAGCCGCACCACCAGGCCGTCGCCTTCGGCGACGACCTCGTCGACGATCATGCCGTCGGCCGGATCGACCAGTGTCTCCGCGACGCGCGGTTCGCCGGTGCCACCGCCCGTCAGCAGGTAGACCCCTCCGGGCGGGGTGCCGCCCGCGGCGTCGCAGCGGACGGCTGCGATGGTCTCGACGCGTCCGTCTCCGTCCAGATCCACCGCGATGCGGTGGGTGATCGCCACCCCGTGGGGGCCGCAGTCCACCGGATACTCGGCGGCCCCGGGGTCGGGCCCCTCCCCCGCCGCCGGACTCGCGCCGGCGGCCGGGGGCCGTGCCACGGCGAACGCGCCGACCACCGCGGTCAGCAGAACGGCCGTCAGGGCCCAGTGGACGGTGCGGGAACGGGTGTGCGGGAGGGCGGCGCCGGCCGGAAGCTGCACGCGGGGCTCCAGGGGGTTCGGGATCGCCGGGACGGCCGGCCGCCCCGGAGGGAACGGGCGACGAGGCGCGGCGGGCGGGAAACGGGGAAACCGTGCCGGCATCGTGCCACATCGCGTCCCGCCGCGGAACGGCCGGGTCGGTCACCGTGCCGCGGGAGGTCTCACGGGGTCACCCCGCGTCGCCGGTGCCCCTGTCCGTCGAGTCGTTCACCGATTCGTTCACCGAGCCGTTCGCGGCGCCCCCGGTCGGGCCGGCGGGCTTCCCCGCGTTCGCCTCCCGGTCCCGGCCGGCCGACTTCCCGCCGGGTCCGGTGTAGTCCTCGCCGTAGGCGCCGGGCGCCGGACGGCGGCGCCGGCGCGGCGGGGTGACGCCGTCGGCGAGCCGTCGGGCGGTCAGCAGGAAGCCGGTGTGCCCGATCATCCGGTGGTCGGGGCGCACCGCCAGACCCTCCACGTGCCAGGTGCGGACCATCGTTTCCCAGGCGGTGGGCTCGTTGAAGGAACCGTGCTCACGGATGGTCTCCACGGTGCGGGCCAGCTGGGTGGTGGTCGCGACGTAGGCGCAGACGATGCCTCCGGGCACCAGGGCCTTGGAGACCGGGTCCAGGCACTCCCAGGGGGCGAGCATGTCCAGGATGACCCGGTCCACCTCGGTGTCCTCCAGACGGTCCTGGAGGTCGCCGACGGTCAGCCGCCAGGCGGGGTGCGGGCCGCCGAAGTAGCGCTCCACGTTGCCCCGGGCGATCTCGGCGAAGTCCGCCCGTCGTTCGTAGGAGTGCAACATGCCCCCGTCGCCGACGGCGCGCAGCAGGAAGGTGCTCAGGGATCCCGAGCCCACCCCCGCCTCGACCACCCGGGCACCGGGAAAGATGTCGGCCATGGCGAGGATCTGCCCCGCGTCCTTGGGGTAGACCACCGCGGCCCCCCGCGGCATGGACAGGACGTAGTCGGGGAGCAGGGGACGCAGCGCCAGGTACTCGACGCTTCCGGTGGTGCGGACGACGGTTCCCTCGGGGGCGCCGATCAGCTCGTCGTGGGGGAAGGCTCCCTTGTGGGTGTGGAAGCTCTTCCCCGCCTCGAGCGTGAAGGTGTGGTGGCGGCCCTTGGGGTCCGTGAGCTGGACCTGGTCCCCGGCCTGGAAGGGCCCGCGTCGGCGGGCGGCACCGGTCGGTTCGGACATGGTCGCCACCCTAGACCAGCGATGACCCGCCGCCCCAATCGAGGCGGGCGGCACCGACCGGTCCGGGTATCGGCACCGTCCCGGGGCGGTGGTGATCCGCCGCCCGGAGGAGACGGGTGACCCCGTTCCCACCGGTCGCCGAGCGGCCCGGTGCTCCTCCGACGCCGGGCCGCTCAGCGGCCGCGCCGGGTCATCGCGGAGACGAAGGCGTGTTCGACGTCGGCGGTGGAGAGCACCCCGTAGATCTCCCCGGTGGACTCGACCACCAGGTACTCGGTGGCGGGCACCGCCCGCAGGTGGTCCAGGAGTTCCTCGCCGCCGAGCTCGGCGGGCACCCGCATCCCCTCGGTCAGTTCGCGGGCGAGGGTGCCGATCGGCACCCAGGGGCGCCGATGCTCCGGTACCTCGGCGATGCCGGCCTCGCGCACCAGGGCGCTGGGGGTGCCGTCCGCCTCGACGATCACCAGCGCCCGGGCACCGGCGTCGTTGGCCCGGCGCAGCGCCTCCGACAGCGGGATGTCGGACGGGGCGGGAACCGCGCGGCGGGTGAGGGCCCGCGCGGAGAGCCCCGGCAGGTGCTCGCGCAGCCGCGCCATCCGCAGACCGTTCCCGGCGCCGGTCCAGATGATGGCGGCCAGGACGGCGGCGAGCAGACCGTCCATGATCGAGTCCACGCCGGCCACGGACTCCCGCTCGGCCAGCCCACCGGCGTGGGTGGCCAGCGGGAAGCCCACCAGGACCAGGATCGCCAGCACCCGGCCGCTCCAGGCGGCGGCGACGGTGCCGGTCATCGGTCGACCACTGAGCTTCCACACCACGGCGCGCAGCATCCGACCGCCGTCCAGCGGCAACCCGGGCAGCAGGTTGAATACGGCGACGATGAGGTTGGAGAGCATCAGGGCCGCCAGCAACACGCCGGGCACGGTGCCGGCCTCGACCACCAACAGGCCGAGTGCGAAGACCCCCGCGAGCACCAGGGACAGCAGCGGGCCGACGAAGGCCAGCCAGAACTCCCTGCCGGGGGTGGGGGATTCGCGCTCGATCTCGGAGACGCCGCCGAAGAACTGCAGACGAATGCGGCGGACCGGCAGCCCGAAGCGCAACGCCGCGAAGGTGTGGGCGAGTTCGTGGATCAGCACCGAGCCGTAGAAGGCCACCGCGAAGAAGAGCGACAGCAGGTAGCGTACGGCTCCCAATTCGGGGAACAAACGTTCCAGTTGGCTGCCGAAGAACCAGGTGATGAGCGCGGCGACGAGGAACCAACTGAACCCCACGTAGATGGGCACCCCGCGCACCCGTCCCATGAGGATGCCCTGCCGGCCCTCCTCGGGACGCCGCGCGCCCGAGCCGCCGGATGCGGGCTGCTCCGTGTCTGTCACCGGTTCCCCTCGTCGAAGTCCCGCCCACCCGGGACGGGCGGGACGGTGCGGACGGCCGGGCCGCCTCCCCCGATGGTATTCCGCGGTGGGACGGGGGTGTGTCGGCGGCGGGCCGTAGGGTTTCCTCATGACCCGTTCCCGCCCCGCTCCCCCGCAGTCGCTCTCGCCCTCCCGGGCGGCGGACTTCATGCGCTGCCCGTTGCTGTACCGCTTCCGGGTGATCGACCGGTTGCCGGAGCGACCGAGCGCGGCGGCTACCCGGGGGACGGTGGTGCACTCCGTCCTGGAGCGCGTCTTCGACGCGCCCGCGGGCGAGCGCAGCGTGGGGCGGGCCCGGGCGATGGTGGTGGGCGAGTGGGAGAAGCTGCTGGCGGCCCGCCCCGAGTTGGCCGGCCTCTTCGACGAGGATGCCGAGGGCCCGGCCGACGACCGGGCGGCGGACGACGGGAGCGGGGACGACGGGGAGCGCGCCGAGGCCCGTCGGGCCCGGTTGGCGGAGTGGCTGACCGGTGCGGAGGAGTTGGTCGAACGGTGGTTCTCGCTGGAGGATCCCGCCCGGCTGGAACCGGCCGAGCGGGAGGTCTTCGTCGAGACCCGCCTGGAGTCGGGGCTGCGGGTCCGGGGCGTGATCGACCGGGTGGACGTGGCACCCACCGGCGAGGTCCGGGTGGTGGACTACAAGACCGGCCGGGCGCCCCGCCCCGAGTACTCCGGCGAGGCGTTGTTCCAGATGCGGTTCTACGCGCTGGTGCTGTGGCGGCTGCGCGGGGTGATCCCCAAACGGCTCCAGTTGGTCTACCTGGGCAGCGGCGAGGTGCGGTGGCACGACCCCGTGGAGGAGGAGCTGCTGGGCGTGGAGCGCAAGCTGATGGCACTGTGGGAGGCCATCCGGCAGGCGACCGAGACCGGTGACTGGCGTCCCCGGCGGGGCCCGCTGTGCTCGTGGTGCGACCACCGGGAACGTTGTCCGGAATTCGGCGGTACCCCGCCGCCCTACCCCCTGCTCGTGCAGCAGAAGTTGCCGGGCGCGGAGCTTCCGCCCGGGACCGCCCCGGTGCCCGGCGCCGGGGCGGAGGAGGCGCCGACCGGGGAGGGCGCCGCCGGCCGGACGCGGGAGGCGGAGGGCTGACCCCGGCGGACGTCCCGGTGCGGCGACCCGACGGTCACCGCGCGCTCCCGTTCCATCGACCCCGGCCGCCGGGGCGGGGCTCGGGGGCCGTCCCGCCGGTCGCGCCGGACGGGGCCGGCGGCAGGGGGTGGGACCACAGCCCGCGCAGGAACCCCACGTCCACCCCGCGCAGGCTGTCCACAACCGTCCGACCCGGCGCCGGCTCCAGGGCCGTGATCGAGGGCACCGCGAGCACCCGGCAGCCGGCCGCCTCGGCCGAGGCGACCCCGGTGGCGGTGTCCTCCACCGCCACGCAGGCGGCCGGGTCGGCTCCCAGACCGATCGCGGCCGTCAGGTAGGGGTCGGGATGGGGCTTGGTGCGGGTCAGGTCGTCACCCGCGATCGTGAGCGCGAAGTACTCGGCCCCGATGGCCCGCAGCATGCGGTCCACGACCTCGCGGTGGGAGGCGGAGACCAGGGCGGCCGGAACCCGGTGGCGCGAGAGGTCGGCCAGCAGTTCGGCCGCGCCCGGCATCAGGGTGACACCCAGGTCCAGACGGGCGAGGAAGGCCGCGTTGAGACGTTCCGCCAACTCCTCGTAGGCGATGTCGGCGCCGGTCACCTCGATCAGGTAGTTGGCGCTGCGGGTCATCGGGCCGCCGACCACGACCCTGCGGTCCTTCTCGCGCAGGGTGTGGCCCAGTTCGGCGAAGACGCGGACCTCCGCGTCCCACCAGAAGTCCTCGGTGTCCACGAGGGTTCCGTCCATGTCGAGGAGGACGGCGTGCGGCGCGGGCGCGGCGGAGCGGTGGGCCCCGCCGCCCGCGGGAAGGACGGTGGTCATCCGCGGCTACCTCCGAAGGGACATCGAGGCCGGTGGTCGGCCCCCGCGCGGGGGCCGACCACCGGCCCTTCCGGACCGTTCAGTGTACGGCCCGCCCGCCGGGCGCGCTTCCGGCGCACCCGGACCGACCGGGGGCGCGTCACGGTGTGTCGGGGCGCGTTCACCGGGGGTCGGCGCTCCTCCCGGCCCGGGGCCGGGGTCAGCGGGCGTTGAAGTAGTTGGCCTCGGGGTGGTGCAGGACGATGGCGTCGGTGGACTGTTCGGGGTGCAGCTGGAACTCCTCCGACAGCACCACCCCGATGCGCTCGGGACGCAGGAGTTCGGCCACCTTGGCGCGGTCCTCCAGGTTCGGGCAGGCGGGGTAGCCCAGCGAGTAGCGACATCCCCGGTACTCGGTGCGGAACATACCGGCCAGCTCGCCCGGGTCGGCGTCCGCGATGCCCAGCTCGGCGCGGACCCGGGCGTGCCAGTACTCGGCCAGGGCCTCGGCCAGCTGCACGGACAGGCCGTGCAGTTCGAGGTAGTCGCGGTAGGAGTCGGCGGCGAAGAGCTCGGCGGTGGCCTCGCCGATCCGCGAGCCGACGGTGACCACCTGCAGGGCCACGACGTCCGTCTCACCGGATTCGGCGGGTCGGAAGAAGTCCGCGAGGCACAGCCGTCGCCCCCGGCTCTGGCGGGGGAAGGCGAAGCGGGTGCGCTCGGCGCCGTCCTCGCCGAGGATCACCAGGTCGTCGCCCTCGGCCCGGCAGGGGAAGTAGCCGTGGACGACGGCCGCCTCCAACAGGTTGTCGGTGTGCAGCCGGTCCAGCCAGCCGCGCAGGCGGGGGCGGCCCTCGGTCTCGAGGAGTTCGGCGTAGTCGGGGCCTTCGCCGTCCCGGCTGCCCCGCAGCCCCCACTGCCCCTTGAACAGGGCGTCCTCGTCCAGCCAGTCGGCGTACTCCTTGAGCTGGATGCCCTTGACGACCCGGGTGCCGAGGAACGGCGGGGCGGGGACGGGCACGTCGGTGGCCACCGAGGAGCGGGCCGGGACCGGTGCCGCGGCGGCGTCGGCGGGTTCGGGGGTGGCGGGGCGGGGCGCGACCCTCCGCCGCTTGAGCTCGGGCAGCGTCGCGCCGGGCACCCCGCGCTTGACACCGATCAGGGCGTCCATCAGGCGCAGTCCCTCGAAGGCGTCCCGGGCGTAGCGGACCTCCCCCTCGTAGATCCCGTGCAGATCCTGCTCGACGTAGGCGCGGGTCAGGGCGGCGCCACCGAGGATGACGGGGTAGTCGGCGGCCATGCCCCGCTTGTTCAGCTCCTCCAGGTTCTCCTTCATGATCACCGTGGACTTCACCAGCAGCCCGGACATGCCGATGACGTCCGCGCGGTGCTCCGCGGCGGCCTCCAGGATCGCGGAGACCGGCTGCTTGATGCCGAGGTTGACGACCGTGTAGCCGTTGTTGGACAGGATGATGTCGACCAGGTTCTTGCCGATGTCGTGCACGTCACCGCGCACGGTGGCCAGCACGATGGTGCCCTTGCCGGAGTTTCCGTCGGCGTCCTCGACCTTCTCCATGTGGGGCTCGAGGTGGGCGACGGCGATCTTCATCACCTCGGCCGACTGGAGCACGAACGGCAACTGCATCCGGCCGGCGCCGAACAGTTCGCCGACGGTCTTCATGCCGGCCAGCAGGGTCTGGTTGACGATCTCCAGGGCGGGGCGTTCACCCAGCGCCTCATCCAGGTCGGCCTCCAGGCCGTTGCGCTCGCCGTCCACGATCCGGCGGCGCAGCCGCTCCTCCAGCGGCAGCGCGGCGAGCTCCTCGGCCCGACCGGCCTTCATCGCCTTGCTGTCCACGCCATCGAACAGCTCCAGCAACCGGGCCAGCGGGTCGTAGCCCTCGGCTCGGCGGTCGTAGATCAGGTCCAGGGCCACCCGGACGTGCTCGGGGTCCAGGCGGGCGATGGGCAGGATCTTCGCGGCGTGCACGATCGCCGAGTCCAGGCCGGCCCTCACGCACTCGTCGAGGAAGACGGAGTTGAGCACGGTGCGGGCGGCGGGATTGAGCCCGAAGGAGATGTTGGACAGCCCCAGGGTGGTCTGGACCTCGGGGTGCCGGCGCTTGAGTTCGCGGATGGCCTCGATGGTGGCCGCGCCGTCCCCGCGGGACTCCTCCTGACCGGTGCAGATGGTGAAGGCCAGGCAGTCGATGATGATGTCGGACTCGAGGATGCCCCGGGTGCCGGTCAGCTCGGCGATGAGGCGTTCGGCGATGGCGATTTTCTTCTCGACGGTGCGCGCCTGGCCCTCCTCGTCGATGGTCAGGGCCATCAGGGCGGCCCCGTGCTCGGCGGCCAATCGGGTGACGCGGGCGAAGCGGGAGTCGGGGCCGTCGCCGTCCTCGAAGTTCACCGAGTTGATCACGGCGCGGCCGCCCAGGCGTTCCAGGCCGGCGAGCAGGACCTCGGGTTCGGTGGAGTCCAGCACGATCGGCAGCGTGGAGGAGGTGGCCAGCCGACCGGCGATCTCGGACATGTCGGCGGCCCCGTCGCGGCCGACGTAGTCCACGCACAGGTCGAGCAGGTGGGCACCCTCGCGGATCTGGTCGCGGGCGATCTCCACACAGTCGTCCCAGCGGCCCTCGAGCATGGCCTCGCGGAACTTCTTGGAGCCGTTGGCGTTGGTCCGCTCACCGATGGCCAGGTAGGAGGTGTCCTGCCGGAAGGGCACCGTCTGGTAGAGCGAGGAGGCCCCGGGCTCGGGGCGGGGGTCGCGGGGGGCCGGGGCCAGCCCGCGCACCCGTTCGACTACCCGCCGCAGGTGTTCGGGGGTGGTGCCGCAGCAACCGCCGATCAGGGAGAGACCGAACTCCCGGACGAACGACTCGTGGGCGTCGGCCAGCTCCGCCGGGGACAGCGGGTAGTGGCTGCCGTCGGCGCCGAGCACGGGCAGGCCGGCGTTGGGCATGCAGGACAGCGGCACCCGGGCGTGCCGGGAGAGGTGGCGCAGGTGCTCGCTCATCTCGGCCGGGCCGGTGGCGCAGTTCAGGCCGATCATGTCGATGCCCAGCGGCTCCAGGGCGGTGAGCGCGGCGCCGATCTCCGAACCCAGCAACATGGTGCCGGTGGTCTCGACGGTGACCTGCACGATCAGCGGCAGGTCCAGGCCGGACTCCTCCAGGGCGCGGCGGGAGCCGACCACCGCGGCCTTGGTCTGCAACAGGTCCTGGCTGGTCTCCACCAGCAGGGCGTCCGCGCCGCCCCCGATCAGCCCGGCGGCGTTCTCCCGGTAGGCGTCGCGCAGCACCGCGTAGGTGGTGTGGCCCAGCGTGGGCAGTTTGGTTCCGGGCCCGATCGAGCCCAGGACCCAGCGGGGCCGTCCGTCGCGCGCGGTGTACGCGTCGGCGGCCTCGCGGGCCACCCGGGCGCCCGCGGCGGACAGCTCGACGATGCGGTGGGGGATGTCGTACTCGCCCAACGCCGCGTGGTTGGCGCCGAAGGTGTTGGTCTCCACGCAGTCCACGCCGACCTCGAAGTAGGCCTCGTGGACCGAGCGGACGATGTCGGGGCGGGTGACGTTGAGGACCTCGTTGCAGCCCTCCAACTGCTGGAAGTCCTCCATCGAGGGCTCGGCGGCCTGGAGCATGGTCCCCATGCCGCCGTCGGCGACGACGACGCGTTCGGCGAGCGCGGCCCGCAGGGCGGCTGCGCGTTCGGCGGGGCCGGTGGGGGCGGCGGGCGGGACGGACGAAGCCATGGGTGGTCTCCCGAGGGTGCGACGGCTGTCGGCTTTGCGTCCCGTCGGGACGCACCCGCTCAGGGTATCCGCGTCGGCCCCGAACGGGCAGGGGCGTCCGCCGGCCGGACGTGTCGCCCCCGGATGACGCCCCTCCGGCTCCGGCCGACCCCGACCGCTCCCCCGGATGACGGAGCGGCGTGGACACCCGCCCACACCCGTTCGGCCATGCGGAATACCATGGGAGTGTTCCGGTCCGGTGGATCGGGGCCCGCGGGGACCCGGGCGGAACACGGCCCGGACGACCCCGTGACGAGCCGGAGGGAGAGGTCGCATGGCGCGGACCATCCAGTCGCTGGAGCGCGCCGCCGCGGTGCTGCGCCTGCTGGCGGGCGGTGAGCGCCGACTGGGGTTGTCGGACATCGCCTCGACACTGGGGCTGGCCAAGGGCACCACACACGGCCTGCTGCGCACCCTCCAGCAGGAGGGTTTCGTCGAGCAGGATCCCGCCGGCGGGCGGTATCAGCTGGGCGCCGAGCTGCTGCGGCTGGGCAACAGTTACCTGGACGTGCACGAATTGCGGGCCCGGGCCCTGGTGTGGACCGACGACCTGGCGCGGTCGGGCGGGGAGAGTGTTCACCTGGGGGTCCTGCACCAGCGGGGGGTGCTGATCGTGCACCACGTCTTCCGTCCGGATGACAGCAGACAGGTCCTGGAGATCGGGGCGATGCGTCCGCTGCACTCCACCGCTCTGGGCAAGGTGCTGGCGGCCTGGGACCCGGTGGCCCGCAGCGAGATGACGGACGCCGGGTTGAAGCCGGTCACCGGACGCACCGTGACCGACGGCGCCGCGCTGGCCCGGGAGCTGGAGGAGGCCAGGAACCACGGCTGGGCGGGTGAGGACGGCGAGACCTGGGAGGGGGTCGCCGCGATCGCGGCCCCGATCCTGGATCGCCGCCGGATGCCGGTGGGCGCGGTGGGCGTCACCGGGGCGGTGGAGCGGGTTTACGCGGACGGGGTGCCCCGGCCGCGCCTGGTGGCGGCGGTGCGGGACTGCGCCCGCTCGATCTCCAGGGATCTGGGAGCGGATCACTTCCGGGGCGTGTCGTTCGGAAGCACATCACACATGTGAGTCATACCCTCGCACAAGTGGGGCCACGAGACCCCGTACCGGAATGAACAGGGCGCTCCACGAGTGGGGCGCCCTGCCCCTTGCCCCCGCCCCACCGCCGCCCGGCCCCTTATCGCCCCGACGCCACACCCCCGTTCGCGCCCCCTTGACGGGTCATCCGAGCGGGAGAAAAATTGCCACCCATCGGTCGGTAATGTCGAACATCGTACGCCTGCCGGTCGGCCTTCCCCTCGAACCGCAAGGACACACTGGACGAAGGACAAAGGAGTCACGGGTGTCCAGCTCCGACATCTTCTTCGGCGAGGTCATCGGCACCGCCGTCCTCATCCTCCTCGGCGGCGGCGTGGTCGCCGCCGTCGTACTCAAGAAGTCCAAGGCGTTCGGCGCGGGCTGGGTCGCCATCACCTTCGGGTGGGGCTTCGCCGTCCTGAGCGGCGTCTACATCTCCGGCGAACTGTCCGGCGCCCACATCAACCCCGCCGTCACCCTCGGTCTGGCCCTCTCCGGGGGCGACTGGTCCGACGTACCGATCTACTGGATCGGTCAGCTCATCGGCGCCATGATCGGCGCCGTCCTGGTCTGGCTGGCCTACTACGGCCACTTCCGGGCCCACCTGGAGGATCCGGGATCGGTCTCCCCACCGCCCGAACCCGGTCCCCGTTCCCGCGGCTCCCGTCCCGGCCCCGTGCTGGGCGTCTTCTCCACCGGCCCGGAGATCCGGAACCCGGTCCAGAACCTGGCGACCGAGACCATCGCCACGATCGTCCTGGTACTGGCCGTCCTGCGCCTCGGGGTGAACGATGACCTCCGGGTCACCGGTATGGGCGGCCTGCTGGTGGCCCTCGTGGTCGTCGGCATCGGCCTGTCCCTCGGCGGTCCGACCGGCTACGCCATCAACCCCGCCCGCGACCTGGGGCCGCGGATCGTGCACTCCCTGCTGCCGCTGCCGAACAAGGGCGGTTCCGACTGGGGCTACGCCTGGGTGCCGATCGTGGGACCGCTGCTGGGCGCGGCCATCGCGGCGGGGATCTCCGAACTCGCCTTCTGACCCCACCGGCCCTCCCCGACCCCTCGGAACGACCCCGCACGACCCCACGCCATCCCCCAACGCCCCCGCGGCCGGCTCCGGCCGCACGGTCACCACCACACCCGATATCCGCCCGGAACGCCGTCACCACCCAGGGAGCCGCACCGTGAACACCACACCCGGGAACGAGCCGCAGGAGTCCGCCGGGGACCGCGAGTACATCGCCGCGATCGACCAGGGCACCACCTCCAGCCGCTGCATCGTCTTCGACCGCGACGGACGGATCGTCTCCGTCGCCCAGAAGGAGCATCGGCAGATCTTCCCCAAGCCGGGCTGGGTCGAGCACGACGCCGCCGAGATCCGCGACAACGTCCGCGAGGTGATGGCCGAATCCTTCGAGAACGCCGGCGTCACCCGCGAACAGGTCAGGGCCATCGGCATCACCAACCAGCGCGAGACCACCGTGCTGTGGGACCGCGCCACCGGGGAACCGGTCCACAACGCCCTCGTCTGGCAGGACACCCGCACCGACCGGCTCTGCCGCGAACTCGGTCGCAACGTCGGTCAGGACCGCTTCCGCCGGGAGACCGGCCTGCCGCTGGCCTCCTACTTCGCCGGGCCCAAGATCCGCTGGCTGCTGGACAACGTGGAAGGGCTCCGCGAGCGCGCCGAACGCGGCGAGATCCTCTTCGGCACCATGGACTCCTGGGTCATCTGGAACCTCACCGGCGGCCCCGACGGCGGGCGGCACGTCACCGACGTCACCAACGCCTCCCGCACCATGCTGATGAACCTGCGCACCCTGGAATGGGACGCGCGGATCCTGCACTCCATGGGCGTGCCCGCCGCCGTGCTGCCCGAGATCCGCTCCTCCGCCGAGGTCTACGGCACCGCCCGTGGCGGCCCCTTCGACGGCATCCCGGTGGCCTCGGCCCTCGGCGACCAGCAGGCCGCGCTGTTCGGTC
Source organism: Streptomyces sp. ST2-7A (assembly GCF_021390475.1). Lineage (GTDB taxonomy): Bacteria > Actinomycetota > Actinomycetes > Streptomycetales > Streptomycetaceae > Streptomyces. The sequence continues at coordinate 19,020 of NZ_JAJUWS010000058.1, forward strand.
AGACCTGCTTCTCGGTCGGTGAGGGCAAGTCCACCTACGGCACCGGCACCTTCCTGCTGATGAACACCGGCGAGGAGCCGGTCAACTCCTACCACGGCCTGCTGACCACCGTCGGCTACCGAATCGGGGAGGCCGCGCCGGTCTACGCGCTGGAGGGGGCCATCGCCGTCACCGGCGCCCTGGTGCAGTGGATGCGCGACCAGATGGGATTGATCAACAGCGCCGCCGAGATCGAGACCCTCGCCCTGTCCGTGGAGGACAACGGCGGCGCCTACTTCGTACCCGCCTTCTCCGGCCTCTTCGCCCCCTACTGGCGAGCCGACGCGCGCGGCATCATCGCGGGTCTGACCCGGTACGTCACCAAGGCGCACCTGGCCCGGGCGGTGCTGGAGGCCACCGCCTGGCAGACCCGGGAGATCGTCGACGCCATGCGCAAGGACTCCGGCACGGAGTTGACGACGCTGAAGGTGGACGGCGGCATGACCTCCAACAACCTGCTGATGCAGAACATCGCCGACTTCCTGGACGCCCCCGTGGTCCGGCCGATGGTCTCCGAGACGACCTGCCTGGGCGCGGCCTACGCCGCCGGCCTGGCCACCGGGTTCTGGTCCGACACCGACGAACTGCGCGTCAACTGGCGCCGGGCCGCCGAGTGGTCACCGGACATGAGCGAGGAGGACCGGGATCGGGAGTACCGCAACTGGCTCAAGGCCGTTCGCCGGACCATGGGGTGGCTCGACGACGAGACGACCCCCCGACGCGGGGGGGCCGGGAGCACCACCGGCGACGTCCCCGTGACCGGGACCGCGGAATCCGGGACCACCGGGACCACCGGGGAGAAGTGATCCCGTCGGGGACCCGCGCGTCCGGCGGGCTCCGACGCCGCTCCGCACCGCGCACCGACGCCCCCGTTCCGGTAGCGGGCGGCGTCGGCGGGGAACGAGGGTGCCCCGGGTGATCCACCGCTCCGGCAGCCCCCGCGCGCCGGCGACGGTCGGGGCGCCTGCGCGGAGCCGGGTGCCCGGGCGTGCCCGCGACCGGACACCGGCCCGGACGGTCGGCACCGGTCGACGAGGTCCCGCGGTGGCCCGTCCGGGCGTGCCCCGGAGGCCGGGAGGCGACATTTCGCCGGGGCGGCGTCCCGGCCCGGGGGTCGCCCCGTTCCCGATGGCGGCGTCCCGGCCCGGGGGCCGGCCACGGAGGTCCGCCCATCGGCGGGCGGACCGGGAGGACGACTCCGACGGGATCTCGCACGCCGTCCCCCGCGGGAGGCGTATCGCCGGCACTCCCCGGGCACGGTGACGCCGTAGGCTTGGCGCGCACGACAGTCAGTGGTCGTCCGGTGGCAGCGGCCCCGACGACCGGAAGGGAGGCGCTGGGTGATCGAGCTCGAGGGGGTTCCCGAGCTGGTCGACCCGGTCATGGTGGCCGCGTTCGAGGGCTGGAACGACGCCGGTGACGCCGCCTCCGCAGCGGTCGCCCACCTGGACCGCGTCTGGAAGGGCGAGGTGTTCGCGGCTCTGGACGCCGAGGACTACTACGATTTCCAGGTCAACCGTCCGCACATGTGGATGGACGGCGGGGTGCGCCGGGTCACCTGGCCCACGACCCGCCTGTCGGTCGTCCGGATCGGGGACGGGGCCGGTGGCGGCAGGACCCGTGACCTGGTGCTGGTGCGCGGCATCGAACCGAGTATGCGGTGGCGCACCTTCTGCAACGAGATCCTGGGCTTCGCCCACGAACTGGGTGTGGAGATGGTCGTCGTCCTCGGCGCGCTCCTGGGCGACACCCCGCACTCGCGACCGGTGCCGGTCACCAGCGTCGCCTCCGAGGAGAAGCTGGCCCGGTCCCTGGGCCTGGAGGAGTCCCGCTACGAGGGGCCGACCGGCATCGTCGGCATCCTCCAGGAGGCGTGCGCGCACGCCGGGCTGCCCGCGGTGAGCCTGTGGGCGGCGGTGCCGCACTACGTCTCCCAGCCGCCCAACCCCAAGGCCGCCCTGGCCCTGCTGAACGCTCTGGAGGATCTGCTGGAGATCTCGGTGCCGCTGGAGGATCTGGCGGAGGACGCCAGGGCCTGGCAGACCGGGGTGGACCAACTGGCCGCCGAGGACAGCGAGGTGGCCGAGTACGTACAGGCGCTGGAGGAGGCCAGGGACGCCGCGGAGTTGCCGGAGGCCACCGGCGAGGCCATCGCCCGGGAGTTCGAGCGCTACCTCAGGCGACGCGACCCGCGGGCGCCGGGATGGGGCGAGGGGCCGCCCGGCCGCGCGACCGGGCCCGGCATCGTGGGCGGCGGTCCGCCACCCCGGAGGTCCGGTTCCGGGGATTCCGACGGAACCGACGGCTCGGACGGGGCCCGGGGCCCCGACCGGCCGGACGGGACCGACCGGAACCGCGAGGGCGGGGAGGACCCGCCCACCGGGGACGGCTGAGCCCCGCCGGGGGATCACCGCCGGGCGCCGGGGGCGTGCCCGGGGACCGCCCGTCCTGCCGGAACCCGCCCCGCCGAAACGGGAAGCGCGCCGCGCACGGAACGGACGACGGTGCCCGGCAGGGGAATCCCCTGCCGGGCACCGTCGTCCGTGTCACGCGTGTCCGCGGGCACCCGTATCGGGGCCCGTCGGAAGGGGGCGGGGTCGGCCGGCGGACCTCACAGCGCGATGCCCAGCAGCGCGTCGGCGGCGCGCGAGGCGATGCCCGGCGCGCCGGTGTCCTCGCCGCCCCCGCGCTCCTGCCGCTCGGCCCACCGGTCGAAGGCGGTCAGGGCGCGCGGCGCGTCCAGGTCGTCGGCCAGCGCGGCGCGCATCTCCTCCAGCATCTCCCCGGCGGGCGGCCCGTCGGGACGGGAGACGGCGGCCCGCCAGCGGGCCAGCCGCTCCTTCGCGCGCCGGCCGTCCTCCGGGGTCCACTCCCAGTCCTCGCGGTAGTGGTGTGCCAGCAGTGCGAGCCGGATGGCCGCCGGGTCCACCCCCTCTCGACGCAGGGCCGAGACGAAGACCAGGTTGCCGCGCGACTTCGACATCTTCCCTCCCTCGTACGCCACCATCCCGGCGTGCGCGTAGGCCCGGGCGAAGGGGCGCCCACCGGTGAGACACCGGGCGTGCGCGGCTCCCATCTCGTGGTGCGGGAAGGCCAGGTCGGATCCGCCGCCCTGGACGTCGAAGCCGGCACCCAGGTACTCGAGGGCTATCGCCACGCACTCGATGTGCCAACCGGGCCGGCCCCGCCCCAGGGAGGCGCCGTCCCAGGAGGGCTCGCCGTCCCGGGCCGCCAGCCACAGCACCGGGTCCAACGGGTTCTTCTTGCCGGGACGGTCCGGGTCACCGCCGCGTTCGGCGGAGAGCCGCAGCATCTCCTCGCGGTCCAGGCCGGAGACCTCGCCGAACAGGGGGTCGGCGTCCACCGAGAAGTAGACGTCCCCGTCAAGATCGTAGGCGGCACCCTCGGCGCGCAACCGTTCCACCATCGGCACCAGCAACGGCACCGCCTCGACCGCGCCGATGTAGTGGGCGGGCGGCAGCATCCGCAGTGCGGTCATGTCGTCGCGGAACAGCTCGGTCTCCCGGCGGGCCAGCTCCCGCCAGTCCTCACCGGTGGCCGCGGCCCGCTCCAGGAGCGGGTCGTCCACATCGGTGACGTTCTGCACGTAGAGGACCTGCCGACCGGTGTCCAACCAGACCCGCTGGACGAGGTCGAACGCGGCGTAGGTGGCCGCGTGCCCCAGGTGGGTGGCGTCGTACGGGGTGATGCCGCAGACGTAGAGCCGGGCTACGTCCTCGGGGACGTCGGGGGCGAGGTCGATCCGCCCGCCCGTCGCGGTGTCGTGGATCCGGAGGTCGCGGCCCCGACCGGGCAGGACGGGGACCTCGGGAGCAGGCCAGGCATGCATGACCCCGAGCGTAACCGGGCGGGTGTCGCGTACACGAAGGTACCCGGCGATCACCGGTCATCCGTCCGAAAGTCGGGGGGTCCCGGGTCGTGCCGGGCCGCCGCTGGGCGGGTGGGGAGGCGGCCGGATGGTGGGTCCTCAGATCGGCGGCCAGGGGATGGGGGGCCACTCCCCACCCGGCGCGGGGTGCCGCCCGGAGGCCAGCAGGGCCCCGGCGCGGTCGCGCAGCGCCTCGATCTCGGCCGCGGTGAGGAGTTCCGCCATTCGGGTGGCGAGGGCCGTGCCCGGTTCCAGCGCGGCCTCCAGCGCCCGCAGGGCGGTGAGGGCCGCGGGCGGCAGCGGCTCCCCCGCCCAACCCCACAGGAGCGTGCGCAGCCTGTCCTCGGTGTGAAAGGTCACACCGTGGTCGATGGCGTACAACCGACCGTCGGGTCGCGGCAGCAGGTGGCCACCCTTGCGGTCGCCGTTGTTGATCACCGCGTCCAGCACCGCGAGCCGGCGCAGTCGCCCGTCGTCGGCGTGCACCAACAGGGCGGTGCGACCGGGGCCGACCTCGGCGCGGCCGACGGCCCGCCAGCCGGGGCCGGGTTCCTCGGCGTCGATCAGGGCGAGCAGTGGGACGGGCTCCTCCCCCGCCGGGTCGTCGGTGTCCGGTTCGCCGGTGTCCGGGTCCCCGATGCCGGGGTCCCCGGGGCCCGGCACGTCGAACCCCTCCGGGTCCTCCCCCGCGAACGCCTCCACGTCCGGGTCCTCGCCGTCCGGCGGGGGGCCGATCCACAACTGGCACATGCCGGGGCCTCCGGGGCCCTCCCGCAGCACGGTCGGCGGGATCAGCTCCCATCCCATCGCCCGGCAGACCTCCCGGGCCGCCACCTCGCGGGCCGCCAGCGTGCCGTCGGGGAAGTCCCACAGCGGGCGCTCCCCCGCCACCGGTTTCCACACGCACGGCAGTGCGCGGCCGTCCAGTTCGACCGAGCCGAACAGCACGGCGTTGGAGGCGCCGGTGAGGCGACCGCGCGGGGTCAGCTCGCCCCGCTCCAACACCCGCTCGAGCGCCGGTTCCACCGCGGCTCCGACAGGGCTCACAGCCCCCGTCGGTATCCGTTCTGGCGCGGACATACGTGTCCCTCCGGGTCGAGCGGCAGGCTGCAGAGCGGACAGGGTGGGCGGCCGGCGTTGACGACCTCCAGGGCACGTTTGGCGAACGCCCGGGCCATCGTGCCGCTGAGGCGGACCCGCAGCATCGGCGGGCCGTTCTCCTCGTCCCGCAGCAGCTCCTCCTCGGCCTCGGCGAACTCCTCCTCGGAGTCCGCCTCCAGTTCGACCAGGGCCTGCGCCTCGACGACCATCCGCTCGCTGTCGGCGTCCCAGGCCAGGGCCATGGTGCCGACCCGGAACTCCTCCTCGACGGGGGTCTCCAGGGGGGCGGTGTCGGACAGCTCGGCCGGGGCCACCGCGGGGACGGTGGTACGGCCGCCGGCGCGGCGCACCACCTCGTCCAGCAACTCGTCGATGCGTTCGGCCAGCGCCTCGACCTGGGCCTTCTCCAGGGCGACGCTGGTGGTGCGGCCATCCGCCGTGGCCTGCAGGAAGAAGGTGCGCCGGCCCGGCATGCCCACCGTGCCCGCGACGAAGCGGTCCGGCGGATCGTAGAGGAACACCTGACGGGTCACCTGCTGCTCCGTGGGGTCGTGGTCCTGATGGTCGCGGGGTGCGGGCCGGTCGGGGAGGCCGCGCCCGCCGGGGCGTGCACCGGAACCCTACTGCGCCCGGCGATCTTGCCGCCGCTCACGTGGCCCCCCCGCCCACCGCCGCCGCTCCCCCCGATCCGGCGCCGGGCCCCGGACCGGCGGTCAGCCCCGAGAGGTCACCGGTGTCACCCAGACGCAGCAGGAAAGGACGCTCGCGGGTCCAGCGGATGACCGTCACGGAGGCCGGTCCGACGGAGATCCGCTGGAAGAGGTCGAGGTGCAGGCCGAGGGCGTCGGCGACCATCGACTTGATGACGTCGCCGTGCGAGCACATCAGCCACAGGGCGTCCGGACCGTGCTCGTCCTCCACCCGCCCCGCCCAGTCGCGCACCGCCGCGGCGGCCCGGGTCGCCATCTCCGGCATGGATTCGCCACCGGGGAAACGGGCCGCCGAGGGGTGCCGCTGCACGACCTCCATCAGCGGTTCGCGGGCCAGGTCCGCGAGGGAGCGGCCGGTCCACTCGCCGTAGTCGCACTCCACGATCCGCTCGTCCTCGACCACGGACAGGTCGGGTCGGGCGGCGGCCAGCGGCTCGAGGGTCTCCCGGCAGCGCTGCAAAGGGCTGTGAACGGCGACGGCGAGGGGGAGTGCCTCCAGACGGGCGGGCAGGGTCGCGGCCTGCGCGACGCCGGTGTCGTCGAGGCCGACACCCTCACCACGTCCGGCCAGCAGTCCCCCGGCGTTGGCGGCGGTCCGGCCATGGCGCACGAGCAACACGGTGGGCATGCCGGCCAGCCTAGACGAGCGCCGGCGCCGGCGCGGGGAACGGGGCGGGCGGGGCACGGGGCGGCCCGGAGCGGGAAGGGCACCGCACGGACCGGATCGGGACGCGCCCGGAGGAGCCGGAAGGAGCCGGGACGGTCGATCGACCGGTCGATGGGGGGTGGGCGAACCGGCCGGGCCCGTGCCCCGGCGCCCGGTCCGCGTCGGCCCGGGGCGGCCCCCGGCGGAAGGTGTTCCGCCGGGGACCCGGGGGCCGCTCAGGCCAGGCCGGCCCGCTCCAGGGCGGTGACGGCGGCGCGCACGGAGGCGAGACGCTCCTCCAGGCCGAATCCGGCCGGGGAGATGGACAGGGTGGTGACCCCGGCGTCGGCGTAGGCCCGCATCCGATCCGCGATCCGGTCCACCGGGCCGATGAGCGCGGTGGAGTCGATCAGTTCGCGCGGGACGGCGGCGGCTGCACCGTCCCGGTCGCCGGACAGGTAGAGGTCCTGGATCTCCTCGGCGGCCCGCTCGTATCCCATCCGTCGGGCCAGCCGGTTGTAGAAGTTCTGCTTGCGGCTGCCCATCCCGCCCACGTACAGGGCGGTGTAGGGGCGGAACTGATCGGCCAGCGCGTCGAGGTCGTCGCCCACCGCCAGCGGCACGGTCGGTACCACGTCGAAGCCGGTCAGGTCGGCGCCGATCCGTTCCCGGCCGGCCCGCAGATGCCCCAGGGTGGTCTCCTCGGCGTGCTCGGGCGCGAAGAAGATCAGCAGGGCGCCGTCGGCGATCTCACCGGTCTGTTCGAGGTTCTTCGGGCCGATGGCGGCGATGTAGAGCGGGATGTGCTCGCGCACGGGGTGCACGGTGAGCTTGAGGGGCTTGCCGGGACCATCGGGCAGCGGCAGCGTCCAGTGCTCGCCCTCGTAGGAGAGACGTTCGCGGGACATGGCGCGGCGGACGATCTCCACGTACTCGCGGGTGCGGGCCAGCGGCTTGTCGAAGCGCACCCCGTACCAGCCCTCGGAGACCTGCGGGCCGGAGACCCCCAGGCCCAGGCGGAAGCGTCCGCCGGAGAGGGTGTCGAGGGTGGCGGCGGTCATCGCGGTCATGGCCGGCGCGCGGGCCGGGATCTGCAGGATGGCGGAGCCGACGTCGATGCGTTCGGTCTCGGCGGCCACCCGGGAGAGCACGGTGGGGGCGTCGGAGCCGTACGCCTCGGCGGCCCAGCAGACGGCGTAGCCGAGACGGTCGGCCTCCCGGGCCACCGCGAGGTTGTCGGCGTCCATGCCGGCTCCCCAGTAGCCGAGGTTGATTCCCAGTTGCACAGCGGCCCCTTTTCCCTGGTCGTTTTCCCTGATCGTCCGTGGTCGTGCCCGGTCGTCTCCGGTCATCGCCCGTCACCGGCCGGGGCCGACCCGTCCGGGGCGGACCCGCCTCGAACGGGCTCGGGACACCTACCGATCGGTAACCACCCGGTCCCCGGACTCTAGCGCGCACCGCCAGTACGCTCAACGGCCATGGATCTCAGGCACCTGGGCCGTACCGGCCTGCGCGTATCCCGATTCGGGCTCGGCACGCTCACCTGGGGTCGTGATGTCGGCGAACACGAGGCCGCAGGCCTGCTGAAGGCGTTCTGGGGAGCCGGCGGCACCCTGGTGGACACCGCCGACGTGTACGCGGACGGCGGCGCGGAGTACATGCTCGGACGCCTCCTGAACGGGTTCGTGCCCCGTCGGGACCTGATCATCGCCGGGAAGGCGGGCTGCGTCGCGGACCCCGACCGGCGTTTCGACGGCTCGCGCGGTCATCTGCTGGGCGCCCTGGACGCCTCGCTGGAGCGGCTGGGCGTCGACCACCTGGACCTGTGGCAGGTCCACGCCTGGGACCCGGACACCCCGCTGGAGGAGACCCTCCAGGCCCTGGACACCGCCATCCGCAGCGGCCGGGTCCGGTACGCCGGCGTGGTCGGGTACTGCGGGTGGCAACTGGCCATGGCCGGCACCCACCAACTCTCCGCCCCCGGCGACCGCTACCCCCTGGCCGCCACCCAGATGGAGTACTCGTTGTTGCAGCGCGGAATCGAACGGGAGGTGCTGCCCGCCGCCCGCGAACTGGGCGTCGGGCTGCTGCCCTCCTCTCCACTGGGACGGGGCGTGCTCAGCGGCAAGTACCGGAAGGGAGCCCGGCCGGAGGGATCCCGGGGCGCCCGTGACCGGTTCTCCGCCTTCGTCGCCCCCTACCTCGACGAGGCCGCCCAACGGGTGGTCGAGGCGGTCGCGACCGCCGCCGACGGACTCGCCACCACGCCCGCCCGGGTCGCCCTGGCCTGGGTACGGGACCGGCCCGGCGTGGTGGCCCCGATCCTGGGCGCTCGAACGGCACGCCAACTCGAGGAATCACTGTCGGTGGAGAGTCTTACTCTTCCCGGGGAGATCCGCCGGGCCCTGGACGACGTCTCGGCGCCGGTGCACCACTACCCCGACCACGACTGGAGCTCGCTGTGACCGCCCCCGACCACCGACCGCCCCCCGCCGACGCCGGAAGCGGGGACACCGGCGACGCGACCGACACCCCCGGGAAGGAAGCCGACGCCCCGGGCGGCGCGACCGGGACCGGCGGGCGGACCGGTGACGGGGGTGGGAGCGGGGCTCCCACCGGCCCGCGCGGCCCGGCCGCCGAGTTGATGGCGGCGGTGCGCGCGGTGGAGAGCGGCGAGCGCTCGGCCGACAGCTTCTTCGCCCGCCCCGCGCCGGCCTCGCGCCCCGCGCCCGCACGACCGGCCCCCGCCCCGCCGCGGGCGGATCCGGGACCCGGCGGCTCCCCCGGCGGGGAGGACCGGGGCCCGGCGCCGGCGATTCCCCCGGATCTACCCGCGCTGTTGGAGCGGGTCGGCGTGCCGGCCGAGGCCGTCCCGGCACTGGCCGGCGACGCCGCCCGCCTCTGGGGCCCGGACGCCGCGGGCGTCCTGGCGGCCGACCCCTGGCAGCTCCTGGCCCTGCCCGGCACCACGCCGGACCGCGCCGACGAGTGCGCCCGGGCCCTGCTGGGCGCCGACGCCGGTCCCGACGATCCGCGCCGGGTCGAGGCCCTCTGCGTCCACCTGCTGGAACGCGGCGCACTCTTCGGACACACCGCCGCCGAGCCCGCCGCCCTGGCCCGGGCGCTGGGCGGGTTCGGCGTCCCCCGGCCGGAGGAGGCCCTGGCCGAGGCGATCGAGGCGGGGGCCGCCGTGCTGTTCGAGGACCCCGATCCGGACGCCGCGCCGGCCGACCCGCCGGTGCCCGTGCCATCGGGCGATCCGGGCGATCCGGACGGGATCGGGGATGCCGGAGAGGCCCGGGAGACCGGGGACGCCGAGGATCCGGACGAGACCGTGCCGGCCGTGCCGGTGCGGACCCTGGTCGGCACCGAACGCTGGGCCGTCGCCGAGGAATCGCTGGCCGACGGATTGATCCGGCTGGCGACCGGCTCCCCCGACACCCGCCCGGCCCTGCCGACCGGACCGCCGACCGTGCCCGGGACGGCGGGGGACGGCGGGGGAACCGTGCGTCCGGGGTCCTCCACCGCCGAACTGTGGAGCGCCGTCCGCGACCACGGCCTGGTGGTGCACACCGGCGGTGAGACCGCCCGCGCCGAACCGCTCGCGGTGGTCGCGGCGGCCCGGGCGGCCGGACTGCGCGCGGGGGCCGCCGTGCACCGCCCCGACGGCGTGCGACGCGCCACGGCGGGCGTCCCCGGCCTCCCGGTGGTCACCTGCGCCGGTCTCCTCACCGGTCGGGAGGGACCCGGCCGGGACGCCGAGGGCACCCTGCCGTTGGACCTGCTGGCGGTGCTGGACACCGAACTGCTGGACGTCGAGGCGGCGGCCGCGCTGGTGGAGGCACTCCCCGAGGGGGGCCGTCTGATCCTCTCCGGCGATCCCTACGGCCTGGAGTCCGCCGGGGCCGGTGCCGTGCTGCGGGACCTGCTGACCGCCGCCGGCCGGGGCCTGTGTCCCTCGGTGGTCTCCCGCACCCCGGACCCGGGGCCGATCGGGGAGCTGGTCTCGGGCGTGGCGGTCGGTGAGCTGTCCCCCGTGAAGGCACCGGACCGGGAGGTCGTGGTGGTCACCGCGCGGGATGCCGGGGAGGCCGTTCACCGCACCGTGCAGCTGGTCACCGAGTCCATTCCGCGCGCCTTCGGCGTCGGCCCGGCCGCGACGGTGGTGATCGTCCCCTCCGAGAACGGACCGGTCGGCGGCGCCGCGCTCAACGCCGCCCTGAAGGCGGCGGTCAACCCCGGCCCCGGCCGGTTCGGCGGCTTCGACCCCGGCGATCGGGTGGAGTACCGGGAGGGACCCGATCGGCATCGTGCCGCCGAGGTGCTGGGGGGTACGCCGGAGGGGTTGCGGCTGGGCCCGCCCGGCGGGGTGTCCCCGGCCGGGGAGCGGGGCGGGTCGACCGACCCCGGGAATCCGGACGCCTCCGGGGCGACGACTTCCGGGGCGGACGGTTCGGAGGGGGCCGGTGGCACCGTGACGGTGCCACCGGAGCGGGTGGCGGACTCGGTGCGGCACGGCTGGGCCGTGACGGCCCGGCGGGCGACCGGACGACGGTGGCCCGCCGCCGTGGTCGTGGTGCCCGGCGACGCGGGGCGGCGGCTGGACCGGGGATGGCTGCACACCGCCTTCGGGCGGGGCGAGCGGCACCTGTCCGTGGTCCAGGGCACCGGCGGCGGGGCGGCCGCGGCGGTCGCCGTACCGCGCCGGGTGGAGCGCGTCACCCGGCTGCCGCTGCTGCTGCGCAGGGCGGTGGCCGGCCCGACCGGCGGCCCCACCGGCTGAGCGGGGAACGCCCCGGGGCGGTTCCCTCGGGAGCCGCCCCGGGGCAGGACGGGGTTGGGCGGGGCCGGGCCCCGGCTGCCGCCGCCCGGGGCCCCGATCGGCGGGGCGGGCCCGCCGCGCCGTGCGCCACCGCCGCACCGGTCGGGCCCCGGAGCCCGATCGGTGTCGCGGATCGGGCCGGGCCTAGCGGCCCTCGAGATCCTCCTCGTCGAAGGCGTCACTGATGTCGAACCGGCAGATCACTCGTTCGGGGTCGACCCCGTCGAACGGGTCGCGCAGCCACTCCCCCGGCTCGGCCGGTTCCTCGGCCGCGGTCACCCAGGTGGTGGCGTCGCCCTCCTCCAGACCGAACTCCTTGTGCCGACCGGCGATCTCGTCCGGTTCGTACTCGCCGAAGAGGACACCGAGGGCGGCGTGCAGGCTGTGCTCGGCGGCGACGCCCCGCACCTCCTCCTCGTCCACGGACTCGGGGTCGACATCGGTGATCTGTTGGGCCCGGGCGATGAGACGCCGGGAATCGTTGACGATGTAATCCCGTCGGATGAACACGCTGATCGCCTCGGGGTCGCCGGGTCCCTCGTACCCGGACGACCCCTCGGAGAGCGGCACCTCGAAGGGGGTGACCTCGTCGTAGGCGTCATACAGCAGTTCGTCATAGACCTCGCCCGCCGCGGCGAGTTCGTTGAAGGCGGCGAAGACGGCGGCCGCCGCTTCCGCGTCGTCCTCACCCGCCGCCGCCCGCCGTTCGACAGCGGTGAGGTGCCGGTCCAGCGCTTCCTTGAGCGCTTCGGCTGCGGCTCGTACCTCGGCAGCCCCGGGCTGCACAACATCAGACATGGTGCAGACGGTATCGGGAACAGGGGCCTGCCCGCACAATGGAGGCGATGCCGGAATACGAGTTTCGTGATGTGTACGTCCCCCGGGGGGTGTCCCGCTCGGCCACCACCCGGCTGTTGACCGAACAGGCCGAGTACGGCCACTGGGAGCTGCACCGGCTGCGCCTGTACCCGGATGGCAGCAGAAGGGTGCGTCTGCGCCGACGGATCATCCGTCAACTGCGGGCCACGTGGTGACGAGGACGATCCGGCCGGATCGTGGATGAGGGGGCGGCCCGTGTCACCGGACCCCCCCACATACCTAACGACAACCGCCCCCCCCGCGC
>NZ_JAJUWS010000059.1 GCF_021390475.1 Streptomyces sp. ST2-7A
CGAAGACGACGACCCGTTCGAGATCGTTCGAAGAGTAGGTCCTGCGAAGATGACCGTCGCACTCGGGCGACAACCGCGCCACCGACATGCGGGGCTCGGCCTCCGCGTCAGTGGCAACCCGATGAACTTTACGGACGGATGACGCCCGCGTCAACCCCGGGCAACCCGGGGAGTTCCCGGCCACCCCGTCCGGGCGGTGTTCCCGGCGGCGGGGCAGCCCTCATCGGGCGACCCTCCCCGGCCGGCCCGGCTCGGGCCACCTCGCTCAGGCCACCTCGGGGAGGCGGTCCCCGACATCCGCGAGCTGCGTGTCCCCCGTCTCGCCCGCCTCCGCCGCGCGGCGCCCCAGGACGAAGACGTAGACCAGGAAGGCGGCCAGGGCCACCACACCGATGGTGACGCGGGCCCAGGTCGGCAGACCCGAGGGGGTCACGAAGCCCTCGATGAGTCCCGACACGAAGAGCACCGCCATCAGGCCGATCGCCATCCCCAGCGCGGAGCGTCCCTCGGTCGCCAGTGCCACCCGGCGACTGCGCGGGCCCGGATCGATGACCGTCCACCCCAGCCGCAGACCGACCCCGGCCGCGACGAAGACAGCCGTCAGCTCCAGCAACCCGTGCGGGAGGATCAACCCCAGGAAGATGTCCAACCGGCCGGCCGCCGCCATCAGCCCGACCCCGATGCCGACGTTCACGGCGTTCATCAGCAGCACCCAGATCACCGGGATGCCCAGCAGGACCCCGAAGGCCAACGAGATGGCCGCGACCCAGGCGTTGTTGGTCCACACCTGGGCGGAGAAGGCCGCCGCCGCGCTCTCGGTGTAGTACGTCTCGTAGGCGCCGCCGGGACGGGTCATCTCCCGGAGTTCCTCCGGGGCCCCGATGCTCGCCCGCACCTCGGGGGAGGCGGCGATCCACCACCCCACCAGCACCGTCACCAGGATGAAGGCGAAGGCGGTGGGCACCCACCAGGTCCGGGTGCGGTAGCAGGCCGCCGGGAACCCGGCGGTGAAGTAGTGCACGGCGTCCCGCCAACTCGAGCGGCGGGCCCCGACCACCCCGCTGCGCGCCCGGGCGACCAGGGTGGTCAGGCGGTTCATCACCACCGGGTCGGGTGCCTGCGCGCGCAGCATGGACAGGTGCGTCGCCGTCCGCTGGTACAGCGCGACCATCTCGTCCGCCTCCGCGCCCGTGAGGCGTCGGCGACGGCGCTGCAACTGGTCGAGGCGATCCCACTCGGCCCGGTGGGCGGCGACGAACACATCGAGGTCCATGCCCAAGACCTTCTCAGAACCACCGGGGTGGGTGTCGAGCGGTCCCGGCGGACGGCGTCCGTTCGTCGTCGGGCCGCGGGGCCCGCCCGCGCGCCGGGGATTCGGACGGGTCCCATCCGCGCACTCCTTGCCGGGGCTTCCCGGGGCGGTGCGGCGCGCCGGGGCCCGGAACGGCAGACTGGAGGGGACGCCGCCCGTCCGCGAGTGGCGTCCGAGGGGCGGTCGTCGCTCGACCGTCGGGCGCCCGGCCGACCCGGCGGACCACCACGGGAGGGGTCTGGACAGGATGAACCAACTGGTCACCGGCGACGCTGTGGTGCTCGGGCTGCAACCGGCCAAACTGCCGAGCCGGGCCATCGCGGTCGCCCTCGACCTGACGGTACTGCTGACCGCCTACATCCTGCTCACCCTCTTCGTGGAGAGCCAGGTCGTCCCGCTCGGCGGTGCCACCCTGGCCGCCGTGCAGGTGGCGATGCTGGTGGCGATCCTCATCGGGGTGCCCATGGCCGTGGAGACGCTCAGCCAGGGACGGTCACTGGGCAAGTTGGCGCTGGGGCTGCGGGTGGTGCGCGACGACGGCGGTCCCATCCGCTTCCGGCACGCCTTCGTCCGGGCGCTGATCGGGTTCCTGGAGATCCTGGCGAGTTTCGGGGTGATCGCCACCGTCGCCTCGCTGGTGTCGGCGCGCGGCCGTCGGTTGGGGGACGTCTTCGCCGGGACGCTGGTGGTGCGCGAGCGCATCCCCGCCGGGCGGACGACCGTGCTGCCGCCCCCGCCGCCGCATCTGGCGGGTCGGTTCGCGACGCTGGACCTGTCCCGGGTACCGGACGGGATGTGGTTGGCGATCCGTCAGTACCTCACCCGGCTGCCGAAGCTGGATTCGCGGGTGGCCTGGTCGATGGGGGTGGGGCTGGCCGACGAGTTGGCGACGCGGCTCGGTTCCCCGCCGCCTCCGGGCGAGCACCCGGCCTCCTACCTGGCGGCGGTCGCGGGGGAACGGCAGCGGCGGGAGATCGCGCGCACCTTCCGGGACCGGCCGGTGCCGCCGGAGTTGCGGGCCGCGCTCGGCGCCGGCCCCGCCCCGGCCGGTGCTCCCGTCTCCTCCGACACCCCGGCCTCGCCGTTCGCCACTCCGGGCGGGAGTGGACCGGGGGCCGGTGGACCGGCTCCGTCCGGTGGGGCCCCCGTCGCACCCGACGCGCCGTCGCACCCCGCTCCCCCGGCGACGGACTCCGGGCCGGGGAACGAGCGGCCCGGGCCGCAGGCGTCCCCGGCGGCGTCCTCCTCGCCGGCAGCGGGATCGGAGCCCCGCCCGACGGTCGGCGCGGCCGGGGACGGCGGTGCCCGACCCGGCGGTTTCAGCGCCCCGTCGTGAGCTCCCGGACACGGTCCTCGGCAGCGGCGGACGCCGACACGCCGGGTTCCCGTCCCCCGCCGGTCCGGCTCCGGACGGTGCCGGCGGTCGGCGCGGCCGGACGCCGGTGACGGTGCCGGCGGTCGGCGCCGGGTTCGGCCACTTCTCCGGGCGCGCTCCGGGTGCCATGTCGCCATCGGAACGGGCCTCCCTCTTCCCGACCGCCGAGCCCTCCGGAGTCCACCGGTGCACGGTCGGGACGGTGTCGGGGTCGTCGGGGTCGTCGGGGTCGTCGGTGGAGCGGTGTTCAGCCCGGGCCGTCCACGTATCCGTCCCCGTCCCCGTCTTCTCCGCCGGGCCCGCCGCCGGAGCCCGGTGGGGGTGGGAAGACGCCGGGGGGACCGTCCAGTTCCTCCAACTCCACCCCCGGGGCCGCGAGCACCACGTCACCGCCGAGATGAATGTCCCGTCCCTCCCCGTCGGCCGGGTCGACGAGACGCCACCGGTGCACGGTCAGGGCGGTGTCGGGGTCGTCGGGGGCCCGGTGGGTCTCACCGGCCTCCAGGCGCAGCAGCCGGTCCACGGTGAGGGGGCCCAGGACGGGTTCGGTGAGTTCGACCAGCCGGAACCGCCGGGCCGGGGCCCCGGGCACCGTGTCGGCGGGGATGCCGGGCCCGGCACCGGCCCGGACACCGGCGCCCACCGCCAGGCGGGCGAGGGCGACCAGGTGGGCGGGCGAGGTGCCGGTGAAGGCCAGGGCGCCGGGGACGTGCCCCTCCCGCGCGTCGTGTCCCCCGGTGTCGCCGCGCACCCAGCGCAGGCCGCCGGCGTCGATGCCGCCGCGCACCCACCACGCGGTGGTGCGCACCTCGAGGCGGACGGGACGGCCGAGGGCGTCGATGGTCAGGTCCACCGCGCCCGCCGGTTCGCCGGAGGGGGTCCTGCGGTCGGCGGTGTAGCGCCAGCCCGCCGGGCCGGGGGCACAGCTGAAGTGTTCGGTTCCCAGGGGCGTGCCGTCCCGGGGATCGTGGAGGGCGTAGACACCGCTGGGCATGGGCCCACCGTAAGGGGTGGTCGGGCGGGGAAACGGCCGGGGCCGGCCGCGTCCGCCCCGTGCCGTGCCGGTGGGCACGGTGGAGGGGCGGGGCGGCCGGCCCCGGTGAGGTGTCGAGGGGGTCGGTCCGGCCCCCTCGATCGGTGTCCGATCAGTAGCGGTAGTGGTCCGGCTTGTAGGGGCCCTCGACGGGGACGCCGATGTAGGCGGCCTGCTCCGGGCGCAGCTCGGTGAGGCGGGCGCCGAGGGCCTCCAGGTGGAGGCGGGCGACCTTCTCGTCGAGCAGCTTGGGCAGGGTGTGCACACCGAGGGGGTACTCGGCGGCGCGGGTGAACAGCTCGATCTGCGCGATCGTCTGGTTGGCGAAGCTGTTGGACATCACGAAGGACGGGTGTCCGGTGGCGTTGCCCAGGTTGAGCAGCCGGCCCTCGGAGAGCAGGATGATCGTCTTCCCGTCGGGGAAGGTCCAGGTGTGGACCTGCGGCTTGACCTCGTCCTTGACGATGCCGGGGACGGCGGTGAGGCCGGCCATGTCGATCTCGTTGTCGAAGTGGCCGATGTTGCCGACGATGGCCTGGTGCTTCATCCGGCCCATGTGCTCGGCGAGGATGATGTCCTTGTTGCCGGTGGTGGTGATGAAGATGTCGGCGGTCTCGAGGACGTCCTCGAGGCGGGCGACCTGGTAGCCGTCCATGGCGGCCTGGAGGGCGCAGATCGGGTCGATCTCGGTGATGACGACCCGGGCCCCCTGGCCGCGCAGGGACTCCGCGCAGCCCTTGCCGACGTCGCCGTAGCCGCAGACCACGGCGACCTTGCCGCCGATGAGCACGTCGGTGGCGCGGTTGATGCCGTCGATCAGGGAGTGCCGGCAGCCGTACTTGTTGTCGAACTTCGACTTGGTGACCGAGTCGTTGACGTTGATGGCCGGGAAGAGCAGGCTGCCCTCGCGGAACATCTCGTACAGGCGGTGGACACCGGTGGTGGTCTCCTCGGTCACGCCGCGGATCTCCGAGGCGATGTTGGTCCATTTGCCGGGTGCCTCGGCCAGGGTGCGGTTGAGCAGCTCGAGGATGACGCGGTGCTCGTCGTTCTCGGCCGTGGCCGGGTCGGGCGCGGCGCCGGCCTTCTCGTACTCGACGCCCTTGTGCACCAGGACGGTGGCGTCACCGCCGTCGTCGAGGATCATGTTCGGGCCACCGGTGGGGGCGTCCTCCCAGGTCAGCGCCTGCTCGGTGCACCACCAGTACTCTTCCAGGCTCTCGCCCTTCCAGGCGAAGACCGGGATGCCGGCGGCGGCGATCGCGGCGGCGGCGTGGTCCTGGGTGGAGAAGATGTTGCAGGAGGCCCAGCGGACCCGGGCGCCGAGCGCGACCAGGGTCTCGATGAGCACGGCGGTCTGCACGGTCATGTGCAGGGAGCCGGTGACGCGGGCGCCGGCGAGCGGCCGCGAGGCGGCGTACTCCTCGCGGATCGCCATCAGGCCGGGCATCTCGTGCTCGGCGAGGGTGATCTCCTTGCGGCCGAAGGCGGCCAGGGAGAGGTCGGCGACCTTGTAGTCGGTGAAGCCCTCGGGGGCGGTGACGGGGGTGTTCGACATGTGGCGAACGACTCCTCGGAATCGATGGCGTACACGTGGGCAGGCCGACCGGACCGTGCCCCCTCCAGGGCGGTGACCGGTCGTCCGTCCGTCGGAGGGCCTTCTTTCCCCTCGGCCGGGTGGGGCGGCGACGCGCCCGGGCCCGACTGCCATCAGCAGCGACGTCTGACGTCTTGTCCATCGAGGCTAACAGCCGGGACCCGGATGGTTCCATGCCCGAGGGACGGGCCGGGCGGGGTTTCGGCCGGCCCGTCCCGGCGGCGGTGGGTATCGGTCGGGCGGTCAGAGGGTCGTTCCGATCCGAACGGTGGCGCGGAAGACGGTGGCGGGGCCGGTGAGGTGGACGGCCGGTGAGCCGGCGGGGACGAACGCGGACTCGCCGCGGCGCAGGTCGAGGGAGACGCCCGTCTCGTCGGTGAGGGTCGCGGTGCCCTCCGTGCACAGCAGGATCTGCGGTCGGTTCCCGGCCGGGGTGGGGCCCTCGGCACCGGGTGCCAGGACGTGCCGGGAGAGGCGGAACTCGTCAACGGGGGTGTCGTAGACCTCCTCGTCACCGGGGCCGGCCTCCGGGCGGAGCACCTCGGGGTCACCGCTGCGGAAGATCACCACCCGCAGCAGTTCCGGCACGTCCACGTGCTTGGGGGTCAGTCCGCAGCGCAGCACGTTGTCGGAGTTGGCCATCAGCTCCACACCCAGGCCCCCGAGATAGGCGTGCGGGACGCCGGCGCCGAGGTACAGGGCCTCGCCGGGCTGGAGGACGACGTGGTTGAGGAGCATCGCGGCGAGCACCCCGGGGTCGCCGGGGTGGTGGTGGGCGATGCCGGCGTACGCGGCCAGCGCGCGGGCGTGCGGGCCGCCCTCCGCCGCCAGGCGTTCGGTCGCCGCGGCGGTCTCCCCCACCACCGGGGCGAGCTCGTCGCGGTCGGCGCCCAACAGCGCGGTGAGGACCTCTCGCAGGGCGTCCGCCTCGGGAGTGGCCCGCAGCAGGTCGGCGTAGGGCTTGAGGCCGTCCACGCCCAGGGCGTCGAGGAGGTCGGCGGTCCCGCCGGCGGGGCGGAAGCCGCACAGCCCCTCGAAGGGTGTGAGGGCGCAGATCAGCTCGGGCTTGTGGTTGGCGTCCCGGTAGTTGCGGTGCGGGGCGTCGAGGGGAACGCCGGCGGCCTCCTCGGCCTCCCAGCCGGCGCGGGCCTGCTCGAGGTCGGGGTGGACCTGGAGCGAGAGCGGGGCGTCGGCGGCGAGGAGCTTGAGCAGGAACGGCAGCCGGGGGCCGAAGCGCTCGACGACCCGGGGGCCCAGTTCACGGGCGGGGTCGGCGGCGATGACGGCGTGCAGCGGCGTGGGGCCGTTCCCCCGGTCGACGAGGGAGGGGGCTCCGGGGTGGGCTCCCATCCACAGCTCCGCCTGCGGTTCACCGGTGGGTTCGGTGCCGAGCAGCGCCGGGATGGCGGTGGTGGAGCCCCAGGCGTAGGGGCGCACGGCGTTGGCGAGACGGTCCATGTCGGTGCGGTCCAGGGGTCGGGGCGGGCGGTGGAACGGGGCCGCCGGGACCGTGGTCCCGGCCCGGGGTCATGATCGGCCGGTGGGGGTGAGCGCCAGGTAAACGGCGGTGAAATCGAGGCGGGCCACCAAGTCGACGAGTCGGGGCAGCGGGTCGCCCGGCCCGGGGACGAAATCGGTGATCGGCACGCCGTGTTCGCGGGCCAGGAAACGGGCGGCGGGTAGCGCCGGGGGGATGCCGGGATCCCCGGCACCGTTGGCGCCGTTCGGGTCCGCACCCGGCTCGGGGCCGTTCCCGGCGTCGGGGGTGGGTGTGCCATCGGGGGCATTCGCCCCGTTCGGCCCGGGAACGGCCTCCCGGTCCCCGCCGGCCGGTGGCGTGGTGTCGTGGAGCAGCACGATCCGCGGCATCAACGGCTGCGGATCGTCGACCCGGTCGCGGAAGAAGTCCTCGGGGTCGGCGCCGGGGCCGTGCCGGCCGGCGATGAGCAACGGCCCGTGGGCGGTGAGCGCCTCGGGCAGCGGGGCGACGAGCGCGGGGACGCCGGAGAGCGCGGCCAACAGGTCGGCGGCGTGGCCGGCGGCGGCCCGGGCCAGGGGGCCCTCCGACCACAACAGGGGCAGTACCCCGTCGAGTTCGCCCGCCAGGGTCTTGGCGGGGTTGCGTTCCTGCGCGGACCCGGGGCCGCACAGGTCGGCGACGGCGTCGAGACGGTCGGCGACGGCGGTCTGAACCGCCGGGCCCGCCTCGCACAGTCCCAGCCGGTCGGCGAGCATCAGCGCGGGGGTGACGGCGGACCAGGCCGGTCCGGGGGCGGCGGGGTGGTCGGCGGCCTCCTGCCGGTCGGGGTGGACCAGTGGGAGGCGGAGGCTGTTGCGGCGAGCGGCCAGTCCGGAGAGGGAGGAGCGTTCGGGAGCCACCACGGCGACCGCGCAGCCCCGGCGCCAGGCCCGCTCGAAGAGGTCACCGAGGCCGGGTTCACTGCCCTCCGGGCCGAGGATCAGGAGCAGGTCCAGGGTGCCGACCCACTCCGGAAGCGGCCAGCGCAGGGCGCCGGGGTCGGCCAACGGCCCCACCGGCTCCACCCGGTGGACCCGCACGGCGGGGTCGACCAGGGCGGTCAGCGTTCGCGCGAGGAGGGGGCCGGCGGGGGTGGGGCCGGCGACGAGGACGGTGCCGGGCCGTCCCTGCGGGGAGAGCCGGTGGAGGTCGGACTCCTCGACGGCCCGGGCGGCGACCCGGACCCGGGCGCCGGCCCCGGCGAGCGCGCGCAGCAGGCCGCGCAGGTCGGCGCGGGCCAGGGCGTCGGGGGCGTCGAGCATCGATTCGTCGATCATTGGCGGACTCCGATCGCCCGGTGGAACGGTGTCAGGAGGCTTCGCGGGCCTCTGCCTCGTCCACGAGCAGGATGGGGATGCCGTCGCGGACCGGGTAGGCCAGGCGGCAGGTGTCGGACGTGCAGACCAGTTCCCCGGCTTCCCCCGCCGTCCCGTCCTCCCGCAGTGGCGCGTGGCAGGCGGGGCAGGCGAGGAGGTCGAGCAGTCCGGCGTCAACGAGCGACATGTGGGGTTCCCCGGGGAGGTCGAAACGGTCCGCGGCAGGCGGTTTTCGGGGGGCCGTGGGCGGTTCCCGGCCCGTGATTCACCCTACCGGCCGGTCGCCGGGGCGGCCACGCACGGCGGGGCCCTCGCGCCCGGTCGCCGGACGACCGGGCACGAGGGCCGGCGCGGCACGGCGGGAAGCGTCCGCCGGGCCGCGCCGGCCCCCGTCGGTTCATCGCAGTCCGGCCGGCTTCGGCCGGGCAGCCGGCCGGAGTCGCCGCTCCGGGATCAGGCCAGCCGGATGAGTCCCAGCACCTCGTCACGGACCTTGGCGACCGTCGCGGCGTCGTCGGCCTCGACGTTGAGCCGCAGCAGCGGCTCGGTGTTGGAGGCGCGGAGGTTGAACCACCAGTCCCCGGCGGTCACCGTCAGGCCGTCCAGCTCGTCCAGTTCCACGCCGGTCCGGTCGCCGTACGCCTCTCGGACGGCGGCGACGCTCGCCGCCTGATCGGAGACGGTGCTGTTGATCTCCCCGGAGGCCGGGTACCGGTCGTACTCGGCGACCAGTTCGGAGAGCGTCCGCTCCTGCTCGCCGAGGGCGGCCAGCATGTGCAGCGCGGCGAGCATCCCGGTGTCGGCGTTCCAGAAGTCCCGGAAGTAGTAGTGGGCGGAGTGCTCGCCACCGAAGACGGCGCCGCTGCGGGCCATCTCGGCCTTGATGAAGGAGTGGCCGACCCGGGTCCGCACGGGCGTGCCGCCGTGCTCGCGGACCACCTCGGCGACGGCCCGCGAGGTGATCAGGTTGTGGATGACCGTTCCGCCGGGGTGCTTGGCGAGCTCCCGGGCGGCTACCAGGGCGGTGACGGCGGAGGGGGAGACGGGCTCGCCGCGCTCGTCGACCACGAAACAGCGGTCGGCGTCGCCGTCGAAGGCCAGGCCGATGTCGGCGCCGGTCTCCCGCACCCGGGCCCGCAGGTCCACGATGTTGGCCGGGTCCAGGGGGTTGGCCTCGTGGTTGGGGAAGGTGCCGTCCAGCTCGAAGTACATGGCGTCCAGGGTGACCGGCAGGCCCTCCAGGACGGTGGGCACGGTGTGGCCGCCCATGCCGTTGCCCGCGTCCACGACCGCCCGCAGCGGACGGATGTCCTCCAGCGGGACCAGGGCACGCAGGTGGGCGGCGTAGTCCCGGAGGGTGTCCCGCTCCGAGTGGGCGCCCTCCCGGGTCCCGGCGGCGGGGGCCGGGGGGCCGCCGGCGTCGGCCCACCGCTCGACCAGGGCTCGGATCTCGGCCAGGCCGCTGTCCTGCCCGATGGGCGCGGCCCCGGCCCGGCACATCTTGATGCCGTTGTAGCGGGCCGGGTTGTGGCTGGCGGTGAACATCGCGCCGGGCAGGTCCAGCGCCCCGCTCGCGTAGTAGAGCTGGTCGGTGGAGCACAGCCCGATGGCGGTCACGTCGGCGCCCCGGCTCGCCGCGCCCTCGGCGAAGGCACGGGCCAGGCCCGGCGAGGAGGGGCGCATGTCGTGGCCGATGACGACGCCGCCGGCCGGGGCGTCCCCGTCCCCGGCGACCTCGGCGAAGGCGGCTCCGAACAGGCGGGCCAGGTCCTCGTCCCACTGAT
This sequence comes from Streptomyces sp. ST2-7A, assembly GCF_021390475.1. Classification (GTDB taxonomy): domain Bacteria; phylum Actinomycetota; class Actinomycetes; order Streptomycetales; family Streptomycetaceae; genus Streptomyces. Next base: position 9,937 of record NZ_JAJUWS010000059.1, read on the forward strand.
CCGGGACCACACCCCGTACGTCGTACGCCTTCACGATCTGCGACAGGTCCGGCACAGCTCACCCCTCGTCCTCGATGTGATTCCCGATGGTTCGGCGCGGGGCGCCCCGCCGGTGCGTCGATGCGCCGGTCCGACCCGGCTCGGCGGCCCCGGGGTCGGACGGGCGCGGGGCGGGCGGGCCCCGCCGGCACGGGGCGTCACTGCCCGGGTGCCCGAACGGTCCGTCGTGCCGGGAACCCCCGGTGCGATCGGTTCCGCCAATCTACCGATTGGATGTTACGACCGTAGGGATACGGGCGCATATGCGGACGTCCGAGGGGAAGCCGGCCGAAGATCGCGCGTACCGTGCCCCGGAAGTGGTGGGGAATCACGTCCCGGCACCGGGCCACGCGGCGGCGCGTGCCCGGCACGGGGTGCCGCCGGCGGGAGCGGGGACACGGACGGGCCCCGGCACCCCGGTCGGATTCGGACGGCGGTCCGGCGTGTCGCCCACGGGATCGGCCGGACGGCCGGTGGGGCCCGGAACCGGGCGACGGGCTCAGGGGTCCGGGGAGCGCAGTACCCGCAGGTGTCCGCGCCGGGCCACCTCGGTCGGCTCGCCGGTCCCGCGCCCCGGGACGCGACCGGTGCGGTCCCGGCCGCGCTCACGGGCACGATCCCGATCGCGGTCGCGGTCCTGATCCCGGTCACGTTCACGGCCGCGACCGCGCTCCTCCGGGGCGGCCTGTCGGGGCGGCCCGGCGGCCTCGCGGACGGCGTCCGCGAGCGCCTCGAGGTCGTCGCCGGCCGGAAGCGGGGCACGGGGATCCGGCGCCAGGCGCACGACCTCCCAGCCGCGCGGCGCGGTGAGCCGCTCGGAGTGCTCGGCGCACAGGTCGTAGCAATGGGGCTCGGCATAGGTCGCGAGAGGACCGAGGACCGCCGTGGAGTCCGCGTAGACATACGTCAGCGTCGCCACGGCGGGACGGCCGCACGCGGTTCGCGAACAGCGACGTACGGGGCTCACGATGTTGGACCGTACCGCACTCCTGAGCGGGTCGCGACGCATGACGGCCCCGTCACCCTCCCGTGTCGTACGGGGACGGCCGACACATGGTCGCATCATGCCGTTTCGTCCGGAAGTTCCTCCGGAAGTCGCCCCGTGGATCCTCCCGCGGATCCTCCTGTGGCCGATCGGCGTCCTCTATGGTCGGAGACGATGGACGACCGCAGCGGGACGCCCGCGACACCACCCGGACGACGCCGGCACCGGGACCGGCACGGCCGCGGTATGCGCGGCCCCATCGCCCCACCCCGGGTGCCCCTGGCCGTGACCCGGGCGGAGACCTTCCACGGACTGGTGGAGGACTCCGCCGATCGGCTGCGGCGCAGGTTGCCGCAACTGGCCCGGGTGGAGTTCGAGGTGCTGGAGGTGCCCCCGATCGGCGAGCTACCGGCCGGGGCCGGCAAGCACGACGCCGTACCGCTGGGTGGAGTACTGCGGGGAGACGACGGCCGGCGGGACCGGATCCTGGTCTACCGGCGGCCGATCGAGCTGCGCAGCCGGGGTCGGGACGAGCGATCGGCGCTGGTGCACGAGGTGGTCGTCGAACAGGCGGCCGACCTGTTGGGGCTGGCGCCGGAGTCGGTGGACCCGCGCTACGGCGAGGAGTGAGCGACGGGGCCGGCCGGGGGCGGGGCCCCCGAACCCCGAACGGGTCGGCGCCCCTCCCGGGCGGGAGGGGCGCCGACCCGTCGCGTGGTGTACCGGTGGGGTCCGGGGTCCGGGCCCGCTCAGCGGGTGAGGACCCCCAGGTCCCGCCCGGTCTCCGGCACCTGCACGGTGGACCGGTCGTCCGGGAGGGACTGGGTGGTGAACATCGGGATGTCCCGGGTGGTCATGGTCAACGAGCGGGCCGCGTAGAGCGGGCCGCCACCGGTGCGTTCGACCGTCAGCGCGTAGCGACCCTCCAGGTCGTCGGCGGCCCCCGGGGTGACCGCCAGCGTGGTACCGGCGGCGACGGTGTGCGTCTCGGTCGACGCGGCGCCGCCCTCCGAACCGGGCGAGAGCGTCACCGTGACCCGCACCTCCTCCCCCGGCGCCGTCAGGAACAACTCGGTGCCCTTGTCGGTGTTGCCGGCCGCGCTCGCCCGCCGCTCCAGCGGGGCGGTGCCGGAGACGAACGCCATCTCCTGCTCGTCCCCCTCGCCCCGGGTGACGCGCAGACCCGCGATGACGGGGGCCCGCTCGACGCCCTCCGGCGGCAGGAGCAGCAGGGCCCCCGCCTCGCCCCGGGTCACGTCGCCCAGATCCACCGACTCCAGCAGGTTGGACCGCAGGTGGACGGACTCGTTGCCGGCCGGGGTGATGGTGGCGGAGGGACCGACGAAGCGGACGCCGAAGGTGATGTCGGTGTCGCCGGGGTTGAGTGCGACGAGCCGGACGGTCTCGGCGTCCTCCGGGATGCCGGGCAGCACGATCGGGGCGGGACCGGCGTCCGGCGCGGTGCCGGCCGGCAGCCAGTCGGTGCCCAACTGCTCGTCGATGGCCTCGATCTGCGCGCCGATCCGACCGCTGCGGGCGGTGACGTGCACGACGAGGTTGGTCTCGGCGGAGGCGGTCAGGGTGGAGAGGCGGACCGGGACGCTGCGGTTCGGGGGCAGCGTGACGCCCTCGTCGAAGAGGTTCTCCAACCGGCCCTCCGCCCCGTACAGCTCGATGTCGACGACGGTCGCCGAGTCGTCGGGGTTGGTCAGGTGGACGTAGTCGGTACGGGTGTCCACGGTGGAGGCGCCGGCGAACCAGAAGTTGGTGTCCGGGGTCTGGCAGGCGGTGCCGAGCAGGCCCCGGCCGGCGCCGGTGGGCACCCGGGTGGTCTGCTGCACGGTCCAGCCGGGGGCGAGCCGGCCGGAGGCGGTACCGGCCAGGGCGGGGGCGTCGGCGCCCTTGGTGGAGTCCGCGACGGGGGTGCCGGGCTCCTCGAGGGTGAGCACCTCGTCGGCGGCCGGGGCGTCGGAGCCCTGCTCGGTGTCGTCGGTGTCCGCGTCCTCCCCGGCGTCCGCGTCCTCCGCGGCGTCGTCTTCCTCCGCGTCTTCCTCGGCGTCGGGGTCCTCCGCTTCTTCCTCCGCGTCGGGGTCCTCCGCGTCGGGGTCCTCGGCGGGGTCGTCACCGATCCGGTGCGCGGGGGCGGGGGTCAGCCCCGCGGCACCCGCCGGCCCGTCGGCGGGCCCCTCGGAGGCCGGGGTGAACGCGGTGTACCAGGTCGTGGCGCCCTCACCCCGGGTGGGCTGGGGGCAGACCAGGGTGGTCCGCTCGACGGGGGCACGGCTCGACTCGCCGGCCGGGCGCGGGGCGGCCGGGTCGCTGCCGAGCCCGGCCAGGCCGGTGACGGCGGCGAGTGCCACGCCCACGGCGAGCAGGGACAGCGCCGGTGTGCTGCGCATCATCTCTCCGTCATCGGGGGGTCATCGGGGGGCATCGGGGGGGCATCGGGTGGGGGCGGTGGTGCCGGTGGTGCCCGGACCGGGAGGGCCGGGTCACCGGGGGCCGCCGTAGTCGTGGTCGGGGGGGTGGTCGCCCCGGTTCGCGTCGGGGTTCTCCCCGTGGTTCCCCTCCGGACGGCCCGTGCGGTAGGGGTCGGCCCCGTACTCCTCGGCCCCGTACTCCTCGGTGCCGTATCCGCCGTCGGTGTATCCGCCGCCGTATCCCTCGTGGGCGTACCCACCGTTGGGGTAACCCTCGCCGGCGTACCGCTGGGTGCCGTAGGGGTCCGTCCCGGCCTGCCGCGGGTAACCGCCATCGGCCGTGGTCTCCCACTGCCGACCGTCCCGACCGGCCTCCGGGTGGCTCTCCCAACCGGGGGTGCCGTTCCAGCCCTCGGCCGGGGCCCCGGCGGGTCGCCGCGTCTCCTGCCAGTGGCCCGCGTCGGCCGGGGTCGGCTCCCCGGCACGGGGACCGGGCACCGCGGCGGGTGACGGCCCGGAGGTGCCGAAGGCGTCGAACTCGGGCTCCTCCCCCGGGCGCGGGCCCGGCACGGCGACGGGGGCGTCGGCGCCGTCCCGGTCGTCCGGTCCGGCCGCGTCCGCTCCGCCCCCCGCCGCGGCCGCGGCGGCGGCGGCGCGGGCGGCCCGTCGGCCACCGACCGGGGCCGCCTCCGGCTCCGGCAGGTCGTCGTCGAGTTCGCGGCGACGGCCGGGCAGGGCCAGCACGGCGAGGACCAGCAGCAGGAAGCCCTGCGTCCACACCCAACCGGTGTGCAGGGTCCCGGAGTCCCAGGAGACCACCAGGCGTCCGCCGTTCTCCGGCAGCTCGAAGCCCTGCGCCCAGCCGTCCAGGCGCGTCCGGGTCAGCGGTTCGCCGTCCAGGGTGGCCGACCAGCCGGGGTCGGAGGCGTCGGCGAGTCGCAGGACGCGACCGGCCGGACCGGCGGGGATCTCCGTGTCGACGGTGATCGGACCGGCGGGTACGCGCTCCCAGTCGGCGGTCTCGTCCCCGGGCGGCACGATCACGACCCGGGACATCACCCGCTCGACCCGCCACAGGGCGCTGCCGTCCTCCTGGCTGAGCCGCTTGAGGCCGGGGGTGGTGTCCAGGACCCGGTGGATCTCCTCGGGTGAGCCGTCGCGCACGATGACGTACCGGACGGCGTACCCGGCCAGGACCCGGGTCTGGTCGGCGCCGGAACCGGCGACGAGTTCGCCGACCGCCCGGTCCAGTGCCCCGTCCCCGGGCATCAGGTCGGTGATATCGGCGTCGCCGAGGCGGGCGCCGGAGCCGCGCAGGACGGTGTAGTCCACGCGCAGCGGGGCGCCGTCGGCGTCCTCGCCCTCACCGGCCAGGACCAGGGTGCGGGCCCGGTCACCGGTGCCGCTCTCCTCCGCGACGAAGGCGGGGACCTGACCGGGGTTGCCGCGCTCCAGCGGGCCGTCGGCACCGCGCAGCATCCAGGCGCCGGCCGCGAACAGCGGGCCGAGCACGGCGGCGACGGCGATCAGTACCGCGACCGGCTGGCGCCAGCCGAAGCTCTGCTCCGCGACCCGGTGACGGGCGCCGTCGGCGCCGACCATCGCGGCGCCGATGAGGGCCAGGCCCGCGAGCAGCGTCGCCGGGCCGGGCCAGGCGGCCTCGTCGGTGTTGGCCCAGACCGCGACCGGCAGCGCCACGAGGGCGACGGTCCAGGCGGTGCCGATGGCGGTGCGCCGGTCGGTCCGCAGCAGGGCGGCGAGGGCGGCCAGCAGCAGGCCGACCAGCACCCAGGCCCCGGTGGTGCCCGGGCCGCCGGGGCTGAGGGTGAGGAGTTGGAAGGCGGTGGCGGGCTCGATCTCCGGCGCGACACCCGCCTCCCGGAACAGCCGGGAGGGATCGAGGAGCAGTCGCCAGAACCACGGCGAGAGCACCGGCAACGGGGTGAGCAGCACGGCGGCGAACCGGCCGATGACCGCGCCGCGAGCCGCGACGGCGGGCCCGCCGGGGCGGACCGCGACCACCAGGGCGATCACCCCGAGGACCGCCGCGAGGAGCCACACCACGGGGGTGAAGGCGGTCGTGACGGTGAGGAGGAGGGCGGCCGCCCAGGTCGCGCGCCACGGGCCGGGGGCGGCCCCCGGGCCCAGCGCGGCGAGGGCCGCGCGGGCCAGCGGCGGCAGCAGCACGGCGAGCAGCACGGTTCCGACGCGGCCGGAGGCCACGGCGCCGGTCACGGCCGGCAGCAGGGCGTAGGCCACCGCGCCCCAGGCGCGCAGCACCCGGGAGGGCACCAGGGGGCCCGCGCACAGGTAGGCGCTGATCCCGGCGAGCGGGACGGCCAATACGAACAGGAGGGTCAGCACCGGGCCGAGAGAGCCGAGGAAGATCGTGCCGAGGGTGGCCAGGAAGGCGATCCAGGGGGGCGCGGCGACGGTGCCACCGATGCCCAGCGGCTGCCAGCTCTCGAGGTAGCGGGCCCACAGCTCGCCGGCATCGGCCGGGGCGGGGAGCAGGGCTCCGCCACCGAGGGCTCCGCCACCCAGCAGGGCGCGGCCGGCGAAGAGGGAGGCGAGCAGCAGCAGGAGGAACAGGACCGGGCCGGGGCGTCGGACGAGCCGGCGGACCCGGCCGAACTGTTCGACCTCCAGGGAGTCGGCGTCGTCGTCGGAGGGGCCCGATTCCACCCCGCCGTGGCGTCCGCCGTTACCGGAGTCCCCGGAACCGAAGCGGCCGGAGGTCGCGGACATCGCCTGGTCGATGCTGAGCTTGACGGTGGCACCGGCGACCGGGAAGAGCGGTCGCAGGTCGGCCGGGTCGTGGTCGGGGGCGGCGGCACGGGCCCGGGAGCGGCGGCCGGCGAGGACGCGCTCGGGGCGCAGCAGCACCGCGAGCAGGCCACCGATCTCGTCCAGGGATCGACCGGGCTGCTTGGCCAGCAGGTAGCCCACCACCCGCAGCAGGGTGCCGACCACCAACCGCAGCAGTACCCACGGCAGTCGGCGGCCGGGAGTGTTGGCCAACAGGGTGTGGACGGCCCCGGCCTTGTCCACCCGATGGGGGCTGCCGCCGAGCCGGCCGGCGCAGTCGATGGAACGGCGTTCGCGGGCGGATGCCTCGGCGTGCCGCAGGACGGCGGAGGGGACGACGAGGACGTCGTGGCCGGCGGCCCGCGCCCGCCAGCACAGGTCCACGTCGTCGCGCATGAGCGGCAGGCGGCGGTCGAAGCCGCCGAGCTTCTCGAAGACGTCGCGACGCACGAGCATGCCGGCGCTGGAGACGGAGAGGACCCGGCGGGTGCCGTCGTGCTGCCCCTGATCCTGTTCGCGACGCTCCAGGCCGGTCCAGCGGCGTCCGCTGGAGGCGATGGAGACGCCGGTCTCCAGGAGCTGCCGACTGTCGTACCAGCTGCGCAGCTTGCCGCCGAGGACGACGGCGTCGGGGTACTCGTCGGCCTCGCGCAGCAGGTGGGCCAGCGCGTCGGGCTCGGGCGCGGCGTCGTCGTGCAGCAGCCACAACCAGTGCACGGGTTCGCCGTGCGGCAACTCGGGCAGGTCGTAGACGCTGGTGTCCCAGCTGCGGGTGGCGGGGTTCCACGCCTCGGGGCGCCGCAGGTAGGGCAGGTCGTCGGGGCCGAGCACCGGGGCGGTCCGGTGGGCCTCCGAGACGGCGGTGCCGAAGGAGGTGCGGCGGGCGAGGTGGAGCACGCGGTCCGGTCCGAGGGTCTCGGCCAGGAGGGCGGCGGACTCGTCCGCGCTGCCGGTGTCGGCGGCGATGACGTCCTGGACGGGGCGCTCCTGGCCGGTCAACCCCGCGAGGACGTCGGGGAGCCAGCGCGCGCCGTCGTGGGAGACCAGCACGGCGGTGACGACGTGCCGGGGACATTCTGGGTGGGCGGACTGCTCAGACATCGAGGTGCGGGCCCCGGTTCGGTGGACGGCGTCGGACAGCGCTCACCCTAGCGCCTGCTCCGGACGCCGGATTCGCTCCGACGAAACTCCTCCCGGGGCCGTCCGGAACCCGGCCGGGGGCGCCCCGGGGTCCGGGTCGGCGGGGACGGGTGGCGGAAAGCCGCCGGTGGGGCGCGGGCCGCGTCGGCGGGGCCGGTCGGGCCGGTGGTTCGGCGGGCGCCCGGGAACGACACGGCCCGGGGGAACCGACTCCGCGCCGGCCGATACCGAGGGTGGATCCGGGGGCGCCCGCGGGCGATGACGCCGCAGGGTCCGGTGCCGCCCCCGTCGTGGGAGGTCGGGGGCCGCGGGCGGTGCGGGGCACGGATGTGACGCACACCATGGCGCGTCGGGTGCCGGAATGCGACGGGCGGGACACCGGCGGCCGGGAGGGCCGGCGGGTCCGCTCACACGGCGGATACGGCGCGTGCGGCCCGGGGTTGGGGTGGGTTGGTGGGGGGTTGGTGGGGGTTGGGGTGGCGCGCCCCGTGTCACCGGAGCGGCTCCGGGCCGGGCGGAACCCCGTCGGGTTCCCTCGGTGCGTCGGCTACGGCCGTGGGCTCCGGGCCCCCGCCGATCGGCGTCGGGGCCGGTCGGTGGACGGGCGGGCGGGTGCGGCTTCCGTACGGGGGGCCGTGTGGGCGGTTCCCCGGTTGCCGGTGCCTCGTGACGACACCTGCCGGTGGTGTCCCCCGGCCGGACGTCCGGCCGGAACGGGGGATCAGACGGCGGCCTTCTTCAGGCGCCGGCGCTCGCGCTCGGAGAGGCCACCCCAGATGCCGAACCGCTCGTCGTTGGCGAGGGCGTACTCCAGGCACTCGGAGCGAACCTCGCAGGACAGGCAGACCTTCTTGGCCTCCCGGGTGGAGCCGCCCTTCTCCGGGAAGAAGGACTCCGGGTCGGTCTGGGCGCACAGTGCGCGCTCCTGCCAACCGAGTTCCTCGTCCACGTCGTCCTCGACCAGCACCTGCTGGAACAGTTCGGTCATCTCGCGCCCCTCGCCTTCTGTACGTCCCCGTGACGGTGTCGTTATCGATGTCCGTCAAACGACACGAGTGAAATTACAAGTGCGGTGATTCACGCCCGTCAAGCCGCCTTATGGTCCCGCCGCCAGGATTCACCCTGCGGCACCACAACTCCGCAATTAGTGTGTAAATCACTACAAACTTCTCAGCCTGAACACTGACACTTCGGACATTCTCCCTGTCGCCACACTCCGCTCCGTCGCCCCCTCCGAGGAGGAGACGTACCGCCGCCCCCCGGCGTTCCCGGCGACCACGGGGGCGGCCGCCGATCACGCCCGGATCACGACTCGGCAACATCGGGCACCGGTGTGGCTGGAGCGGCACCTGTCCGCTCACCGAAGCCATAAACCTCTCAACTTTCAACGGCACCCGATCCGGTGAAGGAAACCGGCCAAACGCCACGAAAGGTTGACGACCTTCCCACTCAGGGGCTTTCTTGACGGGGGACGGCCCGAAGTCGGTGGTCAGCGGGGCACCGACCCCGGTACCGAGGAGCCGTGTCCACAAAGCGTTCCGGCATGCGGACGGCAGACGTCATCACGCCCGCACCGTGCCGGAATCCCCGTACCCTGGACCCGCCCCGCCCGCCCCTCCCTCCCGAACGCCCCACCGCACGCCGGATCCACCGGGGTGGCGGGAGACCGCCCGAGAGCCACGAGAGTTGCCGAACATCCGGATGGTCCCGCACGTGAGCGTCGCCCGATGAACAACGACAACGAGATCGCCGGTGACGCCGGTCAGGTGCCGCACCTGATGCCCCCGGCCCCCGCGCACCCCTCGGCGGTGGCCGATTTCGTCGCCCTCGCCCGCCGCACCGCACGCGACCGGGCCCGCTGGGAACCCCTGGTCCGCTACGACCCGGTGAGCCGCTGGTACCACCGACTGGACGCCGGCCCCGGCCACGAGGTGTGGCTCCTCGGCTGGCTGCCGGGCCAGGGCAGCGGTCGCCACGCCCACGGGGCGTCCAGCGGCGTGTGGACCGTCCTGCGCGGCGCGCTCACCGAGCGGACCGGTCCGGCCGGTACCGGCGGTCGACTCACGGTGCCGGGAGCCCTGCACCTGATCGCGCCGGGCAGCCCGCACGAGGTGTCCAACGACACCCTCGAGCCCGCCGTCAGCCTGCACGTGTACTTCCCCGGCCTCACCGAGATGCCGATGCTGCCGGCGGACCCCGCCCGCACGGAGACTTCCCCGACCCACCACCCACCGGTCGGACGCGCGTTCGGGCCGGCCGGCGGGGCACCGATCCCCACGGGCCCCGGTACCTGCTGACGCGGCGACTGACAGACTGGGCCCATGCAGCGCATCGTGGTACCGGCCGGCGGCATCGGCGGGGCCCGTTTCCTGCGCGGTCTCAAGCGGGCCGCGCCGGAGGCGGAGATCACCGTCATCGGCAACACAGGCGACGACATCCACCTCTTCGGGCTCAAGATCTGCCCGGACCTCGACACCGTCATGTACACCCTGGGCGGCGGCATCCACGAGGAACAGGGGTGGGGCCGCGCCGGTGAGACCTTCGCCGTGAAGGAGGAGTTGGCCGCCTACGGAGTGGGGCCCGACTGGTTCGGGCTCGGCGACCGGGACGTGGCCACCCACATCGTGCGCACCCGGATGCTCGCCGCCGGCTACCCGCTCAGCGCCGTCACCGAGGCGCTGTGCGCCCGCTGGAACCCGGGCGTGCGACTGCTGCCGATGAGCGACGACCGCGTCGAGACGCACATCCTCATCGACGACCCCGAGGAAACCGGGGAGACCGGCGGACCGGTGGACACCGGCGCGCCCGCCGAGGGGGAGGGCGCGGGCGAGGACTCGGTGCGCCGGCGCGCGGTGCACTTCCAGGAGTACTGGGTGCGGATGCGCGCCGCCGTGCCGGCCCGCGCGGTGGTTCCGGTGGGCGCGGACCGCGCGACTCCCGCCCCCGGCGTGCTGGAGGCCCTGGGGAAAGCCGATGTGATCGTCTTCCCACCCTCCAACCCGGTGGTGAGCATCGGCAGCATCCTGGCCGTGCCCGGCATCCGGGAGGCGGTGGCCGACGCCGGCGCCCCCGTGGTCGGCCTCTCCCCCGTCATCGGCGGGGCTCCGGTGCGCGGCATGGCCGACCGGGTATTGGCCGCCATCGGCGTTCCCGCCACCGCCCCGGGCGTCGCGGCGCACTACGGCGCCGGACTGCTGGACGGCTGGCTGGTGGACACCGTCGACGCGGACGCGGTCCCGGAGATCGAGGCGGGCGGGGTGCGCTGCCGAGCCGTCCCGTTGCTGATGACCGACGAGGAGGCCACCGCCGCGATGGCCCGCGAGGCGCTGGCGCTCGCCGAGGAGGTGCGCGCGTGAGCCGCGCGACGGAGTACCGCGTATGGGCACCGCCCGGCATCCCCGAGGTGCGACCCGGCGACGACCCGGCGGAGCTGATCACCGCCGCCCTGACCGCCGCCGGGCAGCCGCGTCCCGAGGACGGGGACGTGCTGGTGGTGACCTCCAAGATCATCAGCAAGGCGGAGGGCAGGGTGGTGCGGGCCGAGGATCGGGAGGCGTCCGTGGACGCCGAGACGGTCCGGGTGGTGGCCCGGCGCGGCGCCGCCCGCATCGTGGAGTCCCGGCACGGTTTCGTGATGGCCGCCGCCGGCGTGGACGCTTCCAACACCCCGCCGGGAACGGTGCTGTTGCTGCCCGTGGATCCGGACGCCTCGGCGCGGAGGATCCGTGACGGGCTGCGCGAACGGCTGGGTGTCGAGGTCGGGGTCGTCGTCAGCGACACCTTCGGTCGGCCCTGGCGGGAGGGGCAGACCGATGTGGCGATCGGCGCCGCCGGGGTACGCGTGGTGGACGACCTGCGCGGCGGGACCGACACCCACGGCAATCCGCTGGGCGTGACGGTCACCGCGATCGCCGACGAGCTCGCCGGCGCCGGCGAGCTGGTCAAGGGAAAGGTCGAGGGGCGGCCGGTGGCCGTGATCCGGGGGCTGGCCGAACACGTGCCGGCGGTCGGGAACGCCGGGAACGCCGGGGGGAACACCACCGGGAGCGCCGTCGACGCCGGCCGGACCTCCGGAGCCCCCGACCCCGGCACCGCCGACGAAGCCCCGCCGGAGCCCTCCGCCCGCGACCTGATCCGGGACCCGGCACGGGACATGTTCCGCCTGGGCACCTCCGAGGCGGTGCGCGAGGCGGTGACCCTGCGCCGCACGGTCCGCGAGTTCGCCGCCGAGCCGCCGGTGGACCCGGCCGCGGTCCGCCGGGCGGTGGCCGCCGCCCTGACGGCGCCCGCTCCCCACCACACCACCCCGTGGCGGTTCGTGCTGCTGGAGTCGCCGGCGGCGCGGGAGAAGCTGCTGGACGCGATGCGCGAGGCGTGGATCGCCGACCTGCGGGCCGACGGCCGCTCACCGGAGGCGATCGAGCGGCGGATCCGGCGCGGTGACGTGCTGCGCCGCGCGCCCTTTCTCGCCGTGCCCTGCCTGGTCGCCGACGGCGCGCACCGGTACCCCGACGAGCGGCGGTCGGCCGCCGAACGGGAGATGTTCGTCGTCGCGACCGGGGCCGGGGTGCAGAACTTCCTGGTGGCCCTGGCCGGTGAGGGGCTGGGGTCGGCGTGGGTCTCCTCGACGATGTTCTGCCGGCCGGTGGTCCGGGAGGTCCTGGAGCTGCCGGCGGAGTGGGACCCGATGGGGGCGGTGGCGATCGGCCACCCGGCCGCCGCGCCCCGGCCCCGGCCGCCGCGCCCGGTCGAGGAGTTCGTGACCGTCCGCTGACCGTCACACCGGGCCGCCCCCGGGAGGCCGCCCCGGCATGACGGTTCCCCGCCCTCGACCGGTCGCCGTGACCAGCGCCCCGGCGGCCCCGGATGACGGGCCGCCGGCCACCGGCTCGTTGGTATCCCGGCCGCGCCGGGGGCCGGACACCTCGACCGGCGCTCGGGCACACTCCCCCGCACGGGCCCGGCGATCGGCCCACCGGCCGGCCCGCTCCGGAAAAGACACCCACCGACACGCGGGTACCCCGGCCGCGCCGGGGGCCGGACACCTCGGCCGGTGACATCGGGGGAGTCCCCTCCCCGAGGCCGGCGATCGGCTCACCGCTGTCAACACACGGGTGCCAACACACGGGTTGGGACACCGACACCACCACGCCTCGCGGTCCCCGGCCGGGGCTCCCGCCCCGGGGAGCCGGGGACCGCTCCGTCGGCCCCCCTCCGGCGGAGCGGCGGCCGGGGCGGGGCACCCGTCGGCCGGTCCGGATCGCCGGAGGGGCCGATCGGATCAGGCACAGCCGATCCGGTCGGCTCGGGTCGCGACGATGCCGGTGTCCGCCGTGTCCGACTCCTCGGCCGCGTTCGAAGTCCCCGCCTTCTCCACCGGTCGGGACTCGGCCCCGCTCACCGGTTGCCGACCGTCCCGCACCCACCGCACCCCGTCGAAGTCCTCGCCGAGGGTGAGCAGCAACTCCGCGCCCGCGTCCGGGTCCTCACGCAGGTGCGCTCCCGGCACGGCGGCGGCCAGGGCCGCCGCCTCCGCCCGGCGGTCGGGGGCATGGGTGATCGTGGTGCGGTGGTGTCGATCACCCGCGCCGCCCGCACCGCCCGCGCCCTCCCCGTCCGCCGAACCGCCGGGAGCGTCCTCCGGGACGCCGGCGGTGAGGAACCCGGTGGCGGACAGTTCCCGGTCGGCGCGGGCGGCCATGCCCTCGCGGCCGCCCGCGTCCTCCACCCGGACCCGGATCTGCTGCGGGGCGATGTCCACGGGCACGACCCCGCCGTCCCGGTGGCCCTCCCCCTCCGGAACCAGCGGCCGGTCCTCCCGGACGGCGGTGAACAGTCGGCCGGCCGCCTCCTCGTCCCACTCCAGGGCAGGGCCGCCGAGTGGTCCGACGGGCACGGAGGCGAACTCGACGACTCCGGCGTCCACGCCGCGCAGCGTGCGGGCGATGTCCAGCATCTCGGGGACACCCAGCCCCGGGTCGGCCCGCACCGAGTCCAGCAGGTGGCCGACGGTGCGTCGCAGGACGGCGGGGTCGAGCAGCACCTCGGCGTCGGCCACCCGGTGGGCGAGCGCGGCCACGAAGCGCTGTTGGCGCTGGATGCGGCCGAAGTCGGCGGTGGCGTCGATCTCCCGGGCCCGGACGTAGGAGAGCGCCTGGCCGCCGTTGAGGGTGCTGGTACCGGCGGGCAGGTCCAGGCCCGACCGGGGGTCGCTCAGCGGACGGGCGGTGCACACGTCCACACCGCCGATCTCGTCGACCGCGCGCATGAAGCCGACGAAGCCCACTTCCAGGTAGTGGTCAACCCGCACACCGGTCATCCGCTCGACGGTGCGGACCATCAGTTGCGGACCACCGTGCGAGAGGGCGGCGTTGAGTTTCGCCTCGTGGGGTGCGTGGCGCTCGGTGGTGCCGGGAAGGGTGTGGGCCGCCAGTTCGGCGCGCGAGTCGCGGGGGAGGCTGATCACGCTCGCCCGGTCCCGGTCCTCGGAGAGGTGCAGGAGCATGATGGTGTCGGCGCAGTGGCAGGGCTCACCGCCGAGGCGATACCGGCGGCGTTCGTCGTCGGTGAGACCCGCGCGGCTGTCGCTGCCGATGAGCAGGACGTTGAGGCCGGGGCCGCCTGCCGGGCGGCCGTCGCCGTGGGGGATGGCCTCGACCCGTTCGACGCCTCCCTCCACGCCGGTGACCACCGCGTGGCCGACACCGCCGGTGAGGAGGACGAGGCCGGAGAGGGCGGCGGCGAGGCGCAGTCCCCACCTCGGGCGGCCGGGGGTCGGCCGGCTCCGAGGGGATCGGCCGGGGGGCGGGCCCGTGGGGGGACGGGGGCCCGGGTGCCGCGCGGCGGCCCCCGGGCGGGAGGCGGCGCGGCGTGGGGGCGGGGTGCGGGCGCCACCGGGGCGGGGACGGTCGGCCGGGGCGGGCATGGGCGCCTCCGCGTTCGTCGGGTGGGCGGGGACCGGCGGTGGACGCCGGTGGGTGGGAACGGCGGGACGGTACCGGTGGGCGATGGCGAGGGGTGGAACGGGCGGGCCCCGGCCCCGGGAACCCCCGGGGGTTGTCGGGGCCCCGCATCACGACACCACATCGGGGTGTCTCCGGGCACATCACATTAATCGGATGAAATGCGCGACACATCCGACGTGCCCCGAGGCCCTTCCGGCATCACCCGTCCGGGCGAAGGGCGGCCGGCGCGCCCGCGATACCGTGGGCCGGTGAGCAGCAATCATCCGACCGAGCGCCCGGAGACGACGCCCGCGCCGGCCGACAACCGTTCGACCGCCGACACCCCGCCGGTGTCCGTGATCATGCCGGTCCTCAACGAGGAACGGCACCTGCGCGAGGCCGTCGAGCACATCCTGCGCCAGGAGTACCCCGGCGAACTGGAAGTGGTCATCGCCCTGGGGCCGTCCACCGACCGCACCGACGCGATCGCCGCCGAGCTGGTGGCCGAAACGGCCGGCCACCCGCGCTGCCGGGTGGTCACCGTCCCCAACCCCACCGGCCGCACCCCCGCCGCGCTGAACGCCGCCATCAGGGCCTCCCGCCACCCGGTGGTGGTCCGCGTCGACGGCCACGGGATGCTCTCCCCGGACTACATCGCCACCGCCGTCCGTCTGCTGGGCGAGACCGGCGCGGCCAACGTCGGCGGCATCATGCACGCCGAGGGGGAGAACGACTGGGAGCGGGCCGTCGCCGCCGCGATGACCTCCCGGATCGGCGTCGGCAACGCCGCCTTCCACACCGGCGGCGGCGCCGGCCCCGCCGAGACCGTCTACCTCGGGGTCTTCCGACGCGAGGTGCTGGAGCGGCAGGACGGCTACAACGAGGAGTTCATCCGCGCCCAGGACTGGGAGCTGAACTACCGCATCCGGGAGGCCGGCGGCCTGATCTGGTTCTCCCCCGAGCTGCTCGTCTCCTACCGGCCCCGGCCGACCGTGCGCGCGCTGGCCCGTCAGTACCGGGACTACGGCAGGTGGCGCCGGGTGGTGGCCCGGTACCACGCGGGCTCGATCAACCTCCGCTATCTCGCCCCGCCGGCCGCCGTGGTGGCGATCGCCGCCGGGCTGGCGGCGGGCGTCCTCGGTCCGGCGCTCGGGACGGGTGTGGCGGCCTGGGCCCTCGTCGTGCCGGGCGGGTACCTCGCCGCCGTCACCGCCGGGTCGGTTCCCGCCGGGCGCGGCCTGCCGTTCGGGGCCCGGCTGCGGATCCCGGTCGCCCTGACGACCATGCACATGTCCTGGGGGTGGGGCTTCCTGACCAGCCCCCGGGAACTGGCCGAGCGGGTGCGCGCGGGGCGCCGACCCGCCGTGCTCTGAGCCGGGGTCGCCGACCGGCCGGTCACGGGGTGGGGGTCCGGAGCCCCGGACCCCCACCCCGTGACCGGGCTCACCAGACGGCGCGCGGGTTCACCGTCATGCAGGTGCCGTCGTCGTCCGCGCTCAACGCCTGCGAGCTGTCCAACTCGTTGGGCTCGCCGATCTCCGGGTCGTCCACCGGGACGGGATAGCTCCCGCCCTCCCGCCAGTCCGTGCCGATCACCAGGGTGATCGCCTCGACGCTCGGCGAGATCCGCACCGACCGCATGGGCAGCCCCAGCTCCTCCGCGATGGCCAGCGCGTCGGCGCGCCGGTCGTCGGTGGGGTAGCTGAGGGCGGTGTCGGCCTGGGAGATCGGACGCTCGTCCACGACGGCCAGCGCGAAGCCCGCCTCCCGTAGCACCTCGACCAGTTCGGTCGCCCGACCGTTGACCGGGGGCATGGTCACCGAGCCGGTGCCGTTGCGCACCGCCAGCGGCAGGGTCTCCCGGGGCGCGGTGGTCGGGTTCGCCGAGGGTTCCCCGTCCGTACCGGTCCCGGCGGCGTCCTCGGGATCGACGACGGAGTCGCCGTCGCGGTCGTCCAGGGCCACGTCCTCGCGCACCAGCGCGAACAGTTCCTCGGCCGCGCCCGGCTCGGGCACCACGTGCGCCGAGGGGTTCATCGGGTCGGGGATCCAGGGCATGGTGATCATGTTGATCCGCTCGGTCGGGACCCGCCGCAGGTCCTCGCCCAACTCGTAGAGCCGGGTGACGCTGCCCAGTTCCTGATCGACCGTCAACGCGCGGGTGGCGGCGTTGGCCAGCGCGTTGAGCTTGCCGGGGTCGGTCAATCGCGCACCCGCCTGCAACTCCCGCACCATGGAACCGAGGTACACGTGCTGGCCACGGGTCCGCCCGATGTCGCTGCCGTCCTCGAACCCGTAGCGGGTGCGCAGCCACTGCAGGGCCTGCTCGCCCCGGATGACGCTCTCCCCCGCCGACAGCCGCAGTCCGGACTTGGGGTCATGGACGTTGGCGTCCACGCACACCGGCACGCCGCCCACCGCGTCCGCCATCGACACCACGCCCGCGAAGTCCACCATCATGAAGTGGTCGATCGGGATACCGGTCAGCTCCTCCCAGGTGGCCACGGTGCAGCCGGGGCCGCCGCGCTGGAGGGAGTGGTTGATGGTGTCCGACTCGACGGTGGGGTACTGCTCACCGGTGGCCGGGTCGGTGCACGCCGGGATGGTCACCCGGGTGTCGCGGGGGACGCTGATCACCGTCATGTTGCTGCGGTCGGCGGAGATGTGCAGCAGCATCTGGACATCCGCGATCGGTGGGCCGTCGGCGGTGTGCCGGGCACCGCCCAGGCGGAGGTTCTCCTCGGAGTCCCGGGCGTCGGAGCCGACCAGCAGGATGTTCAGGGGGGTTTGACCGTCGGCGTTGGGCGGCGGCTTCTCCAGCCGGTGCTCGCCCAGGTGCAGGTCCTGGCGGTCGATGTTGTCGTTGAGGTCCCGCACGTACAGCCAGGTCGCGACGCCGAGACCGGCGACCAGCAGGGCCATGGTCGCGGAACCGGCGATCAGGACCCGGGCCCAGCGCGGACGCCGGGGTCGCTTTCCGGCGGTGGACGGATGTCGCCCGGCGGGGCCGCCGGGGCCGCCGGGGCCGCCGGAGGGGCGCGATCCGGGACCCGGGCGGGTGCCGCGCCGCGCGCCGGCGGCACCGACCGATCCGGTCCGCGCGGTGGTCGCCGGGGCCGCGGTGTCGTCCCCGATGTTCGCGGGAGCCGCGGATGTCCCGGGTGCTTCGGGAGCCCCGGCGGCCGCCGGGGTCGCCGCGCCGTCATCGGTCGCCGCGGGGGCCGCCGCGGGGGCCGTCGCGGACTCGATGGCCGGGTGGGCCCCGGCGGCGACCGCTGCCCGCTTCCCGGTACCGGCGGACCTCCCCGACCCGCCGGTCCCCTTCGTCTTCCCGGGCCCGTCCGGTTTCCCGGGTTCCCCGTTCCCGCCCGATCCACCGGGCCGATCGGATCCGCCGGTCGCGCCGGGCTTCCCCTCGGGCTTCCCCACCCGCTTCCCGGAGGGCGTCGGCGAGCCGGACGACCGGGCCGTCCCCGTCGCCCCCCGGCCGCGTATTCGCCCCCGCCGTGCGGGAGTGGGAGTCCGCGCCGGCTCCGGATCCGGGGCCGGGCCGCCCTGGCGCGGCACGGAAGCCGGTCGCTTCTCCTCGTAGAGGCTGTCGTCCCAGCCGAGTTCCTCGGCCGTTCTGACCCGGGGACCCTCGCCGTCCTCGGATATGCCGCTGGGCACGCCTGTTTCCCCCCGCTCATGGTGGTCAACGATCGGCCGCCCGAACGGGCGGCCACGTCATGCGGCGCAGATGTCCTCGTTGTCCGCGGTGACGCTGTCGAGGTCGGCGGGCTTCTTCGCCTCGACCTCGATCGGTGTGCCCGCCCCCCGGAAGTCGTCGCCGAGCACCAGGGTCATGGGGCTGTCCCCGGCATCGGCGGAGGACTCCTTGAGGGCACTGCCGGGCAATCCCATCAGTTTCGCCAGGGTGACCGCCCGACCGGCCTGATCAGGACCATACTCCAGTGTGGTGGTGGCCTGTTGGGCGGCCGCGTTGCCGGCGTTGGTCGCCAGGGTCATGCCGTGGGTGTTCTGCAACCACACGAGGGTCTCCTGCGCCGCCCCGACCCGGGTACCGCCGTTGTAGACGTCCACCCGCACCTGCGCCGCCGGGACCGGTTCGGCCTTCTCCGGGGCGTCCCCGGAGTTCCCGGAGTCCTTCGCCGCGTCCTCGACATCGGTCAGCGACAGGTCCTCCTGGAGCATCCGGAACAGCGGCAGCGCCTTGTCCTCGTTGAGTACGACGGTCGCCGCCACCTCCTCGGTCGGATTGTCGACGACGGGGACGGTGACGAAGCTGATGTCCTTCACCGGCACGTCGGCGAGGTCCTGGGCGAGCGCCACCAGTGCCTGGATGTCACCGATCGCGGAGTCCACGGTCAGGGAGTTGGTGACCGCCTCGGCCAGGCCCCAGACCTTGGTGGGGTTGGTCAGGGTGTCACCGGAGGTCAGCGAACGGGCCATCGAGGCCAGGAACTGCTGCTGGAGTTCGATGCGGCTCAGGTCGCTGCCGAAGCCGACCGAGGAGCGGGTCCGCACGAACGCCAGGGCCTGCTCGCCCTCCACCACGTGGCGGCCGGCGGGCAGGGTCAGGTGGGACTTGTCGTCGTCGATGTCCTTGGCGAGGCAGACCTCCACGCCGCCGACCGCCGTGGAGAGGTCCTT
Organism: Streptomyces sp. ST2-7A; assembly: GCF_021390475.1. Classification (GTDB taxonomy): domain Bacteria; phylum Actinomycetota; class Actinomycetes; order Streptomycetales; family Streptomycetaceae; genus Streptomyces. Next base: position 28,926 of record NZ_JAJUWS010000059.1, read on the forward strand.
GACCGCGTTGAAGTCGGCCATCATGAAGTGGTTGATCTCCACCCCGACCAGGTGCTCCACCGTCTTCCAGGTGCAGCCGGGGTCGCGGCCGTCGACGCCGAAGCTCTCGTTGAAGCGCACCCCCTGCGCACCGGGGACGGTACGGACGCTGCCGTCGGACTGAGCGGTCTCGCAATCGGGGATGTCCACCACGAGGTCGCGGGGAATGCTGAGCGCGGTGGCGTGGGTGCGGTCCTGTGAGACGTGTAGCAGGACGGTGGTGTCGGCGTGACCGGCGCTGTCGGCGTCGCCGTAACCCTCGTTACCGCTGCCCAGGCGCTGATCGGTACCGATGAACAGGATGTTCACCGGGGCGTCGCGGGTGACGGGATTGTCGAACGGAACCTCGACCTTGGTGAGATTGTCGTTCAATCGCTTGTAGACATACCAGGACGCACCCGCGCCGACGAGCATGAGTACGGCCAGGGAAGCGCTGATCCGGATCAGGACTTTCCGGCGGCGCTCCTTCTGCGCCCGCCGCCGCTCGGCGGCGGCACGGCGCTCCGTTCCACGGGCCCGGGGAGGGTCACCCGCGCCGGTCGGGCGGCGGTCCCGGGTCCGGGTTCCGGCGGCGGTTCCGGCGTCGTCGACCGGGCGACGCGGGCGCGGCGGCAGGGTTTTGGTGCTCGATGCCGTCCGTGCGCCGGGCCGGGGCCCGGGCCTGACGGCCGGCACCGTCGCACGGGGGGTCGGCGCCCCGGACAGGTTCAGCTCGTAGCCGCCCGTCGCGGGGTTGAACACCCACTGATCCGCGGGGTCGATGTCATCGAGACCGTCGACTCCCCCACGCCCCTGTGTGTCCACGAATCCCTGCACCCTTCTGGATGTGTACGGGGAATAAGACGGCTCACATTAGCCCCCCGGTTCCTTCCCGGGCCATGGCGGTGACGCATTCCACCGTCGATCCGGGGGTCCGATCCCCTGGTGCGAGGTTTATTGTTTTCGCGGAATTTGAGAGGTTTTAGCAAGATAAGCGACAGTTCGAAACCGGCATGACACCCGCCCGTCCCTTCTCGTTCACCGCCTTCGCGGGAAGTTCACCGTGGTTCACCGTGACGCGTCGGGACCACCGGGAGGGACCGGGCCGCTTGATCGCCTTCCCCGTCCCGCCCGTTCCACACCTCCGGATGTGGATCGGCGCCGAACCGGGATCGCGTCCCGGCCGGCCCGGCCCTCCCCCATCTCGCGCGAAAGGCCGGGAACCAGCGGGTGGGCACCCGCTGGTTCCCGGCCCCGACACCGGTACCGGTCCGCGACTCACTCCACCGTGTGCGTGACCCGCTCGGTCTCCCGTCGCCGACCCAGGGTCGCGTCGTCGATCTCCGCGCCGGGCCGACAGAGCACCACCGAGGCGCCCACCGCCAGTGGCGCCCAGAACCCGGCGAACAACCCCCGGCGGTCGTTCCACTCCAGCCGGGAGAGCACCCGGTCGCCCCGGCCGATGCCCAACTCGGCGGCCTCGAAACGCGCCTCCTCGACCACCTGCCCGGCGGTCCAGCCGATGCCGTCGATCACCAGCGCCGCGTCGTCGGGCTCAGGGTCCTCGTCCGGCACGAAGACATCGCCCTGGCCGGGAACGGCCACGGCGTAATCCGTGAAACCCTCCGGCGGTTCGGGGAACCGGGCCCCCAACGGACGCAGACTCAGCGCCACCCGCTCCCCCCGGCAGGCCCGGGCCTCCGCCAACCGGTCGGGGCCGGCCACCACCAGATCGGCGTCCCCGGGATCACCGCCGATGACCGGGACCACCCGGGTGGAGGCACAGGCCAGCAACCACGCGGCGGTCTGCCAGTGGACGGGGAGCAGGAGGGCGAGACGGTCGTCGGGCTCCGCGCCGAGATCGTCGCGCAGCAGATTGGCGGTCTTCGCCACCCAGTTGGCGAGGGTGGTCGCGGAGAGTTCCACCCGTTCGCCGGTGGTGTCGTCGTACCAGGTCACGAGGGGGCGCCCGGCGTCTCCGGCGAGCGCGGAACGCAGCAGGTCGGCAGGGGTGCGATCGGTGGTGTTCATCGGCGCCAGGGTACGCCGCCGAGCCCTCGGAAGGGATGCCGCGAGGGGCGCGCCGACTTCCTTCACCCCCACCGGCCGTGACCTACCGTCAGCTGTGGGGTCGACACCTGACGGGACGTGTGCACATCGTCATGATCACGCGCCTTTCCCCCCTTCACCGCCGCTCCGCGCCACCCGCCGCGACACTCCGGGGGGGTGCCCCTATCTGTTTCGTCAACCCTGTTGGGGTCGGCTTGTAGGGGTTTGATCTGGTTTTCGGGAGCGTCCCGCGAAGCGGGGCGTTCCCGGCGGATCGGGTGCGTGGCGGGCAGTCCGGT
>NZ_JAJUWS010000060.1 GCF_021390475.1 Streptomyces sp. ST2-7A
GATCCGGACGTTCTTCACGTCCGGATCGGCCCCCGTCGGCATCCGCCCGTTCCGGTGTCCATGGCCCCCGCTCCGGTCTCCCCTCCCGGGGTTCGCGGATTCCGGACCCGGGACCTCCCCTCCCACACCCCGTGTCATGTGACTCCCCGCGAACCACGCCCCCACATCACGTTCGGGATCCGCGCCTCGATGCGACCGGAAACCCACCGACCCCGATGGCGGACCGGGGCGCCGGGGCCGGCAGGGTGGAGCCCGTGAGCCCGCACGACTCCCCGGACAGCCCCGCGCCGCCCGATGCCGACGCCGAACCCCCGGTCGTTCCCTTCCCGCCGGAGGACGCCCGGCCCGCCGACCCCGGGGACCCCGCCCGCCGCCGCAATCCGCTGGGCGGTCACGTCCCGGTGGCCGGCGGCCTGGCCCGCACCGGGCTGGCGTACGCGCGGCGGATGGGCGCCGAGACGGCGCAGGTGTTCCTCGCCAACCCGCGCGGCTGGGCGACCCCGCCCGGTGACCCCGCGCAGGACGAGGAGTTCCGCGCCGGTTGCGCCGCCGAGGGCCTGTCGGTCTTCGTGCACGCCCCCTACCTGATCAACCCGGCCTCGCACGGCGCGGAGACCGCCGAGCGGTCTGTGGTCTCGCTGCGGCACTCGCTCCGGCGGGGCGCCGACATCGGGGCCCTCGGGGTCGTGGTGCACACCGGTTCCGCCACCGGCGGACGCGACCGGGCTACCGGGCTCGCCGCCGTGCGCGAACGCCTGCTGCCCCTGCTGGAGGAGGACCCCGGCGGTCCGGACGGTCCGATGCTGCTGCTGGAGCCCACCGCCGGGCAGGGCGCCTCGGTCTGCTCGCTGGTGGAGGAGCTCGGGCCCTACCTGGCGGCGCTGGACCACCACCCCCGGGTGGGCGTGTGCCTGGACACCTGCCACGTCTTCGCCGCCGGCCACGACCTGGACCGACCCGGCGGCGTCGATCGACTGCTCACCGCGCTGGAGGAGGCGGTGGGGCCGGGGCGGTTGCGATTGATCCACGCCAACGACTCCGCCGCCCCGCGCGGGTCCCGCCGGGACCGGCACGCCCGGATCGGACGCGGCCACATCGGCGACCCCGCCTTCGCCGAGCTGCTGGCCCACCCGGCGACGGCCGGGGTGCCGCTGGTCATCGAGACCCCCGGGGGGCCGGAGGGGCACGCCGGGGACGTGGCACGGCTGCGCGGGATGCGCGCGGGACGGATGCCCGCGCCGGTGCCGAGGGAGGACCATCCGCCGCGTCGGACCTCCGGACGCGCCGCGAAGCCACGTCCGGCGGAGGAGGAGACGCCCGCCTGATCGGCCTCCGCCGGGCCGGGACGGTGCTCACGGAACAAGCCGCCGACCGGGCCGGTGGGTCCCGGGCCCCGGTCCGCGAGCGGGCGTGGACGGGAGTCGGCACCGAGTCGGGGCGAACCGCCCGGAGCGATCGCCGATCGGCCGTGCGGGCGCGGACGGGGGCCGGAGCGGTCACCGTCGGAACGGGCCGCCGGGCGACCGGACCGGTGAGCCGATGTACCGGGGACCGGACCAGAGGCCGGGACGGACCCCGGATTCCGTCACCCCGGGCCGTCGCCGGGGTCCTCCTGGTGCGAGTAGCGCTGTTCGCGCCACACCTCACCCCGGTTGTGGTAGCCGCGTTCTTCCCAGAAACCGCGCCGGTCCTCGGTCATGTACTCCACACCGCGCACCCACTTGGGGCCCTTCCAGGCGTAGAGGCCGGGCACGATCAGGCGCACCGGGAAGCCGTGCTCGACGGTGATCGGATCCCCCTCGCGGTGGGTGGCGAAGAGGGTGCGCTCCCCGGCGAAGTCGGACATCCGGAGGTTGGCCCCGTAGCCGTACTCGGCCCACACCATGACGTACCCGGCCTCCGGCGCGGGGGGCGCCAGCTCCAGCAGCGTGCGGGCCGCCACCCCGCCCCACTCGCAGGGCGGGACGCTGAAGCGGGTCACGCAGTCCAGACCGGCCGTGACCGTGTGGTGGGGCAGCTCGGTGAACCCGTCGTGGTCCCACTCCCGCCTCCGGCCGTCGGCCGTGGCGCCGAAGACCCGGAACTGCCAGCGCTCGGGCCGGAAGCGGGGGACGGGGCCGTAGTGGGTGGTCGGCCAGCCCCGGGCAAGGCGCTGCCCCGGCGGCAGGGACTCCCCGCCCCGCTCCCCCGGCCGCGCCCCGGACGTCTCCCCGGATTCTTCCGGGGGGCCTTCCACGGGTCCTTCCATGGCTCCATGGTGGCACGGGACGGCACCTGGGGAGAAAATCGGCGAATCGCGACTGCGTGTCACCACGGCCATGGAAATTGCTCGAAAAGCGCCCGAAATAATGCGAGATCATCACTGTTTCGGTAAGGCTTTGCTTACTGGACGCGATCGCCACCGGGTGTCAGGATGCGCGAACAGGCCGGAGAACCCCCCTCGCTTCCGGAAGGAGCGCTCCGTCATGCAGGGCGACCCCGAGGTCATCGAATTCCTCAACGAGCAGTTGACCGCCGAACTGACGGCGATCAACCAGTACTTCCTGCACGCGAAGATGCAGGAGAACAACGGCTGGACCAAGCTGGCCAAGTACACCCGCGCCGAGTCCTTCGACGAGATGAAGCACGCCGAGGTGCTCACCGACCGGATCCTCTTCCTGGACGCGCTGCCCAACTACCAGCGGCTCTTCCATGTCCGGGTGGGCCAGACGGTGACCGAGATGTTCCGGGCCGACCGGGAGGTCGAGGTGGAGGCCATCGACCGCCTGCGCCGGGGCATCGAGGTGATGCGCGCCAAGGGCGACATCACCTCGGCCAACATCTTCGAGTCGATCCTCGCGGACGAGGAGCACCACATCGACTACCTCGACACACAACTGGAGCTGATCGAGAAGCTCGGCGAGCCGCTCTACCTCGCCCAGCAGATCGAGCAGCCCGCGGAGGCCTGAGGCGACGCGGATCGATCCGACGGGGTGAGTCCGGGGCGGGTCAATCCGGGGTGGCCGACAGGCCGCCCCGGGGCCGCGCGACCGGCGGCGTCAGGCCGCGACCGGCAGCGGGCGGGCCGGCGGAGCGGCGGGCAGGCCGGGAATCACCGATTCCGGCGACGGGCCGGCGGCGACCCGCGCCCCGGTCGGGGGACCCGACACCACGGCCGCGACGGCACCACCGACGGAGCCCTCCCGGCGCGGACAACCGCGTCCCAGGATGCCCTGGATGCGTCGCACGCACGAGCCGCAGTCGGTGCCGGCACCGCTCGCCGAGGCGATCTGTCGAGGGGTGCACGCACCGGCCGCCGCGTGATCGCGGACCTGCTGTTCGGTGACTCCGAAACACGAGCAGACGAACACCGCCACCTCGCGGGGGGTAGGGCCGGGGACCGGCTGTACGGCGGGACTCCGGAACCCCGTGGGCTCCGGTGGTGAGGTAAACCTTACCTTACCCACTCCGTCGCCGCCGGGGGAACCGGAGGCGACGAAAAAGCGCCCGGGGCGCGGATCACATGATCCGCGCCCCGGGCGCGTGTGCGGTCGAAACCGCCGGCCGGCTCACTGGTCGCGGTACATCTCCGCGACCAGGAAGGCCAGGTCCAGCGACTGGCTCCGGTTCAGCCGGGGGTCACAGGCCGTCTCGTAGCGCTGGTGCAGGTCATCGACGAAGATCTCGTCGCCGCCGCCCACGCACTCGGTGACGTCGTCACCGGTCAGCTCCACGTGGATGCCACCCGGGTGGGTGCCCAGCGCCTTGTGCACCTCGAAGAAGCCCTTGACCTCGTCCAGGACATCGTCGAAGCGTCGGGTCTTGTGTCCCGAGGCGGCCTCGAAGGTGTTGCCGTGCATCGGGTCGCAGACCCACACCGGCCGCGCCCCGGAGGCGGTGACCTTCTCCACCAGCTCCGGCAGCAGGTCGCGGATCTTCCCCGCACCGTACCGGGTGATGAAGGTGAGCCGGCCCGGCTCGCGGTCGGGGTCCAGGCGGTCGATGTACGCCAGGGCCTCCTCCGGGGTGGTGGTCGGGCCCAGCTTGACGCCGATCGGGTTGCGCACCCGGGAGGCGAACTCGACGTGGGCGCCGCCCAGCTGCCGGGTGCGCTCGCCGATCCAGATCATGTGCCCGGAGACGTCGTACAGACTGCCGGTGCGCGAGTCCACCCGGGTGAGCGCCGCCTCGTAGTCCAGCAGCAGTGCCTCGTGCGAGGCGTAGAACTCCACCGAGTGGAACTCGGCCGGATCCGCGCCACAGGCCTTCATGAAGTTCAGCGCGCGGTCGATCTCCCGGGCCAGGGCCTCGTACCGCTGTCCGGAGGCGGAGTTGCGCACGAAGTCCTGGTTCCAGGCGTGCACCTGGCGCAGGTCGGCGTAGCCACCGGTGGTGAAGCCGCGCACCAGGTTCAGCGTCGCCGCCGAGGAGTGGTACATGCGGCGCAGCCGCTCCGGGTCCGGGGTGCGGGCCTCGGTGGTGAAGGCCGGGGCGTTGACCGAATCGCCCCGGTAGGAGGGCAGCTCCACCCCGTCGCGGATCTCCGTCGCCTTCGAACGCGGCTTGGAGTACTGACCCGCGATGCGGCCGACCTTGACCACCGGCACGGCGGCGGCGTAGGTGAGCACCGCGCTCATCTGCAACAGCGTCTTGAGCTTGGCGCGGATGTGCTCCGCGCTCACCTGGTCGAATGCCTCGGCGCAGTCGCCGCCCTGCAGCAGGAACGCCTCGCCCCGGGCGACGGCTCCCAGCCGGTCGCGCAGTTGGTCGCACTCGCCGGCGAAGACGAGGGGCGGATACCCGGCGAGGTCCGCGGTCACCTCGCGCAGGGCCTCGGAATCCGGGTACTCGGGCTGCTGCGCCGCGGGGAGGTCGCGCCAGGAGGCGGTCGATGTGCTGCTCTCAGCGTTCACGGTCACACCGCCAGGTTACGGGGTCGCGCCGGCGTGCCCGGTCCCGCGCCCGATGGGTGAGACGCGACCTTCCGTCGCCCGGGCGGGCCGGCCGGGCGCGACCGGGGTGTCCTCCCCGGTAACCGGAAGACAACCCGACGGTAACCGGCCGTATCCGGCACGGGGCTGTGCGCGGTGGGGCGAAGGGGCTAGGGTGCTCGTGTGCACGCACAGACGAAGCTTTTTTGGTGGTGGACCGCTCCCCCGGCGGCCCACTGACACGCGCGCACACCACGACGCGAGAGGCCGCCCGCGGGCGGCCTCTCGCGTTTTCGCGGAGACCGGTCCCGGGCGTCCCTCCCCCGATCCGGAAGGACACCCCGTGCCACCTCTCCCCGCCGACGCCCGTCCCGCCCCCACCGGCCGATCGGAGCGGCGGTCGCTTCTCGACCGGTTGATCGCCGCCTCCCACCGGGAGGACTGCCCGCCCTTCGCCCTGCTGTACCGACGGACCCCCGGGCGCGCGGGAAACCGGGTGGAGGTGCTGACCGGCCCCGTCCTGCGGCCCGAACTGCTGGCCGAACTCCCGGTGGGGGACCCGGCCGCGGGGGGCGCCGGGGTACTGGCGCTGCTGCCCTTCCGACAGATCCGCGAGCGGGGCTTCGAGGTCACCGACGACGGCACCCCACTGATCGCCATGGTTCCGGAGGAACGCGCCGAGGTGCCCCTCGGGGAAGTGACGGCGGCCCTGCCCACCCACGACGTGCGGGTGCGGGACGCCGGCTTCGACCTCGGGGACGAGGAGTACGCGCGGATCGTGGACCGTGTGCTCCGCGAGGAGATCGGCGCCGGTCAGGGGGCGAACTTCGTCGTTCGCCGCACCTTCCGGGGAACCCTGGCCCCGGTACCCGGGCCCACCGCCCCCGCCGGGCGGGACGCGGACGTCCCGGCGCCGGAGGGACGCACGGGTTTCCGGGTCGCCGACGCCCTGGTGCTCTTCCGCCGGTTGCTGACCGGTGAGCGGGGCGCCTACTGGACCTTCCTGGTGCACACCGGGGACCGCACGCTGGTGGGCGCGAGCCCGGAGGTGCACGTGCGGATGGCCGGCGGCACCGTGGTGATGAACCCGATCAGCGGCACCTACCGCTACCCGCCACAGGGACCCGACGTGGAGGGCCTGCTGGAGTTCCTCGCCGACCGCAAGGAGAGCGAGGAACTGTCCATGGTGGTGGACGAGGAACTGAAGATGATGTGCACGGTCGGCGACCGGGGCGGGGTGGTGGTCGGCCCCCGGCTGAAGGAGATGTCGCACCTCGCGCACACCGAGTACGAGCTGCGCGGACGGACCGGCGCGGACGTGCGGGACGTGCTGCGGGAGACCATGTTCGCGGCCACCGTCACCGGCTCCCCGGTGGAGAACGCCTGCCGGGTGATCAAGCGGCACGAGCGGGGCGGCCGGGGCTACTACGCCGGCGCGCTGGCGCTGCTGGGCCACGACCGGGCGGGCGCGCAGTGCCTGGACTCCCCCATCCTGATCCGCACCCTGGACATCGCCCCGGACGGTCGGCTGGCCCTGCCGGTGGGCGCGACCCTGGTGCGCGACTCCGACCCGGTCGGCGAGGTGGCCGAGACACACGCCAAGGCCGGTGCCGTGTTGACCGCGCTGGGGGTACGGAGCGCGCCGGCGATCGGCGGCGGATCGGGGCGCGGCCCCGACCGACGGGAGGCACCCCACCCGGCCGGGGCGCCCCGCCTGGCGGATGTGCCCCGGGTACAGGCCGCGCTGGCGGCCCGCCGGGCCGACCTGGCGCCGTTCTGGTTGAAGATGCAGCCGGGCCCCGGCCGGCGGGCGGATCGCGGCCACGCGCTGGTGGTGGACGGCGAGGACACCTTCACCTCGATGCTCGCCCACCTGCTGCGGGCGGTGGGGCTGACGGTGACCGTCCACCGCTTCGACTCCCCCGGGCTGCGGGAGGCCGCGCTCGGCCACGACGGCCCGGTGGTCCTGGGCCCCGGGCCCGGTGACCCCGGTGACCCGCGCGATCCCCGGATCGCGCTGCTGCGCGGTCTGGCCGCCGACCTGATCCGCGACCACCGGGGCGGTCTGCTCGGGGTGTGCCTGGGACACGAGCTGATCGCCGCCGAACTGGGGCTCGGGGTCGTCCGCAAGGCACAACCCTTCCAGGGTGCCCAGGAGCGGATCGACCTGTTCGGCGTCCCGGAGACGGTGGGGTTCTACAACTCCTACACCGCGCGGTGCGACGACGAGGCGCTGGGCGAGCTGGCGCTGCACGGGGTGGCGGTCGCCCGGGACGCCCGGACCGGCGAGGTGCACGCGCTGCGCGGACCGGGCTTCGCCGGGGTGCAGTTCCACCCCGAGTCGGTGCTGACCCTCAACGGTCCGCGCGTCGTGCGCTCCCTGCTGGAGGCGGCGGTGCCCCCGCCCACCGGTCACCGGCCCCCCACCGGCGCCGGGGAACCGCGTCCCGTCTGAAGCGGGACCACCGCCCCGCGCCCGGTTACCCGTCCACGACCGGTGCGGGAAGGCCGGGGGCGACCAGGGTGTTCTCGTTGGTCCGACCGGCGAGGTAGTCCTCGACGTTGCGGACGGTCGTCTCCAGGATCTGCCCCACCGCCTCCCGGGTGTAATACGCCTGGTGCGAGGTGACCAGCACGTTCCCGAAGGTCATCAGGCGGGCCAGGGTGTCGTCGGCGACGACCTCCAGCGACTTGTCCATGAAGAACAGCCCGGCCTCCGCCTCGTAGACGTCCAGGCCGACGCCGGTGAACCGGCCGCGTCGCAGTTCGTCGACGAGCGCGTCGGTGTCCACCAGACCCCCGCGGCTGGAGTTCACCAGGATCGCGTCGTCCCGCATGGCGCGCAGCGCCTCCCGGTCGATCAGGTGGTGGGTCTCCGGCAGCAGCGGAACGTGCAGGCTGATGAGGTCCGCCTCGGCGAGCAGCCGGGGCAGCTCGACGTACTCCATTCCCAGCTCCTCGCAGCCGGGGTCGCGGGCGACGTCCCAGCCCAGCAGGCGCATCCCGAAGCCGGCGGCGATCCGGGCGAAGGCGCCGCCGATCTTCCCCGTCCCGATGACCCCGGCCGTGGCGCCGTGCATGTCGCGACCCAACAGGCCGTCGAGTCGGAAGTCGAACTCCCGGGTGCGGCGGGCCGCGCGCACCACCCGGCGGTTGACGGCCATGGCCAGTGTCCAGGCGAACTCGGCGACCGAGTGGGGCGAGTAGTACGACACCCGGCCGACGGTCAGGCCCAGTCGGGCGGCGGCGGCCAGGTCGATGTTGTTGAAGCCGGTGGCGCGTTGGGCGATCATCCGGGTGCCCCCGGCCGCGAGGGTCTCCAGCACATCGGCACCCAGGTCCGCGTTGACGCTGACCGTGATGATCTCGTGGCCCGCCGCGATGGGGGCGGTGTCGGCGTTGAGGAAGACGTCCAGGGCGTGCACGGGGCGCTCCCCGAAAGCCCGTTCCAGCAGCGGTCGCTCATCCGCCTGAACGCCGAAGGCGAGGATGGTCACGGTGGTGCGCCTCCTGTTTCCCGTCGATCGTCGGCCGCGCCGCGGTCGATCGTCCGATTCCGGTCGTGTCTCCGTGCGTGATGCGTGATGCGTGATGCGTGATGCGTGTTCCGTGGTGACGGGCGCGCGGGGTGCGTGTCGGGCGCCGCGCACGGCGGGCGCGCTCAGTCGCCGCGGCGGAACCGCCCGCCCCGTGCCGACGCGTCGCCGGGCTTCCCGACGTCGTTCCCGGGGTGGTCGGGGTCGCGCCCCGGGTCGGAACCGGGACCGGCCGACGGTTCGTCGTCCAGACCCTGCTCGATGGCGTAGCGCACCAACTCCACCCGGTTGTGCAACTGGAGCTTGCCCAGGGTGTTCTGTACGTGATTCTGGACCGTGCGGTGGGAGATCACCAACCGGTCGGCTATCCGGCGGTACGTCAACCCCTTGGCCACCAGACGCAGCACCTCGGTCTCGCGGGCCGTCAGCCGGGGGACCCCGGCGCCGGGGCGGGACGTCGTCCCCGCGGTCCCGGCCGGGCGTCGGGGGTCCGGGACCGCGCCGTCCCCCGTCGCGAGGCGGCGGAACTCCCCGAGCACGAGCCCCGCCAGTCCGGGGGTGAAGACCGGCTCCCCCGCCGCCGTGCGACGCACCGCCGCCACCAGTTCCTCCGCGCCGGCGGACTTGACCAGGTAACCGGTGGCCCCGGCCTTCACCGCCTCCAGTACGTCCTCCTGTTCCCCGCTGGCGGACAGGACCAGGACCCGGGGGGCCGGTTCGTCCGGACTCGCCGCCGAACGGCCCGCCAGTCGGCGGCAGACCTCGGCACCGGGCAGGCCGGGGAGGTTGAGGTCGAGCACCAGGACATCCGGACGGGTGGCCCGGGCGCGGGCGAGTGCCTGCCGCCCGTCCCCGGCGGTGGCCACCACCCGGAAGCCGGCACCCTCCAGGTCACGGGCGACGGCGTCCCGCCACATGGGGTGGTCGTCGACGACCATGACCGTGACCGGGGCGCCCCCGCCCCCCTCGTCGCACCCGCTCTCGTCACCGATTACGGTGTGCCCGGCGTTCCCGGCATTTTCGGCGTTCCCGGTGTGCCCGGTGTCGTGTCCGCCGCCGGCGCCGACCGGGCGCGGCCCGTCTCCCGTCATGCGTCCGTTCCCCTCGGTACCGTCATCTCCACCTCGGTGCCCTCGCCGGGCACCGACTCCCACCGGGCCTCCCCGCCCAACTCGCGCAGCCGACCCCGGATCGAGTGCGAGACCCCCAGGCGCCCCTCGCGGGCCGCCGCCTCCAGTCGGCCCGGCGGGATGCCCGGCCCCTCGTCCCGGACCGTGACCAGCACCGTCTCCCCCTCGTCCTCCAGCAACACCCAGGCCCGGGCCGGCGTGCCGTCCGGCCCGACCGCGTGCCGTTCGACGTTGTCCAGGGCCGCCGCCACCGCGGCGTCCACCTCACGGGCCGCGGCCACCGGCAGGAGCACCGCGCCGGCGGGGCCCGCGAAGGTGACCCGGTCCCGCGCCCGGGCGGCCAGCAGGGCCCGCAGGTCCGCCCGGGCCCCGGGGTCCGGATCGCCCCCCGGAACCACGCCCGATCGTCCCGGACCGGGGCCGGGGTCCGCCACCGGGTCGAGCGGCGGGGCACCGGTGATCAGGGCTCGCAGGGCGACCTCCTGCTCCCCGGCCAGGCGTCCCAGCTCGGCCGCCTCCCCGCCGAGTTCGTCGCCGCGGCGGCGCACCATCGCCAGCACCTGGAGTACGCCGTCGTGGATGTCGCGGGCCAGTCGTTCGCGCTCCCGGCCGGCGGCCTCGATGCGCAGCGCCCGGGCCAGGGTCCGCTCGCTGGCCCGGGCCACCTCCACCACGTAGCCGATCGCCACGGCGGCGACCGAGACCAGCAGCACGTTGTGCACGGTACTGCGCGAGAAGCCACCGTTCTCGATCAGGTTGGCGACGCCCACCAGGGCGGACGCGGCGGCGGCCCATCGCCAGCCGCCCCTGATCGCGAAGGCCAGCACCGACCCCGCGACCCAGATGGACGGCAGGGTGGGGTTGACCGCGCGTTCCGGGTCTGCGAGGAGGGTGAGCAGGATCCCGGAGACCGCCACCGTCATGTCGGCGGCGAGGAAACCGGGGGTGCAGCGGCTCGCGGACCCGACCCGGGGCAGGGTGGCGACGGTCCACCCGGCGAGCACCAGGAGGTAGCCCACGCCGATCCAGGGACGGCCCAGGTCCGGCGCGGAGAGCGCGAACAGACCGACGGCGTAGCACAGGGTCAATACACGGTAACCGGCCAGGGCGCGCCACAGTGGGCGCTCCACCGACATCCCGCCGGTCGTCGGACCGGTACCCCCGGACCCTCCGGACGGGGACGGTCGCGCCCGTGCCGGTTCCGGTGCCGTGACGACCATCGGTCTCCCCCGCTCCACTCCGGACCGCCGGGGGGCGCTCCGGGGTCCCGCCCCGACCCCGCCCGCGCCCCGGTGGTCGCCGTCAGCCGCCGGCGCGTTCCTCGCGGCGCCGCTCCTGCCGGTCCTGTTCCAATCGGTCCTGTTCGGCCCGCTCCCAGGCGCGCCGCTCCGCCCGCTCCGACTTCTCGACCTCCGCCTGCCGCTTCGTCTCCTCGGCGATGAGCCGTTTGGCGGCGGTGGCGTACATGTCCACGTACTCCTGGCCGGAGAGCTTCATGATGGCGTACATGACCTCGTCGGTCACCGACCGCAGGATGAAGCGGTCGCCCTCCATCCCCTGGTACCGGCCGAAGTCCAACGGGGCGCCGATCCGGATGCCCGGCCGCATCAGTTTGGGCATCACCTTGCCGGGCGGCTGGATCTTCTCGGTGTTGATCATCGCCACCGGGATCACCGGGGCTCCGGTGATCAGCGCCACCCGGGCGAGGCCGCCGGGCTTCCCCCGGTACAGCCGGCCGTCGGGCGAGCGGGTGCCCTCGGGATAGATCCCGAACAGTTCACCGCGCTCGATCACCTCCACCCCGCTGCGGATGGCCGCCTCCCCGGCGCCGCGCGCGCCCGAGCGATCCACCGGCAACTGGCCCACCCCCTTGAAGAAGGCGGCGGTCAACCGCCCCTTCACACCGGGGGTGTTGAAGTACTCCGCCTTCGCGATGAAGGTCACCTTGCGGTCCAACACCACCGGAAGGAAGAAAGAGTCCGAGAACGAGAGGTGGTTGCTGGCCAGGATCGCGGGACCCTTCGCGGGCACATGCTCGAGGCCCTCCACCCAGGGGCGGAAGGTCGCCTTGAGACCCGCCCCCACCGATACCTTCATGACGCCGTACAACAACCCCGGAACCTCCTGTGCGCTGCCGGGACGACCTTAACGGGGAAATCGCCCGCCCGGGGGTTCGCCGGGCGGCCGGAGCGGAACGAACCCGGGACGGGTGCCCGGGAACGGACTTTCCGGTGACGTGACGCGCGCGTAGGGTGGCGGGGCGGATCCGGCGCCGCCCGACCCCCGCCGAGGCGCCGGTGCCGGCGGCCCCCGGATCCCGTAGCCTGCGATACCACCGCCCCCGGCGACGGGGCGGGTGCCCCACGGTCCATCGGACATCGATCGGAGTGCCCATGCAGTTGCTGCCCGGTGCCGAGCCCTTCCAGCACGAGGGGACCTCCTCCGTCGGCATCCTGCTGTGTCACGGTTTCACGGGATCGCCGCAGTCGATGCGGCCGTGGGCCGAGCACCTGGCCGAGGCGGGCCATACCGTCTCCCTGCCCCTGCTTCCGGGGCACGGAACCCGGTGGGAGGACCTTCGTCCCACCGGATGGCAGGACTGGTACGCCACGGTGGATCGGGAACTGCGCCTGCTGGGCGACCGCTGCGAACGGGTTTTCGTCTGCGGGCTGTCGATGGGGGGCACGCTCGCCCTGCGCCTGGCGGCCCGACACGGCGAGGCGGTGGCGGGGGTGGCCGTGGTCAATCCCGCGATGACCTTCCCCCGGGGGAAGGGTCACACCCTGCCCGTGCTGCGGCACCTCGTGCCCAGCGTGCCGGGGGTCGCCGGTGACATCGCGCGCGAGGGCGGCGAGGAGATCGGCTACGACCGGGTTTCCCTGCACTCGGCGCTGGCGCTGCGGAACCTGCTGACCCTGGCGCGCGGCGAACTGCCCCGGGTCACCCAGCCGCTGTTGGTGATGCGCAGCCGACGCGACCACGTGGTCCCCCCGACCGACGCCGCCCTCGTCCTCGGCGGGGTGTCCTCGACCGATGTCACCGAGCTCTTCCTGGAGCGGAGTTTCCACGTCGCGACGCTGGATCACGACGCGCCGCGTATCTTTCAGGAGACGGATGCGTTCATCACCCGCCTGACGACGAGGAAGCCGGCACGTGACGGAGCGTGACAGGGATCGCGGCGAGGACCGCGAACCGATCGACGAGGAGGCCGCATGGGCGGCCATCGTCGCGGGCTGGGACGAGGAGCCCGCGGGACGGACCGGGAGCACCGCCACCGGCGAGGGTCGGCCCGGGGGCGGGGTCGGTGACGGGCCGGTGACGAAGTCGCCGGCCGCCGAGCGCGATCCCGGCGACGTGAACGGCGGAGCCGACCGGGACGGCCGGGACGGTGTCGCGGACGCCGGGGTCACCGGGACCGCGGGAGCTCCCGGGCCCGGGGGTGAGGACACCGACGGCTCGACCGAGGCGACCGACCGGGCCGGTGGGAAGGCCCCCACCGGCGCGCCGGTGGTGAACCGGGCCGCCGACTGGCTGGCCGGCGCCCCGGGGTCCGGACTGCCCTCCGGCGCCCCCGGCGAGGACCCCGACAAGCGCCCGTGGGACGGCCCCGGCCCCCGGGACTGGGCGCCGATGGAGGAGGAGGGCGAGGGCCATTTCGTGCCCCCGGAACCGCCCCCGCTCCCGGAGACCGACCCGACGACCCGGTTCGCCTGGGTGGCGGTGATCGGTGGTCCGCTGTTGCTGATCCTGAGCGCCGTGTTCGGCCTGACGATGAGCTGGTGGGTCGTCACCCTGGGCGTCGGTGGGTTCCTCGGCGGGTTCGCCACCCTGGTGATGCGGATGCGGGACGGCCGGGACGAGGACGACTGGATCGGCCCCGGCAACGGCGCGGTGGTCTGACCGCGCCGATCACGAGAGTCGGAACGGCCGGAGCGGGAATGAACCGGATCCGCCTCGGCCCCGGCAACGGCGCGATGGCCCGACCGCGCCGATCACGAGGGGGCGGCCGCCGCGGTCCGGCGGGGCCCCCGGGGGGACGACGGCACCCGTAGCAGCGCCAGGACCGGCAGGTGATCCGAGGCGCGCCGCAGGTCCTCCGGATCCGGCGCCCGCCCGTCCCGGGTCGGGTCCGGTGTTCCGCAGCCCTCGATCCCCACCGTCGGATCGCAGAGCACCGCGTCGATGCGGCGATCGGGCGCCCGGGCCGGGAAGGTCGCGCCGCCGGCCGGACCGGGACCGGCCGGAGACTCCGCCCCCGCGTCCCGGAACACCTCCGCGAACCGTCGGAAGACGGGGCCGGAGGGCCGCTCGTTCAGATCACCGGCGATGACGACGGGGCCCGGCGCGGCCGCCACGAGGAGCGGCCGGAAGTGGGCGCGGCGCTCCCGGCCGTCCAGGCCGAGATGACAACTGATCACGGTCAACGGCGCGGTGTCGACCCGCAGCCGTGCCCGGGCCGCGATCCGGCGGTGCAGCCCCGGGTGGTGCGGCAGGGGCACCGCGTCGGCGCCGTCCACCCGGACCCGATGACCGACCATCACGGCGGTGCCGCAGGTGGGCGCGCCGCCCACCACATGGCGGAGATCGGCCGCCCCGGCGAGCCGGGCGGCGTGCCGGCGCCAGCCGAGGAAACGCGGCATCTCCTGGAGGCAGAGCACGTCGGGGTCGAGCGCCCGCAGGACCCGGATCAGGGCCGTCCGGTCGTCCCGCAGTCCGCGCACGTTCCAGGTCACCAGTCGTACGCCGATCCGGGTGTCGTCCGGGTCGGCGGTGTCGTCCGGGCCACCGGGGGCCGGCGCTTCGTCGGTCGTCATCGGGCCACGGTATCCGCGACCGTCCGGGAACGCCGTCGGGCGGCGGGGACACCCCCACCGCCCGATCGTCGCCGCCGCTCCCGGGTCGGGAGCGGCCCGGGGATCAGCCCTGACGCGCCAGGTCGGCGGCGCCCACCAGGCCCGCGCGCCCGCCGAGGCGGGCCGCCACCACCTGGGCGTGCGGCCGGTAGCGGGCGCCGACCAGCCAGCGCCGGTAGGACTTGCGGATCGGCTCCAGCACCAGGTCGCCCTCGTCGGAGACACCGCCGCCGACGATGAAGGCGGAGGGATCGAAGAGCGAGGCCAGGTCGGCCAGTCCGGCACCCGCCCAGCGGGCCAGTTCACGGAAGGAGTCGACCGCGACCGGGTCGCCGGCCCGGGCGGCCTCGCTGATGTGCTTGCCCTCGATGCCCTCCGGAGTGCCGTCGCCCAGCCCGAGCAGGGCCTCGGCGCGCTCGGGGTCGGCCGCCGCGCGCTGCCGGGCGTAGCGCACCAAAGCTCGCCCGGAGGCGTACTGCTCCCAGCAGCCCTGGCTGCCGCAGCCGCACAGCAGGCCGTCGGGCACCATACGGATGTGGCCGAACTCGCCGGCGACGCCGAAACGGCCCCGGTGCAGTCGGCCGCCGAGGATGATCCCGCCGCCCAGGCCGGTGCCCAGGGTGATGCACACGACGTCGTCGTGCCCCCGGCCGGCGCCGAAGCGGTACTCGCCCCAGGCCGCGGCGTTGGCGTCGTTCTCCACCACCACGGGCAGCTCGACGCGCTGCTCGATCTTGTCCTTCAACGCCTCGTGGCGCCACTTGATGTTGGGGGCGAAGAGCACCGTGGCCCGCTTGTCGTCCACGTAGCCCGCGGCGCCGATACCCACCGCCTCCGCCGACGCGCCGGCGCCGACCGTGCGGACCGCGGCGGCGATGGCGTCGACGACGCCCTCCGGGGTCGGCGGGGTCGGCACGGTGCTGGTTTCGAGGATGGTGCCCGATTCGTCGACCACACCGGCCGCGATCTTCGTGCCGCCGATGTCGACCCCGATGGTCAGTCCCATGTGTCCCTCAGTGGTGTCGGTGGATCCCCGCTGCGGAACACGGTACCGGAGCGGCGTTCGGGCGTCGGCCCCCGATCACCCCTGGTCGTCGGGGCGACCGGCCTCCGGCGGGGGCGGGTCCCCGTCCTCCCCGGTGCCCCGGCCGGCCCCGGGGGCGTCCGGGGCGGGTTCGGTGCCCGTTCCCGGGCCGGTCGGGCGGGTGTCATCGGCACGTGGCGGGGTGTTCACGGAGGGGCCGGGGTCGAGGAAGCCGCGCAGGGCCGCCGCCAATTCCCCACCGGCCCGCGCGAGATGGTCCAGGGCCGGACCGTTGCGCTCGATCACCGGGTCCAGGGCGAAGCGGGCGCCGCGCGCCACCCGGGCGGCGTCGCCGCCGAACCGGCTCAGCCCGTCGGTGAACAGATCGGCGATCCGCTTCATCTGTTCCGCACCCTCGCCGGGCAGCGGACCGGAGCGGGCACGATGCCTGGCCCGCTCCCGGGCCAGGTCCTCGGCGCAGGCGGCGGCCCACGCGTCGGGAGACCCCGGGGAAGGGGTGCCGGGCGGAGGGCCGGCCTCGGGCCGGTCCGCCCCGTGGGCGTCGCTCATGGCGGGTCTCCTGCGGCCGGGAACGGGTGTGTGGGGGCGCCCGGTTCGACCGACGGCCGGGGTGGCCCACCGTCTCCCGACGGTACCGGAGCGGGGCGACGGCCGGCAGACGCCGTCGCGTCCGAGGTCCGGACGATTCCGGCGCCGCCGCCCCGGGCGGAGCGGTCGCGGGATACGGGTGGTCGCGGGGTACGGGTGGTCGCGGGCCGGGAACGGCGCCGGGCGTCAGCCCGGGGCGCTCCCCCCTCCGGCGTCCCCCTCCACCCGCTTGCGCAGCCCTTCCAGGGCACGGTCGATGATGACCTTCTCCGCCTTGCGCTTGATGGTGCCGAGCATCGGCATCTTCACGTCGACGGTGAGCCGGTAGGTGACCTCGGTGCGACGACCGCCCTCCAGCGGCACGAGGCGGTAGGCACCCTCCAGTGCGCGGAGCATCTTCGACCTGACCAGGGACCAGCGCACCTCCAGGGCGCCGATCCACTCGTACGCCAGGGTGTGCTCGTCGCGGATGGCGCCGGCGTCGAGGAGCAGTCGCACCTCGACGGGCCGGCCGCGCTCGTCGGTCGTGAGGATCTCCGCCTCCTTGACCTCACCGGTCCAATCCGGATACCGGGCGAAGTCGGCGATGACGGCCATCACGACATCGGGCGTCGCCTCGATCGTGATGCTGGACCTGGTGTGCTCCTCCGCCATCGGCGCGGCTCCTCGGCTGCTGCTGTCCGTACTGCCCCTGTGCCGGACCGGTGCCGGCCCTGTCGACCGCGCGCCCCCGTTCGGGGCCCGCACGGCGCCGTGGGAAGGCTACCGCGCCGGAACGACCCCGGGGCGACTCCCGGGGAGCCGGGAACATCGGGGAGGGGACATTCGGGGTGCGGGCGAGGTACCGGCCCGGGGTCGTCGGGAGACGGGCCGGCGACCCGGGCGTCGATACCGCCCCGGGTCGGGCTGCGGTCGGCTTCCGGAATGTGACACGGCGAACATCCGGGCGAGTTCCCTGGTACCGAGGACATACCGACGGGTAACGTCCAGGCGACCCCGGTGTTCCCGGGACCCACCCGGTGACCGCAGCCGACCGGGGCCGGACCATGACGGCCCTCCGGCGTGTTCGAGGAGCGTTCGTGTCCCAGTCCCCCGCCTCGCGCGAGTCCGGTGGTCCCGCCCTGCGCGAGGTGCCGGACGGGAACGGCCTGCCGGGCCTGATCGATGCCAACGCCGCCCGGCACCCCCATGAGGCCGTGGTCGCCCGCAAGCGCGAGGACGGCGCGTGGGAGGACGTCACGGCCTCCGCCTTCCGCGCCGAGGTCCGCGCGGTGGCCAAGGGGCTGATCGCCTCCGGGGTCCGCCCCGGCGACCGGGTGGCCCTGATGTCCAGGACCCGCTACGAGTGGACCCTCCTGGACTTCGCCCTCTGGTACACCGGCGCCGTGCCGGTGCCGATCTACGAGACCAGCTCGGCCGAGCAGACGGCGTGGATACTCGCCGACTCCGGCGCCACCGGTGTCGTCACCGAGAACGCCGGGCATCGCGCGCTGGTGGAGTCCGTCCGCGACCGCCTGCCGGACCTGCGCCGGCACTGGACCCTGGAGCCCGCCGCCGGGCAGGGGACGGGGGCCACCGGGGACACCCCCGAACCACCCGCCGTCGAGGCGCTGGTCCGCGCCGGCGAGGGCGTCGAGGACGCCGTCCTGGACCACGCCCTGGAGACCGTCGGGCCGGACACCCCCGCCACCATCATCTACACCTCCGGCACCACCGGGCGCCCCAAGGGGTGCGTGCTGACCCACGGCGCCTTCCTCGCCGACGCCCGGGGCGTGGTCCAGGTCCTCGAGCCGCTCTTCCGCACCGGCGAGAGCTCGGTGCTGCTCTTCCTGCCGCTGGCCCACGTCTTCGCCCGCCTCGTGCAGGTGGTGGCGGTGATCGCCCCGATCAGGCTCGGCCACGCCCCCGACGTGAAGACCCTCACCGACGAGCTGGCCTCCTTCCGGCCCACCATCGTGCTGGGCGTGCCGCGGGTCTTCGAGAAGGTCTACAACTCCGCCCGGGCGAAGGCCCGGGAGGCCGGGAAGGGGCGGATCTTCGACGCCGCCGCCGCGACCGCCATCGCCCACAGCCGGGCCCGGGAGACCGCCCGCCGCCCCGGTCCGGGCCTACGACTGCGGCACGCCCTCTTCGACCGCCTGGTGTACCGCAAACTGCGGGCCGTGCTGGGCGGCCGGGCCACGCACGCCATTTCCGGCGGCGCCGCGCTCGGAGACCGACTGGGGCACTTCTACCGGGGCATCGGCTTCACCGTGTTGGAGGGCTACGGGCTGACCGAGACCTGCGCGCCGACCGCCGTCAACCCCCTCGACGCGCCCCGGATCGGCACCGTCGGCCGACCGCTGCCGGGCACCTCGGTGCGGATCGCCGAGGACGGCGAGGTGCTGCTGCGCGGCCCACACCTGTTCCGGGGCTACTGGAACAACGACGCCGCCACCGCCGAGGCGATGGTCGACGGCTGGTACCGCACCGGTGACCTCGGTGAGCTGGACGCGGACGGCTACCTGCGGCTGACCGGCCGCAAGAAGGAGATCCTGGTGACCGCCGGCGGCAAGAACGTCGCCCCCGCCGTGATCGAGGACCGGATCCGCGCCCACGCCCTGGTCGCCGAGTGCATCGTGGTGGGTGACAGGCGCCCGTTCGTGGCGGCACTGATCACCGTGGACGAGGAGTTCCTGCCCCGCTGGGCCGCCGAGCAGGGGCTGGGGGAACTGTCCGAGGCCGAACTCCTGGCGCACCCGACGCTGCGGGCGGAACTCCAGGGGGCCGTGGACCAGGGCAACGCCGCGGTCTCCCGCGCGGAATCGGTGCGCAGGTTCCATGTGCTGGAACACCGCTTCTCCGAGGAGTCCGGCCACCTGACGCCCTCGATGAAGCTCAAGCGGCACGTGGTGGCGCGGGACTTCGCCGACGAGATCGAGGCCCTGTACCGCTCCTGAGCGGCGGGCGCCGGACCGGGCGCCGGACCGGGGCGATCGGCGACCGCGCCCCGGGCACCGGCGGCCGATGGCCGGGCGTCGAACCCTCGGCGACAGGTGCCCGGTGGCCGGAAGCCGATGGCCGGTGATGCCACCGGGCCCCGGTGGCCGGGATCCGGGCCCGTGATCGGCGGCCGGTGACCGGGAACCGAACCGGGGGCACCGGCCCGGGCCCCGATGGCCGGAAACGGCCGCGGACGACCGGGAACGGATGATCGCGAGCCGGGCCGGGGACCAAGCCCCGGTGGCCGGTGGTCGAAAGCCGTCACCGGGAGTCGGTGGCCGATGATCGGGAGCCGGGAGCCGGTGGCGCCGGTCGGCCCCGGCGGGCGGGAGGCGACCGTACGGGGGCCGCCCGCGGGTGGCACGGGTCCCGCTCACGGCGTCCCACCCGCACCACCCGGCTCACAGCAGGCCGCGCAACCGCTCCGCGATCAGGTCCCACCGCCACCGCTCCTCCACCCAGGCCCGGCCCCGCTCGCCCATCCGACGGCGCAGTTCGGGGTCGTCGAGGAGCGCTACGACGCGCTCGGCGGTGCGCTCCGCGGCGTCCGGGGCGCCGGCGCCCACGATCCACCCCGTCTCCCCGTCCAGCACCGCGTCCGGGGCGCCGCCGGAGTCACCGGAGACCACCGGCAGGCCGGTGGACGATGCCTCCAGGTAGACGATGCCCAGGCCCTCCACGTCCAGCCCGCCGCGCCGCGTGCGGCAGGGCATCGCGAAGACGTCCCCGGCGCCGTGGTGGGCCGGCAGCTCCGCCGCCGGGACCGGGCCGGTGAACCGGACGGCGGCCGTCACCCCGTGGCGTTCCGCGAGCCGCTCCAGGTCCCGCCGGTAGGGGCCGTCACCGACGATCAGCAGCACCGTGTCGGGGTGGGCCCGCAGGATCCGGGGCATCGCCCGGATCAGGGTGTCCTGTCCCTTACGGGGCACCAGGCGGGAGACGCAGACGACCACCGGCCGGCCGGTCAGACCCAGGGCCGCGCGAACCCCCGCTCCGCCGGACCCCGGGTGGAAGAGCTTCTCGTCCACCCCGGGCGGGAGCTGCGTCATCCGCGCGGCCGCCGCCGGGCTCAGCGCCCGGGCGATCCGGGAGCGGGTGTACTCCCCCAGGTGCGTCACCGTGTCGGTCGAATCACCGATGCGACGCAGCAGGGCGCGGGCCACCGGCAGTTGGGCCCAGCCCGCCTCGTGGCCGTGGGTGGTGGCCACCAGCCTCCGGGCACCGGCCCGCCGCAGCGCGGGTGCCATCAGGCCCAGCGGCGCGGCGGCCCCGAACCACACCGAGGAACAGTCGTGTTCGCGCAGCAGCGCGCAGGCCCGACGGGTGACGCGGGGGGTGGGCAGCAGCATCACCGCCCGGTCGCGCACCACGGGGAAGGGCTGCTCCGCGTCGAAGGCGGCGCAGGCGGCCCGCCCTTCGGCGTCCCGCTTCCAGGTCGAGGTGTAGACGACCACCCGTCCCGGGTCCAGCCGCAGCGCCAGGCTGTGCAGGAAGGACTGGATGCCGCCGGGGCGGGGCGGGAAGTCATTGGTGACGATCAGCGTCCTGTGCATCGCCGACGAGCCTATCCGCCCCTCCGTCCCGCCGTGCCGCCGGGCACGGCGGGGTGTGCCCGGGCGCGGGCGGGGCTCAGGGACGGACGACGGCGGAGATCGGCATCATGCCCAGCGGATCCTCGCGCACGTTCGCACCGGGATAGGGGGCGTGCACCACCCGGCCCCCGCCGACGTACAACCCGACGTGCCCGGCGTCCGGACGGTAGACCACCACGTCGCCGGGTTGGATGCTCGCCGCGTCCACCCGCCGCCCGGCGCCGGCCTGGGCCTGCGAGGTGCGCGGCAGCGAGGCGCCCGCCTGCGCCCAGGCCCACTGGGTGAGGCCGGAACAGTCGAAGCCGTGAGGGCCGTTGGCACCCCACACGTACGGTCGGCCCACCGCGTTCCGGGCGGCGACCACCGCCGAGGCGGCGCGACCGCTCACCGGCGCGGTCGTCTCCGAGACCGGGCCGCCGGGATCGCCCCGCTCCCCCGTGCGCGAGGCGCGCTCCCGCCCTTCCTCCTCCTCCGCCGCCAGGCGCTCCAGTCGACTCCGGGCGCCTGCGAGTTTGCGCTGTACCTCCTGCTTGCGTCGGGCCAGCTCGGTACGCCGCTCCTCGAGTTCCTCCACCGCCTCGACGGTCTCCTCACGACGCTGCTCCATGCCGCGCAACAACCGGCGCAGCTCGCGCAGTTCCTCCGCCTGACGGCCGGAGAGGCGCTCCAGCGCCGCCGCGCCGACGAGGTAGGCGTCGGGGTCCGGGGAGAGCAGGAGGGCCAACGAGGGGTCCATCCCACCCGAGCGGTACTGCGCCCCGGCGATGCCGCCGAGGGCCTCCCGCTTGCGGTTGACCTGCTCCCGGTCACGGGCCAGGCGGTCGCGCAGGCGTTCCACCTCGGTCGTGAGTTCTCCCACCCGCTCGGAGACCCGGTTGTACTCCTCCACCGCCCTCCCCGCCTCCACGACCGTGTCGTCGAGCAGGGCGCGCGCACCGGCGGTGTCGGTGGACGAGGGGCCGGTGCCATCGCCGTCGACGGCGTCGCCGGTTCCGGGGGCCGCCGCCACCGGTGCGGAGCCGAGGACGGCCAGGGCGCCCGTCGTCGCGGAGAGGGCCGCGGAGAGGGCCACCGCGCGACCCAGGCGGGAGGGCACGGCCCGTCCCCGGACGGGCGCCGGCCGTCGATGCGATGCCACTGCGGAACGCGC
The DNA here is from genome assembly GCF_021390475.1 of Streptomyces sp. ST2-7A. Taxonomy (GTDB): domain Bacteria; phylum Actinomycetota; class Actinomycetes; order Streptomycetales; family Streptomycetaceae; genus Streptomyces. The sequence continues at coordinate 21,787 of NZ_JAJUWS010000060.1, forward strand.
TCCCTCGGGCGGGGACCCACCGATGGGCCCCGGGGGGAGCAGAATCTAGCGGCGCCCGGAGGCCGGGGGAACGACCCTCCCGCGTGTCATCGGGGCGGTGGAGCCGTCCAGGGAGATGGGGATACGCAGGTCACGGGGGTGATCCGAGGGGCGGGTGGGGCCGGGCCCCGAGGGGGACGGCGGGTCGGGGAATCACCCGCACGGAGGACACGCGGGACCGGGACCGCGACGAGATCCCCGCCGAGCGATCGCGATCCCACCGATCACGACCCGGCGAACAGCCGACTCCCGAAGCCGGGCAGACCGATGTTGATGGTGATTCGACGGAGGCGGCGGACCCGATCGGCGGAGAGCCCGGCCCATCGGTGCCCGGACAGCGCTCCGCCCCCGGGACCCGAGGGGGTCGCGGGGGCGGAGCGGGGATCGCTCACCGATGGCCCGTCGGTTGTTCGACCGGTCGGGGCCCGACGCTCAGGCGACGCGCACACCGAACATGAACGGCATCGAGTTGACCCCGGCGTAGTGCACCGAGGAGCCCGGCCGCGGGGCGTGCACGATCTGGCCGTTGCCGACGTACATGCCGACGTGACTGATGCCGCTGTAGTAGAACACCAGGTCGCCCGGCTGCAGTTCGCTCTGGGACACCCGGGTGCCGGCGTTGGCCTGCGCCTGCGAGGTGCGTGGCAGGGAGATGCCGGCCTGGGCGTAGGCCCAGGAGGTGAGGCCGGAGCAGTCGAAGGTGCTCGGACCGGCCGAACCGTACACGTACGGGGAGCCGATCTTGCTCTGGGCCATCGACAGCGCGGTCTGCGCGCGGCCCGAGCCCCCGGCGGTCGTGGGGGGGGCGGTCTGCGTGGTGGCGGTGGCGGTTCCTGAGCCGCTCCCGGAGCCGCCGAGGTCGGTGCGGTCCTCGGTGCGGGTGGCACGCGCGGCGGCCTCGGCGGCGCGGGCCTGCTCCGCGGCCTCGGCCTCGGCCAGCTGACGACGCTCTTCCTCGGTGAGGCGGTTGAGGAGGGTCTGGGCCTCCGTCAGCTTGCCCTGGATCTTGTCCTTCTTGCCCTTGATCTCCTCGCGGGTGCTCTCGAGCTCCTCCAGCTGCTCGCCGGCCTCGGCACGCTGCTGGGCGAGGGTGCGCTGCTTGGTCTCGATGGTCCGCAGCGCCTCGGCCTGCTTGGCCGTCACCTGGCCGAGGGTGGAGGCCTGCTCGAGGTAACCGTCGGGGTCGGCGGAGAGGAACAGCTGCATCGAGGGGGCCAGACCACCGTTGCGGTACTGGGCGGAGGCGACCGAACCGAGGCTGTTGCGCAGCTCGTTCAGCTCCTCCTGGCCGCGCGCGACGGCCTCTTGGAGCTCCTCGGCCCGCTCCTTGATCTCGCCCTCGCGCTCCTTGGCGCCGTTGTACTCCTCGGTGATCTCGGTGACCTGCTCGTAGAGCTCGTCGACGCGCTCCTTGACCTCGTTCTTGGTGGGGTTCGGGTCGGCGGAGGCGCTCTGCGAGGTGAGCGCGACGGTGGCTGCCGCAGTGGCACCGAATATGGTCACACGGGCACGGCTCGGCTGCTTGGGACGACGGTGGGACGCCACGCGGGCGATCTCCTTCTTCCTCAGCCGCCAACCGGGGGATCCCGGCTCCGCGTCTGCTGCCACGGATCAGGCGGTACCCCCGCGGTCACCCGGGCTGGATGAACGGCCGCGCGAAGGTTCGACCAGACCCTAGCGACCGTGATGGATCCGTTTCAAATCCCCGAGGAATCTTTTTACTTACCGCGCACCGGCCGTGAGCGAGGCGGCACTGTGCGCCCGGGAGGAATCCTCCCGGGTGCATCGGAAGGGGATGAATCACCGGAGGGGCTCCACCCCCCGAACGGAGGCACGAATATCGCGCGCCGCGCGTCGCGCGCGCCCGGGAAAAAGCGCTGTGCGCCCCCCTTGTCCGATGTGTTCCCCGCTTCGGGGCACGTGACACCCCCGGCCGTCCCCGACGCCCTATCACGGCGGGGGGACGACACGCCATGGGGAGCGACCGAACGCGGTGCGGCGGTGGGCCAACGGTCGGGAACGTCGGGGAGAACGTCGGGATGGTCGGGGCCCGGGCCGGTACCGGATTCGGGTCGGGTCGGTGCCGGGTCGGTGCCGGGTCGGTGCCTGCCCGGTACCGGAACAGCGCCGGGCCGAGGCGGATCGGACCGGGGCTCCGGGCGGGAACCGTTCGACGGCCGGCGGAGCCCGACCCGTCCCGTCACCGCTTCCCCGAGGACACGGGGAACAGGTTCACGGGGAGCGGGTTCACAGGGAACGGGCCCACCGTGCGGTACCGCACGGTGGGCCCGGCGGACGGTACCGGTTCAGGTCCGGCTCAGGCGGCGCAACAGCATGGCGGAGGCCACCGGCCGGGCGCCGGCCCGGGCCACCCCGTCCGCCACCTCACGGTCGGTGGAGACCACGACCACCGGGCGCCCCGGCGGCTCGGCCCGAACCAGACGGCGGATCAGCTCGTCGGCCGTCTGCTCCGGCGGACTGAACAGCACCCGCACGCCACGCGGCGGGGTCGGCATCACCGGGGCCGCCAACTCCGCCCCGTCGAAAACGCAGGTCGTCTCCGCCCCGCTCCTGGCGGCGAGCACCGCCAGTCCGCCGAGCAATCGCTGCCGCTGCTTCTCCAGCGGCAGGTGCGGGTATCCCGTCTTGGTCACGTTGTAGCCGTCCACGACCAGATGGGCCCGGGGCAGCGCCAACAACTGGTCCAGCAGGGCCGGATCGTTCTCCGTCAGGGCCCGCGGCGGGATGTCCCCCGGTCCGACCGCGTCCGGCGAGATCGCCTCCACCGTCTCGGCCGGCCGCACCTCCACCGGCGGCAGGGCCAGTTCGCGGCTCAGACCGCGGGCCGCCTCGACGACGGTGTCCAGGAGCAGCCGGACCCGCATGTCCTCCAGGCTGCGCCCCTCCCGGGCCGCCCGCCGGCTCGCCTCCAGGGCGTTCTCGGTCTCCGAGAGTCGGGTGCGCAGGCGGCGCACCTCGCTCTCCAACCGGGTTTGTTCGGCCAGGAGTTCGGCACGTTCGGCATCCATCTCGGCACGCAGCCGGCGCAGTTCGGCCTCTCCGCGCCGCACGTCGCTGCGGGCGCTGCGCACCTTGCGGTGCAGGGCGTCGCCCTCCCGCCGGGCCGTCTCCATCTCGACGCGCAATCGCTCGGTCTCCTCACGACCGGCCGTTCGCGTGTGCTCCACCTCCGCCCGGAGCCGGGCGAGTTCGCGGTCTCGCTGCTCGTCGGCCCGCTCGGCGACCCGACGGTGCTCCTCCCGACCGGCGGCCTCCAACAGCCCGGCCCAACCGGTCGGCCGGACCAGATAGGCGGTGGTGGCCACCTCCACGGGGTCGGCCGCCGGCGGCACGACCCCCGCCTCCAGGGCCGCGGTCAACTCCGGGTGTTCGGCCCGCCAGCGGGTGGCGACGCGGTGCCGGAAGACGGTGTCCTCCTCCACCACGGCCGCGATCGCCGCGGCGCCCAGCCGGACCCGGCGGGCCGGGGTGAAACGGGCGTACTGCCTCAGCGGAGGGGGGAGTTCGTTGAGCGTGAGGCCGGCGAAGGTGTCGCCGGCCGTGGCGACCACCCGGTGTCGGGCGCGCTCGGGCAGCAGTGTGCCGGCGGGTGCGGTGCCATCGGCGTTCGCACCCGCGTCACCGTCCCCGGTGTCGTCGGGGAGGGGCTCGCCCTTCTCCGCCGGCGCCCCCGGCACGCCCCCATCGCCCGGCGGCACGCCGTCGGACCTCTCCCGGCCGGCCGCGTCGGGGGACACCGGGCCGGACTCGGTCGTCCCGGGGGCGTGCCTCGATTCCGCCGGTTCTCCCGGCCCCTCCCCCGGCGTGGATGCGGACACGGCTGCCTCCGTCGGCTCAGGAATCCGCGCCGGGCCGGTCCACCAGCTCGACCTGGTCCACCGCGTCGCACCACCGGCAGCGCACCGACTCGATGCGCTCGCTCAGCACGTCCCGCTCCTCCACCCGGGACTCCCCCGCCAGGTCGAGGTGGAGGTACTCCACCACTCGGCTGCTGCGGGTGACGTCGAAACGGGTGAGGTTGCCGCACAGCGTGCAACGCCAGCGGGTCCCTTCGGTCGGCTGGGGGAGCGCCATCTTCCCGTCCTCTTCCCTGGTCGTTCCGGGCTCGGGGAGGACCCCGTGCGGCGCCACCGGCCACCCGGCGCCACCGCCTTCGTCCCCGGTCGCTCTTCGCCCTGTCGTCTTCCTCCTGTCACCCTACGGCCTGGCGGGTCCCCCGTCCGCCGTGACCCGGGACTAGAGTCGAGGCGTTCTCAGTCCGATACCCCGGGGAGCGCGTGCAGTGATCACCTCGATCGTCCTCATCAAGACCGACGTGGATCGGATTCCGGAGATCGCCGAACGGATCGCCGCCCTGGAGGGGGTGAGCGAGGTCTACTCGGTGACCGGGGCCCACGACCTGATCGCGATGGTCCGGGTGCCGCACCACGACGGGTTGGCCGAAGTCATCCCGGGGCGGATCAGCAAGGTGCCCGGTGTGGTCTCGACCGAGACCCACATCGCCTTCCGGGCCTACTCCCGGCATGATCTCGAGGCCGCCTTCGCCATCGGCCTGGACTCCTGAGGTTCTTCCCCGGTCGCCCGGCGTGCCAGGCGTGCCGACCTCCCCGCCCCGCGTCCCCGGGCGGGGCGCCCGGGGACGC
>NZ_JAJUWS010000061.1 GCF_021390475.1 Streptomyces sp. ST2-7A
ATCACCCGGATCCACCTCCAACCGCGCCGGCTCCGCGATCGCCACCACCCCACCGGCCGAACTCCCCCGCACCTCACCATCCGACGGACCCTCCACCCACCACCACGTATCCACGAAGATCACCGCACGCACCGGCGGACTGTGCGCGAGCGTGAAATCAGGAACGACCAACTCCCCGAACGCCTCCCACGCCAACTCCTCCAACGAAAGACCGGAATCCCCCGGCGTGATGAACTCCCACACCCCGGGAAGCTGCGCCCCGTCGGGGGCATAACACCTCTTGAAGACGTAGACGGAGTCCTCCGAAGGAGGCTCCTCCGGCCACTTGTCGGGAGTCGGGTAGAGATACGACGGAATGGCCGCCCAACACGCGTTCACCCCCTCACACCACTGCGCATCCCCCCTGCCCTCCACCAAGGACAGATCACACGACGGGGAAGCGGAACCACTGCTGCCGCCGTCATTTCCTCCCGATCCGCTGCCTCCGCCTCCCTCGGGGACCCTCCCTCCACACACATAGACCATTCTTCCGGTACCACGCTCCGTCCAGCAGTCGGGATCGCTTCGATCAGCCATGGCAGAAGAGGTTGGCAAAGCCAAAGCTGCCGCACAAGCGGCAAGAATCACCGCTCCTCCTCGGGCCGACCATCCGGGCCCCACAGGGCTCAACACGAGATTTCCGCTTCTTCCTGAAGGACATGACTCGCCAGAATCCATCCTTCAGAAGTTCGTTCCGCCAGGAAGGCACGCGGCGTCGCGCCTCGCTTCTCGATCGGAGCCTCCACACCTTCCGCCATGATCGGCCAGTCGTCCTCGTTCACACAGGACTCCACTTGAGCGGAGTCCTCATCGACCGGGAAAACGGTTACACCGGTGATCTCGGGCTCTCCCACTCTGAAAAATCCTTCATCATGGTATGTGGAAATCATGGAAAGCTCTTCCTCGGCGAGGTCCGGGGAGGCGAATTCGAGGAGGGGGCCGCCGTCGAGGGGAGCACCGTTCTCGATGGCGATGATCTCCGTCCAGTAACGGTCGTGGAGTTCCTCCAGGGCCCGGATGTCCTCCTCGCTCAGAGTCTCCTCCGGCTCGGAGGTCTCCTCCTCGGCGGTGGGGACGGGGAGCGCGGCGTCATCGGCGTCGCCACCGCCCGAGCACGCGGACAGGAGGGCAGCGGTCACGGCGACCACGAGGAATCGGGAAGGTCGAACGGGATTCTTCGTCACGGACCACAGCGTAGAAGCATTCACCGACCACGCGACACACCGGGTGACACCCCGTCATCGAACGGTGACGAACCAACATTCCCGGTTGCCCCGACAGCCCTCGACGGTGGCGAGGGCGGTCAGAGGGGGAAGACCGTGCGGCCGTGCTGCACGGAGATCCACTTGGTATCGGTGAAGGCGTCCAGCAGCGCGTCCCCGTTGAGGCGTCCGAGGCCGGAGCACTTCATACCGCCGTAGGGCACGATCGGTTCGTCGGCGACGGTGGCGTCGTTGACGTGCACGATGCCGGTCTCGATCCGGTGGGCGACCCGCAGGCCGCGCTGGATGTCACGGGTGTGCACGGCACCGCTCAGCCCGTAGGCGGAGTCGTTGGCCAGGGCCACCGCCTCGTCCTCGCCCTCGACCGGGGTGAGGAGGACGACGGGCCCGAAGATCTCCTCGCGGTGCAGCGGGGAGTCGGCGGGCACGTCGGTGAGGACGGTGGGCGGCACGAGGTTGCCGCGTCGTTCCCCGCCGTGCAGGACCCTCGCTCCTCCGCTCACCGCGCGCTCGACCTGTGCCCACAGGTGATCCGCGTAGCGGGCGTCCATGAGGGGGCCGATGTCGGTGGTGGGGTCGCCCGGGTCGCCGACCCGCAGGGCGGAGACCCGGGCGAGGAAGTGCTCGGTGAACTCCGACAGCACACTCCGATCGACCAGGAGGCGGTTGGCGGCCATGCACATCTGGCCCTGGTCCATGAACCGGCTGAAGACGGCGGCGTCGGCCGCGTACGCGGTGTCGGCGTCGTCCAGGACGATCAGGGCGCTGTTGCCGCCGAGTTCGAGGACGACCCGCTTGAAGTGACCGCCGGCGACGGAGGCGACGTGCCGGCCGGTGACCTCGGAGCCGGTGAAGCAGATCACCCGGGGCACGGGGTGCTCGATGAGGACGTCGCCGACCTCCGCTATGTCGGTGACGACGACGTTGAACAGTCCCGTCGGCAGTCCGGCGTCGGCCAGCAGTCGCGCGAGGAGGGTGCCGCCACAGATCGGGGAGGACTGGTGGGGCTTGAGGACGACGGCGTTGCCCAGGGCGAGGGCGGGCACGACGGTCTTCAGACCGAGGAAGAGCGGGAAGGTGTAGGGGGAGATGACGCAGACGGTGCCGACCGGCATCCGGGTGAGGTAGTTCTCCTTGCCCTCCACGGGCGAGGGCAGGATGCGGCCCTCGGCGCGCAGCGGTAGGTGCAGGGCCTCGCGCAGCGCCTCGCGGACAAGACCGAGTTCGTAGGTGACGCGGGCCCGGGTGCCGCCGAGTTCGGCGGTGATCAGCGAGGTGATGAGCGGTTCGCGCTCGTCGATGAGGTCGAGCAGGCGCTGGATGACGCGCCGGCGGGCGCCCGGGGTGACGGCGGCCCATTCGCGCTGGGCCCTCTCGGCCGCGCGGTAGGCGGCGTCGACCTCGTCGGCGGTGGCGACGGTGATGGCGGCGAGTTTGTCGCCGGTCCAGGGGTTGAAGTCGATGACGTCCCAGTCGCCGCTTCCGGTCCGCCAGGCACCGTCGATGTACTGACGGGCGAGGTCGTCGAGGACGGCCTCCGGGCCGATGGACGGGACCTCGGGGAAGTCGGACATGTCACTCCTCGGCGCGTGGGTCTTGGAGGATGACGTGGATGACGGGACGTCAACCACCGCGAATCCTACAGTTCCCGACTGATTTCGTGGAGAAGCCGTCGGGTTTCCTCGGGGGTCGCGGCCACCCCCGCCAGGGCGTTCATGGTGCGGCGGTACTCGGCGACCTCGTCCTCCTTGTCGAGGTAGAGGGCGCTGGTGAGCTGTTCCAGGTAGACGACGTCGGAGATCTCCACCTCGGAGAAGGAGAGGATGACGAAGGCGCCGCTGACGACGGGGTGGTCGGTGCGGTCGAAGGGCACGACCCGCAGCGAGATGTTGGGCGTCTCGGAGTACTCGGCCAGCAGTTTCAGCTGGTCGCGCATGACGGCCCGGCCGCCGTAGACGCGGCGCAGCGCACCCTCGTCGAGGACACAGTGCAGGTGGGGGGCGTTCTCGCCGACGAGGATCTTCTGCCGTCCCATGCGCAGCGCGACGCGGCGGTCGACCTCGTCGGCGGGGAGGTCGGGGTAGTTGCCGACGACGACGGCGTGCGCGTATTCCTCGGACTGCAACAGGCCGGGGACGAACTGCACCTCGTAGGTGGCGATGGCGGAGGCGGCGGCTTCCAGACCCACGAAGGTGGGGAACCACCCGGGGAGGACGTCGTTGTAGCTGTGCCACCAACCGGGGCGGTTGGAGGCCCGGGCGAGGTTGAGCAGGGGCTCGCGCTCGGCCTCCTCGATGACCCCGTAGAGCGTCAACAGGTCGGCGACATCGCGCGGCTTGAAGCTCACCCTCCCCAGCTCCATTCGACTGATCTTGGATTCCGAGGCGCGGATCGAGTAGCCGGCGGCCTCGCGGGTGACCCCGCGGGACTCGCGCAATCGGCGCAACTGGGCACCGAGCAGGATGCGGCGCACCATGGAGCCGCTGGAGTCGGCGCCCCCGACTTCCCCGGCCCGGCCGCCCCGCGGTGACTGCGGTGTGCTCATGGGGTCCGATCCTCCTTGGTGACCCGAGAAGTCTGCCATCTCCGGGCTCCGTTGTGTGCGCGCCCGGTTACACTGCATGGAATTTTGCTGATGCACGTGCATCTGCCCTTGCATTTGCCGTGGGCGTTGGGAAGCATGAGTGCAGCGCGCCATCGTGTCGGCGCGCCCGCACGACCTTGCCGTGTTCGACGGGGAGACGGCAGGGACCGACGGGGGTGACTCCGTTGGCCACCGGGGAGTCCGGGCCGTCCGCCATCCGCTCTCCCCGGACCAGCCCAGCCGCCACCGCCACCGCGAACGCCGGGAGTCCGTACCATGGGGATCGAAGGAGCGCCCGTCCTCGAGACGTTAGGTCGACAGCAGTCCCTGATCGATCCGCGCAGTCTCGACGGGGCCGTCTCGGTACGTCTGCCGAGTCGCCCCGAATCCGTGCGCGGAGCACGGGATTTCACCCGGAACACGCTGGTCGGATGGCGCCTCTCCGAGCGCTTCGACACCGTGGCCCTGGTCGTCTCCGAATTGGTGACCAACGCCGTGCGGCACGGGTGCCCGGAGTCGTCGGGTGACCCCGCCCGGGCCACGGACGCCGCGCCCGGGACGGACCCGTCGACCGGCGGGGACCTCTGTTCCGGCCCGCGCGCCCCGCGCCCGCGCGACGGGTCCGCCCCGACGCGCGGGGTCGCCGGCCGGACGGTGAGCACCGCACGCCCCGGCACGGTCACCGAGCCGCCCGACATCGTTCCGGTGGAGTTGGAGCTGCTGCGCAGCAACCGCCGGCTGGTGTGCGCGGTGCGGGACTGCGGCGAACGCGCGCCGCGACCGGGACGGGCCGACGCGTCCATGGAGGGCGGTCGCGGCCTGCACCTGGTGGAGTGCTTCAGCGACGGGTGGGGATGGCGTCCGCTGGGTGACGGCAGGCGCGGCAAGGTGGTCTGGGCCGCCTTCCGACTCGGTTGAGGAACCACCCGGTTCACCCCGGGACGCACGAAACGCCCACGGACGGCCGGTGTCCCCCGCGAGGGGGCGCCGGCCGTCGTGACGCGTGGGGGTCGGGACCGGGGCGGGCCACCGGTACGCGCGGAGGAACGGGGAACGCCGGAGCGCCGGAGCGCCGGGTCCGCGTCCCCCGGAGGGCGCGAGGGGTGTGGGGGTCAAGGGGTGTGGGGGTGTGGGGTCGGTGTCCCCCCGGGGGTGGGGGCGCGACTCGATGAGGGTCCGGGCGTTCCGACCCGGGGCCGGGCGCGGCTTCCCTGTGGTGCGGCTCTCGGGAGGATCAGGAGACGAGGTGGTCGAACTCCCCGTCCTTCACACCTCGCAGCAGGGCCTCGACCTCGGCCCGGGTGTAGACGAGTGCCGGCCCCTCGGGGAACCGGGAGTTACGCAGCGCGACATCTCCGGTCGGCAGGAGGGCGAACTCCGCGCAGTTGCCCTGCCCGTTGCTGTAGCTGCTCTTGATCCAGGCCACGTCCCGCAGGTGTGCGGCGGCCTCGTGGTGCGCCTTGGTCACAGGCTTCTCCCCGGTCGTTACGAGAGCGGTACCCGAGCCCCGAATGGGTGTGGGACTCAACTCGCGGGGATCATAACCCCGTTCATATGCATATGCACGGACGGATGCACGTGCACAGCCGTGGGTCGTCGCCTCGTCACCGCCGGTGGGAGCGATGCGGAGGGTTCCGCTCCGCTCTGCCGCCGGTCCCCGGGAGGGCGGGGGCGCTCCTTCGAAAGCCCTCCGCCGAAGGCCCGACGACCCGGTGCGACTCGCCGGTAACCGGCCGCCGCGCTGCCGACGATCTCTACCCAGAGTGACGCCCGCCGGGACCGGTGGGTTCCGGGACACGCCGGGGAGCCGACCCGGAAGCACGGCCGGCCGGAAACACCCCACCCCCGGGTCCGGGGTACGGAACCGGGGGCGGGGGCACGGGAGTCGTGGGGATCGGCGGTACGCGGACCGACGGGCGGGGCCGGGCGTGTGAGCGGCGCGCGGCCGAGCGCGTCTCAGCGGCCGGCGTAGGGCAGCAGAGCCATCTCCCGGGCGTTCTTGATCGCCTTCGCCATCAACCGCTGCTGGCGCACGGTCAGCCGGGTGACCCGACGGCTGCGGATCTTGCCCCGGTCCGAGATGAACTTCCGGAGCAGATCGGTGTCCTTGTAGTCGATGTACTCGATGCCGGCGGCGATCAGCGGGTTGGGACGGTCGCGGAGCGGCTTGCGCTCGCGGGGGTGACGGGGCACGGAGAACCTCCGGATCGGTGACGGGGTCGGGGTCGGGCCCCACCGGCGGCGGGACCGGTGGGGCCCGGGCGGTCGGTGGGTCGGGGACGGGCGGGTCGGTGTTCGCCGCCGGCCCGCCGAGGGGTCCGGGCGGGTGGAACGGCGCGATACGCGGGCCCCGGTACGGGAAGGTGCGGACGTGCGTCCGACGGGGTGGGCCCCGGGCCGGGACGGCCGATGGACAGGGGCGGGCCGCCCCTCGGAGGCACCCGACCTCTCCCGTCGCCGGCCGACCGTCGCCGACCGGACGCACGATCCCGTACCGGGGCCCGCGCCATCGGACGGCACCGTGCCCGGCGGTGCCGCGCGCTCAGGGAACGGCCGGGTCCAGCAGTTCGTCGAAGGCGGAGTCCAGCCGGCACCACGCCTCCCGGCCGGCGGCGTACTCGCCGTCCGTCAGCAGGCAGGAGTCGAGCAGTTCGGTCACTCCGTCGACATCCAGTTCCGGGGAGACGAACACCAACAGCTGTCCGCGGTCGCCCAGTTCCGGGTCCCAGTCCAGGGCGGCGGCGGCCAACCGCTCGGCGGGCACCAGGTCGCGGGCCGCGTCGGGGAGGGCGGCCAGCCAGGGACCGAGGTTGTCCACGCACAGCGCCCCGCCCGCGGCGTCCCAGGACAGCAGGGTGTCGGGACGGTTGGCGAGCCAGAAGCGTCCCCGGCTGCGGGCGGCGGCGCAGGCCAGGTCCTCCAGCGCCTCGTGCAGCCGAGCCGGGTGGAAGGGGCGCCTGGCCCGCCAGACGTGGGTGGTGACGCCGTGCGCGTCGGCCTCCTGCGGGAGCAGCGCGCAGGCGGGGTGCTGCCGGGCGGCGGCGGCCCCCGGGTCGAACCCGGCGGTGAGCGCGGCGACGAGTCCGGGGTCGGTGACGGCGATCCGCCGGGCGGTGGGGTGCAGCTGGGTGAGCAGCTCGATATCCGCGGGATCGGCGGGGTCGGGCGTGAGGACCCCGCCACCCCCACCGTCCCCGCCGACCGGTCGGCCGTCCGCCGTCGGGGTCGAGCCGTCGGACGGCACCTCGGAGCCGTCGGCCAGGACCAGTACCGGCGGGTACTCCAGTTGACGGGCGAAGGTGTCGGCGATCACCCGTTGATCGGTGGGCGCGGTGGCCAGGCCGGCCTCGGCGAGGTCGTCGCCGTTGCCCAGGGAGGGCAGCACGAGGGCGGGATCCACCGCGCAGGTCACTCCGACCAGTTCGAAGCGACCGTGGCCGTGTGCGGCCACCACCTCGGCCATCGAGCGCGGTTCGACCGCGTCCCACAGCTCCACGACGGCCAGCCGGCACAGGCCGCTGTCGGCGAGGCGTTCCAGCTCGGGCACCAGGTCCTCGCGCAGCGCGCAGCAGGCGCAGTCGTTGACCAGCGGTGTCTCGGCGTCGTCGGTGAGGCCGGTCCCGTCGACGAGGGTCCGCCGCACGGTGCCGCCGGGGGCGGCGGACAGGTCGTGGTGGAGGGCGACCGCGCCGGGCACCTCGCGCAGCAGGCGGCGCACGGTGGCGCGGCGGGCATCCCTGTGGAGGCCGGCGACGATGACGACGGGCAGCATCAGCGGCCTCCGTCGGCCCCGTCGCGGGCGCCGGAGGCGTCGGCGGAGGACCCACCGGCGCGGGCGCGGCCGGTCCGGGCGGAGCCGTAGCGCCGCTCGAAGCGCTCGACCCGACCGGCGGTGTCCAGCACCCGGGCGGTGCCGGTGTAGAAGGGGTGGCTCACCGAGGAGGTCTCGACGTCGATGACCGGGTAGGTGTTGCCGTCCTCCCATTCGATGGTCTTCCCGCCGTTCGCCGTGCCGGCGAGGGTGGAGCGGGTGAGGAAGGCGTGGTCGGCGGCCCGGTCACGGAAGACGACGGGCCCGTAGGTGGGGTGGATACCGGATTTCACGGCGGTTCTCCTAGCGCTCTTCTCGGTAGGTCACGTGGCGGCGGACCACGGGGTCGTACTTGCGCAGCACGAGCCGGTCGGGGTTGTTCCGCCGGTTCTTGCGGGTGACGTAGGTGTGGCCGGTACCGGCCGTGGACCGGAGCTTGATCACCGGCCGAATGGTGGAGCGGGAGGATCCGCTGGGGTTTCCGGAGGCCATGTGGAGTACTATACAGAAACGGGAATCATTTTCATTAACGTTCCCCCCGCCCCCTCCGTGACCCCGGTCACGAACGGACGGGTGGGAGGGGATATCCCGACCGCACCCCGACAACCGCACCCCGACCCCGGACGAGCCGCACGCCCGCCCGTCACCCAGGAGGAAGCCCACGTGTCCGCCCACTGCCAACTGACCGGCCGCGTGCCGGGCTTCGGCAACGCCATCTCCCACTCCCACCGGCGCACCCCCCGGCGCTTCGACCCCAACATCCAGCGCAAGCGCTACTGGTTGCCCTCCGAGGGGCGGCACGTGCGCCTGCGGTTGAGCACCAAGGGCATCCGCACGGTGGACACCATCGGGATCGAGGCGGCCGTCGCCCGTATCCGCGCCCGCGGCGAGAAGGTCTGAGGGGGACGACGTGGCGAAGAAGAGCAAGGTCGCGAAGAACGAACGACGCAAGGAGATCGTCGCCCGGTACGCCGAGCGGCGGGCCGAGCTGAAGGAGATCATCCGCCGCCCCGACACCGACCCGGACATCCGCGAGGCCGCGCAGCGCGAGCTGCGGCGCCAGCCGCGTGACGCGAGCGCGGTGCGGGTGCGCAACCGCGACTCGGTGGACGGCCGGCCGCGCGGCCACTTCCGGGCCTTCGGGCTCTCCCGGGTGAACCTGCGCTCGCAGGCACACGCCGGGTACCTGCCGGGGGTGCGCAAGTCCAGCTGGTGAGGTCGGCCGGCGAAGGTCGATCGACGCCCGCCGGCCGGTGAAGCCGGTGGTGGTTCACCGGGCGGGGGGCCGACCGGCCCGGTGGACCACCACCCACCCCGGGGTCCGAACCCGGACCCCTCCCCGATCGCGGCGGGACGGTGCCTTCCTCCGCCTTCCTCCGGTGCCGTCCCGCCGCTCCGGCCCAGCACCCGGCGCACGCCCGCGCGTGTCCCCCCGATCGGGTGACCCGACCCGCCCCGGCGGGCCCGCCGGGTCACCCGTTCGGCCTCGGAAGTCGCGCGTACGCGCCCGGGGGATCGACCCCGGGCACGGGACGTGGTGCACTGCCGGGTGGGGGTGATCCTGTGATCGGACCATCACACGGCGGGCATCGGACGTCCCGCCCCGCCCGGAGCCGGCGTCCGCGCCGGCGGCTCGTCGCCCTGGCGCTCTGCCTGCCACTCGCCCTGCTCCCCGCCTGCGGACTCGACACCACGGGCGGCGACCCCGGCGTCTCCCCCTTCACCGGCGTCGAGGGTCCGGACGGACCCGTGCTCGCCGTCAAGGTGGACAACGTCGCCCCGGCCCGGCCGCACACCGGGCTGGAGGACGCGGCGATCGTGTACGTGGAGGAGGTCGAGGCGGGCCTGACCCGTCTGGTCGCCGTGTACTCGGGGACGGTGCCCGCGCGGGTGGGGCCGGTGCGCAGTGTGCGGGAGTCCGACCTGGAGCTCCTGGCGCAGTTCGGCCGCCCGGCGCTGGGGTTCTCCGGCGCGCGGTCGGACCTGCTGCCGGAGGTGCGCAGTTCGCCGATGCTCGCGGTGGCCCCGGAGGACGCCCCGGGGGCGTTCGAACGGGACACCTCCCGGCTCGCGCCGCACAACCTGTACCTGGATCCGGAGGCGGTGATCGAGGCCGCCGGGAACCCCTCCACCTCCCGGGACATCGGATTCCGCTTCGGCGATCCACCGCCGGGTGGGGAGCCGACCGGTGAGTACACGGTGGCCTTCCCGGGCACCTCGGTGGGTTTCCGCTGGTCGGAGGGGGACGGCCGGTGGGAGGTGTTCTTCGACGGCGAGCCGGCGGGCAGCACGGCCGGCGGGACGTTGGGCGCGGCCACGGTGGTGGTGCAGTACGTCACGGTGCGCCCCTCGGAGTACGCGGACCGCGGCGGCTACGTGACGCCGTACACCGAGACCGTCGGCGAGGGGCCGGTGGTGGTGCTGCGCGACGGGCGGGCGTACACCGGCGACTGGAGTCGCCTCTCGGCGGGTGGTGGCACCCGGTTCACCGATGGCGGGGGCAACCGGCTCACCTTCGCACCGGGCCAGGTCTGGGTGGTGCTGGCGCCGGTCGGCGACGAAGGGTGAGCCGGGGCGTGTGACGGCATCCGGCCGCGCGCGACCGGGAGGGGGCGCGGGGGCGGATGTCCCGGCGCGATCCTCCCGGCACCCCTTCCCGCCCGCCCCTTGACCTGAAGTTCACTTGAGGTTCTACCTTCGGGGAGTCGGCCCCCACCCGGGGCCGACTCCCGCGCGCGGCCCTCGCCGTGTCGTGCCCCGGACCGGTAGGAGCCCCGGATGAGCATGGAGATCGCCGCCTGGAACACCCTGTACAACCAGCGGCACGCCCCCGACGACCAACGCCCCTTCTCCCGCAAGACCCTGCGTCGGATCGCCGGCTTCGCCCGCCCCCACCGGCGGCGACTGGTGGTCTTCCTGGTGCTGAGCGTCCTCGGCGCACTGCTCGCCGTCGCCACCCCGGTGCTCGCCGGCCGGGTGGTCACCGTCATCACCCGACAGGGCGCGCCCGGCACCATCGTGGCCATCGCCGTCCTGATCGCCGTGATCGCCGTCGCCGAGGCGGTCATCGGCCTCTTCTCCCGGTGGCTGTCGTCGCGCATCGGCGAGGGCCTCATCCTGGATCTGCGCCGGGCCGTCCACGACCACGTGCAGCGGATGCCGATCGCGTTCTTCACCCGCACCCGCACCGGCGCCCTGGTCAGCCGGCTCAACAACGACGTGATCGGCGCCCAGCGCGCCTTCAGCGACACCCTCTCCGGCGTCCTGGGCAACGCCGTGACCCTGCTCTTCGCCCTCGGGGTGATGCTGACCCTCTCCTGGCGGATCACCCTGCTGGCCCTGGTCCTGCTTCCGGTGTTCGTGCTGCCCGCGCGCCGCATCGGCACCCGCCTGGCCCGGTTGAGCCGGGAGGCCGCCAACCACAACTCGGTGATGAACACCCGGATGACCGAACGCTTCTCCGCCCCCGGCGCCACCCTGATCAAGCTGTACGGCCGCCCCGAGGAGGAGTCCGCCGGGTTCATCGAGCGGGCCGAACGGGTGCGGGACATCGGGGTGCGCACCGCGATGCTGCAGATGACCTTCGTGACCGCGCTGACCCTGGTCTCCTCCCTGGCACTGGCCCTGGTCTACGGGCTGGGCGGGGTGATGGCGCTGGGCGGGAGCCTGGAGCCGGGCGCGGTGGTCGCCCTGGCCCTGCTGCTGACCCGCCTCTACGCGCCGCTGACCGCCCTCGCCGGGGCGCGGGTGGAGGTGATGAGCGCGCTGGTGAGCTTCCAGCGGGTCTTCGAGGTGCTGGACCTCACCCCGCTGATCCGCGAGCGGCCCGACGCCCGACCGGTGCCCGACGGGCCGCTGTCGGTGGAGTTCCGGGACGTGGACTTCGCCTACCCCTCCCCCGACCGGGTCTCCCTCGCCTCCCTCGAGGAGGTCGCCGTCCTCGACGCGCGCGGCGGCGAACCGGTGCTGCACGGCGTGGACTTCCGTGCCGAGCCGGGACAGTTGATCGCGCTGGTCGGCTCCTCCGGGGCCGGCAAGTCCACCATCGCGCAACTCCTGCCCCGCCTGTACGACACGGACGCGGGCTCGGTGCGGATCGGCGGGGTGGACGTACGGGACCTGACCACCGACTCCCTGCGGTCGGCCGTCGGCATGGTCACCCAGGACGGACACCTCTTCCACGACACCATCCGCGCCAACCTGCTGCTCGCCCGGCCGGAGGCGGAGGAGCCGGAGATGTGGGACGCCCTGCGCCGTGCCCGCCTGGACACCCTGATCGCCTCGCTGCCGGACGGCCTGGACACCGTCGTCGGGGAGCGCGGTTACCGGCTCTCCGGCGGTGAGCGGCAGCGCCTGACCATCGCCCGGCTGCTGCTGGCCCACCCCCGGGTGGTCATCCTGGACGAGGCGACCGCGCACCTGGACGCCGACTCGGAGGCCGCCGTGCAGGAGGCACTGGCCGAGGCCCTGGCCGGCCGCACCTCGGTGGTCATCGCGCACCGGCTCTCCACCATCCGCGCCGCCGACCGGATCCTGGTCCTGGAGGCCGGGCGGATCGTGGAGCGCGGCACGCACGGGGAGTTGCTGGCGCGCGACGGCCGTTACGCGGAGTTGTACCGCACGCAGTTCGCCGAGGAGGCCACGACGGTCGGTTCCGCCGGGGCGCCCGGGGGCGATCCGACGCCGACCGTCGACCCCGTTGGAACACCCCGGTCGGCCGACGCGGCGTCAAACCGTCCCGGTGAGCCGGTGGAAACGGTCGCGCGGGTCGTCTGACGGTTCGCCGGCGCGGGTCGGGGCCGGGGGCGGGGCGGGTCCGCCGGCCCGTTCGGGGGAAGCTCGGCGGAGCCGTCCCCCGAACGGGCCGTCCGGCGCGCGCGTCACGCACCGTCGCCACACGATGATCACATGACCCCCAGTCTGGACCACCTTCGTCGTTGCACCGTCGCCGCCGACCTCGGTGCCGCCCGCACCCGCGTCTACCTGCGTCAGACCGGCCTGATCGTCGATGAGCCCTCGATCGTGGCGGTGAACATCCGCACCGGATCCCTCATCGCGGTCGGCACCCCGGCCGAGCGCATGTCCGGCCGCACCCCGGCCAGCATCCGCGTCGTCAAGCCCATCACCGGCGGGACCGTCGTGGACATCGAGATGGCCCAGCGGATGCTGCGCGCCATGGTCGGCACCAAACTGCGCCGTGCCCTGCGCCGCAAGCCGATGCTGCGCGTGGCCGCCTGCGTGCCGCACGACGCCGACCCGCTGGCCCGCCGCGCCGCCTACGAGACCCTGATCGGCCTCGGCGCCCGCCGCGTGGAGCTGGTGGACAGCCTGCTGAGCGCCGGCATCGGCGCCGGCCTGCCGGTGGAGCGCCCCGAGGCCGCCATGATCATCCAGTGCGGCGCCGCCCGCACCCAGGTCGCCGTGCTCTCCCTCGGCTCGATCGTCGCGGCGGAGAACGTGCCGGTCGGTGGGGACACCGTGGACCGGGCGCTGGTACAGCACCTGCGCAACCACCACGAGCTGCTGCTGCCCGGTCAGGCCGTTCGACCGCTGCACCTGTCGCTGTGCGAGTCCGACCGCGACCGCGCCGAGGTGCACGGCCGGGACGTGGCCACCGGCATGGCCCGCACGGTGGTCGTGGACCCCCAGAGCCTGCGGCTGGCCGTCCGCACCCCGCTGACCGCGCTGCTGGACTCCATCCGCTCGGTGCTGCACCGCTGCCCGCCGGACCTGGTCGCCGACCTCGCCGACCGGGGCGTCGTCCTCACCGGCGGGGCCGCCGAACTGCCCGGCCTGGACGCCACCATCCGGGAGAGCACCGGGATGCCCGTGCGGATCGCCGACGCCCCGGGGCGCTGCGCCATCCTCGGACTCGGCGCCATGATGGAGGGCCGACTGCGCCCGTCGGAGACCCCCGCCCCGGTGGACCTCGAGGACACCGCGCCGATGCCCGGGCACGAGCACGAGCCCGGCGAGGAGCCCCGGCACGAGGAGCGGCCCGCGCGCGGCCGGCGGCGGTTGCGACTGCGCGACCGGGGGCCGCGCGGCGACGCGGGGCGTCCCCCGGAGCACCCCTCGGAGCAGGAGGACTCCGGGCCCCGGACCGACGAGCACAGCACGGTCTGACCGGTACGCCGGCTTCGGACCGGCTCACTCCCGCCCGGTCGGATCCGATCGGATCCGACCGGGTTCGGGCCGGTTCGACGGAGGGAAACGGGCTTCCCCCCACCGGGGCCCCGGGGCGGCGCACCGCCCCGGGGCCCCGGCCCGTTCCGGGGCGGAACCGGCCCGGACGGCGGAACCGGGCCGGACGGCGGAACCGGGCCGGACGGCGGAACCGGGCCGGACGGCGGAACCGGGCCGCGACGCGGAACGAGTCGAGACGAACACCGGGACCGAACGGCGGGACGGGACCGCAGCGGCGAACGAGTCGAGACGAACGGCGGGACCGCCCCGCGACGGGCCGGGCCCGACGCCGGGACACCAGGGCGCCGGGGCGGCGGAGCGCCGGAGCGGCCGACCGGCGGGGCGGCCGACCGGCGGGGCGCCTGCTCAGCCGAGGGAGACGCCGTGGTCGCGCAGCCACCCCATCGGTTCGACGGCCGACCCGTAGTGGGGGGTGAGCCGGATCTCGAAGTGCAGGTGCGGACCGGTGGAGTTGCCCGTGTTCCCGCTCAACCCCACCCGCCGACCGGTGCCCACCCGGGCGCCCGGCTCCACCGTGACGACGGAGAGGTGGGCGTACTGGCTGTGGTAGCCGTTGTCGTGGCGCAACACCACCGACAGGCCGTAGGCGTCGTCGCACTCCACCGCGACCACCACGCCGGAGCCGACGGCGAGCACGTCCGTGCCCTCGGGCACCGCGAAGTCCTGGCCGCTGTGGCCCGCCGCCCAGCGCTCGCCGTCCGCGCCGAATCCGGCGGTGGGCACGGCCCCGGCGTCGGCCGGCAGGGGCGCGGTCCAGGGGGTGTCCACGGCCGGCTCGGCGGTTTCCCCGGCGTCGGCGCCCGCCCCGCCGGCGTCGTCCCCGGGGATCCGCGCCGGATCGGGGGCCTCCCCCGCGCCGGTGTCGACCGTCCCGGTGGGCTCCTCCCCCTCCACGGGGCAGACGGTGAGCGTCTCCCTCGCCTCCCCGGCGGCCCGGCGCGCCGCCTCGGCCCGCGCCTCCTCCAGTTCCTCCAGCCGTTCCTCGGCGCGCGCGAGGTCGCGTTCCACCGTGCGCCGGGCGGATCGGCGCTCGCCGCCCAGCCGGGTCAGCACCCGGTGGAGGGCTTCCGCCGACGCCTCGTCATGGGCCAGCCTCCGCTCGGTCTCCTCCAACTCCTCCAGCAGGTGGCGGGCCGACAATTCACCGCGTCCGATGAGGTCGGCCTCGGAGAGCAGCTCCTCCGGGGAATCCGCCAGGACCAGGCGGGCCAGCCCCGAGCCGTTGCCCTCGCGGTAGCGCTTGCCGGCCTGGCGGCCGATCGCGACGCGCAACTCCTCCGCCTTCTCACGTCGTTCCGCGAGGCGTTCCCGGACCCGTTCCAGCGCGGCGCGCTGCCGTTCCTCGCGGCGGCGGATCGTCTCGTGGTGCCCGGCGGCCTCGGCCGCGCTCTCCCGCAACCGCTCGATCTCCTCGACCACCTCGGCCAGGGCGCCGTCGGAGAGTTCCGCGGGGAGGTCGGGGCCGGGGTGGGTGTGCCCGTGAGCCGGATCGTCGTCCCCGTCGGTCCCGGCGGTCGGCCCGGCGCCGTCCGGGGCTCCGTTGTCCGACGGGGCGTCGGAGGGGGCGGCCAGGGCCGGGGCCGCGAGGGTCGACGGAAGGATCATCACGACCGTCCCGAGAACCAGGGCGGAAAGCGGGGTTCGAAGGACACCGAGCACGAGCCCGATCCTTTCCGATCGTCCCCGACTCCGACAGACGTCCGCGCGGACCCTCACTGCTTCTCCACGCGCGGCCGGCCCACCGGTTCCCCGCGGGCCGGCCGGAAAGGGGTACGCCCGTTCCCGTGGTGTGGTACATCTGTGGTCGCCCCGTGAACGGTCGGTGCCCGCTCACGGGGTGTCACCCCTCGCCGGATCCCGCTCGGCGGGACCGCGCGCGCCGATCCGGCGGAGGGCGGTCTTCCGCTTCAGGCGCCCCGCCCGACCCACCGATCACGCTCTCACCGCGTCTTTCCCGGCTTCGTCCCGGCCCTCGCCGGAGGCGGCGGCCGTCCCGGCGGACCGGCCGGCGACCCCGCCCGGCCCCGCGATCCCATCGAGCGACCCCGGACACGTCCGACGCCGCGTCACCGGCCCCACCCGCCTCCGGGCGGCGCCGCGCGCGGACGCGGCCCCGACCGACCCTTTTCGGCCGGGCACACCCGCCGCCGTGGGGACACCCGTTTCCCGGTGCCCCTCCGACGGGCACGCCCCGACGGGCCGGGACACCCGGGCGGGGCGAACCCGGGCGGGCCGTCGCCCCGGCCGCGCCCCGGCCGGTCGGACGGCCGTTCCGGCGATCACCCGTTCGGCGGCCGATCGGGGGTCGGACCGCCGGGGGGCGCGTACGGTCACGAGGACCGGGCAGGAGCCGTTCCGCAGCGTCGTCAACCTCCGGAGTGTGACCATGTCCTCCCCCGAGAACCCCGATCCGACCGGTGGCTCCCGCGCGTCCGGCCCCTCCGGCCGGGGTCACGGGCCCGAGGGCCGGGATCCGGTGCCGCGCTCGCGGTCCGGGATGATCGGCCGGCGTTCGGAGCGCGCCGGGACCGAGCCGGTGAACGCCCGCTCGGCGCTCCGCCTGCGGATGCGCCTGTCGGTGATCTTCATCCCGCTGTTCGTCGGTCTGACGATCATCTTCGCCGTCTGGTGGGGTACGTCCGAGCCCGGCGACATGCCGGGGCCGGCCGAGCTGAGCATGCTGACCATCGGAGCCGGCCTCCTGACGGTCCTCGCGATCATCAACCTGATCGTCGTCCTGCGCCGGATCCGGCGGGAAAGCGGCACCGTCGAACCCTGAGCCCGACGCGTCCCGCCCGCCGCCCCGGGCGGCGGGCGCCGGGGCGCGTGCCCCGGCGCGGCGCCCACCCCGTCAGACATCGACCCCGTGCGCCCGCGCGATCTCCACCAGGCCGCCCGGATAGGCCCGGCTCGCGGCCAGGAAGCCCCATCCGCCCTCGGTGCGGTACAGCTCGCCCAGGGTCAGTCCGGTGGCCGACCCCGGCCGACCGGGCAGCCGGAAGCCGCACAGGAACTCGCCCTCGGCGCTCTCCGCCGAGCCCTCGGTCGCCGCCTCCACCCGCACCGACAGGTCGGCCAGCACCCCGAAGGTGTGCCCGCGCTCCTCGGCCTCGTGCAGCGAGAGCGAGAGCACCACCCGCTCCGCCCCGGCCGGCAGCCACTCCTGGCGCACCCCGAAGCTCATCTCGTGCTCGCCCGGCCCCGCCACCAGGGAGACGCTCAGGTCCCCCCGGGTGACGGTGTTGTTGTAGAAGACGAAGTGTTCGTCGCTGAGGACCGCGCCGTCCCCGCCCACCACCAGGGCGCTGGCGTCCACCTCGGGGTCCTCCTCCACCCCCTCGGCGACCTCCCAGGAGAGCACCACCCGCAACTGTTCGGTCTCCGGCAGCGGGGCGATCCGCTGGCGGGGGGCCAGCCACAGGGCACCCGGGGCGACCACCAGGCCGGAGGTGAGGGGCGCGGCGGCGAACCCGGTCCCGCCGGTGTCCACCACCGTCGCCGGCGCGGGGGTCGCCGGGATCGCGAAACCGTTGCCCAGCGAGAGGCGGGGATCGATCCGGGTCGGTCGGTACGCCGGGGGCAGCGGTGCGGAGACCGCGGCGAACGGGCGGCCCGTTCCCTCCCCGGTCCCGTCCGCCGCGGTGCCGTCCGGTTCGTCTCCCCCGACCTCCCCCTCCGGGTCGGGGAGTTCGGGACAGGGCATCTCCCGCAGCAGGTCGGCCACCTCGGCGGCTCCCGCCGGGCGCGCGTCGGGGCGCTTGGCGAGCAGCCCGAGGACCAACTCGTCCCATTCGGGGGGCAGGCCGGGGCGCAGCGCGCTCGGCGGCTCGGGGGTGTCCATCATCTGCTGCCGCATCAGGGCGTAGAGGGCGTCCGCGCGGAACGGCGGACGGCCGGTCAGCAGCGCGTGGATCATGCAGCCCAGCGCGTAGAGGTCGCTGCGCGCCTCGTAGCCGCCGGACTCGATCTGCTCGGGTGCCATGTAGGCCGGGGTGCCCACCACCAGGCCGGTGAAGGTCAGCCGGGCGTGGTCACCGGAGTCGGCGAGCACGGCGGCGATGCCGAAGTCCAGCACCCGCACCAGGCCGTCGACGCACACCATGACGTTGGCCGGCTTGAGGTCCCGGTGCACCACCCCCGCGCGGTGGGCGACGGCGAGCCCGCGACAGATCTGCTCGCCCCACAACGCCACCTCGGCCGGTTGCACCGGCCGACCGCCCTCCAACACCTGTTCCAGCGACCGGCCGTGCAGCCGCTCCATCACCAGGTAGAGGACGGTGCCGCCCTCGACGGCGGCCTCACCCGCGTCGTGCACCGTCACGATGTAGGGGCTGGTCAGGCCCGCGAGCACCTTGGCCTCGCGGTCGAACCGCTCCTTGGCCCGTGGATCGCGGCGCAGGGACACGCCGCTCATCACCTTCACCGCCACCCGGCGTTCCAGGCGCAGGTCGTCCGCCTCGAAGACCGCCCCCATGCCCCCCTCGCCGAGCCGCTGCCCGATCCGGTATCGGCCGTCCAGCACCAGCCCGTCCATCCGCACCCCTGTCACGCCACCCTCGCAGTGTTGTTCAGGGCACCATCAAACTGACCCATTTCCGGCCCGTCAACGCGACCACCGTCGGTTCGTGAACATACGCGGACGGTGGCCCGCGAACCGCCCGACGGACGGGACGGAAGGGGCAGCGAGCCACGGATCGGACCTCGGGAACGCGTGCCCGCCGGTCCCGGGGAGCGGGGTACGCCCCGGAACCGGTCGCGCGCGGACAGCGCGTTCCCATCGGGTCGGCGCGGGGGCGTGCGAACCCCCGCGCCGGCCGGATCAGCGCAGCGCGGGTTGGGCCAGTCGCGCCAACTCCAGCGCCTGCTGCGGGAACCACTGTCCGGCGCGCGGCGCCACGGTGCCGCGCTCGGGGTCCTCCGGACCGTCGGTGCCGCGCAGGCACTCGCCGTCGGACTCACCGGGGATCTTGATCCACAGGTGCGCGTCGATCAGCGGGTCGCCGGTGGCGGTGGTGGGGCGCTGTCCCAGGCCCCGGTCCGGCGGGTTGCACCAGGTCTGCGGGTCCGGGTACGCGGCGTCCTCCGGCGCGGACCACGGTCCCCGGCCGTTGCGGCTGGTGTCGGTGACGTACGGCGTCCACTCCGCCCGGTCGGTGGTGACGTTCGCGGCCAGCCAGTCGAGGGCCTCCTGCGGCTCCCACCACTGGTTGGGGCAGTCGGCGGGGTCGCCGCCCTCCGCCGCGTACGCCAGACAGCCGGAGATCAGGTTCCCGTACCGGGCGAGGCTCTCGTCGGTCTGGTAGTTCGAGGGGTTGAGGTAGTAGCCGCGCGCGGAGGCGATGTCGGCCTCGAGCAGGCGGGAGACGATGGAGTCCACCCGGTGCCAGTCGCTGTGCCCGGCGTCGAGGTAGACGTTCACCTTCGGCTTGGCGGCCAGGACGCCCACCGCGTATCGGACCTCCTCGAAGCGGGCGGCGGTGAGCGTGCCCTCCTCGTCGTCCTGGCCGCAGTCGTTCGGCATCAGGGCCAGGGAGTCGGGCTCCAGGATCACGATGGCGGGGTGCGGGCCGATGCCCTTGGCGACCTCGTCGATCCACTCGACGTACTCGGCGGTGTCGGACGCGCCTCCGGCGGAGTACTGGGCGCAGTCGCGGCCCGGCACGTTGTACAGCGACAGGACCGGCATCGCCCGCTGCCACTTGGCGCCGATGACGGTGCGGCGGGCGTCGGCGCGCACGTCGTGGCCCTCCTGGCCGGTGAGCCAGACGGCCTGCGGGGTGCTGATCATCCGGCGGATGAGGTCGGCGTCCCGGAGCTGTCCCGCGCGGACCAGTTCCTTGATCTGGGTCAGGGCGCCGGGGTTGGGCGGCGGGACGTGGAAGCGGGTGACGGACGGCCCCTTGCCCTTACCGGGGTTCGGGCCGGAATCCTTGCCGGGGCCGTGGTGCGGGCCGGCCGCACCGGCGGTGCCGGCGGCGAGGACCAGCGCGGTACCGGCGGCGACCAGGGCGGTGAGGGCCCGCAGGCGGCGCCGGCGGGGTATCGCCCCGGTGGGGCGGGTGGGCTCGGTGGTGGTGGCGGTGGTGCGTCCTCGGGTGCGTCTCATCGGGGGCGGCTCCTGGTGTCGACCCGTGTGGCGTGTCCGTTGTCCGTGCACGGCCGGGAGGCCCCCATGGAGTGGGAGCGCTCCCAAGCCATGGGGACTCTCCCCTCGGAGTGGTTCGGCGTCAAGACATCGGGCGGGAAATCCCGGGAATCCCCGGGAAGCGACGAGGTCCACCGCCCCGACGACCCTGGCCATGGTCCGCCGGACGACATATGTTGGGAGCATGAGTCGGACGAGCGAGCGCGCCCTGCAGGAGCCCACCCTTCTGGTGCTCACGGCCCTGGCGGACGAACCCCGGCACGGGTACGCCATCACCCGCGAGGTGAAGGCCCTGTCCGGTGGCCGGGTGGTTCTGCGCACCGGAACCCTCTACGGCGCCCTCGACCGCCTGTTGGGGGACGGGCTGATCGAGGTGTTCCGCGAGGAGATCGTGGACGGTCGGGCCCGCAAGGTCTACACCCTGGCCGCGCCCGGACGGGAGAGGCTGGCGGTCGAGGCGGAGCGACTGGCGGCGACCGCACGGGAGGCACGCCGGCGCCTCGGGGCCTCCGGAGCGGCGGCGGCCCCCGCGTGATCGAACGACTCCTGCTCCTGTACCCGCGCCGGTACCGCCGGGAGTACGGCGAGGAGATCCTCGCCGTCCACCGGGAGACGACGGCGGACACGCCTCCGCTCGACCGGCTCCGGGAGTCGGCGGACATCATCGCCCACGCGGTGCGGATGAGGCTGGGCGTGGACTCCGCCTCCCCCACCGGACGGTTCCTGGCCGACGCCGCGCCGTTCGTGGTGGCCGCGGCGGCGGCCGGCGGCGGGATGCGTCTGAGCGAGTGGTACGCCTCGGTGGTCGCCTCCCCCGGCCCACCGATGCTCTTCCCCGACGTCTGGAGTGCTTTCCTGCTCGCCGCGGCGCTGATCGTGGTGGGGGCGGTCACGGCCCTGACCGGTCGGTGGCGCGCGGGCGCGACCGCGGTCGCCCTCGGCTCGGCGGGCTGGGCCGTGGCGGCGATGGCCGCCGGGCCCGCCTTCGGGGATCCGGTGGTGACCCCCGCCCTGGCACTGCTCACGGCCCTGCTGGTGCTCTCCGCCCCACCCGACACGAGGCCGACCCCCGGGACGTGCGCGACGGCCGGCGCGATGGCCGCCGCCGTGTGGCTGCCCATGACCGCCCTGTACGCCGGGGTCCTGCCGTTCAGCACCGATTACGGGGCCTGGCCCCTGCTGGTACCGGCGATCACCGCCCTGCTGTGGGCCCTGCGCACGGGGTCCCGGGGAGGACGGGAGATGGCCGTCATGGCCGTGGCCTCCCTCCCACTGCTCGCCCCCGCGTACCTGACGGCGTGGGGCCACCCGTTCCCGGTTCTGGCGATGACGGTCGCCCTGCCGTTGGCGGGCGCACTGGCCGCCGGCGTGTACGCGATGCGTCCGTCGCGGCGGACGGGCCGCCCCGGTCCCGCCTGAGCCGTCCCCACCGGCACTCCGGGCGGGGTCCGGTCACCCCCTCCCGATATTCAGCTGAACGACATATGATCTCGACGAGGATATGCCTCCAAGCGGCCTATCCCGTCGTGCACCCGTGCGACGGTCCCGGCCGGTCACCCCGTCACCCGCCGGCCCGGCGGCCGTGCCGACACGAAGGCCACCAGCCCATGCCGTTCACGCTCTCCCACCCCGCCGCGGTGCTTCCGCTGATGCGTCACCCGTTCTCCCCGGCCGCGCTGGTCTGCGGTGCCGTGGCCCCGGACATGCCGTATTTCCTGGGGAGCGCGCGCATCCCGGTGAGCGCGCAGTCGTGGTACGAGCCGTTCCTCAACGCCACCACCTCCCACGCGTTGTACGGCCTCCACATCGCCCTGGCCCACGCCCTCGTCCTCCTGCTCCTGTACCCGGTGGTGCGCCGCCCCGTCGTCGACCTGCTGCCCGCCCGATTCCGCACGGCGGGAGCCGGCGGGACGGCGGGGCGAGGGGGCGGGGGCGTCGCGCACCGGGCCCGCCGGGCGGGCTGGGTGGCGCTCTCCCTCCTGATCGGCGTCCTGACACATCTGGCGTGGGACTCCTTCACCCATGTCGACGGCTTCGTGGTCGCCGACTTCGACTTCATGCGCTTCCCGGTCGCGGGAGATCTCACCGTGGCGCGACTGCTCGGGCACGTCGGCACGATCGGGGGTCTGATCGCCATCGCCGTGTACTCGATCCGGCGGGCCCGCCGCACCCGGAGAACCCCGGCCGGCGGGGCCGATCGGGCCGCGCTCCCCGCGAAGGCCCGGACGGGCGCCCGGGCGGCGCTGCTCGTCGCCGCGTTCGGCGGCGCCGTGGCCGGGTTGCACGCGCCGGAGGCGTACCGGGCCGACGCGTCCGGGTGGGCGGCCGTTCGGTCGGTGGCGGAGGGGGTGTTCTCGGACGCGGCGAAGAACGGGGGCGGCGCGCTCGTCGCCGCGCTCCTGCTGTACGCGGGCGTCTGGTGGGTGCGTCGGGCGCTCCTCCGCCCGGCCCCGGCGGAGCGCACGCCGACCCCCGACGCGGGTCCGTCCCCGGTCGTCCCGTCCCCGGGCGGATCCGACGGCCCCGACGGTCGCGACGGTCGCGACGGTCGAGGTGTCCTCGTGGCCGGGCCCGCCCGGGGGATCACCGCCCCCGGGGAGGCCGTGCCCACCGCGACCGACGGCCGGCCGCACGCCCCGCGGTGATCCCGGGGGCACCGGGGCCCCCTTCCGGCCCCGGATCACCTGCCCGGCCCGGGCGGGAGGTCCGGGGGCGGGGCGTCCGGCGGCGGGCCGGCGATCAGCGCGGCCAGGGCGTCGCGGGTCCAGTGCCCGGCGACACCGGGGGACCCCGCCAACGCGTCGGCGGCCCGCTCCGCCGTCCAGTCGTTGGCCTCCCGCAGTCCCGCCCCGATCCGCCACAGGTAGGCCGGGGCCGGCGCCACCGACGGCACCTCG
Organism: Streptomyces sp. ST2-7A; assembly: GCF_021390475.1. Classification (GTDB taxonomy): domain Bacteria; phylum Actinomycetota; class Actinomycetes; order Streptomycetales; family Streptomycetaceae; genus Streptomyces. The sequence goes on from NZ_JAJUWS010000061.1 coordinate 22,907, forward strand.
TCGGAGCGCCACGGAGCGGTGAAGGTCACCACCGGGAAACCGTCGAGTTCCCCGGCGAGGACCAGCGTCTCGTACCGGCCGGGGCCGACCCGCAGCCGGCCGGCCGTCAACAGGCCGTGGAGATCCGGCACGGGTTCCGTACCCGGTTCGCGGTACATCTCCTGGGCCAGGAGATCGGCGAACTGGCCGGGCCGCAGCAGGTGGCCGCGCGCGGCGGCGGGGCCGGGGGTGTCGGGGTCGTAGAAGGCCCGTCCGCCGCGCCACACCGGGGAGAGGGTGGCGAAGTACAGCGAGCCGGGCAACCACAGGGGAACGCTCCGCTCCGGAGGGCGCGGATCACGACAGCCCGGGTACTCGCGCCCGCCGTCCGGGTGAACGCCGCCGCGCAGGTAGAGGGCCAGCCGGGCGGGGTGCGTGTTCGACCCGTAGGCCGCGTACCAGAGACGGTCCACGGGGCTCACCACCCGGCGTCCGGGCGGCACGGGTGGCGGGACGTGACGGGCACGGGCACGGGCACGGGCACGGAAGGACTCCCGGATGGCCGGACGGCGGAACGGGGCGGCACGAACGCGTGATTCCCGACCGGTACCCGATTCGGCGGTGCCCCGAACCCGGTGAAACACCGGGTGACCCGAGAACCCCGTCCGGCGCCCTCCGGTTTCGGGCCGTGGCATCATCGGGCCCGCGCCACGGAGTCGCGCCCCCGTGCCCACCGTGACGCGCCGTGTACCGTCCGTCACCGCGCCTCCCCGGCGCGTCGCCCGAGCCGCCTCGAGGAGAACGAACGCCGTGCGCAGCGTCACCACAGAGATCGAGATTCCCGCCCCGCCGGAGGACGTGTGGGCGGTGCTCCTGGACTTCCCCCGCTACGGCGGGTGGAACCCCTTCATCCGGGAGGCCGGGGGACGGGCGGAGCGCGGCGGCACGCTGCGGTTGCGCATGCACCCCACCAAGGGCCGACCCGTGACCTTCCGGCCGAAGGTGCTGATCGCCGAGGTGGAGACGGAACTGCGGTGGCGGGGGAAGCTGTGGATCCCCGGCCTCTTCGACGGTGAGCACCACTTCCTTCTCACCGACCTCGGCACCCCGGAGAACCCGGCCACCCGGGTGCACCACGGCGAGACCTTCCGGGGCATGCTGGTGCCGGTGCTGGGCGCCGTGATCCGGGGCGCCGAACACGACTTCCGGTTGATGAACGAGGCGCTGGCCGAGCGGGCGACGGCCCGGTACGCGGAGCGGGTGGGTGGGGCGGTGCCCGCCATCGGCCACGCCGTGGCCGTTCCCGCCGGGACGGACGGGAACCTCCCACCGGGGACGGCACCGGGGGAAGCCGGCGCCGGGAACACCGCCGGCGACTCCCCCGCCGAGCGGGACTGAGAGACCCTGCGTCCGGAATGATCGACGGTCCGCGTCCCGGCGCGTGATCAGCCCTCGCGCCCCCGTCCGCTCCCCGGAGCGCACGGGGGCGCGGTCGTGCGGCCGAACGTCTCGTCCGCCAGGGACCACCGGGGCCGCCACCCCGTCGCCAGCGCCCGGCCGATGTCCAGCACCACGGGGCGGGCCAACTGGTCCACCGCGTACCGGGAGAGCGCCGGGTCGCGCCCCGGCCGCCGCCGACCGGCCGCCTCCGCCATGCGGGCCACCGCGTCGGCCACCGGCAGCGGCAACCGGTGGATCCGGGCCCGCGCCCCGTGCGCGGCCAGCACCCGCCGGATCGCCGCGTCCCGGCGGTACGGCTCGGCGTCCGCCACGTTGTACGCCCCGGCCGGCCACCCCCGGGCGGCCAGGCAGGCATCGGCGAGGTTGTCGACAGACGTCAGGCTCAGTGACACGTCCGGGCCGGGAAGCAGAAGCCGGCCCGCCCGCACCCGGTCGCGCAGCCGGGGCCACAGATGCGGGTCCCCCTCCCCGTACACCGCGCGGGGGCGCAGCGCCACCGCCCCGGCGGCCAGCGCGATCCGTTCCCCCGCCGCCTTGGTGCGGCCGTACGCGTTGAGGTGGCCCGAGACCACGGGGTGGTCCTCGGTGACCCGGGAACGGTCCGGGCGCGGGTCGTAGACGCTGGCGCTGCTCACCCACACCAGCGCCGGCGGGGTCCAGGACCCGGCGTGCACGGCCTCCAGCAGACGCTCGGTACCGGTGACGTTGACCTCGGCCATCCGTGCCTCGGCCGGCGATCCGGGCACCGGGTCCCCCACCTCGGCGGCACAGTGCACGACGAGGTCGGCGCCGGTGAGTTCCGGGCGGTCCCGGGAGGCGTCCCAGAACACGTGCCGGCCGACCGGGCCGGGCCGTCGGGAGAGGCAGAACACCTCGGCGCCCGCGCCGGCGGCGGCCCGGGCGACCCGGCCCCCGCAGAAGCCGCTCGCCCCGGTGACCGCGACCCGCAGCCCCGCGAGCGACCCGGGTGGCGCCGACGGCGCGGTGGGACGAAGCCCTCGGACGGTCGGCCCGGCGGGATGTCGGTCGGTGCTCACCGCGCCCCCCTCCCACGACCGGGGCCGCCCGCTGTCCCCTTCCCGTCCTTCGGGACCGCCGTGTCCACCGTGCCCTCCCGATCCTTCCTCCCCTCCCGGCCCTTACCACTCCTCGGGCCCGCCCGGACGACCAGCGAGCGCCAACCGGGCAGCGCGGCGTGCCGATCGGCCCGGGCGCGCGTCACCACCGGGCGGTGGGGGGCGAGTTCCGCGAGCAACTCCTCCAGCAGGGCACGGGCGAGAGCGGCGCCCGGACAGGCGTGCGGGCCGGCGCCGAAGACCAGCCGGGCGGTCGCGGGCGGGGCGGGGTCGGCGGGGTCGATGTCGCGACGGTGGGCGAGCGCGCCGTGCCGCACCACCAGCAGCAGCCGGGCCCCGGCGGGGACCGGTCGGCCGTCGACGACGCCGGGAGCGGCGGCACGCCGGGGCAGCACCGGGGACGGCGCGACCACCCGCA
>NZ_JAJUWS010000062.1 GCF_021390475.1 Streptomyces sp. ST2-7A
GGCACCCCCGCCGGTCTCGTCGCTCTCGTCAGCGGTGGGAGGCTTTGGCAGGGCCGTCCGGTCCGTCGGGTAGATGGCGAGGGCCAGGCCGAAGGTGGTGCCGCCGCCGGCCGGCTCGCGGGTGAACTCGTCGAGCAGTTCGTTGAGCCGGTGGGACCACGCCTGGGCGCGCTCGGCAGGAATCCGCGCATAGCGCAGGTTGGCGTTGAGCGGTGGCCCCTCGTGCGCGGTGCCGTCGGCGGGCGGCGGCGGGACGGCGGCGATCTCCGCTGCGGCCCGGGTCAGGACGCGCTGCGGCTCGCCGACGGCCTCGTTCACGTAGTGGTAGAGGAACGTCCGCGCGGTCCGGCCGTAGTACTTCGCCTCCAGGGCGCGGACCCGCTCCGTCCGGACGACCCGGACCAGCCCCGCCTCCTCCAGCACCTTCAGGTGGTGCCCGACGGTGCCCTTCGGCTTGCCCAGCGCCGCCGCCAGCTCCGAGGTCGTCGCGGCGCGTTCCAGCAGCAGGGTGGTGATCGTCTTCCTGGTGTCCTCGAACAGGGCCCGGTACTGGGCTGGTTCGGTCAGCTCCAACGTCTCGGCCAGATCGTAGTCGGGAGATCCAGAATGGTCGGTCATTGCCGTATGGTCGGCCGATCCCGACCATCGTGTCAAGCCGGATCCGGCGCCGGGAGGGAGTGCCGGATCAGGTGTGGGCCGGCCCGCGTGGTCCCCGCCGCCCCTGGTTCCGGTCTCGACGGTTGCCCGCGGCCCGTCAACTGGACGTGGCGAGGCCGGCGAGTCCGTCCCCGGTGTGGTCGGTGGCGCCGGTGGCGAGCCGGAGTACGGCCATGCGCGCTCGTGTCAGTGGTGAAGTGCACGAAACGCTCCTCGCTGTACGCGAGACTGGCCAGCACCCGGACCGATCAGTTTCAGTCACTCCGTACCGACAGCGCCATGTCGACATGGAGTGTCGGCCCGGGAGGTCTGGTCGCATGCCAGGCGGGCATGACGCCGGGTGGTGAAAGGTGCACTGCGCGTCGCTGCGCAGGATGAATGTGGGGTGCGATGGGCGGGTGGTCGGGTGGGAGGGGGGATTGTAACGGAACGTGAGGGTTGCCTCTTTGTGTCGGAAGCCTTCGGACCGTTTCCTTGCGGCGATTTTTGTCTTGTTTCAAATGATTTACGACTGCATACTCTTCTGTGATGTTAGTGTTTGATGAGTTCACTGAAGGAGTCGGATTCGATCCGTGAAGCCCCATGGGTCGGCCGTGCCTGGGAGTGTCGTTCATGACGAGGTCACCAGTGGTGAGGTCATTCGCTGACCTGCCTGTGGCGTGCTGCTCCGCCGAGCCTCCCTCGGTCCCGTGCTCCGGGTATCCATTTTCGTTGCGAGGTGGCGCATCGGTGCGCCGTCTCAAGCCTCGCCCCGCCACGGGCTGCAGTGAGAGGCGAGAAGCTCGCCGCTGTCGATCAAGGATCGGATGCGGGGGCGCCACGTCATTCTCATGATGGCAGCGCTGAGCCTGCACCGGATCCAGTCTTCCCGACCATTCCCTACACATCTTGCACTCAGTCGCCCTCTGGCCCCTTGCCAGCTGCGGGGGTGGACATGTGAATGCCCGTTATTGACCTCGCTCACCAGGTGATAGCCCGCGACCAGGGGGTTCTGTGCGTGTTCTTGTGGTAGAGGATGAAGCCGCTGCAAGCGATTCGCTGGTACGCGAATTGCTGCGTCATGGCTACGAACCCGTGACGGTCGCGACCGGTGCCGAGGCCATGAAAATGTGTGGCGACGTGGAACTCGTCCTGCTGGACCTTGAGCTGCCCGACGTCGATGGTCTGGAGGTCTGCCGGCGCATCCGCTCGGACAGTCAAGCGGCAATTATCGCCTTCACCGACCGCTCTTCCGAACTCGATCGTGTGCTCGGCCTCCAGGCGGGGTCGGACGACTGCATGGGGAAGCCGTATGGATTCCGTGAGTTGATGGCCCGTATCGACGCCGTCATGCGGCGGGTCCGGCCCCGCCCGGCCGCCCCCGGCGGGGAACCGGAGGTACTGTCCCACGGTCCGCTGACCATCGACGTCGCCCGCCGCGAGATCTACGTGGAAAGAGAGCTGATCGAGGTGACGCGCAAGGAGTTCGACCTCCTGCACTACCTGGCCAGCCATCCCGGCGCGGTCATCACACGGCAGCGGCTGATGGCAGACCTGTGGGGCAACCCCGCTGCCCACCCCCTGGGGTCGCGGGTCACGCGGACCATCGACACCCATGTCAGCGCGCTGCGCAGCAAGCTCGGCTCCAGCGCTTGGATACAGACGGTCCGGGGAGTCGGTTTCCGATTCGGCCGTGAGGCCGGGTAGGGGTCCGCCCCCGTCGCCCCGGCCGGCATCACGGTAGACGTGGCCGGCGCCCGGGCAGGGTGCGCAGGACATCTCCTTCGTAATAGAAGGCGCGGCCGCGCCGGGCCTGGCGGCGCCATTTGTCCCTGCTGGCCAGCTGGTAGACGCGTCCCTTGGGGAGTCCGGACATGCTGGCGATGTCGGAGGCGCTGAGCCACGCGACGGCGGTACCGGGCGCGGCGGCGCCGGCGGCTCGCGCGCGCTGCCTCAGTTGCGCCCACTCGTGCACGCTCCATTGGTGCGCGGTATCGGTGCCGCACCCGATGAGTGTCGGGCCGGCCGAGCCGGCGCCGGGGACGGCCGCCGTCAGCTCTCCCGCACAGCCGGGCATCGGGCAGGAGCCGACACCCACCCGCCGAAGGGTCGGCAGTTCGGTCACCCGCCGTGCGCTGCGCACCAGCTGAGCGGTCTCGGCGGTGGCGTCGCCGATGGCGGGATGGGTGCACAGCCAGTCGGAGTGGCGAAGCAGGAAGGCGGCCATCTCGTCGATCGTTCGGTGCGGCGGACGCACCAGCCGGCCCTCCACGACCAGCGAGGACCAGGAGCTCAGCACCGCCATCGCCGTGGCCCGGACCTCCGCAGCGGCCGTGTTGAAGGGCAAGCCGGGCCGCTGCCCGCCCGATGTACGTTCGCGCAGCCCGTTCGGTGCCTGGGCGCCACCGAGCGCTTCTCCGCAGGCGTGATAGAAGCGGGGCAGCTGACCGAGCTCCTGCTCGAAACGCCTGCGGCAGCCGCCGCACAGCAGGGAGCCCCGCGTGGCGCGGCGTATGCCGTCGGCGCTCCTCGCGTCGCCTGCCTGGCGGCAGATCGCTCCGCAGCAGAGACCGTGAGCTGTCGGACGAACGGAGTCACTGGTCATGGGCTGTTCCCCTTGCCTGGCGGGCGGGACGGATCTGTCGGACCGGTATGGCCCGCAGCGGGTGAGTGCCACCAGGGATGCTAGGGGAAATTCGTTGGCTTCTTCGCGGCGCTCCTGGTTCTTAACGCTTGCTTGACAACTTCTTGTGGATTCCCTGAAAGCGCGGCCTTGACGTACGCGGCGCCGGCGAAGAAGCTCTTCTATAGCTTCCGCAGAACTGTCTCCGGATGGCGAGCCACCCGCGGCGCGGTTCGCGCGTGAATCCTCCGGACGTGGTTGTTCTCAACTTCTGGGACGCACCCTCGCCTGTTCGACGGGTAAGGAGTTCCTGAATACCTGACGAGCGCCCTCGGAGAGCTGTTCTTGAATACCGCTTCGCGTATTTCCATCGACGGTCTGGGAGAGGTCTATGGATACTTCGGTTGTCATTGTCGGTGCGGGACCCGCCGGTCTTGTGCTTGCGGGAGAGCTGCGCTTGGCAGGAGTAGAAGTCATCGTCGTCGAGCGCCTTGAGGAGCCCACCGGCGAGTCACGCGGCCTCGGTTTCACCTCGCGCACGATGGAAGTGTTCGACCAGCGTGGCCTGCTGTCCAGATTCGGCGAGATAGAGACCAGTACGCAGGGGCACTTCGGCGGCCTTCCGATTGACTTTGCTGTCCTTGAGGGTGCTTTGCAAGCGGCAAAATCTGTGCCCCAGTCGGTCACGGAGTCGGTTCTCGAGACGTGGGCGACAGAGCTGGGTGCGGACATCAGGCGCGGCCTTGAATGTGTCTCACTGCGTGACGACGGCGACTCTGTGGAAGTGGTCGTGCGCGGTTCGAAGGGAGAGCAGCGTCTGCGCTCCGCCTACCTGGCGGGCTGCGACGGCGGACGCAGCCGAGTACGCAAGGCGGCCGGCTTCGACTTCCCCGGCACGGCGGCGACGATGGAAATGTACCTGGCCGACATCCGCGGGGTACGCCTGGAGCCCCGGATGATCGGTGAAGCCGTACCGGGGGGAATGGTGATGGTGGGTCCCCTCGGGGACGACATCACCCGCATCATTGTCTGCGAGCGGGGCGTCTCGCCGCAGCGCCGCACCGCGCCGCCGCCGTTCTCCGAGGTGGCCGACGCCTGGAAGCGGCTGACCGGCATCGACATCTCGCATGCCGAGCCGGTGTGGGTCAGCGCGTTCGGGGACGCGACCCGCCAGGCCACCGAGTACCGCCGCGGGCGGGTGTTCCTTGCCGGCGACTCGGCCCACATCCATCTGCCGGCCGGTGGTCAGGGCATGAACACCAGCATCCAGGATTCAGTCAACCTTGGCTGGAAGCTGGCCGCCGTGGTGCGTGGGACCGCTCCGGAAGCACTGCTCGACACCTACCACAGTGAGCGGCACCCCGTCGGCCGGCGGCTGCTGATGAACACCCGGGCGCAGGGGCTCCTCTTCCTGAGCGGCGACGAGGTCCAGCCACTGCGTGACGTGCTGTCCGAGCTGATCCGCTATCCGGAGGTCAGCCGCCATCTCGCGGGGATGGTCAGTGGCCTTGAGATCCGTTACGACGTCGGAACCGGCTCGCATCCCATGCTGGGCATGCGCATGCCGGACGTCGCCCTGACCGTGTCGGGCCGGGCGACGCGGAGCGCCGAACTCCTGCGCGCCGGGCGGGGGGTGCTCTTCGATCTCGCTGACAGCACCCCGTTGCGGCAGCGGGCAGCGGGCTGGTCCGACCGTGTCGACATCGTCACCGCGACGACTGCAGACAAGTCCCGCGAGGACGCGCTCCGGGAGACCAAGGCCCTCCTCGTGCGCCCTGACGGGCACGTCGCCTGGGCGGCACCGGGGGCGCACCATGACCTGCCGATGGCGCTGGACCGGTGGTTCGGACCCAGCCGATGAGTACTCACCACGCAGCACAGGGAGAAGGACGGATGCACAGTACTTTGGTCGTGGCCCGCATGGACCCGGCGTCGGCGGACGAGGTCGCACGGCTCTTCGCGGAGTTCGACACCACGCAGATGCCCCACCTGATGGGGACCCGTCGTCGCCAGTTGTTCTCCTACCAGGGGCTCTACTTCCACCTCCAGGACTTCGACCACGACGACGGGCGGCGGCGCATCGAGGAGGCGAAGACGAACCGGCGGTTCCTCGCGATCAGCGAGGACCTGAAACCCTTCGTCCAGGCCTACGACCCCGCCACCTGGCGCTCGCCGTCCGATGCGCTGGCTCGGCGCTTCTACCACTGGACGGCACGGTGAGTGGCGGCGACCGCCGGGTGGTGATCACCGGGATCGGCGTGATCGCTCCCGGCGGAGTCGGCAGAAAGCCCTTCTGGCAGCTGCTCACTGACGGGCGGGCGGCGACGCGCCGCATCTCCTTCTTCGACCCCTCACCCTTCCGCTCGCAGATCGCGGCCGAGGTGGACTTCGACGCCGAACTGGCCGGGCTCGGTCCGCAAGCGACACGGCGGATGGACCGGGCCGCGCAGTTCGCGGTCGTCAGCGCGCGGGAGGCGATCGCCGACAGCGGCCTGGAGTTCGGTGCGTTCGACCCCTTTCGCGTGGGTGTCACCATCGGCAGCGCTGTGGGCGCCACCACCGGTCTCGACCAGGAGTACCGCACCGTCAGCGACGGCGGTCGTCTGGATCTGGTCGACCACACGTATGCCGTGCCCCATCTGTACAACTACTTCGTGCCGAGCTCGTTCGCCGCCGAGGTGGCCTGGGAGGCGGGTGTCGAAGGTCCCGCCACGGTGGTCTCCACCGGTTGTACCTCCGGCCTGGACGCGGTGGGTCACGCCGCCGAGCTGATCCGTGAGGGTTCGGCAGACGTGATGGTCGCGGGAGCCACCGATGCCCCGATCTCGCCGATCACGGTCGCGTGTTTCGACGCGATCAAGGCCACCACGCCGCGCAACGACGACCCGGAACACGCCTCACGCCCCTTCGACGCCAGCCGCAACGGCTTCGTCCTCGGCGAGGGAGCCGCCGTGTTCGTGCTGGAGGAACTGGCGGGCGCGCGTGGCCGGGGAGCCCACGTCTACGCGGAGATCGCGGGCTACGCAACACGCAGCAACGCCTTCCACATGACGGGACTCCGTCCGGACGGACGCGAGATGGCCGAGGCGATCCGCGCGGCGCTCGCACAGGCCAGGCTCAACGCCGACGACATCGACTACGTCAATGCGCACGGTTCCGGGACCAAGCAGAACGATCTGCACGAGACGGCGGCGTGCAAGCGCAGTCTCGGTGAGCATGCCTATCGCACCCCGGTCAGCTCGATCAAATCCATGGTCGGCCACTCCCTCGGTGCCATCGGGTCCATCGAGATCGCCGCTTCTGCTCTCGCGATGGAGCACAACGTGGTACCTCCTACGGCCAATCTGCACCGGCCCGATCCCGCGTGCGACCTGGATTATGTGCCGCTGACAGCCCGTGATTGGAAGACCGACGCGGTGTTGTCGGTCGGCAGCGGCTTCGGCGGTTTCCAAAGCGCCCTGGTACTCGCTCGTACGGACAGGACCCGAGCATGATTTCCGACCCGCCCGTCAAAGCGGTGATCACCGGGATCGGCGTAGCAGCTCCCAACGGGTTCGGTGCCCGGGAGTACTGGTCGGCCACGTGCGCCGGACGCAGCGGGATCGGCCGGATCAGCCGATTCGACGCCACGCCCTATCCGGCGCAACTCGCTGGTGAGATAGCGGAGTTCGATGCGGGAAAGCATCTTCCGGGCCGCCTCCTGCCGCAGACCGACCGGATGACCCAGCTCGCGCTGGTCACCGCGGAGTGGGCTCTCGCGGACGCCGGCGCCCGGACGGACGAACTGGCCGAGTACGAGATGGGGGTGATCACCGCCAGTTCCTCGGGCGGCTTCGAATTCGGGCAGCGCGAGCTGAAGGCTTTGTGGAGCCAGGGAGGGCGGTACGTCAGCGCGTATCAGTCGTTCGCCTGGTTCTACGCCGTCAACAGCGGACAGATATCCATCCGCCACGGCTTGCGCGGTCCCAGCGGCGTACTGGTCAGTGACCAGGCCGGCGGCCTGGACGCGGTCGCACAGGCCCGGCGGCACATCCGCAAGGGCATCTCCCTGGTCCTGACCGGGGCGCTCGATGCCTCCCTGTGTCCCTGGGGCTGGGTCGCCCAGCTGACGAACGACCGCATCAGCACGAGCGATGACCCGGAGCGGGCCTATCTCCCGTTCGATCCCGCCGCTCACGGACACGTACCCGGGGAGGGCGGGGCGTTGCTGGTGCTCGAATCCGAGGAGAGCGCCCGCAGCAGGGGAGCCGCGCACATCTACGGCGAGATCGCGGGGTATGCGGCCACCTTCGATCCGCACCCGGGCACCGGACGCGAGCCCGGGCTGCGCAGGGCCATCGAACTCGCCCTGCGGGATGCCGGAGAGGAACCGGCGGCGATCGACATGGTTCTCGCGGACGGCGCCGCCGTCCAGGATCTCGACCGGGTCGAGGCCGAGGCGATCAGCGAGGTGTTCGGTCCGCACGGCGTCCCCGTCACCGTTCCCAAGAGCATGACGGGTCGCCTCTGCTCCGGCGCCGCGCCGGTCGACCTTGCCGCGGCGTTCCTGGCCATGCGCGACGGAGTCATTCCGCCGACGGCCCACTCCACCGCATCAGCCGACTACGCCATCGATCTCGTGACCAGCCTCCGCCGCGCGCGTGTGCGGCGGGCACTGGTTGTGGCGCGCGGCTTCGGCGGCTTCAACTCGGCCATGGTCGTGCGCTCTTCGGACGCCTGACCGAAGGCAGCCGGTGCTTGGTGACAGCACTCGTATCGAAAGGAACGACATGTCTGAACGCCAGTTCACGCAGGAAGACCTCAAGCGCATTCTCAGCGAGGGCGCCGGTGCCGACCACGGCGCCGACCTCGACGGTGACATCCTCGACGTCGAATTCGAGGCGCTCGGCTACGAGTCACTGGCCCTGCTGGAGACCGGTCTGCGCATCGAGCGTGAGTACGACATCAAGATCGACGACGACGCACTGCTCTTCGCCCGCACTCCCCGGGATCTCGTGGACGAGGTGAACTCCCGGTTGGCCTCCGCGGGCCATGCCACCGGCGACGCGCTCGCCCGGCGTTCCGGGATGCATCCGACTGCGTAAGGAGACCTCATGCCACAGCAGGAACCGAAGATTGCCCTCGTCACCGGAGCCACCAGCGGAATCGGTCTGTCTGTCAGCCGGCTGCTCGCCCAGCGCGGATACCACGTGTTCATCTGTGCCCGCACCGAGGACAGCGTCACCCGCACCGTCAAGGACCTGCGCGAGGCGGGCCTCAGCGTCGAGGGCACGCCCTGCGACGTGCGCCTGCGCGAGGACATCGACCAGTGCGTCCGTGCCGCTGTCGCCCGTTTCGGCTCCATCGACGTACTCGTCAACAACGCGGGGCGCAGTGGCGGCGGAGTCACGGCGGATCTCGATCCCGAGCTCTGGCTCGACGTCATCGACACCAATCTGAACAGTGTGTTCCTGATGACCCATGCCGTATTGAACGCGGGCGGTATGCGGACGAAGCAGTGGGGCCGGATCGTCAACATCGCTTCGACCGCGGGCAAGCAGGGCGTGGTCCTCGGCGCCCCCTACTCCGCCTCCAAGCACGGTGTCGTCGGCTTCACCAAGGCCCTGGGCAACGAGCTGGCGCCCACCGGCATCACGGTCAACGCGGTGTGCCCCGGATATGTGGAGACCCCCATGGCCCAGCGGGTGCGCCAGGGCTACGCGGAGGCGTACCGGACGACGGAGGAGGAGGTTCTGGAGCGCTTCCGCGCCAAGATCCCGCTCGGCCGCTACTCCACGGCGGACGAGGTCGCGGGCCTCGTCGGCTATCTGGTGTCCGACACGGCCGCCTCCATCACGTCACAGGCCATGAACGTGTGCGGTGGGCTGGGCAACTTCTGACCCCGCGCGGTGTGAAGGGAGTACCACATGATCCGAGAGGTCGAGCACGAGATCACCGTCCACGCGGCCGCGCGGGACGTCTACCGGCTCATCGCGGACGTCGAGCGGTGGCCACAGCTCTTCCCGCCCACGGTGTACGTCGACCATGTCGAACGAAGCGAGTCGGAGGAACGCATCAGGATCTGGGCCACGGCGAACGGCGAGCCCAAGTCCTGGACATCCCGCCGCGCGCTGGCTCCCGAGCAGCTGACGATAACGTTCCGCCAGGAGGCGTCCGCGCCGCCGGTGGCGTCGATGGGCGGTACATGGATCATCGAGCCGCGAGGGGCGCGGCTGTGCCGGGTGCGACTCCTGCACGACTACCGGGCGGTCGACGACGATCCGGCCGGCCTGGAATGGATCACGCGGGCCGTGGACCGTAACAGCCGCTCCGAACTCGCCGCGCTCAAGTCCAACATCGAACTGGCCACCGGTGCGGCGGAGCTGATGCTCTCCTTCGAGGACGCGGTGCGGATCGACGGCCCGGCCAAGGACATATACCGCTTCCTCGACGAAGCCGATCAGTGGGAGGCCAGGCTGCCGCATGTCGCCGCGGTCCGGCTGCGCGAGTACGCGCCCGGGCTCCAGTCACTGCGCATGGAGACGCTGACCAAGGACGGGGGACGCCACACCACGGAGTCCATCCGGGTGTGCTTCCCGGACCATAAGATCGTCTACAAGCAGACCACGCTGCCTGCGCTCATGCAGCTGCACACCGGATGCTGGTCGTTGACCGAGCATGGGGACGGTTCCACCACAGCCACCTCCCAGCACACCGTCGTCATCAACGCGAAGGCCATCGCCACGGTCCTCGGCGCCGCCGCCGGGGTGGCCGAGGCGGGTGCCTTCCTGCGGGACGCGCTGGGCGGCAACAGCCGGGCGACCCTCGCGCTGGCCGAGGAGCACGTGGCCCGGAAGAAGCGATGAGCCATGACGACCTCCGCTGAGGCGGATGTCATCGTCGTCGGCGCCGGTCCCGTCGGCCTGTTCCTCGCGGGTGACCTGCGTCGGCGCGGCGTGGGCGTGACCGTCCTGGAGCGGCTCGCGGAACCGATGACCGAGTCACGGGCATCCACGGTGCACGCTCGCACGATGACACTCTTCGAACAGCGCGGTCTTCTCGACCGGTTCGGTCCGCTGCCCAGCGGCGGCACGGGACACTTCGGCGGCATACCGCTCGACCTGGCGGCGGCCGGCCCGGGCCACCCGCACGCGGGCCAGTGGAAGTGCCCGCAGACCCGGATCGAGGCAGTACTCCAGGCTTGGGCGACCGACCTCGGAGCCCGAATCCGGCGCGGCCACGAGGTCGTCGGGCTGTCGCAGAGAGCCGGCGCGGTGGTCGTCGAGGTAAGGGGGCCCGAAGGACGGCCGGCATCCATCACAGGCCGGTATGTGGTCGGCTGTGACGGCGAGGACAGCACGGTCCGCCGTGCAGCGGGGATCGATTTTCCGGGGCACGGTGCCACCAAGGAGATGCTCCGGGCCGACGTCGCGGGCATCGACGTACCCAACCGGCGCTTCGAACGGCACACCCGGGGGATGGTGACGGCCCACCGGTGGCCGGACGGCACCACTCGGCTGATGGTGCACGAATTCGGGCGGGCCCCGCGGCGGCGCACGCGGGGCCCCTCGTTCGAGGAGATCGCTGCCGCCTGGTCGCGGGTGACCGGAGAGGACATCGGCGCGGGCCGTCCGGTGTGGCTGAATTCCTTCGGCACGGTCAGCCGGCTGGCCGTGCGCTACCGGCGGGGGCATGTGCTCCTCGCCGGAGACGCCGCCCACGCCCAGATGCCGGTGGGCGGCCAGGCTCTGAACCTCGGACTCCAGGACGCCGCCGCTCTCGGCCGGCGGCTCTCGGACCGCATCACCGGACGCGCCGGGGACAGCGTCCTGGACAGCTACCACGACGAGCGCCACCCCGTCGGCGCGCGCACGCTGCGCCACATCGAGGCACAGTCCCAGCTGTTGCTCGGTGGCCCGGAAGTGGAGCCCGTGCGCGCCCTCTTCGAGGAACTGCTCGGGCTCGACAGCGCGCGCCGCCACATCGCCCGGGCGATCAGCGCCCTCGATGTCCCGGAGACCTCCGGGAAGCACACCACCGACGACAGAACCACCTACAGGAGGACCGCGATGGGAAAGCTCACCGGGCGGACAGCCCTGGTCACCGGGGCCAGCCGAGGCATCGGCCGAGCGACGGCGCTGCGCCTCGCCCGGCTCGGGGCCCTGGTCGCGGTGCACTACGGAACGAACGCCGAGGCGGCGGCGGAGACCGTCGCGCTGATCGAGGGCGAGGGCGGCCGCGCCTTCGCCCTCCGGGCGGAGCTCGGGACCAGCGGGGACGTCCATGAACTCTTTCTCGGCCTGGAGCAGGGGCTCAAGGAACGCACCGGCACGGTCGCACTGGACATTGTGGTCAACAACGCCGCCATCATGGGAGGAGTCGCGCCCGAGGACGTCACGCCGGAGCTGTTCGACCGGCTCGTCGCTGTCAACGCCAAGGCGCCCTACTTCATCGTCCAGCGTGCCCTGCCGCTGATCCCCGACGGCGGTCGCGTCATCAACATCTCGTCCGGCCTGACCAGGGTCGCCAATCCGCAGGAAGTCGCCTACGCGATGACCAAGGGGGCCATCGAACAGATCACGCTGCACCTCGCCAGGCACCTGGGGCCCCGCGGGATCACGGTGAACAGCGTCGCGCCGGGCATCACCGACAACGGCAGCCCGGTGTTCGACATCCCGGAGGCGGTGGACGAGATGGCGCAGCTGTCGGCCTTCAACCGCGTCGGGCAGACCGGGGACGTCGCGGATGTCGTGGCGTTCCTGGCCACGGACGAGGCACGGTGGATCACCGGAGCGTTCCTCGATGCCAGCGGCGGCAGTCTGCTCGGCTGAGCCGGCGCCCGGGAGTCGGGCCGACGACGCCGGCGCCGCGTGATACCGCATCCGATGTTTCCGACACCCGAGGTGCCACCGCCCATGACGACGCTGCCCGCCCCGCACGCTCGCACCACCCCGGTTCACCGGGGGCCCCGGATGTGGGCCCTGCTGCTCGTCCTCGCCGGCAACATGCTGATCGATGCCCTTGAGGTGTCCATCGTGCTGGTGGCCCTGCCCACGATCGCCGCCGATCTGGAGCTGACGCCGTGGGGCGTGCAGTGGATCATGAGCGGGTTCGCCCTCGGTTTCGCCGCGGTGCTTCTGCTGGGACCCCGCGTCACCGCCCGCTGGGGCCGCAGACGC
This sequence comes from Streptomyces sp. ST2-7A, assembly GCF_021390475.1. Classification (GTDB taxonomy): domain Bacteria; phylum Actinomycetota; class Actinomycetes; order Streptomycetales; family Streptomycetaceae; genus Streptomyces. The sequence continues at coordinate 12,418 of NZ_JAJUWS010000062.1, forward strand.
GTCTTTCTGATCGCCCTGCTCGTCTTCACGGTCGCGTCCGTGGTCGGCGGGCTCACCGACAGCGCCGTGCTGCTGGTGGTCACACGGGTGATCAAAGGGATGTGCGCCGCGCTGACCGCACCCACCGGACTCGCCATTATCACCACGACGCTGCCGGACGGCCCCCGGCAACGGCGGGCGGTGGCGGTCTACTCCCTGTTCGGGGCGGCCGGATTCACGATCGGGGTGCTGCTCTCCGGCGGGCTCACCGGCGTCGACTGGATGTGGACCTTCCTGGCCCCGGCCCCCGTGGCCTTTCTCCTCCTCGTGCTGGGCCTGCGGTTCATCCCCCGTGACCCGGCACACCGTTCCGCCCCCCCGGTGTTCGCGAGACGGCTCCTGCGCAACGGTCCGCTCGTCCGCGCCGCCGTCTGCGCGGCCGGCTTGAACGGCGCGTACCTGGGGCTGCTGGTCCTGGTCGGCTTCCAGGGGCACCACGTCATGGGATGGTCGTCCTGGCAGACAGCCGTGGCGCTGCTCCCGGCCTGCCTGCCACTGGCCGTATCCGTTCCGTTCTCCGCCCGCATGGTCGAACGCTTCGGTACACCGCGCCTCATCGCGCTCGGCGCCCTGACGCCGGTGGTCGGCCAGCTGTTCTACCTCGCGGACCCGGCACCCGGCCGCTACGTGACCACGCTGCTGCCCGCGCTCCTGCTCGTCGGTCTCGGTTTCGTCTTCGCCTTCGCCGCGCTGAACATGCAGGCTGCTTCGGCCGTCGAACCAGGTGAGCGGGGCATGGCAATCCCGTTGTACCAGACGGCGGTTCAGTCGGGCGCGGTCGTGATGCTGCCGACGGTGGCAGTGCTGCTCACCGCCTACGACGAATACCGCGTCGCGCTGGCGGCCATCGCCGTGGCGGGGACCGCCGGTCTGAGCGCCGCGCTCCCGGGGCTACGGAAGGCGAAGACCGGCGTGCCCGGGTGATCGGATTCCGTGCGCAGGGCACGGCGTCCGCCTCGTCTTCTTCGGCCCGCCGACTCCGGCGCGGCTGTGCACACACCTGCCCGCCCCCTACCGCCACCTGCCGCCGTTCCGCCGGCCGGCCGGCCCGGCACCGGGGCCCAATCGTACTGAGAGGACGCCATGTCGACCGAGGTCATCCGCCTTGCCGTCATCATCGGAAGTGTCCGGGAGGGCCGGTTCGGCCCGACCGTGACGGAATGGTTCGTCAGCGAAGCCGAGCCGCGCGAGGACATCACCGTCGATGTCATCGATCTCGCCGATGTCCCGCTGAGCCTCGCCGGGCCGGTTCGTGAACCGTCTGCCGAGATGGCTGAAGCGCTCGACCGCGTCAGCCCGCGCATCGACAGGGCCGATGCGTTCGTCGTCGTGACACCCGAGTACAACCACAGCTTCCCTGCGGCTCTGAAAAACGCCATCGACTGGCATCTCACGCAATGGCGCGCGAAGCCCGTCGGCTTCGTCTCCTACGGCGGCTTCTCCGGCGGTCTCAGGGCCATCGAGCAGCTCCGGCTGGTTTTCGGCGAGCTGCACGCGGTCACCGTCCGGGACTGTGTGAGCTTCCACGGCGGCGCCGCCGCCTTCGACGACAACGGACGTCCGAACGACGTGGCGGGCAGCGACGCCGCCGCGAAGACGCTGCTGGACCAGCTCGCGTGGTGGGCGCTCGCCCTGAAGGAGGCCCGGACCAAGCGCCCCTACGCCTCCTGACCTCGCGGTCCGTGGCCCTGTGCCGGAAGAGGGAGTACTGATGGACACGTCCGTGATCGTGGTGGGCGCGGGGCCCGCAGGCCTGATGCTCGCCGGTGAACTCCGGCTCGCCGGCGTTGACGTCATCGTTCTGGAAAGGCTGTCGCGGCCCAGCGGCGAGTCACGCGGCCTGGGATTCTCGGCCAGGACGATGGAGGTCTTCGACCAGCGCGGACTGCTACCGGAGTTCGGTGACGTCGAGGTCAGTGTCCTGGGGCACTTCGGCGGGACACCCGTGGACTTCTCCGTGCTGGACGGTGCGCACTACGGCGTCAAGGGAATCGCGCAGGCCCGCACAGAGGCGGTCCTGGGATCCTGGGCCGTGGGACTCGGGGCGGACCTTCGCCGGGGCCACGAGGTGCTGGGGTTCGCCGACCGGGGCGGGCACGTCGAGGTGGAGGTGCGCGACGCCGGGGGTGCGCGGTCCTCGCTGAACGCCGGCTACCTGGTCGGCTGCGACGGCGGCCGGAGCACCGTCCGCAAGGCGGGGGGCTTCGACTTTCCCGGTACGGCGCCGACGCGGGAGATGTTCCTGGCGGACATACGCGGCGGCGACATCGTGCCCCGTCCCATCGGCCAGTCCGTGCCCGGCGGCATGATCATGTCCGCTCCGCTCGGGGACGGCGTGGACCGCATCGTCGTCTGCGAGCGTGGGCGGCCTCCGCGGCGGCGCGGCGGACCGCCGGACTTCTCCGAGGTGGCCGGGGCGTGGCAGAGGCTGAGCGGTCAGGACATCTCCCGGGCGACCCCCGTGTGGATCAGCGCGTTCGGCGACCCGGCCCGGCAGGTCACCGAGTATCGCAGGGGCCGCGTGCTGCTGGCCGGAGACGCGGCCCATGTGCATCTTCCCGCCGGCGGGCAGGGGATGAACACGAGCATTCAGGACTCGGTCAACCTCGGATGGAAGCTGGCGGCCTGTGTCAAGGGCACCGGTTCGCCGGCCCTGCTGGATTCCTATCACGACGAGCGGCACCCGGTCGGGGTACGGCTTCTGATGAACGTGCAGGCTCAGGGCCTGCTGTTCCTGAGCGGTGACGAGATGCAGCCGCTCAGGGAGGTGATGACGGAACTCATCGGATACGACGTGGTCGCCCGCCACCTGGCCGGCATGGTATCCGGCCTGGAGATCCGCTATGACGTTGGCGACGGCGACCACCCCCTGCTCGGGCGGCGCATGCCGCCCCTGGAAATGGTCCGGGACACGGGCCGGACGCGGCCGGCGGAGCTGTTGCGCTCCGGCCGGGGTGTGCTGCTGGACCTCGCGGACGGGGGCGGGCTGCGCCGCCTCACCGACGGCTGGCGCGACCGGGTGGACCTCGTCGCCGTCCACGTGCCCCGGGCCGCCGCGGGCTCCGTACTGTCGGGCACCAGAGCGGTGCTGATCCGTCCCGACGGCCATGTGGCCTGGACCGACCCGGGGACCGAGAGCTCGCTGCCCGCCGCTCTGGAGCGATGGTTCGGCGCCGACTCGGGCTGGCCGCACGTCAGGAGCGCACACCTACAGCCTTCGACGACGCATGAGACGTATGACACGTATGAAAGGACCTCTCCATGACCGCGACCGACTGGATACCACAGGGTATCGACCGGGCGGAACCGAGCGCGGCGCGCGCATACGACTACCTGCTGGGCGGGCCGCACCATTTCGAGGCGGACCGCCAGCTGGCCGAGAAGGTTCTCACTGTGCTCCCGGCCCGGACCATGTCCCGGCAGAACCGCGAGTTCCTGCACCGGGTGGTCGCCTTCCTGGCCGGCGAGGGCATCACCCAATATCTCGACCTGGGCTCCGGTCTTCCGACGCTCGGCAACGTGCACGAAGCCGCGCAGCGTGCCGACGCGGCCAGCAGGGTCGTTTACGTCGATAACGAGGACGCCGCGGTAGCCCATGGCCGCTGTCTGCTGGGAGACAGCACGAACACGGTCATGCTCCAGGCGGACGTCCGCGAGCCGCAGTCGGTCCTGGACGCCTCGCCGACGCGTCAGCTGATCGACTTCTCCCAGCCGGTCGCCCTGCTGATGCTGGGAGTCACGCAGTTTCTCCACGACGCGGACGAACCCCGGGAACTGATCCGCAGGTACCGCGAGGCGCTGGCTCCCGGAAGCTGTCTGGCGATCGCGTCCTTCACCTGGGACAACGACCCCGACACCATGCGGCGCACGGTGGAGATGTTCAAGGAGAGCGGGCGCACTCCGATCGTGCCCCGCACCAGGGCCGAAGTACTCGATTTCCTCGGTGATTTCGAGCTGGTGGACCCCGGACTCGTCTACGCGCCGCAGTGGCGCCCCGACCAGCCCGACGCGCCTGCGGCCCGCTCCAACCTCTACGCGGGAGTGGCCCGCAAGCCCTGAGGTCCCCGCTTCCGCGCGACGCGGTTCCGGCCGTCCGGAGACCGCGGACCGATACCGGAGTGCCGACCCCGTCGGGTGTGGCGCGCGTGACGCCGACCAGCAGCTGAACGAGAACGGGAGACAGCCAGTGACGACCTACGTGTGGGACTACCTCCTGGAGTACGAGTCGGAGAAGGACGACCTCCTGGACGCGGTACGGAAGGTATTCAGCTCCGGCCAGTTGGTGCTCGGGGAGAGCCTGAAGGGTTTCGAGGACGCCTTCGCCCGCTACCACGGCGTCGGCCACGCCGCGGGTGTCGACAACGGAACGAATGCGCTGAAGATCGGGCTGGAGGCACTCGGCGTGGGTCCGGGCGACGAGGTCATCACCGTGTCCAACACGGCGGCCCCGACGGTGGTCGCCATTGTGGAGACGGGCGCCACGCCGGTGTTCGTCGACGTCCGTGAGGAGGACTTCCTCATGGACACCGGCCAGGTCGAGGCCGCCATCAGCCCTCGCACCAAGGTGATCCTGCCCGTGCACCTCTACGGCCAGTGCGTGGACATGGCCGGCCTGCGGCGGCTCGCGGACCGGCACGGCCTGAAGATCCTGGAGGACTGCGCACAGGCACATGGAGCCCGCCGGCACGGTCGGCTCGCCGGCACCATGGGGGACGCGGCCGCGTTCTCCTTCTACCCCACCAAGGTGCTGGGCGCCTACGGCGACGGGGGCGCGGTGATCACCTCCGATCCGGAGACCGACCGCGCGGTGCGCCAGCTGCGCTACTACGGCATGGACGACAGCTACTACGTCGTCCGCTCACCGGGACACAACTCCAGGCTCGACGAGGTGCAGGCGGAGATACTGCGTCGCAAGCTCGGACGGCTGGACGCCTATATCGCCGGGCGCCGGGCGGTGGCCCGCCGCTACGAGCAGGAGCTGAGCGATCTCACGGGTCCGGACGGCCTCGTACTGCCCTCCCCGGCTCCCGGAAACGACCACGTCCACTACGTGTACGTGGTCCGGCACCCCGAGCGCGACGCCATCCTCGACGCCCTCAGAAAGCGCGACATCTCGCTGAACATCAGCTACCCGTGGCCGGTTCACACCATGAGCGGCTTCGCGCACCTGGGCTATTCCGAAGGGGATCTGCCCGTCACCGAGAAGCTCGCCGGGGAGATCTTCTCGCTGCCGATGTACCCGTCGCTTCCCGAGGCGTTGCAGAGCAGGATCATCGCCGCTGCCCGTGAGGTGCTGAAGTCGCTGTGAGCGGCTGCGCCACCGCGGGAGACCGCGCAACAGGACCGTGAAGCAGAAAGGAGAACGGGCTCATGGAGATCCAGGAGAGCGGGATCGGCGGCGCGTTCGCGTGCGTGCCCCCGGCACGCCGCGACGGCCGCGGCCGGGCACGCGGAACAGCGGAGGCGCGGTCGTGACGCAGACAGCCGGGTCACCCCGCGTCGTGCTGCTCGGCGCGACGGGTTTCGTCGGCTCCGCCGTGCTGCGCGAGCTGGCGCGACGACCCGTCCGGGTCAGGGCCGTGGCACGCCACGCGGCACCGGTGCCCGGCGACGCCCGCGCCGACATCGAGACGCTGACCGTCGACCTGACCGAGCCCGGCGCGATGGCCGCGGCAGTCGCCGACGCCGATGCCGTGATCCATTCCGTCGCCTATATCAAGGGATCCACGACCTGGCGCGTCGAGGACGGGGACACCGCCGCCGAGCGCGTCAACGTGGGGCTGGTGCGGGATCTCCTTGACGCGCTTCGCGCCCGGGGCAGCGGCCAGAAGCCGGCCGGCGTGCTGTTCACCGGCGCGGCGTCGCAGGTCGGACCGGTGACGAAGGAGCTGGTGGACGGCTCGGAACCAGACGCTCCCAAGGGGGAGTACGACCGGCAGAAGCTCGCCGGCGAACGTCTGGTGCTGGACGCCTCGGCGGCGGGTGAGATCCAGGGGGCGTCGCTGCGCCTGCCGACGGTGTTCGGGCTCGGCCCCACATCCACGGCTGCCGACAAAGGCGTCGTCGCGACCATGACGCGGCGTGCCCTGGCGGGCGATCCGCTGACGATGTGGCACGACGGAACGGTGCGGCGCGACCTGCTCTACATCGACGACGCCGCCGGCGCGCTCGTCACGGCACTCGACCATCTGCCGGCCCTTGCCGGACGGCACTGGGTGCTCGGCACGGGCCGGGGGGAACCGCTGGGCGAGGTCTTCCGCACCGTCGCCGAGCTGGTGGCGACGCGCACGGGCAAGCCCAGGGCGCCCGTGGTCACCGTCCGGCCGCCCGCGCACGCCGAGCTCGCCGACTTCCGGAGTCTCGTCATCGATTCCTCGGCGTTCCGGTGGATCACGGGCTGGCGGCCTCAGGTGCCACTGTCCGTGGCTCTCCAGAAAACCGTTGCGGCGCTGGCCGGTTCGGCTGAGCCGTAGCGACCGGCGACGGCGACGACCAGACAGGTAACCGAGAAACGCTTTCATGCGTTCGTCAAACGAGGTGAGACATGAGCGACAAGTACGGACCCAACGCCCTGTGGGCGGACATCGGCGAGAGGCAGATCAACGAGGAAACCACGGTTTCCCTGGAGAACTTCAAGACAAGTGAGGTCAACTACCGCATCGCACTGTTCAATGTCGCGACCAACGGCGGCAGGTACCTCAAGACACTCATCTACAATCTGGCGTCCGAACTCTCGCCGACGCACTGGACGGCACTGCGCAACGTCCGCAACCGGGATGTGGGCGACCCCGTCTCCGTGCGGTACAACGGCGAGACGGTGGATCTCGACTATGTGCGTGCCGTGCGGGATCTGGAGTTCATCTCGGCCGGAGTGGACGTGGACGCGTTCCGGATCCTTGAGATCGGGGCGGGCTACGGGCGCACGTGCCATACGATTCTGTCGAATCACGATATCGCCGAGTACTGGATCCTCGATCTGGCAAAGACCCTGGACCTGTCGCGGAGGTACCTGAGCACGGTCCTGGACGACGAGCTGTTCGCCAAGGTGCGCTTCGTGGCCGTCGACGACATCGACGTACTGGACTCGCAGCAGTTCGACTTGTGCGTCAACATCGATTCCCTCGCCGAGATGGACGTCGACACCGTACAGGCCTATCTGGCTCTCATCGACGCCCAGTGCCGGTACTTCTATGTGAACAACCCCGTGGGCAAGTACATGGACAAGACGCTCGACGGTCACGCGCGGGGCGAGGAGGCGATCGCGCTGGCGCTCAGCCCGGGCCTTCTCACCGACGTCATCGACATCCACGACAACGGTGCCGTGGAGGCTCATTCCCGCAAGTTCGTGGCAGCGTACCGCCCCGGGGGGGGCTGGCGTTGCGTGTCCGACGCCTGGTCCCGTCCGTTCAGCCACTACTGGCAGGCCCTCTACCGCTCGGAGACCTGACGTACCGACGTCGGGTCCGGCCGCTGGGCGGGAGCCGCACCGGCCGGCCCGGCAGGGGAACTCCCGCTCCGGTCGCGGTGCGGCAAGATGCAGCTTTCCCCGCGGTCGCGCGTCTGCTGTTGGTAGGCTCAGCCGACGGTTACCGAAGCGGTGGCTCACCGTAACGGTGAGCCACCTTCGGGTGCGCGCGAACGGCACGCCCGCGTTGCTGCTGCCGGATGCGACGGGATTCCCGACGCCCCGCGGGCCTTGCGGCGTCGGGGTCCCGGAGTATGCCGGAGGGCAGGGAGGGCTGCCTCGCGTACCGTCGTCCGGCGGCGGGGACGCTTGGATTCCCCATGGCATGTGGAGGCTGAGATCACGCAGCGATATACGGTCAGGGCCACGCTGCTCCATCTCCTGATGATGGACCTTGCTCATCTCCCGCCGCTGCGCGTGGGGTTGCTGATGGGTGCGGGGGCATGCGGTCCGGGACGTGCTGCAGGGACGTTGGACAGGCGGGTCGTTGCCGCTCAGCTGGCGTCGCTCGGCCTCCGGGGGCACATCCGGTTCCGTACCGGGGGCACAGGCGCCCCGGAGTGCGGTGCGGTGGCCGTGCGCGTGGCGGACTGCTCCGGCCCGCTTGCGCTGGAGGAGAAGCTGCTCCTGGAGTTCTTCTTCGCCGGCGAGATGGAGACCCCCATCGCGCGGACACGTCCGGACGCCAGCCGGAAGCGGCAGGAGATCATGGCGCTGAGCAGGGAGCATCTCCGGTGTGAAGGTCTGGGCCGGTTCCGTCGCAGGCGTCGCCAGGTGCGCAAGCTGCTGTACCGGCTGGAGAACGTGATGCGCCAGGATCCCCGGCCGGTGGGCCGGGGGTGGGCCGACGCACCCGCCCTGTACCGACTGGCGTATCCGTTCGCTGTCCTGTTCGCACTCGATGCCGAGCCTGAGGGCTGGCCCCGTCCGCCGGCCGAAGAACTGGCCGTCCCGCCGCTGCTGCTGCTGCCGTTCTGCGCACGGGCGCTGGAGAACCGCAGCTGACGCCCTGCCCTCCGGCCGGCTCTCCGCCGGGTCCGCCGCCGCAGGGCGGGAGCGCCGACGCCGTGCCGGGCCTCCCGGGGAGCTTGACTGCGCGTGCAGATGGTCATTGCCGTCCGCACTGCCGGTTTGCATACGCTTGACATAACGTTGCGGTGCTTCTGCAACTTTTTCCTTGACGTCGTCAAGGGTGAACGAAGAGGCTTCTCCCTGGATTCCGCACAACTGTTTCCGGGCGCCTGGGCATTCCGTATTCACGGTCGGCAGGGTGCGGACGAGCCTGCCGCGAACGCGGCCGCGCACTTCCGGGGAAAACCCCGTTCCTCCCCTCGCGCCCGCGCGCGACAGAAACGTGCCACTCGACCAGGTGGCGCTCCGACAAAGAAGGGAGGCTGAGGTAGATGGAGTTCGAGAAACTGGAGATCGAAGGCGCCTACTCGTTCACGCCGCCGGTGTACAAGGACGACCGTGGGCTCTTCGCCAACACATACCAGGAGGCGGCCTTCGCCGCGGCCCTGGGAAAGCCCCTGTTCCCCGTGAAGGATCTCAGCCACAATCTCTCGCACCGCGGTGTTCTGCGGGGAATCCACTACACCACCCTCCCGCCGGGCAGAGCCAAGTACGTCTGCTGCCCGCGAGGGCGCGTCCGGGACTACCTCGTCGATCTGCGGGTCGGATCTCCGACCTTCGGCACGTGGACCATGTGCGAACTCAGCCAGGACAACTGCCGTGCGCTGTACATCCCCGTCGGTCTCGGCCATGCCTTCATCTCGCTGGAGGACGAGACCGTCATCTCCTATGTGATGTCCGAGGGCTACGTGCCGTCGGCCGAACTCGCCGTCTCCGCCCTGGACCCGACCCTCGGACTGCCGCTGCCCGAGGGTCTCCTGCCCACGCAGTCGCACCGCGACATGGAGGCGCCCACCCTGGCCGAGGCCAGGGACAGGGGACTCCTCCCCGGCTACGAGGAATCCCTCGCGACGGAGGCGGCGCTGTGGCAGTGACCGAGGGGTCCTCCCTGAACTGACGCCTGGCCGGGCTCGTGCGAACCCCCGGCGCGCGTCGTGCCGCGCCGCCGCCGGCCGGAGGCCCACACCATCGCAACGAACTGCGCGCTACTCCTGCGAGAGGACACCGCCGTGAAAGCCCTTGTGCTGGCGGGCGGGTCGGGAACCCGCCTGCGTCCCTTCAGTTATTCGATGCCCAAACAACTCATTCCGATCGCCAACACATCCGTCCTGGAGCATGTCCTGGCCGGCATCCGGGAGCTCGGGGTGACCGAAGTCGGCGTGATCGTCGGAGACCTGGCCCCGCAGATCACCGATGCACTCGGCGACGGCGCCGCCCTCGGGCTGCGTATCGAGTACATCCGCCAGGAGCGGCCGCTCGGCCTCGCCCACTGCGTGCGGATCGCGCGCCCGTTCCTCGCGGACGACGACTTCGTCATGTACCTCGGCGACAACATGCTGCCGGACGGCGTGACCGAGATCTGCGAGGAGTTCCACGCCCGGCGGCCCGTGGCGCAGGTGGTGGTGCACAAGGTGTCCGACCCGAGCGCGTTCGGTGTCGCGGAACTGAACACCGACGGCTCGGTGGCGCGGGTCGTGGAGAAGCCCAGGCAGCCGCGCAGCGACCTCGCTCTGATCGGGGTGTACTTCTTCACTCCGGCGGTCCACCGCGCGGTCGACGCCATCGAGCCCAGCGCACGGGGCGAGCTGGAGATCACCGATGCCATCCAGTGGCTGGTGCACCGGGGTGCCACCGTGCGGGCCAGCGTCTACAACGGCTACTGGCGGGACACCGGGCGAGCCGAGGACGTGCTGGACTGCAATCGGCACATGCTGGGCGGACTGACGCGGCGCGTTGCCGGGGCGGTGGACGCCGAGAGCCGGGTGCTGGGCCAGGTGGTCGTCGAAGACGGCGCCCGCGTCGTACGGTCCCGCATCGAGGGTCCGGCCATCATCGGCATGGGCGCGGTCATCGAGGACTGTGTCATCGGACCCGACACGTCCGTCGGCCGGAACTGTGTGGTCCGCGGCGCGACGCTCGCGGACTCCATCCTGCTCGACGGTGCGTCGATCCGCGGGGTGCGGGGAGTGCGCGCGTCCGTGATCGGCCGGGGTGCCAGCGTCGGCACCGGAGGGCCGGACGAGGATCACCACCGGCTTGTGGTGGGTGATCACACGCGGATCGAGGTCGTG
>NZ_JAJUWS010000063.1 GCF_021390475.1 Streptomyces sp. ST2-7A
TCGGTGGTCATGGCGAAGGGGAAACGCCCGGTTACATTCCGAACCCGGAAGCTAAGCCTTTCCGCGCCGATGGTACTGCATGGGGGACCGTGTGGGAGAGTAGGTCGCCGCCGAACAATCATTGAAGAGCGTGGCGTGTCGTCAACCCTCGGGTTGCGACACGCCACGCTTTTTTCATGCCCGGAAACAGCCCCGTGAAGGTGTTCCGGGGTACGCTCGGTCCTTTCCCCTCCCGGCCCTCCCGGCCGGGGGCGGAGGGCTTCTCGAGTGCGTGTATCCGGGGTGACGATCATGGTGATGTTGGCGAGTTTCCCCTCGGACGTGCGGATCGTCGGTACGGATCTTTCCCTGCGTCCCTGGGAACCGCACGACCTGCCCCGAATGCCGGCGCTCTTCGACGATCCCGAGGTGGCCCGCTGGACCGCCCTCCCCTCACCCTTCGACCTCACCGCCGCCCGGGCCCGGGTCGCCCGATCGCACCGCCTGGCCGCCGGCGGCCTCGGCCTCCAGCTGGCCGTCACGCTGACCGGTGAGGAGAGGGTGCCCCGGGGTGAGATCGGTCTGATGCGCGACCCCGACGAACCGGGGACGGCCGAGCTGGGGTACGCCATCGGCCCCGCGCACCGGGGGATGGGCCTGGCCTCCGGCTCCCTGCGGCTGTGTGCCCGTCTGGCCCGTCGGGAGCTGGACTTCGAGCGGGTGATCCTGCGCATCGCCCCGGAGAACGTTCCCAGCCTCCGTGTCGCCCGCTCCGCCGGGTTCGTGCCCGCCGATCTCCCGTTGTTCCACCGCCCGATGAAAGGGCGCGTCCACGCGCTGGAGACCTGGATCCTCCCGGACTGAGCCCCCACCCCGCCCGGTCCTCCGCGGGCGGCTCCCCACCGGCACGGAGGGCGATGTGCCGGAGGTGCTTGTTCACCGGGCCGGCTTGCTGCCAGCATCGGAGGATGGCGGCCTATGTGGTGCGACACACCGAAGCACGGGATTGGCGTGCTCTTCGGTCGTTGCGCCTGGCCGCACTGCGGGATCCGGTGGCCCCACTCGCCTTCTACGAGCAGTATCGGGACGCCCTTCGCCTCCCCCGCGAGGAGTGGCAGCGACGGGCCACCCCACGGGCCGACGCCCTGACCCTCGTCGTGGAGAACCTCCGGGAGGAGGGCGCGACGCTCCTGGGCATGGTGGTGCTGCTCGCGCGTGCCGAGGGCCCCGAACGCCACGTGCAGTTGGTGGGCGTCTACGCGCGACCGGAGTACCGGGGAACGGGGCTGGCCCGGAAACTGCTGAGGGAAGCCGTCGACCGGGCCGCCGGCCGCGAGGTGCGGCTGTTCGTGCACGAACGCAATGTCCGGGCCGCCCGGTGCTACGCGGCCATGGGTTTCGAACCCACGGGCCGCAGCGAGGAGGTGCCCGAGGGGCCGTCCCCGCTCGGCCACGAACCCGAGCAGGCCCTGGAGATGGCTCTCGCCCCCCGTTCCCCCGGCACGTCGTGGGCGCCGACGCGCACCACGACCGGCATTTTCCTCCCCGACGGCGGATGACCCCGGGGTGTGACCCCGGCCGGGGGTGTCACACATCGGCGCCGGGCGGTGTCTCCATGGCGACACCAGTGGACACCGAGCGGATGGGACGTGACATGACCGGTACCACCAGGGTTCCCCCGGCCGAGATCACCGGCCTGCGGGGCGCCGTCCTGAAGAAGTTCAGCATCAGGATGTTCGGCGAGGTGGTCGACCCCCTCGGGGTGATGTGGCACCACCGACCGGTACTCGGGTTCGGTATGAACGCCGGACGGAAGGCCGCCAAGTGGAAGGAGTGCGACGAGGAGTTGAAGGCCTTCGCCCACATGGCGGTCGCCTCCCTCATCGGCTGCGGCTTCTGCCTCGACCTCGGGTACTTCCGGACGCACCACGAAGGGCTCGACGAGACCAGGGCCCGAGAGGTGCCCCGGTGGCGGGAATCGGAGGTCTTCACACAGCCGGAGCGGGACGTGCTGGAGTACGCCGAGGCCATGAGCGGCACCCCGCCGACGGTGACCGACGAACTCTCGGCCCGGCTGCTCGAACGGCTCGGTGCCCCGGCGCTGGTCGAGCTGACCGCGTGGATCGCCCTGGCGAACATGACCGCGCGGATGAACACCGCCCTCGGCATCGAGGCGCAGGGCCTCGCCGCCTCCTGCGGTCTGAGCCCGCTCGCCGAGCCGACCGGCAGGGAGATGGGCGCGAGCGGGGCGTCGACACCGTGACCACAGTGCCCGGGGCCGTTCGTCGTGCGCCGCGGCCCCACTCCCGGGAGCGTCCGAGAGGTGTTCGGCTCGGCCGGTGACGCGGAGGGGGCGGTTCGGGGGCCGGATCGCGGTGGGCGGGAACGGTCGGGTTCCACGGGTTCCACGGGTTCCGTGTCGCGCGAAACCCCGGGAGACCGACCCGGGCGGGGGAGCGGGCCGTCGGGCGGGGCCGGGGGACGGGCCGGTGGGTTGTCGGTGCCGGCCGGCAGGGTGAAGGGGTGATGTCATCCTCCTCGTCGAACCCCCCGGCCGCCGCGGGGCCTTCCACTCCCGAGCGTGCCGTTCCGCCGCGTCCCTCCCCGCCCGACGCCCGGCCGAGCGGCCCCGGCGAACCCCTGTCGCCGCGTGGGTGCGTGGTCGAGTTGTGGCGGCGGATGGAGGCCCGTGACTGGTCCGGACTCGGGGCGTTGATCGCGCCGGAGGCGGTGATCGACTGGCCGGCGACGGGGGAACGGATCGTCGGGCGGAGCGCCTTCGTGGCGGTCAACCGCGAGTACCCCGAGGGGTGGTCCATCCGGGTACTCGACGTGTTCGCCGACCCGGCCGGGGAGCGGGTGGTCTCCGAGGTGGAGGTGCCGCAGGAAGGGGTGGGCGTCTTCCGGGCGGTCTCCTTCTGGACCGTGCGCGGGGGCCTGGTGGTCGCCGGCACGGAGTACTGGACCACGGTCGGCGGGGAGTCGGCTCCGGCCTGGCGCGCGCCCTGGACGAGGTCGATGCCCCGGTGAACGGGTCGCGCCGGCACGGGTTCCCGGGGCAGTGGGCTCTCAGGGCAGGCGGGGAAGGGTGTCCAGGGAGTCGAGCAGGGCGCCGCGCAGCGGGGCGGTGACCGGGTCGTCGCCGATCACGTAGAGAGTGGCACCCTCACCGGTGATGTTCTCCAGGGCGATGGTGTCGGCCCGGCCGGGTGAGCAGGAGTGGCGGACGTTCACCCGCTCCAGCGCCTCCAGCGCGCGAACGACCAGGGTGAGGCCGGCGTCCCGACGGCCCGGGTGGGAGCCCAGGGCGCTCTCGAGTTCCATGGAGGTGCCGGGCGCGGCGCGGGGGTGGGAGCGCAGGATCCGGGCGGCCTCGCCGCCGCCCGAGCGGGCCCAGCGCTGGACCCGTCGGCAGTCGGTGCCGTCCAGGGCGGCGGCGTGCAGGAAACAGCGCAGCAGGGTTTCGGCGGTCTCCGCGTCCAGCGCGAAGACGGGCTCGGCGGGTCGTACGGGGGCCAGCAGGGCCCTCGCGCGGCGGCGGGCGGTGACGGGGTCGGCGCAGCCGCGTTCGGGGCCCCAGCGCAGCCGTACGGGGGCGTCGACGCGGTGTTCGGGGTCGTAGACGTGCACCGGGCCGGAGCGGGAGCGGCGGCGGGCGGTGCGGTCGTACAGCGTGCCGTCCGGGTCCGTCACGACCAGTGGGCCGGGTGCGGAGGCGACGGTCCCGACCGCGTCACCGGGCGGGGGCGGGGGCGGGGAGGACGATCCCGGGGCGGGGACGGGGCCCCCGGGCAGGCCGGTCTCCGGTCGCCCCGGCCGGTCGATCGGTTCGTGGCGGTCCGGGTCGGCGGCGTGGGCCGTCGGCTCGGTGCGGACGGGAGCCGGGGGGAACGGCTCGGCGACCGCCCCGCCCTTCCGGGGCCCCGACACGCCCGCCGGTCGCCCCGGGCCGTGGCGGCGTCGGCCGCGCCACCTGCCGTAGCGGATCGCGCCCCACAGGAAACCGGAGAACAGCACGATCAACAGGGCGGCGAAGACCAGCCACAGCAGCGCGGCGCCGGGCAGTCCGGCGGGGTCGGCGGCGGGCCAGGCGGCGGGGATGTCGCTCGGCGCGGTGAGGAAGGAGCGCAGGGCGGTCGCCGTGCCGATGAAGGTCACGCCCTCCGGCCAGGCGCCGTGCGCGATCCAACCGGCGATGCCGGTGGCCGACCAGACCAGGACGGTCAGGGCCGTGGCCAGGCCCAGGACACCCACCAGCACGCCGTCCGGCACCCCGCCGCGCCCGGCCGCCGGGGCCGGACCGCGCCGCGCGGGCGGGCCGTGGGCCTCCTGGCCGTACGGGTCGTGGTTGCCGCCGGAGTGGTAACCGCCGGAGTGGTGGCCGCCGTGCGGGCCCTCGTCCGGGTGGTGACTCATGTGTGTTCCGCTCCCCGGCCTCGCGCGCCGTTTCCCGTCAGCCGCTTCCCCCTGCCCGTTCCGCGTCGGCCGTCACCGGTCAGCCGGCGCCGCGCTTGTCGAAGGAGATGGCACGCGTCTCGGTCTCCGCCTCGTAGTCGCCGTAGTCGCCGTACGCGTAGGGGTCGTACGGCTCCCGGTCGTCCCGGGCATCGGGGGCGTCGTACTCCCCACCCGGCAGGGCAGCCGGGGTCGGGGCCGGATCGAGCGCGGCGGAAGCCTCGGTCATCGCGCGGTCGGTGAAGACCAGTGGGCGTTCCGCCTCGGTGATCAGGTGCTTGACGACCTGCACGTTGCCGTTGACGTCCCACACCGCCATGCCGGGGGTGAGGGTGGGGATGATCTCCACCGCCCAGCGCGGCAGGCCGAGGACGTGCCCGGTGGCCCGGGCCTCGTCGAACTTCTGCGCGTACACGGTTCTGGTGGAGGCCATCTTGAGGATCGCCGCCGCCTCCTTGGCCGCCGCGCCGTCCACCACGTCGGACAGGTGGTGCACCACGGCGACGAAGGACAGACCCAGTCGGCGGCCGAACTTCAGCAGACGCTGGAACAGTTGCGCCACGAAGGGCGAGTTGATGATGTGCCACGCCTCCTCGACCAGGAAGATGCGCTTCCTGCGGTCGGGGCGGATCCAGGTGTGCTCCAGCCACACGCCGACGATCGCCATCAGGATCGGCATGGCGATGGAGTTGCGGTCGATGTGGGAGAGGTCGAAGACGATCAGCGGGGCGTCCAGGTCGATGCCGATGGTCGTCGGCCCGTCGAACATGCCCCGCAGGTCGCCGTCGACCAGCCGGTCCAGCACCAGGGCGACGTCCAGGCCCCAGGCCCGCACGTCATCCGGGTCGACGTTCATCGCGTCGGCGGACTCCCGGGAGGGGTGCCGCAGCCGCTCCACGATGTCGGAGAGGATCGGCTGGCGGTTCACGCCCTCCTCGAGGATGTCGCGCCGCACGTGCGCGTGCGCCACCTTCAGGGCGAAGCCCGAGCGCTCGTCCAGGCCGCGTCCCATCGCGACCTCGATGATGGTGCGCAGCAGGGCCAACTGGCCGGTGGAGGTGATCGCCGGGTCCAGCGGGTTGAGGCGGATGGAGTGCTCCAGCGCCGCCATCGGGTCCAGCCGGATGGGGGTGATGCCCAGCCTCTCGGCGATCAGGTTCCACTCGCCGACGCCGTCCTCGCCCTGTGCGTCGAGGACCACGACCTGGCGGTCGCGGAAGCGCAGTTGACGCAGGACGTAGGTCTTCTCCAGGGCGGACTTGCCGTTGCCGGACTCGCCGAGCACCAGCCAGTGCGGGGCCGGCAGTTGCTGGCCGTAGAGCTGGAAGGGGTCGTAGATGTAGCCCTTGCCGCTGTAGACCTCGCGGCCGATGACCACACCGGAGTCGCCGAGACCGGGCGCGGCGGTGGGCAGGTAGACCGCCTGGGCCTGCCCGGTGGAGGTCCGTACCGGCAGCCGCGTCGTCTCCGCCTTCCCGAACAGGAAGGTGGTGAAGGCGTCGGTCAGGGCGGTCAGCGGATCACGGGGTGGCACGACGGCTCCTCCTCATCGGCGGGCGGCCCGGGGACGAACCCGGCCCCGCTCCCCGCCGGCGGTACGGGCGGACCGCCGGCACGGCTACGGGCACGGGCGGCGTCATCGGCGGATCCCCGTCGCGAACGGCAGCGTGTTCACGAAGGCCCGATGGTGCTCCCGGTCGCACCACTCCAGCTTCAGGTAACTCTTCCCCGCCGAGGCCCGGATAGTCCGTTTGTCGCGGGCCAGGGCCTCGGGGTGGGGGGAGGAGACCGTCAGGTAGCCGACCAGGTTGACGCCGGCGGCGCCGGAGGCGAGGTCGTCGCCGCGCTGGTCGACGCGGCCGTGGGCGGCCACGTCCCGGGGGTCCACGGTGCGGTTCATCTTGGCCGCGCGGGCGGCCTCGGCCTCGTCGTTGGTCTTCTCGGTCAGCATCCGCTCGATCGCCACATCGGTGGGCTCGAGGTCCATGCAGACCGCCACGGTGCGGATCACGTCGGGGGTGTGCACCAGCAGCGGGGCGAGGAAGTTCACGCCCACCGGGGTCAGTGGCCACTCCTTGACCCAGGCCGTGGCGTGGCACCAGGGGTCGCGGGTGCCGGACTCGCGGGTCTTGGCCTGGAGGTAGGTGGGCTGCCGGGCATCCAGCTCGGCCGGCCAGGCGTTGCGCCGGGACATCGCCTGGATGTGGTCGATGGGGTGGTCCGGGTCGTACATCGAGTGGATGAGGGAGGACAGGCGGGCCTCCCCGAGCGGTTGGCGGACCCGGATGTCCGCCTCGGTCAGGCGGGCGCAGATGTCGGTCAGCTCACGGGCCATCACGATCGCCAGGGCCTCGTCGCGGGACATCTTCGGGCCCCGGCCGCCGGCGCGGGCGGCGCGGGCGATGGTGGTGGCCTCGTTGGCGAGGTCGCGGGAGTGGTGCATGCAGGCCACGAGGTAGGCGCGGTGCTGCTCGCTGGAGGTGGACACCATCGACAGCAGGTGCTCGTAGGAGTCCTGGAGCCAGCGCGGGGCGTCGAAATCGCCGCGATCGCCGACGTCCTTGGCGTGCGCGTCGGGGTCGGCGGGCAGGGTGCGCGCGAGCATCTGGATGCGGGTCACGTAGCCGTCGCCGTTGGCCACGTGCTTGAGCAGCGTGCCGAAGCGGTCGACCAGCGCCTCCTGGTCCTCGCTGTCGCGCAGGCCCACTCCCGGGCCCTCGATCTCTATGGCGGCCGTGACGGTGCGGCGGTCGGCGTGCAGCAGTACCGCGATCTCGTCCGGGCCGAAGGGCGCGGCGAGCCAGGTGATCCGGCCCACGCCGGGGGGCGCGCCCACGGCGATCTCCCGGCCGTTGAGCGTGATCCCCGCCTCGGGGGCGGCCGAACGGTAGGTCGCGTCGCGCTTGAGCAGGCGCCGGAAGGAGCGGTTGATCTCGAACCACCTGTAGAACGTGCGGCCGTTGTACGGCACGTACACCGCGGCCAGGGCGATCAGGGGGAAGCCCATGAGGCAGACCAGCCGCACCGTCAGGTTCGGGATCAGCAGGCCGCTCATCATGCCGAGGAACGCGCCGAAGATGATCAGCGCGATCTCACCGGTGTCCCGGTTCTTGCCGATGATCGCCTGCGGGCGGGCGCGCCCGATGAGGTAGGTGCGGCGACGCGGCGGCGCCTGGGTCTGGGCGGGGGCGTTCACGCACATCCCCCTGCCCGTCGGTGGCGCGCGTACGCGTGGCCCGGTCCGCCGACGGCGGACCGGGACGCGGGGCGGTGCCCGTGCCGGGGGACGACCCGGGGGTGGCGTGGACGGGTCACGAGCCGCCCCCCGTGCGGCCGCTGCCGGCGCCGGTGCGCGGACCCGCGCCGCCGGACGGGCCGGAGGCACCGCGGGAGCCGTGCGCGGCCACGCCGCCGGCCATGGGGTTGGTCCCGGCACCGCCGCCCCCGCCGGGGCCGGACGGACCGCCGGGGCCCGAGGGGGCGTTCGGCCCCCGGGCACCGTGGGTGCCCATGCCCTGGCGCAGCACGGTCGCCGGGGTGGCGATCGCGGCGGAGGCGGTGCGGTTGGCGGTGTCCCGGCGCATGGCGCGGTGGTTCACGATCTCGTCGCCGAAGCCGGGCACGAAGCGGTAGATCATCGCCGAGGCGAAGATCGCCAGCAGGATGATGGACAGGCCGGAGACGATCGCGCCGAAGGCGTTGGGCCCCTCCGCGGTGGTCAGCGCGGAGGCCAGCCCCAGCACGATCACGATGATCGGCTTGACCATGATCACGGCGATCATGATGCCCGCCCAACGGCGGACGTGACCCCAGAGGTTGCGGTCCACCAACCCGGCGTACACGGCGGTGCCCAGCAGCGCGCCGACGTACAGCAGGGCGGCCCGGATGACCAGCTCCAGCCAGAGGACGCCGGCGGCCAGGATGGAGATCAGCGAGACGACGATCAGCATGATCGGGCCGCCGCCGATGTCCTCGCCCGCCTGGAGCGCGGCGGAGAACTGGCCGAAAAAGGCGTCGGAGTTGTCGCCGGTGCCGAACGCGATGGCCTCGGTGACGCTGTCGGTGGCCGCGACCACCACGTACAGGATCAGCGGCGTGAACGCCGAGGCCATGACGGTCAGCCAGAGGAAGCCGACGGCCTCGGAGATCGCCGTGGTCAACGGCACGCCCCGGATGGCCCGCTTGGCGACCGCCAGTAGCCACAGGGTGAGGGTCAGGACGGTGGAGGCGGCGAAGACGACGGCGTACTGGCGCAGGAAGGACGGGTTGGTGAAGTCCACGGTGGTGGTGGAGGACACCGCCGCCGAGAGCTGGTCGACGATCCACGCGGCGGCGTCGGCGCAGCCGCGCGCCAGGGAGGCCAGCGGGTCGAGAGTGGTGTCCAGCGGGTTGGAGAACCCCCCGCCGCCCTCGCGTTCGCCCCCCTCGCAGATCTCCCGGGCCACTCCGCCGAGGAGGTCGCAGGCGTTGTCCTCGGCGCCTCCGCCGTCCCCCGTGCCGGGGTCGGCGGGGTTCTCCGGGTTCTCGGGGTTTTCGGGGTTCTCCGGGTCGGTCGGGTCGTTCTCGTCGTCGATGGGATCCACGGGGAGGAAGGGGGCGTCGGGGTCCACCGGGTCATCGTGCTCGTCGGCGCGGGCCGCGGCGGCTCCCCCGAGGAGCAACCCGGTGGCGGCGATGAGCCCGGCGGGTCCCAGCCATGCTCGTCGGCGCAGGTCAGCGCGCATAACTGAAGCCTCCGAACTGTTCGATGGCCTCGGCCATCTCCTCCGCCGTGGACGCCCGGTTGTCCCCCGGGACGGGGGTGGGCCCGCTCTCCTGCTCTTCGGAGAGGATTCTCCAATCGCCCTCCACCCACACCAGTTCGAACGTGCTGGTGTACCAGGTGGTGGTCACGGGGCGGGTGGAACCGTCACCGGCCAGGCCGAGCAGCGCGTTGGACCACACGGCGACGGTCGCGGTGTCGTCCGTGTAGTCGATCAGACGGGTGCCGATGGGCGAGGTGCGGGAGACGAAGGTCCTTCCCTCCGGCGGATTGCCGTCGGCGTCGAGTCCGAGGCGTTCCAGGAGGGTGGAGGAGTAGGCGCGGTCGAAGCCCTCGACGCGTTCGGAGGCGATGTCGGGGGCGTAGATCGTGTCGACGATGACGCGGCGGGTCTCGGCGTCGAACATGCCCTCGCCACCCAGGGCGACGGCGTAGTTGGCGGCGGCGCTCTGCGCGCCCTGCTCGGTCCGCGGGTGCCCGACGGGGATGTTGTTGACGGTGACGTCCACCGGGGACTCGCCGCTGGGGGTGGTGGGTTGGACCTGCGTACCGCCCGGCGTGTCGTCGGGGGCGGCGGAGCCGGAACCCCGGTCATCGCCCCGGTTGGCGAAGGCGAGGGCGGCTATCAGCAGCACGATCACGCCGACGATGGGAACGAGACCGCGGCGGGCGGA
Source organism: Streptomyces sp. ST2-7A (assembly GCF_021390475.1). Lineage (GTDB taxonomy): Bacteria > Actinomycetota > Actinomycetes > Streptomycetales > Streptomycetaceae > Streptomyces. Next base: position 9,871 of record NZ_JAJUWS010000063.1, read on the forward strand.
GCGCGGGGGACGCCCGGAGGCGGCGTCCCGGTCGTCCTCGTGGAAGCGGGTGCGCGTCTGTGTGGGGAGTCCGCGACCGGACGCGTCGCGGTACTCCTCGCCGTAGCTCATGGTCGCGCCCCCTCAACGGCACCGAGTCTATTCCCTCCTCACACGACGTTAGCGCTCCTCGAGGCGAACCGAGCCCTCGCAGGTGCAATTGACCGGTTGGCGAGATGTCGGCGACACGCCGATGGCGGACCGGCGCGGTGGGAGGGGTCTCCCGGTGTCACCCCGTCCGTCCCGTCCGTCCCGGGCGTTGCCACTCGTCTCGCGAAGTCCCGGTAAGGACCTCATCCTTCGTCATGTTCATCCAAGGATATGCCTGTTTGCTGCGAATCATGAGGTCGAGGAGGGAGGGGTGGGGAGTTCGGCCGGCGGGGAGTGGGATGGGGCGCGGGGATGGCGACGGCGGCTCACGGCCACAGCTCGATGCGCTCCCACTCCTGTTCGGCGCGCGTGTACCGCAGGCGCCGGTGCCGACGGTCGGCCGAGCCCTGCCAGAACTCCACGTCCGTCGCCCGCAGCAGGTAGAGGGTGTGGCCGGCCGGGACCTCCCGGGGGGCGTCACCGTGCCGCGTGCGCAGGGTCTCCTCCTCGGCCGTCCACTCGGCGGCGGAGGCCAGCGGCTCGCTCTGCCGGCCGATCAGCATGGCCGTGCGGGAGGCGGGGGAGCGGCCGAGGAAGTCGGCGCGCGAACGGTCGGCGGGGGCGGCCACGACCGGGCCGCGCACCCGGATCTGGCGCCCCTGCGTGGGCCAGTACGCCGTCAACGCCGCGCCGGGGACCTCGGCCAGGTGCCGACCCTTGGGACTGCCGGCGTCGGTCGCGAAGGCCCACTCGCCGCCGTCCCCCGTCACGCCGCGCAGTACCAGGACCCGGGCGTCGGGGAGGCCGTCGGGGGCGACCGTGGAGAGCACCACGGCCGTGGGGTCCGGGACCGCCGCCGTCAGCGCGGCCTCCAGCCACTCGCGCAACAGCGCGCCGGGGGTCGCCGGCGCGGCGGCGGGGTCGAAGTCCGGCAGGTCGCGGGCCATCGGCGGCCCGGCGGCCCGCAGCAGATCGGCCAGGGAGGGGGCGGGGTGGGAGGAGGGCGGGTCCGGTGCGGCGTTCATGCCCCCGAACATGGTGCTTCGGCGCCGTCGGCGGCAAGCGGGGTCCGCCGGATGGCGGTCAGGAGGGCGCCGAGGCGGGCGGGGGTGGTGGTGAGGACCACCCCCGGCGCCGCGCTCTCCCGCAGGTGTATTCGGTGCGATGGTCGAACGACTGTTCCCGCCTTGCCCCGAGGTGTCGATGGAGAGGCGACCTCCACGCACTCGCTCTGGGGATCGCCCGAACTGAAGGTGGACTTCTGCCACCGGAGGTTCTCATCCATGCGTGCCTCCCCGAAGGAGATAGGCGATGTGTTGGATCAGACCGAGGGACCCGTCGGCCAGGGTGTCCGAGTTTTTCAGAGGGGGAAGCGAGGCGGAACCCAGTCGCGTGAACACGTCGGTGAACCGGCTGATGTGAGCGGGGTCGGAGAGGAACACCGAAGTGGTGGGGTGCTCGACGTGGACAGTGGGCAGCGTCGGACTGTGACTCTCGAAGAGGGTGAAAGGCGCCCCCGGGGTCGAGGGGCTGATGGCAGCCGCGAACGGTGCCAACTGAATGGTGATGTTCGGCTGCGCCGAGAGCGCGGTGAGGTGATCGAGTTGTCGTCGCATCACCCCGGCGTCAACGAACTGCATGCGGAGAGCGGCCTCATGGATGACCGCGTGGTAACACGGCAAGGGATCACGTGTGAGTACCTCCTGTCGGTGCAACCTGAAGTTGACGTACTGCTCCAGGTCGCGCTCACCCGCTTCCGGGTGCTCCTTCCGGAAGAGGGCGCGCATGTATTCGGGGGTTTGCAGCAGGCCCGGGATGTACAGCCACTGGAAGGTGCGAAAGCTGACTGCGGAGTCCTCCAGTTCGGCCAGGTCGTAGAGACGGGACCCTCGGAGCTCTCGGTGGTCTCGCCACCAGCCCGCCTTCGGAGTGATGTTCAGGGAAAGCAGGGCGTGGACGTATTCGTCGTTCTCGCATCCGTACACCTTGAGTAGGGTTCTCAACTTGCTCTCGGGGATGTGGGTACGACCGGCCTCGATGTGGCTCAGGTGGGCTCGTCCCAGCCCGATGTGACCCCCGGCCTCTGCGCCGGACAGGCCGGTCCCCTCCCGCAGGCGTCGAAGTTCCTGCCCGAGTCGCCGCTGCCGCTGACTGATGTGTGTACGCAATCCCATGTCTCAACTCCCCCGCACATGGTGGGGGATGAGAAGCCGGTAAGCACCCTTCCTCACTCTTTGGGGTGAAGAGAGGCAGTTTGGTTGCACAGTTGAATTTGCGGGGCATAGCGTTCCCCCCATCAATCGCTCTGAGTGAATAGAAGGAGACGCCATGTGTCCAACGGCGTGGGGGGACGGCGGGGCCGGGGAGAGTTGCACGCTGGTCTTCCCGGCGGAGCCGAGGTGGGTGCGCACCGCCCGGGAGGCGGTGCGCACGCTCATCACCCCGGCCGGTGCGGCGGTGGCGGAGACGGCGGCCCTGCTCACCTCCGAAGTGGTCACCAACGCGATTCGCGCCACCGTCGGGGCGTCCACCCCGACGTGCACGGTGCCCGTGGTGCTGCACGCCGTGCGGATCGGGGCCGGTCGGCTCCGGGTCCGGGTACGGGACGGGGCGCCGGGGACACCGGCCGTTCCCATCCGCGACGCGGCCGACGAGGCCGGGGCCGAGGGCGGCCGGGGCCTGATGCTGCTGAGCGCCTGTGCCACCGGATGGGGGGTGTGCCGGCACCGGCCGGGGAGGGGCAAGTCGGTGTGGTTCGACCTGTGACCCCGGCCGGGCCGACGCGCCGGCCGGTCAGCCGCCCAGGCGGTTGACCAGCTCCTCCGCCTCCGCGTCGCTCACGCCGGCGATCTGGAGCACCCCGTCCTCCAGGCGTTCCACGACGGTGGGGGCCATCAGCAACTCCTCACCGAGAACGACGGCCAGCCGGTTGCCCGGGTCGGAGCGGCCGGCCACCTCGCCGGTGAGGTCGGCCATCGCCCCGGCGTCGGACTCCACCAGCGTCACCTGCACGACCGTGCCCACGCCCTGCTGCGCACCGTCCACCGCCTCGACGCCGGCCAGCTCCTCGACGGTCAGCCCCTCGTCGGCGACGACGGTCAGGCAGGTGCCCCCGTCCGGCGTCGTGAAGGCGTCCTCGCCCGGCTCCTCGCAGGCACCGGCCACCACCTCCTCGATCGGCAGCAGCCGCAGCGGTTCCTCCGGGGTCACCCCGCCACCGGGCACGGCCTCCTCGCCGGCCGTGTCACCGTTTCCGGAGCCGTTCGCGTCCCCGTCGTCGCCGTTGTCGGCCAGACCGAGGGCGAAGACGCCGAGCAGCAGGCCGAGCACCACCAGCACGCCGATGACCACGGCGGCCCGCGCGCCGCGCGGCTTCTCGTTCCCCTCTCCCTTCGGACCGCCGGGGGAGCGGTCGTCGGACGGGGGCTGTGGGGTCGGCTGCATGGGAATCCTCTCCTCGGTGTCCGGGCCCTCCCGGCGTTCGGCGGCTCACCCCGGCCGCGCCGCCGGCTCCCCGCGTCGTTCCCGGTTCCCGCACAGGTTCTCCCTGTTCCCCTACCCGGCCGGCGGCCCCGGTGATCCCGGCCGGCGGAGGTACCGTGCCGCCGTGACACGACGACGGCTGAAGAAGCCGCGCCGGCGGTTCGCCCGGGCGGTGGAACGGGACGACGCGGGGGCGGTCCGGGTTCTGCCGCGCCCGGGGTTCGACCCGGCCGGGCCCGACGGGGAGGGGTTCGCCCCGTTGTACGCGGCGGCGCTCGCCGACGCCCCGGCCGTGGCGCGGGAGCTGCCGTGGGCGGGGGCCGAGCCGGACGCGGCGAGCCCGGGTGACGACGGGACCGGCGGTACCGCGTTGGGCGCGGCGGCGGCGTGGAACCACACGGCGGTGATCCGGGTGCTGCTCGCGGCCGGAGCCGATCCCCGATCGCGGGAGGGGCCGGCGGAGCACGACCGCACCCCGCTCGAGTGGGCCGAACGCCAGGGGTTCGCCGAGGCGGCGGAGCTGCTGCTCGCGGCCGGGGCCGGCCGGGGCCGGTCGGGTCGGGGACGGGGTGGGGACGGGGTGGGGACGTCCGGCCGGCGAAACCCGCTTCACCCCGGGCGGGGCGGTGTGGCACGCTGCGCCCGTGTTGGGTATCACCGATCTCCCCACCTACCTGGTGGGCCTGGCCCTGATCATCCTGCTGCCGGGGCCGAATTCGTTGTACGTGTTGTCCGTCGCCGCCCGGCGGGGTGTCCGCCAGGGATACCGGGCGGCGGGCGGGGTGTTCTGCGGCGACGCGGTGCTGATGATCCTCTCGGCCGGGGGTGTGGCCTCCCTGCTGACGGCCAGCCCGGCGGCGTTCACCGTGGTGAAGTTCCTCGGCGCCGGCTATCTGACCTGGCTGGCGATCGGGATGCTGCGCGGGGCCCTGACCCTGTGGCGCCGACGCCGGGAGCCGCATCGGGCCGACCCGAACGGGGCGGGCGGGGGCGAGGGGGCGCCGGCCGCCGGCGGTCGCACGCCCGTCGAGCGACCCTTCCGGCGGGCGCTGACGGCCAGCCTGCTGAACCCGAAGGCGATCCTGTTCTTCGTCTCCTTCTTCGTGCAGTTCGTGGACCCCGCCTATCCGCACCCGGCGCTGTCCTTCCTGGCGCTGGGGGTGCTGGTGCAGATCTTCAGCCTCACCTACCTCAGTGTTCTGATCTTCACCGGTTCCCGGCTGGCCTCCGCCTTTCGGCGTCGGCGTCGGCTGCGCGCGGGGGCCTCGGCGGCGGCCGGCGGGCTGTTCCTGGGCTTCGCGGTGAAGCTGTCGCTCGCGACCGCGAGCGGCTGACGGACCCGGCCCGGCCCTCGTGGCGGGGCCGCCGCCGGAAGGCGGCGGCGTTCGAGGGCCGGTGATCCACCGGTCGGGAACCCTGCCCCGGGGCCTGCGGTGCACGTACGCTCGACGGCAGGGGGCACGGGTGATCGATCCGTCGCTCCCGAGTCGGGCGAGGTGATCGTCCGGCCCCGACCCGGGGACGCGCGACGACGGGAGGTGGCCGCCGTGATGGCCTGGATGTGGATCGTGGCGATCTTCCTGATCTGCGGTGGCGGGGCGTGGATCGCCGACACCCTGCGCGACGGTCGGCAGAACCGTCACGAGCGCCGGCTCGAGGAGCTGCGCATGCGGGAGCGGCAGCTGCGGCGGGCGGAGGAGCGGGAACGGCAGCCGGAGCCGGTGTGCGGGTGCGGCCACCACCTGGCGCTGCACGACGGACACGGCCACTGCCACGAGGTGGTCCAACGGCCCACGGGCTGGGACGCCGACCGCAGGCCGCTGGGGTACGAGCCCGCCGGCTGCCTGTGTCGGCAGTACGTGGGGCCGCAGCCGCTGTCCCGGATCTTCGCCGAGGAACTCACCGATCACGAGCCGCTGGAGCTCCGGAAGCCGGGGGACTCCCCGGCCCTGCCCGGCGCGCGGACCCCGGACGCCGGCGCCTCCCCGGCGGGCGGGCGCCGGGAGCCCGACGCTCCGAACGCCGACGCCGGGGAGGCCGGGCAGGCACCGGAACGGCGGGAGGGCGCGGGGGACGACTCCCCGTCCGCGCCGGGTGACGGTCCCGGCTGATCACGGGCCGCGGCGCCTCCGCCGGGTGCCGGTCGACCACCCACCGGCGCGCCGGCCGCGGGGCCCCGCGGACGTACCCCCGGCTTCACACGGCATCGTGCCCGGCCGAGGCGATGCCCGGCCGAGGCGATGCCCGGCCGACGCGATGCCGACGACCGGTTCCGGCCCGGCGTGGCCGGGGTCCGTTCGCGGTGTGGCCCGTTCGCGGGCGGGGCGGCCGGGCGCCGAACCCGGACCGCTTTCCGGCCCCCGGTATCCATTCCCGGCCCCGGGTCCTTCCCCGGGTCAACGACACCATCACCGCCGGCGCTCCCCGGCCCGTCGGACCCGCGCGCAGCCGCCGGTCCCCGCCGCCCCGGTGGCGGGTCAGATTTTGCGGGCCAGGGTCACCCCGTCGCGTACGGGGAGCAGGACCGACTCCACCCGTCCGTCGGCGGTGATGGTGTCGTTGACCCGGCGGATCGCCTCGGTGGCCTCATCCGTGTCGTCGGGGTCCACCACCTTCCCCGAGCGCAGCACGTTGTCCAGCACCAGCAGGCCGCCGCGCCGGATCCGGGGCACCAGCGCCTCCCAGTAGTCGGGGTACCCGACCTTGTCGGCGTCGATGAAGGCCAGGTCGAAGGTCTCCTCGAGGGGCAGCGAGCGGATGGTCTCCAGGGCGGGGGCCAGCCGCAGTTCGATGCGGTCGGCGACGCCGGCCCGCTCCCAGTACCGGCGGGCGACGGAGGTCCATTCCTCGCTGATGTCGCAGGCCAGCAGGGTGCCGTCGGCGGGCAGGGCGCGGGCCATGCACAGCGCGGAGTAGCCGGTGAAGGTGCCGACCTCGATGATCCGGCGGGCCCCGGTCAGACCCACGAGCAGGGCCAGCAGGGCGCCCTCGTCCTGCGTGATCTGCATGCTCGTGAGGTCGGGGTACGCGCGGCGGGTCTCCTCGGCGAGGTCGCGCAGCACGTCGTCGGCGGCGGGGGTGGCGTGGGCGATGAGGTAGCTGTCGAGCGCGGGGTTCACGATCTCCATGGGCCGACCCTACGGCCGACCCCCGACACCGTGCGGGTCCCGCGCCCCGCCGGGACGCCGGTCCGGCCGGTCGGCCCTCCCGGTTCAGCCCGGGTGGCCCGGCGGCGGCCCCTGCAGGCCGCGCCGTCCGCCCCATCCGCGCCCGCGTCCGCGCCACCGGTCACCCCGCCCGCCGGGCGAGCCCGGGGAGCGTCGCAGCCAGAACGCCGCCAGCACGCCGCCGATCAGACCGAAGAGGTGCCCCTGCCAGGAGACGCCGGAGGCGGTGGGCAGCACGCCCCACAGGATGGACCCGTACAGCAGGAAGACCACGACGCCGATGGTGATGTCCAGGGCGTTGCGTTCCACGAAGCCGCGCACCAGCAGGTAGCCGAAGAGGCCGAAGACGACACCGGAGGCGCCGGCGGTGATCGAACCGGGCGCGGAGGTGAGCCAGACGCCCAGGCCGGAAATCGCGATGATGATCAGACAGACGCCCAGGAAGCGACCGATGCCGCGCAGCGCGGCGATGAACCCGAAGACCAGCAGCGGCACGCTGTTGGCGATCAGGTGGTCGAAGCCGAAGTGCAGGAACGCCGCGGGGAAGACATCGCGCAACTCGGCGGGATCGCGCGGTTCGATGCCGTACTCGCAGACCAGTGGCTGGTCCGCCATGCCGGGGAAGCAGCGCGGGGTGCCGCCGTCGATGGCGGTGAGCACCCACATCAGGGCCACCCACCCCACCATGAGCACACCGGCCTGAATCGCTCTCCGCTTACGGGTTCCCGGCTCGCCTGCCACGGCAGCCCCTCCGCTTCTTCCTGTGGTCCGTCGCGCTGCGGGGTCCCTACCCGCCCGGCGTCCGGAACCACCCAGGCTAGTGCCGCGTCGGGCGACGTCCGCCCGTCGCGAGGCCCGGCACGGTACCTCGCCGCGTCGCCGCGTCGACCGGGCGGGCCCACCCCGAGATCGATCCGGTGTCTTGCGACGCACCGCGCCGGACGCCGCTCCTCGACGGGCGAGCCCTGCCCGACGCGGCGCCGGCCGGCCGGGTCCGGGGACGGCCCCGGAGGCGGCCCCGGGGACGGTGCGCCGGCGGGGAACGGGGCGGCAGGCCGGGACGGCTCAGGGCCGCACCGGGACCGGGAGGGTGCCGCGTCCGGGGTCCTCCTCGCGCCGCCGTTCGATCAGGTCGAGGTACATCAGTGCCACGGTCAGGTCCGCCGGCGCCAGCCGTTCCTCGACCGGCGGCGGGTTGAGGGAGATGGCCGAGCCCGCGTTGAGGTCCAGGCGCAGCGGCAGCGGAGCGGCGTCCGGGCCGTGGAACTGCCCGATGTCGAAGACGATCCGGGACAGCACACCGTTGCGGATCTCCACCTCGGCGGCGACCGGCGCGTCCGGGTCGGTCGCGACCCGGGCCACCGACGGCAGCCCGAACCGCCCGCTCTGGTCGTTCAGCAGGGACAGCAGCGGCGCCAGGGCGCGCTCGGCGGCCCCGGCGGTCAGCCGCACCTCGTGGCGCTCGGCGCCGCGCTCGTCCTCCAGGCGGTGCAGGGAGGCGCCCGAGCGCAGCCCCCGGCCCAGGCTCTCGACGATCTCCCACTGGGTGTGCGGTTCCAGCAGCACGGCGGCGTCGGTCAGGGACGCCGCGACGTTCCCGGCGGTGTCGGCCGGCACCGTCTCGCCGTCGGCGTTGAGGGCGTGCGCGTACTGCTCGTACCGCAGCGGGTCGATCAGGGCCCAGGCACCGCGCAGGGCTCGCGAGGCCGGCCCCAGGGAGGGCGGCAGTTCCTCCACGTCGCGCAGGAAGCGCTCGGCGGAGTTCACCCGGGCGGCATCGCCGAGCAGGATGTCCTGCACGACGGTCTCCACCCCGATGCGCACATACGTCTCCCCGGCGATCCGCTTGATGCCGACCGCGTCCTTGCCGCCGAACCCCAGCGACAGCGCGGTGTCCAGGGGGACATCCCGGTCCAGGTCGCGCATCCGGGTGCTGCCCAGCGGGTCACCGGCGACGGCGGTCAGCTCCAGGGTGGAGAGCACCTCGGCGTCCCGCTCGGTGGGGGCGGGGGAGCCGTCGCGTTCGGCGACCTCGCGCAGGTGGGCGAGGACCTCCTCGGGGGCGGCGTCCAGGCCCGCGTCCACGCTGAGCGCCTCGCGGGAGAGCAACTGGTCCACGGCACCGCGCACCTGGAGGCCGGCGCCCGCCTGCTGGACGGCGGTGCAGCCGGTGCCCGCCCAGGCGAGCAGGCCGGAGAGCGCGGCGGCGCAGCCGATGAGGGCCGCCCGCCGGTGCGGGGTCTGGGGCGCGGTGCTGATGGGTCCACTCCCGGTCCGGGGACACTGGCACTGGGGCCGGGGCCCCGCACCAGTCTCCCCCTCCCGGGCCCCGCGGAGTGCCCGAACCGCCCGGGTGTGGCCGAGGTGTCATCGACAGGTGAGGCGCCCGTCACCCGGGGACCGGGACGCGCGGGCCCGCCGGGGGCGGGGGAGCGCCGTTGACCTACGCTCGACCGCATGAGTGACACCGAACGTGTTCCCCTGGTGGTCGGGGTCTCGGGGGCGTCCGGTACGCCGTACGCGGCGGCCGTGCTGCGCGGCCTGCTGGCGGCCGGCGAGGCGGTGGACCTGGTGGTGAGTCGGGCCTCCCGGCTCACCCTGTTGGACGAGACGGGGGTGGCGTTCCGGGACGCGCACTGGCGGGAGGACCTGCGCAGCTGGCTCTCGCGGGGCGCGGACGGCACGCCGGACACCTTCGCGGCGGAGGTCGGGAGGTGGCTGGACGCCGGTGCCGGGGCGGACGGGGTCGGGGACCGGGTGCGGTACTGGCCGGCCGGTGACCTGGCGGCCGGCCCGTCCTCGGGGTCCTACCGCACGCGCGGGATGGTGATCGTCCCGGCCTCCACGGCGGGGGTGGCGGGGGTGGCGCTGGGGTTGTCGAAGGACCTGTTGCAGCGCGCGGCGAGCGTGACGCTCAAGGAGCGCCGGCCGCTGGTGGTGGCGGTGCGGGAGACGCCGCTGAGCGGCCCGACACTGCGGCAGCTGGTGGCGCTGGACGAGGCGGGGGCGGTGGTGCTGCCGATCTCGCCGGGCTTCTACGCGGGGGCCGACCACATCCAGGACCTGGTGGACTTCGTGGCCGGGCGGGTACTGGACGCGGTGGGGGTTCCGCACGACCTGTACCGCAGGTGGCGGGGTCAACTGGGCGGTGGGGCCGTCCGGTCGTAGGCTACAGGCCCCGGCCGCCTTGGATTCGGTGGCCGAACCGACACGGTGGTGGGACACGGCCCGAGGGTCCCGTCGTCCCACGCTTCGGGTGGCACACGGCGGGAGGCACGGGGCGGACATGGACGCGGTGGACAGACAGCTCATCCAGGCGTTGCGGGAGAACGGGCGCGCCACCTACGCGGAGCTGGGCCGACTGGTCGGCCTCTCCGGACCGAGCGTGACCGATCGGATCAACCGGCTGGAGGCCGCCGGGGTGATCACCGGCTACCGGGCGACCGTCAACTCCGCCTCCCTGGGGATGGGGGTGACGGCCCTCATCGGCATCCAGCTCTCGGACGCCACCGACCACCAGGAGATCGCGCACCGGCTGCGGGACCTCCAGGAGATCGAGGACTGCTGGTTCATCGCCGGCGACGACTCCTACATGCTCAAGGTCCGCGCCCCCGACGTGGACGGCCTGGAGCGGATCATCCGCCGGCTGTCGGGCACCCGGGGCGTCTCGCGCACCCGGACCACGATCGTGCTCTCCACCAAGTGGGAGAACCGGGTGGGGGCGCTGCCCGAGTAGTCCGGGACGCGGACCGCCCCGGGGCCGGTCGGCGGGATCGGCGACGGGATCGGCGACGGCACGGCGTAACCTCGACGGGAGGCCGGCCCGCCGGGCGGGCCGGCGACGAACAGCGGGTCCCGGGCGATGCCGGATGATCCGGATGAGCGAGGAGGCGCGACACATGGACGCGGGGCTCAAGCGCGAGCTGGAGGAGAAGGTCCGTGCCGGCGAGCGGCTGAGCCGCGAGGACGGCGTCGCCCTCTACGAGTCCGACGACCTGGCCTGGCTGGGCGGACTGGCACACGAGGTGCGCACCCGGAAGAACGGTGACGTGGTGCACTTCAACGTCAACCGCCACCTGAACATGACCAACGTGTGCACGGCCTCCTGCGCGTACTGCTCCTTCCAGCGCAAGCCGGGGGAGAAGGACGCGTACACCATGCGCATCGAGGAGGCGGTGCGGCTGGCGAAGGCGATGGAGGGCGACAACCTCACCGAGCTGCACATCGTCAACGGCCTGCACCCCACCCTGCCGTGGCGCTACTACCCCCGGTCGCTGCGGGCGCTGAAGGAGGCGCTGCCGGAGACGGTGCAGCTCAAGGCGTTCACCGCCACCGAGATCCACCACTTCGAGAGCATCTCCGGGCTGTCCGCCTCCGAGATCCTCGACGAGCTGATCGACGCCGGCCTGGAGTCGCTGACCGGTGGGGGCGCCGAGATCTTCGACTGGGAGGTCCGGCAGCACATCGTGGACCACCGCACCCACTGGGAGGACTGGTCCCGCATCCACCGCCTCGCGCACGCGAAGGGCCTCAAGACGCCCTGCACGATGCTGTACGGGCACATCGAGGAGCCGAGGCACCGGGTGGACCACGTGCTGCGGCTGCGCGAGCTGCAGGACGAGACCGGCGGCTTCCAGGTCTTCATCCCGCTGCGTTACCAGCACGACTTCGTGGACATGAAGGACGGCAAGGTCCGCAACCGGCTCCAGGCCCGCACCACCATGGCCACCGGCGCGGAGGCGCTGAAGACCTTCGCGGTCTCCCGGCTGCTGTTCGACAACGTCCCGCACGTGAAGGTGTTCTGGGTGATGCACGGCCTGCAGACCGCGCAGCTCGCCCTCCAGCACGGCGCCGACGACATGGACGGCTCGGTGGTGGAGTACAAGATCACCCACGACGCGGACTCCTTCGGCACCCCCGACAAGCTGACCCGTGAGGATCTGCTGGAGCTGATCCGCGACGCCGGCTTCCGGCCGGTGGAGCGCAACACCCGGTACGAGATCCTCCGTTCCTACGACGGACCGGAGGCCGGTCGGCGGGAGCAGCCGCAGCCGATGCGACTGTGACGCCGGGGTACCCGGGGAGCGACCACCCACGCCCGGGTGTCACGGGCGTGGGTG
>NZ_JAJUWS010000064.1 GCF_021390475.1 Streptomyces sp. ST2-7A
GGTGGGCCCGCCGGGGGGGGGGGGGGGGGGGGGGGGGGGGTGGGGGGGGGGGGGTGGGGGGGGGGGCGGGGGGCCGGCGGCCCCCCGCCGCGGGACCCGGGACGCCCGTCAGGTGCGGGACGAGCCGTCCGGGGTGCGGGCGGACCGACCGGAGGAGGACGCCCGGGCCCCGGAGTCGACCTCCTCGTCCCCCGTTCCATCGGCCGTCGGGACCGTGGCCCCGGCCCCGGACTCGCCGGCCCCGGCGTCGATCGGCGCGGCGGTGGACCGGGCCGAACGGGCGGGATCGCCGGCCCCGACCCCGGCCCCGACGGACACCGTGCCCGCGCTGCGCGCCGGATCGGACGGGACGGCCCGACGCGCGGGTGCCTCGAAGGCGTCGGAGGCTTTCGCCATCGGGACGGTCGGCCGTCCGGCCGGGCCCGACGACTCCTCGCCGACGGTCGACCCCCCGGCACCGTCCGTCTCGTCGAACTCCTCGAAGAGTTCACCGCGCACCCCGGTGCCGGAACCGGCCGGCGGCATCGGCGGGATCACCGGCGGGATGTCCGGCAGTGCCCGGGCCACCGCCCGGGCCAGCGCGCCGGCGATGGTCAGCAGGGGAGTGCCGGTCACCACCACCCGGCCGTGCCGGTCGGTCAGCAACAGCCGGACGTGCCCCCGGCCGGGGGAGCCCAGCAGGAAGCGCGGCGCGTCGGACCGGCGGACCGGCTCGGCGAACTCGGCCGGCAGCGGGTCCGGGGCGTGCGGGGCGACCAGCACCGGCCCGTACCCCCGCTCCGCCGGTGTCTCCCGAACCCGCCGGTACGCCTCGCGCACCGGGAGTCCGGCGTGCCGGGGGTGCACCCCCTCCGAGACGGTGACCAGGCCCGCCGGGAGGCGGGCGTCCACCTGGGCGGCGAGGGTTCGCAGCAGAACCTCGCGGTTGCGGCCGTCGCCCTCGATCCCGATCACCGGCGGGCCGGAACCCACGTCGAGGAACGCGCAACCGCCGTCGCCCCCGTCACGACCGACGGCCACCAGCACCGGGCGGTACTCCCGTGCCCCGTCGTCCGTCGCGGGGTCGGTCACCGGGGCCGGGTCCCCCGCCGGACGCGTCACCGGGGTCATCGGCACCATTGGAAGGTCCTCGCGGGCGATCGCCCACAGGGTGGGATCGTCCTCCCCGTCGTCGTCGACGCCGATCGCCCAGGGCGCGGGCGGGGCCGGCGTCGAACCGGCGGGACCCGCCAGCCGCACCAGGACCAGCCCTCGGCCGACCACCGCCGCGTAGGGGCGGGCGGGCGCGCACAGCGGCCGGGCCGCGGCCATCGCCCGCTCGGCGTCGCGCCAGGTCAGCGGGGAGCGCAGGGCCCGGGTCAGGTACCGCAGGTCCCGCCGGTGGCGGTACCAGTTGCGCACCGGGGCGGCGAAGGCGTGGCGGGTGACGGCCAGTTCCCGGACCACCCGCGCGCGGGCGGCGGACCAGCCACCCATCCGCATCGCCACCGCCCTGAGCAGCAGGAAGAGAATGAGCAGGGTTCCCAGGGCACCGCAGATCCGGAAGATGGTGTCGCGGTGCTCGGAGAAGAAGGCGATGGGGTCGACGTTCCTCATACGTGGCTCCTCATGCGGCGGCCGACTCCCCGTGCGTCGAGGGACGGGTCAGCTCGCGGCGCAAAGCCACCAGAGCGTAATGGGTACGGGACTTGACGGTGCCCGGCGGGATACCGATCGCCCGGGCCGCCTCGGCGCCGGTGCGGTCGCGCAGGTGCACCTCGACCAGCACCTCGCGGTGGGCGGGGGAGAGCCGGGCCAGCGCGTGGCGCACCACCTGGCGGTCCACCACGGCCTCGGCGACGTCCGTGCCCCCGGTCGGCGGCAGCAGTTCGTCGGGGACCACCCCCACCGGCACCGCCCGATCACGGCGGTGGGCGTCGATCACCAGGTTGCGGGCCACCCGGTGGAGCCAGGCGATCAGCCGTTCCTCCTCGGCGGGATCCTCGTCCTCGCCGAGTTCGACGAAGACCCAGGCGCGCAACAGGGTCTCCTGGACGATGTCCTCCGCCCGGTGCGGGTCGCCGGTCAGCCGGACGACGTGGCGCAGCAGTCGCTCGCGGTGACGCAGTAAGAGGGCGGCCAGGCGTCGGCCGTGCCGCTCCCCGGCGCCGGTGGTCGGGCCCCGCCGGACTCCGGGCCGGGCCGATACCGGGGAAGGGACCGAGGGGGAGACCGAGGGGGATGGAGCGGAAGACGGACACATGGGGCGGCTCCATCCTCGACACGGGCAGGGGGATCGGGGTCACCCGTTCCGCGGATGACACCCGGGGGAGGGACGCTTCCATGGGAAGCACGCGTCCGCGGTCATTGTTCTCCCCCGGCCGGGAAAAAATCCAGTAATAACCTCAAGCAAAGCTCAGAATCGGAGGAGTATTCCCGGCGAACGGGCGTCGTGGCCGTTCATCGGCTGTTCCCCGGCATTCCCCTCGGAGGGACGGGCCGGTGCGCCGAAGGGATCCGGGGTGGGCGCGAAGCGGGCTCGATCCGGGCGATACGCCTGTCCGAACGGGCATGTGGAAGCGGTGTGTTCGGGCGTCCGGCGGATGTTGCGGGGGATCCGTTCCCCTTTCGGGGCGTGGGCGTGAATTCCGGGTTAATTGCTCGAACGACGGCGCCCCCGACCGTCCGGGATTCACGGAAGTACTCGGACTTCCATCAATTCCGGGGGCGGGGGTGGGGTACGGTCGGGGGCGCCGTCGAGGCGGTTATCCTGTCACGGGGCGACCCGGGGTCCGGCGGCTTCGGCGTCGGCGGGATCGGTGTGCCCGGCGGGATCGGGTGCGGGACCGGGGGCCACCCGTCCGGGGGTGACCACCACGGTCTCCCCGCAGCCGAAGGCCGGCAGCATCGGGCCGGCGGTGACGCAGACCCGGACCTCCACCCGACGGATCACACCCTCGGCGCCGGGGTCCGCTTGGAAAGCGCCGAGTGAGAAGCGGTACTCCCGCTCGGGCCCCTCCTCGGGATCGAGCCCCACCATGCGGTAGTCCACCGGGCGGTGGTCGTCGACGCCGTAGGCGACGAACTCGACGAAGACCCGGCCGTCGTCCCGGCACACCCGGTCGGCGCGCCGTTCGGCGAGCACGCCGCTCACGTCCACGCCGGGCGGACGACCGATGGGGTCGGTGTGCCAGGCCATCCCGCCACGGGTCACGGCGTGCAGGCAGTCGGTGCGGTGCTCGGTGGTGAAGACCGCCCCGGTCGGGGCGGTGTCGGTCGCGGCGCCCCGGACGGTCGGTGAGATGCTCCGGTGTTGGGCCGCGGCGGCGGGGGCGAACGTGCCGATGGTCAGGCCGGTGAGGGCGAGGCCGGCGGTCCACAGGACGGCGGGGCGGTGACGGCGGGGAACGGCTCTCATCGGGGCTCCTCCCGGCGGCGGGGCGGTGGGTGTCGCGGGTACTCCCGGGCGGTGCGCGGACAAGAGTGATGGGAGCGCTCCCATGACACAACGAAATATGCTCGTAACACTTTGGGGTGTCAAGGGTTCGCGCAGGCCGGCCCCGCGCAGGCCGGCACCCCGCCCCGGTGGTCTCCCGGGGGCCCGCGTCCACGCCGGGGGCGGCCGACGCGTCCGTCGACCGCCCCCCGCGCCACGCCCGTCCGGTGCCGACCGGTCGTCCCGTACCGACCGGCCCCGACGGGCCGTCTCACCCCGCCCCGCTCACACCCGGGCGGGTCGCACCGGGTGCCGGGCCACGTGGTCGGTCAGTCGCTCACGACTCCACTCCCCCTCGGCGACCACCATCCGGTACGCCCGGCGCAGCTCGCCCCCCGGCGGTACCGTCACGTCCTCGTGGAAGGCCAGCGAGGGGTTGACCGCCGCGAACGGCTCGCTGCGCACGAACCACACCGTCTCCGGGTCGGCGGCCTGGAACAGCAGCGTGGCCGAACGGTCCACCTCGTCGTGCCGGCCGGTGAAGGCCAGCCAGGGCGCGGCACGCCCCATCATCGCCGGCCCGCCGAGGTTCCCCGGCCCGATCACCGTGCCGCCGGTGAACGAGCGCGGTCCGCGCCAGAAGAATCCGGCGTACCCCGCCATCGGCCGGCCCCGGGTGGTCGGGCTGCCGAAGACCAGCTCCTCCCCGCGCGTGTTGCGCAACACGGTGGTGAAGTTCAGCGCCCACCACCCCTCGCCGGGGGTTCCCGCCTCCACCTCCAGCACCCGGGTCTCGTCCACCCAGTGCTCGCCGCCCTGCGTCCACCAGGTCAGCCGTTCCGTGTTCGGCGCGGTCCACTCCTCGTGGCGCATGGTCCCGGCATTGGGCAGGTCCACGTACTCCCGATCCGGGTCCACGTAGGTGCCGCCGCCCCAGAAGTTCTCCCCGGAGACCCAGGGGGCGGTCATCTGCACCCCCTTGTGCCAGACGTGGTCGTGCGGCCGGTACGCCGTCACCGTGTCGCCGGCCGTCGTCCGCAACGGGTGCAGGTAGGGCTTGGGCGACTCGAAGAGCGCCATCCGGGGACGGTAGTGGTAGCGGGCCACCTCCACGCCCCCGACCGTCGCCGAGACCTCGCTGCCGTTGTCGCGCAGCGGCACCGGGGTCGTGCCCCGGCCCGTGTCGGCCCGGCCGCCGTCCTCCTCGAACGCGTTCACAGCGTCATCCCTCCGTTCATCCGGGCGTGGAACCGGCCGAACTCCGGGTGGTCCGGGGTCAACTCCTCCCGCCGCACCGGTCGCCCGGTGAAGGCGGCGGCGTACAGGCCGGTGATCAGCTCCACCGTGCGGCGGGCGTCCTCCCCGCCGACCGGCGGACGTTCGCCGTGTTCCAGGGCGTCCAGCACGGCGCCCAACTGGGAGCCGTGCGAGCCGGACACGTCCTCGCCCGGATCCCACAGCGGGGAGGAGCACGACCAGTCGGCGTTGCGGTAGCCGTACAGGTGGCGCAGCTCGACGGTGGCGTCGGTGAGGTCGAAGCGCAGGTAACTCTCCTCGCGCGGGGACAGCAGGCTGTTGACCACGGTGGCCATCGCGCCGTTGGCGAAGCGGATCAGCGCGGTGGAGACGTCCTCGGTCTCCACGTCGCGGTCCAGCCGTCCGACCATCGCCCGGACCTCCTCCCACTCACCGAGGATCGAGAGCATCAGGTCCATCTGGTGGATGCCGTGGCCCATGGTGGGACCGCCGCCCTCGGTCTCCCACCGTCCGCGCCAGGGCACCTCGAAGTACTCCGGCGGCCGGTACCAGGTGGTGTCGCAGCGGACCACCAGGGGACGGCCGAGGGTGCCGCGTTCCACCAGGTCCCGCAGGTGCCGGGCGCCCGAACCGAACCGGTGCTGGGAGACCACGGCGGCGTACCGGCCGGTCTCCCGCTCGGTCGCCGCGATCGCCTCGTACTCGGCCATCGACAGGCACAGCGGCTTCTCGCACCACACGTGCGCCCCGGCCCGCAGACAGGTGATCACCTGCTCGGCGTGGAGGAACGGCGGCGTGCACAGGTGCACCAGTTCGGGCCGCTCGGCCTTCAGCATCGTGGTGAGGTCGGCGTACCCGGTGGGGATGGAGTGCTCGGCGCGGAAGGCGGAGAGCCGGGCGGCGTCGGGGTCCACGGCGGCGACCGGGCGGGCGCGGTCGGCGTGTTCGGTCAGGGCGGGCAGGTGGCAGATACCGGCGATTCCTCCGGTGCCGACGACGGCGACGCGGAACATGCGGCGGCTCCTTCTCCCCGGGCGGGGCGGGGTCCGTGACCCGGGACGGGGTGGGGTGGGGCACGGTGGGGGCGTGTGGGGGTGGGGACGCGGGGGCCGGATGGTGACCGGGTCAGACCGCGACCAGGGTGGTGAGCGAGCGCGGTCCGAACGTGGCGGCTCCGCGCACCGTCCCGGCGGGGGCCATCGATCGTTCCTCGTCGGTGGTCCAGGCGGTGCCCTCCAGCCCCGGCAGGTCGGCGCGGATCGTCTCGCGGGCGGTGTTGAGGACGACCAGCACCCGGCCGCCGCCCTCGTTGCGGAAGGCGGTGACCAGCAGGTCGGGGTGGTCGCAGGTCACCGGCAGCGCCACCGCGCCGGGGCGCACGCACCGGCTCCAGCCGGCCAGTGCCCACAGTCGTTTGGCGACCCGGTAGCCCTTTCCGTCGTCGTCCACCCGGATCGGCGCCCGGGTGGTGCCGGTGGAGACCCCGAACCAGTAGACGTAGCCGTTGACCTCGCCCAGGGTGAAGGAGTCGTGGATCTGGCGGGCCACCGCCATGCCGTCGAACCCGCTGCCGTCGTCCCAGCGCTCGTTCCAGGTGTCGCCGTCGGGGGACCACTCCGACATCCAGGTCGGCTTCCGGGTGGGCAGCGGTCGGTCCACCGGGGCCTCGTAGGGGTGGCCGGTGTGCAGGTCCATCAGCGCGGCGGCCTCCGGGTCCTCCTCCACCGCCCGGGTGTACTCCACCGCGCCCGTCCAGCCGTAGGAGTCGCAGCCGGCCAGGCGCAGGCCGGCGCGGCGGACCCGGGGCCCGATGGCCTTCGCGCAGGCGGCGGCCTCGGCGGGGGTGAAGCGCATCGAGGCGTAGTCGATGGTGAAGTCAGGTTCGTTGGTGAAGGCCAGATCGGTGACGGCGATCCCCTCGGCCCGGTAGAGGTCGGTCCAGCCCAGCAGGTAGCGGGCGTAGGCCTCGTACCACTCGGGCAGCAGCGAACCGCCGTCGGAGTCGCTGCCGTTGTCCTTCATGTAGCCGGGGGCGCTCCAGGCGCTCGCGAAGAAGCGCCGCACCCCGTACCGGCGGGCCTCGCGGGCGAGCCACAACTGCCCGCCGTCGTCGCGGTCCCAGCGCAGGCGCGGTTCGGCGCGCGGCCCGCCCGGGTCCTCGGGTTGGACGGAGAGCATCCGGTCACCGGAGGTGTCGGTGGAGGAGCCGATGCCCAGTCGCAGGATGCTCAGGCCCGCGCCGGCGCGACGGCTCATCAGCAGGTCCAGCACCTCCCGCCGGGGGCCCTCGGGCAGTTCCCGCATCACCCGGGCGCGCTGGAACGCCTCGCAGAAGCCGAAGCCGTCGATCCGTCGCAGGGGTTGTCGGCCGATGTCGATCCCGGTCACACGCACCTGCCCTGAAAGTTTCATAAATGAGTCGAGAATTTTCGTCCCGAACCTAGGCGGGTGATCGGAGGGAGTCAACAGGGCGGATGTGCCGGAAGGCTCTCGAAGTCTCCCCGGGGCCTTCGCACGGGAAACGCTTTCCGCCATGCCTCGCAGGGGGTTGACGGAGAGCTGGGAGAAGGAGGTGGTGCACGGGGGGTTGACCCACTTGGAGGGTCCGCCTACGTTACCGCCACCGAAAGTGTTGGTGCTCTACCGAAAATTTCGCGTCCAGTTGGGTGAGAGCCGGATGTGTCCGCGCGTCACGTGCCGCGGCCCGGCAGCGGAGCCGTGCGCGGTCCCCCGCCCGAACCCTGGCCGAGCCGTGCCGAAAAGGGGTCGATGATGACCGAAGTGAGGGGCGTGCCCAGCGGCACCACCCGCCGGGCCGTACTGCGCAACACCGCCTTCATCGCGATGGCCGGTATGTCCGCGAGCGCGTGCAGTGTCTTCTCCACCGAACCGGACGGGGGCGGGAACGGGAACGGCGGTGGGGGCGGGAAGGGGCCCGAGGCCCCGATGCTCGCCGAACGCGTCGAGGCCGGTGACCTCCCACCGGTCACCGAGCGCCTGCCCACCAACCCGCTGGTCGTCCCGCCCACCGACCGGATCGGTGACTACGGCGGCACCTGGCGCTCCGCCGTCACCGGGGGCGCCGACGGCCCCTGGCTGCACCGCACCATCGGCTACGAACCGCTGATGCGCTTCACCCGGGACTGGACCGGCCAGGTGCCCAACGTCGCCGAGTCCATCACCCCCAACGACGACGCCTCCGAGTACGTCATCACCCTGCGCGCCGGCCATCGCTGGTCCGACGGAGAGCCACTGACCACCGCCGACGTGCTCTTCGGCTACGAACACGTCGTCCTCAACCGCGACCTCGTCCAGGGCCACCCGCCGACCCTCGCCCGCGGCGAGGACCCGATGGAACTGGTGATCGTCGACGACCACACCTTCATCGTCCGCTTCTCCGGCCCCAACGCCCTCTTCCTCTCCGACATGGCCCGCCAGGTGGACGGCGACCGCCTGGTCGCCTACCCCCGCCACTACCTCGAGCGGTTCCACGGGGACTTCGCCGAGGACGCCGGGAGCCGGGCCCGGGCGGCCGGGTTCGATACTTGGCAGGAGCACTTCAATTATTTGGGCAACGACTGGGGTGTCCTGTGGACCAACCCCGACCTGCCCAGCCTCAAGGCGTGGATCTGCGTCGACCCGCTGGACACCGGCACCGTCGCCCGCTTCGAACGCAACCCGTACTACTTCAAGACCGACCCCGACGGCTCCCAACTGCCGTACATCGACGAGGTCCGCTACGACGTCGTCCCCGAGGCCGAGACCATGCTGCTGCGGGCGCAGAACGGCGACTTCGACTTCCACAGCCGACACTTCACCAGCATGGAGAACCGGCCGGTCCTCGCCGAGTCGCAGGACCGCGGCGGCTACCGCTTCATCGACTACGAGTCGACCTACAGCACCGAGATGGTCATCTCGCTCAACCTCAACCACGCCGACGACGCGATGCGCGAGGTCTTCCGGCGGAAGGACTTCCGGGTCGCCCTCTCGCACGCCATCGACCGGCAGGAACTCATCAACGCCGTCTGGCAGCGCCAGGGCGAGCCCCACCAGGTCGCCCCCACCCCCGAATCCCGTTTCCGGGACGAGGAGTTCGCCACCCAGTACCTGGAGCACGACCCGGAGCGGGCCAACGAGATCCTCGACTCCCTGGGCTACGACGCCCGCGACTCCGACGGATGGCGACTGCGCCCCGACGGGGAACCCATCACCATCACCGTGGACGTCGCCGAGGACGCGGTGATCACCGTCTGGGTCCAGGCCATGGAGCAGGTCGCCCGGCACTGGGAGGCGGTCGGCATCCGCACCCTGGTCAACCCCATGCCCCGGGAGAACTTCGAGGTCCGCCTCGGCGACAACCGGCACGACGCGAGCGTGTGGACCGGCGACGGCGGGCGCGGCGACGAGGTCACCTACCCCCTGTGGTACCTCCCCCACCCCATCAACGCCGGCTCCGACTGGGCGCGGCACTGGGCCAACTGGTACCGCACCCGCGGCCAGGGGCCCGACGCCGACACCGAGGAGCCGCCGGAGATCCCCCGCCGCCAGATCGAGCTGTACGACGAGATGCTCGCCGAGCCGGACGAAGAGCGTCGGGACGAGCTCTTCCGGGAGATCCTCGACATCGCCCGCGAGCAGTTCTGGGTGATCGGCACCGTCCGCGTCTCCAGCGGATACGGCATCGTCAGCACCGACCTGCACAACGTCGGCGGCTCGCTGCCGGACGCCTCCACCTTCAACACACCCGCGCCCGCCGCCCCCGAGCAGTGGTTCTTCGGCGCCCCGGAGTGAGTCGAACCGAACGTGCCGCGGTCCCCCCACACCGGTGGTTCCGGCGGGCCGCGGCACACCCCCGCCCGCTCCGGCCCCACCCGCCCGGCCCCCGCGGCGTCGCCCGGCATTCCCACCGGTACCCCCGTTGGTCCGCCCGCCCGGCCCCCGCCGGCCGGCCCGCCGCGCTGTGCGCCGTGCCGCGCGACCCGTCCGACCGCCCCCACACCCGGAGAGGACCACGGCGTTGCTGAGCTACATCCTGCGACGGCTGCTGTGGACCCTGCCCACGCTTCTCGCCATCTCCGTCGTCGTCTTCATCATCATCAACCTGCCCCCCGGCGACTTCGTCACCTCGCTCATCTCCTACCGACGCCAACAGGGCCTCCAGGTCGGTGAGGAGGAGATCGCCCGTTACCGGGCCGCCTACGGTCTGGACCAGCCGCTGATCGTCCAGTACGGCTACTGGATCTCCAACATGGTGTTCCGCGGCGACCTCGGCGTCTCCTTCGAGTACACCCGCCCGGTCACCACCCTGATCGCCGAACGCCTCCCCGCCACCGCCCTGCTCGCCGGGGCCGCGCTCCTCTTCACCTGGGCGCTGGCCTTCCCCATCGGCGTGTACGCCGCCGTCCGGCAGTACTCGATCGGCGACCACCTCGCCACCGGCCTCGGCTTCCTCGGCCTGGCCACCCCCAACTTCCTGCTCGCCCTCGTGTTGATGTACCTGGGCTTCCGGTGGTTCGGCTACGTACCCGCCGGCCTGTGCTCACCCGAGTTCTGCGACTCCGCGTGGAACCTCGGCAAACTCATCGACCTGCTCAAACACCTGTGGCTACCCGTGGTGGTGATCGGCACCGCCGGCATGGCGGGGCTCATCCGCATCCTGCGCGCCAACCTCCTGGACGAGCTGCGCAAGCCCTACGTGGTGGCGGCCCGCGCGCGCGGCGTGCCCGAACGCCGGCTGGTGGTGCGCTATCCGCTGCGGGTCGCGATGAACCCCTTCATCTCCACCGTCGGGTGGGTCCTTCCCGGCCTGTTCGCCGGGGACATCGTCGTCGGCCAGATCCTCGGCCTGCCCACCATCGGACCGCTGCTGCTCAACGCGCTGCGGCAGCAGGACATGTACCTGGCGGGTTCGCTGATCATGGTGATCTCCCTGCTGACGGTCATCGGCACCCTGATCTCCGACCTGCTGCTGGCGTGGGCCGACCCCCGGGTGCGGCTCGGCGTGACGGGGGGAGCGTCGTGACCCCCGTTGCGGGCCGGACGGGCCGGCGGGGGTGTCGGTCGTGCCCCGGGTGTCGACCGTGTCCCGGACGGCGGTGGTGCCCCGGGCGCCCCGGGCGTCCGCCGGGACACGGGGGTCGGGGGCGGGTCGTCCGTTCGGGGCCCCGTGCCGGCGCGGGCGTCCCCGTACCCACCGGTGTACCCGTATCCGTTCACGTACCCGCGCCCCCGCACACCGGCGCACCCACCCGTATCCACCGGTGCCCCCGGACCCCCGGCAGGCACGCACCCCCGCCCGCCGCCCCGCTCCCCGCCCACCGCGACCCCGCCACCCGGAGGTGACCCCGTGACCCAGCCGCGACTCCCCGGTCCGGACCCGGCCGCCTCCCGATCCGGCGTTTCCGCCGCCGTCCCCGGAGCCCCGGCGGCCGGTGCGATCGGCGACCCGGGCGGGAACCCGCCGGGCGGGGACACGTACCCCGACGCCGCGCGCCGAGCGGGCCGTCCACGACCGGTGTGGCGCACCTTTCGCCGCCACAAGCCCGCCGTGGTCGGGGCCGTGATCACCCTTTTCCTGCTCTTCGTGGTGCTCTTCGCCGAGTTCCTGGCACCCTTCGGCACCGGACGGCTCAACGCCGACTACACCTACGCGCCCCCACAGACCCTGCGGGTCAGTCTCTCCGAGGGCCTCTACGTCCACGGCTACTCCTTCGAGCAGGACGAGAACCTGCGGATCCACTACTCCCCGGACGACTCCGAACGGATCCCGGTCCGGCTCTTCGCCAAGGGCGAGCCCTACCGCCTGTTGGGTGTCATCCCGGCCGACCGTCATCTGATCGGACCGGTTAACCCCGACGATCCGATGTACCTGCTCGGCTCCGACCGCATCGGCCGGGACCAACTCTCCCGCCTGATCCACGCCACCCGGATCTCGCTCTCCGTCGGCCTGGTCGGCGTCGCGCTCGCCTTCGTCCTGGGCGTCGTGCTGGGCGGCATCTCCGGCTACCTCGGAGGTCGGGTGGACACCCTGATCCAACGCCTCATCGAGTTCGTGATGGCCGTGCCCACCCTGCCCCTGTGGCTGGGCATGACCGCGGCCATTCCCGTGGACATCGGACCCGTCCGCCGCTACTTCCTGATCAGCGTCATCCTCTCGCTGCTCGCCTGGACCACCCTCGCCCGCGAGGTGCGCGGACGCTTCCTGACGCTGCGCCACGAGGACTTCGTCACCGCCGCCCGTCTCGACGGCGCCTCCGGGGGACGCATCGTCTTCCGGCACATGCTCCCCTCCTTCACCAGCCACCTGATCGCCGCGCTCACGCTCTCCGTCCCCGGCGTGATCCTCGCGGAGACCGCGCTGAGCTGGCTCGGCCTGGGGATGCGGCCACCGGTGGTGAGCCTGGGCGTGCTGCTCAACGACGCCACCTCCGTACGGGTCATCGACCAGGCGCCCTGGTTGCTGTTGCCCGGGTTGCTGGTGGTGGTCATCGTGCTCGCCCTCAACTTCGTCGGGGACGGCCTGCGCGACGCCGCCGACCCCTACCGTCACTGATCCCGCAGACCCCTGCCCTCGCCGACCTCGCCGACCCCGCCGGCCCCCGGTGCGACCCGCCCGGTGGCCGGCGGGACCCACTCACCTCCGGGTGGGGCCGGGGACACCGGGATCACCGGAACGTGCCCGGCCCCCGGACCCAACGGACCCAACGGACCCAACGGACCCAACGGACCCAACGGACCCAACGATGGAGAACGCCATGCCGGCCCCCACCACCGGTGCCGCCCCCGGCGGCACGGTGCCCGCCCCGCCGGGTGGGCCGTCCCGACTCGGCGGCACCCCTCCCGGGCCGCGCGAGACCACCGGCGGCACGATGTCCGCCCCCGACGCCGAGGACGGCCCGGGCGGCCCGGGTATCGGAGAGGAGCGCACCGGCCATGCCGGACCCGACACCGGACCCGGGACGGGTTCCGCCGCCACCGAGGCGGCGGGCACCGGCGTGCCGACCGCCGTCCCCGGTGACCGCGACCGTCCCGGCACCGAGCGGTACACCGATCCCTCCGGCACCGATGCCGACACCGACGCCGGGGAACCACCGTTGCTGCGGGTCACCGGCCTGCGCACCCACTTCGAGACCGACGACGGCGTGGTGCGAGCGGTCGACGGGGTGGACCTGGTCGTGAACGCGGGCCGGATCGTCTGCGTGGTGGGGGAGTCCGGCTGCGGCAAGAGCGTCACGGCCCGTTCCGTCCTCGGCCTCGTCGACGCCCCCGGCCGGGTGGTCGGCGGCACGGTCGAGTGGCGCGGAGGCGGCCGTTCGACACCGGTGGACCCCACCGCCCTGAACCCGCGCGATCCCATCCTGCGGAGCGTGCGCGGCGGGGAGATCGCCATGGTCTTCCAGGAACCGATGGCCTCCCTGTCCCCCATGCACACCATCGGCGACCAACTCGTGGAGACCATCCGGCTGCACCGGGGCTCGAGCCGCGCGGAGGCGCGCGAACACGCGATCTCCGTGCTGCGCCGGGTGGGCATCCCGCAACCCGAACGGCGCGTCGACGCCTACTCCTTCCAACTCTCCGGCGGCATGTGTCAGCGCGTCATGATCGCCATGGGGCTCTCCTGCGACCCCGACCTGTTGATCGCCGACGAGCCCACCACCGCGCTGGACGTCACCATCCAGGCCCGCATCCTCGACCTGCTGCTGGACCTGAGGGAGAGCACCGGACTCGCGGTCCTCTTCATCACCCACGACCTCGGGGTGGTCGCGGAGATCGCCGACGAGGTGGTGGTGATGTACCTGGGGACGGTGGTCGAACGGGGGACGGTGGACGACATCTTCCACCACCCCCGACACCCCTACACTCGCGCCTTGTTGGCCTCGGTTCCCGGTCTCGGTGGAGAAACCGGGCCGGTGCCGGTACCGGACGCCCGGGGACGCCTCCACCAGATCCGCGGCCGGGTCCCGCACCCCTCGGAACGCCCGACGGGGTGCCCGTTCCACCCGCGCTGCGACGAGGCGATCGCCGGGGTGTGCGACAGGGTGGCGCCGCCGGAGGTGGTGCTCGGCACGGACCGCACCGTCCGCTGCGTGTTGTACGGCGACCCGCCGGGGGGCGGAGCGGAGGCGGACGCGCCGGAGGGTCCGGCCGGACCGCGGCTCCGGGGCGCCCCGGACAGCCCGACCGTTCCGAACGCCCCGGCTACCCCGGATGCCTCGGGGAGTCCGGATTCCCCGACCGCGCCGACCGCGCCGACCGCGCCGACCGCGCCGACCGCGCCGACCGCGCCGACCGCGCCGACCGCGCCGACCGCGCCGACCGTGCCCGACACGTCGGACGGTTCGGATGCCCCGGAGGTCCCGAACGGCGGAGACCCCGGGGATCCACCCCATGAGGGTGCCGACCGCGAGGACGGGACACACCCGAACGGAGGAACACCCCGATGACCGGTACCGATGCCGTCCCCGCCGCCCCGTACGCCGCCGTCCCACCCGCGGTTCCGACACCCCCGACACCCCCGACACCCCCGACACCCCCGATCACCCCACCCGGCGATCGGGAGAACACCCCCGGGAACGACGGGGACGGGCCCGGAGCCGAAGCCGGGGACGCGGCCGTCGCCCCTCTGTCCGGTCCCGGACCCGACGGGGAGCCCGTCCTGGACATCCGCGGACTGCGGGTCGAGTTCCCCATCCGGCGCGGCTTCCTCGGCCGTACCACCGGCCGGATCCGCGCCGTCACCGACGTCGATCTCACCATCCGCGCCGGGGAGACCCTCGGCCTGGTGGGGGAGTCCGGCTGCGGCAAGACCACCCTGGGCCGCTGCGTCGTCGGCTCCATCCGCCCCACCGGCGGTGAGATCCGCTACCGCCCCCGCTCCGGAGCCGACCCCGTGGACCTCGCCGGCCTCTCGACCCGTGCCCTGCGTCCCCTCCAACGCGAGGTGCGGCTGATCTTCCAGGACCCCTTCTCCTCCCTCAACCCGCGCATGACGCTGCTCGACATCATCGGCGAGCCGCTGCGCAACCACGGCCTCACCGACGACCGGGAGCTCGGGCGACGGGTCTCGGAGGCGATGGAGATGGTCCGCCTGCCCACCGGATACCTCAGTCGGCACCCGCACGCCTTCTCCGGCGGGGAGCGCCAACGCGTGAACATCGCCCGGGCCCTGATCACCCGACCCCACCTGGTGATCGCCGACGAGGCGGTCTCCGCTCTCGACGTCTCGGTGCGGGCCTCCGTCCTCAACCTGCTGCGCGACCTCCAGGAGGAGTTGGACCTCACCTACCTCTTCATCTCGCACGACCTGTCGGTGGTGCGCCACGTCTGCGACCGGGTGGCCGTCATGTACCTGGGGCGGATCGTGGAGGTGGCCGACACCGCGTCGCTCTACGAGCGGCCCCACCACCCGTACACCGAGGCCCTGCTCTCGGCCGTGCCGCGTCCGGACCCGCGGCTGCGCGGCACGGGCCACCGGATCCGGTTGCCCGACGACCTGCCGGACGCCGCCGCGCCACCGCCCGGGTGCTCGTTCCACACCCGGTGCCCCTACGCGCGGCCGGAGGTGTGCGCGGTGCCGGGGAAGCCCCCGCCGTTGGTGTCCCGCGTGCCCGGGCACGCGGCGGCCTGCGTGCGCGTCGACGAACTCCGGCTCGCCGGGGCGTGAACACCGCCCGGTCGGGGCGGGACCGGGATCGGTCGGCCGCCAACAGGGCGGAGCGGGTCGGGATCGCGGCGCCACTGCCGACCTCGCCCGCCGGCCGCGCGAGGACCGGGGGACGAGTCGGCCCGGGTGCCGGGTGTCGGCTCCCGCGCGGGTCGCACCGGGGCCGCGCCGGGGCCCGTGTTCGGCCGACCGGTTCCCGGTCCGTGGCGGGCCCTGTGGTGTCGGGGGTTTTCCCGGGCCCCGGGGTGTGTTTCCCGGTCCGTGGCGGGCCCTGTGGTGCCGCCGTGCTGTCCCGGGCCCCCGGGGTGTGGTTCCCGGGCGGGGAGGGAACCGGTGGCGGGGCGGCTTCCGCGCCGGGGACGGGGTGTGTCGCGGGAGGGTTCCCGGTCCGGAACGCGCCTCGCGGCGTCAGGCGTTCTCCCGCGGACCCGGGGCGTGGTTCCCCTGCCGGGACGGGCCCCGTGGCGGGGGCCGCCGGTCGGCGCCGCCGGGCGTCGGTGAAGCGGTGTGGTTCCGTGGCGCCGGGTGGCTCCCGGGACAGGCCGACTCCCGCATCGGGATCGAGCCGTGGGAGAGGACGGGGCCCGGGCGACGGGGCGGTCCGGCGACCGACCTCCGGGCCCGGACCCGGTGTCCACTCATCCGTTGCCTTCCGAGCCGGCGCCCTCCGACGCCCCGGCCCCGCTCCTCCTCCCGGCGCTCCCGCGCAGGCGAGTGCTCAGCCGTCCCCGCGCGGTGCCGCCGTGCTGTCCCGGACCACCAGGTCCGTGGCCAGCTCCACCCGCCGTGCGTCCGGACTCTCGCCGCGGCGCATCGTCAGCACCGTTCGCACGGCGTGCGCGGCCATCTCGTCCAGCGGTTGGCGCACGGTGGTCAACGGCGGCCAGGCCGAACCGGCCAGCGGCAGGTCGTCGAAGCCGACCACGCTCAGGTCCTCCGGAACCCGCAGGCCCAGCCGGCGCGCCGCGTCCAGTACCCCGAAGGCCTGCAGGTCGCTGCCCGCGAAAATCGCGGTGGGCGGATCGGCCATGGTCAGCAGGGCCGTGCCGTGGGTGCGGCCGGAGTCCACCAGGAACGTGCCGCGCCGCACCAGTGTCGGATCGGGGGTCACCCCGGCCGTCTCCAGCGCCGCGCGGTATCCGTCGATGCGGGCCCGACTGCATAGCATGTCCGGCGGACCGCTGATCATGCCGATCCGACGGTGTCCCAACTCCACCAGGTGGCGGGTGGCGGCCAGTCCGCCGCTCCAGTTGGTCGCGCCGACCGAGACGACCCCGGCGGCGGGTTCCCCCTCGGGGTCCACGACGACGAACGGCAGCGCCCGCGCGGAGAGTTGCGCGCGTATCGTCTCCGAGAGGCGGGAGGCGACGATCACCACGCCGTCGGTGCGGCGGGCGGCGATCCGTTCCAACCAGTCCCGGCCGGGGCCGGCATGGGTGTGCAGTACGGAGATGACCACACTCGCCTCGGCCTCGTGCGCCGCGGTCTCCGCGCCCCGGATCAACTCCATCGCCCAGGGGCTCTCGATCTCGGCGAAGACGAGGTCCACGAGCCCTGCCGGCTCCTCGGCCTGACCGACGCGGCGTCGGTAGCCGTGCTTGTGCAGCAGCCCCTCCACCCGGCGGCGGGTCTCGGGGGCGACCTCGGGGCGGCCGTTGATGACCTTCGACACCGTGGGTGCGGAAACCCCCGCCTCCGCTGCGATTCGGGCGATCGTCACCCGTTCCTTGGCTGCCATGCCGGCAGCCTATCCGGAAACTTTCGGCGATGGGTGATCGGATTACTTTTCTCGATGTGGCTTCTTTCCCGCTTTCCGCTGAGGTGAGGCATCGAATTCCTTCGATGATGCTCAGATGGGGAGTGGTTGTGGTGCGTGTTGTTCTTCTCTGTGATCCGAAACTTTCGTGGCGTGACGGCGGGGTCCCGGCAAATGCCGCTTCGGGTGCCCCGGCAGGCATCGTGTGGGCGCGCGGGTGGAGGACGGTGGCCGCGGCAGCGGATCTCATGACGTGGGCGGGGTCGGTCGGGGGAGCCCGCCCGGGATGCCGCCGCAGGCGCCTCGACCCGATGGGCCGGCCGAAGGCGCCCGTCGCCCCGCACCCATCGGGCCGCTGCCCCGATGCGCTGATGCGCAGTCCTGATGCGCGGCCCCACCCGCGGGCGGCGAATCGATCCCCGGCGGAAAGCCGGACGCCGCCGACCGCGAGGCGCGGCCGAGGGCGTCCGGAGACCGGGTGGTCCGGGTGGTCCGAGGAGTCGAACATTCCGGCACCGGGTGGTTCCGATACCGGAGTGGTTCAAAGGGGCGGGCGGACGGAAGAGGCGGGCGGACGGAAGGTGCGGGGAACCCGGGTCCGAAACGCCGGACGGTTCGCGGGAGTCCGACCCGGAAGCGTCGGAAGCACCGGGATCGGAGTCGCCGGGTACCCATCCCGGAGGGCCGGTGTCGCCGTCCGTGGGGACGACGACACCGGCCGGAGTGGGTGTCAGCCGCCCAACATCCGCAGCACCACCGAGCCGTGATGGCCCAGCGAGGCCCGCGCGGCGTCCGAGACGGTGCCACCACGCGGCTTCTCGACCTGGTGCAGGAACCGCTCGATCGCCTTCGCGGCGGCCTTCGCGTCCCCCCGCTCCAGGTGACGGGCGGCCTGCTCCAGCGGCTTGCCCAGACGCTGCACCGCGGCGCCCGCCACGTCACCGGAGTCGATCAGATCCGCCAGCCGGCTCTCCAGGGAACCGACGCTGCCCGGCGCCCAGTACTCCGGGATCGGCACCGTCGACCAGTCCAGTCCCGACCCCAGGTGGAACGCGGGGTAGGTGGGCTGGTTGTAGGTGGTCTGCTGCCAGGCCACGCCGGTGCGGTACATCGGGTCGTGCATCAGCGTGTACAGCTTCCGATCGGTGACCTCGGTGCTGACGAAGATCCGCAGCGCGCTGCTGTCGGTGGTGCGCACCACCAACTCCTCGCGCCAGTCACCGAGGATATCCGCGACCAGCGAGGGGTTGCCCTTGGTGTGGTTGTTGGTGCGGGTGTCGGTGGCGGTGAGCAGACGACCCCGCTGCCAGTCGTCGATCGTCGGCGTCACGTTGATGGCGCCGTTGACGAGCTGGGTGGTCATGTCGGCGGCCCAGCGGATGCTCATGTTGGTGCCGGGGATGCTGTTCCCCAGGCGCTCGCCGTCGGCGGTCCACAGACCGACGCTGCCCGAACCCCAGGTCTCCAGGCCGGGACGGTCCGGGTGGATGTCGCCGACCATGCCGCGACCGGTGTCCACGCCGGTGTACCCGCCGTAGAGGATCTCACCGGTGGCGGCGTCGCGCAGGGCGAAACCGAGGGGGGCCCAGCGACCGCCCTCGTGGACGGTGTAGATCTCCAGGCCGGGACGGCTCGGGTCGATGTCGGCGACGTGCATCGCGTCACCGTGACCCAGTCGCAGGTTCTCACCGGGGGCCGCGCTCTCCGGCGGGGCCTCGGCGAAGGAGCTGTACAGCACGGAGCCGTCGTGGTCGATGGTGGCGGAGCCGTAGATGATCTCCTGCTTGCCGTCGCCGTCCACATCGGCGGTGGCCAGGGAGTGGAAGCCCTGGGTGGTCAGGGTGCCGTACTCCGGATCGGTGCCGTCCACACCGTGCGGGCTGTCGTTGAACGGGTTGGACATCGGCGTCCAGCCGCTGTCCACGTACCAGTCCTCGACCAGGTTCTCACCGTTCCAGCGGTAGGCCACCATCGTGGTGCGGGTGTAATAGCCGCGGGCGAAGACGGCGGAGGGGTGGGTGCCATCGAGGTAGGCCACACCGGCGAGGAAGCGGTCCACGCGGTTGCCCGGCTCGATGCGGGACATGGCGTAGTCGCCCCACATCAGACCGTCGTCGTGACGGCCGGGCTTGTACTCGACGGTCTCCAGTTCGGCGCCGCTCTCACCGTCGAAGACGGTCAGGTACTCGGGACCGTCGACGATGAAGCCCTCGAACTCCCGGAGGCGGTTGTTGCCGCTGCGGGAGGGAGCGTACTCGTCGATGAAGTAGTCGGTCAGCTCCTCGGCGTCGGCGCGGGAGAGCGGGTAGTCGTACCGCTCCTCGATGCCGAAGGCGGCCTCCAGGGTGGCCGGCCAGTTCCCCTCGACGACCTCGGGGTGCTCGTGCCAGCCGAGGAACATCTCGACCAGATGTTCCTGATAGCCCCCCGCACCGAGGCGGTAGTCGTCCTCGTGCGAGTAGCCGGCGGCCAGGTCCTCCTCCGGCATGGTGATGTACTGCTCGGAGGCGACCGAACCGTCCTCGTCGTATTCGATGATCTTCGTGCCGGGAGCGGTCTTGAACATCATCTCCGAGCGGCCGTCACCGTCGAAGTCGTAGACCAGGAACTGGGTGTAGTGCGCCCCGGCCCGGATGTTGACGCCCAGGTCGATGCGGTGCAGCAGGGTGCCGTCGAAGGTGTAGGTGTCGATGTAGGCGTTGCCGGTGTATCCGCGCTGGGAGACGTCCTTGGAGTTGGACGGGTCCCACTTGACGATGAACTCGTACTGCCCGTCACCGGTCACGTCGCCGACGCTCACGTCGTTGGCGGAGTAGGTGTAGTGCTCCCCGGCCGGGGTCACCCCGTCGGCGGGTTTGGTCAGCGGTAGGTCGTAATAGCCCTCGGACCAGGGGGAGATCTCCTCGCCTGCGTCCACCTCCACGCCGTCGACCACGGCCGCGACCCGGTAACGCGCGTCCGGGCCGGCCCCGGTGTCGAGGTGGTTGGTGCTGTCGGTGACGGTGGTGAGGAGTTCCCCGTCGCGGTAGACGTTGAAGTCCGCGCCGGTCATCCCGGTCTCACCGTGACCGGTGACCTCGTGGCCGAGCAGGCGCCAACTGAGGAAGTTTCCCTCCTCGGTGGAGATGGCGACCAGACCGCGGTCGAGGTTCTCCAGTTGGATCGCGGACGGGCCGCGGTCCGGAGGGCCGGAGGGGCCGCCGCCGGGGTTTTTGCCCGGGCCGGCGGCCTGGGCGCCCGCCGCGCCGGCGATCAGGGCTCCCGCCAGCAGGGGGGAGAGCAGGGCGAGGGCGCGGCGGCCGGGCCGAGCGCGCGTCGCTGAGCGTTGCCCGTGAGATGTCATCACGACGTCCTTCCGTGCCCCGCCCGTCCCGTGGCGGGGGAACACTTTATTGAGTCGTTTCAATGGGTCCTGCGTGACCGTATGGGGGAGAAGTGGACCCGTCAATACCTCCCGCACGACCTTCCCGCGACTCGCCGAGAAGCCCTTGTTGAAGGGGTTCACCGGTCGATCCGGCGGATAGGGTGAAGGGTTCGATCGTGCTGACGGGAGGGCGAAAGGGTCGGCGGGATGCGGTGGACCCACCCTTCTCTAGAATCGATTCATCGCGTTCTCCCGTGCCCCGGCGCTCCCGAGCCCACCACGCGGAGTCATCACCCCGGCCCCATGGGGTCCGCTCGCCCCTCGTCCCTTGTCCTGCCAACTTCCGGCCCGGCCGTTCGGCTCGTCCGCCGGCATCGGCGCACCCTGGATCGTCCGACTGTTCCGATCGTCCTGCCGGTCCTGCCGGTCCTGCCGGTTCGGCCCTGCCGAGCCGGCTCTGTCCTGTTGTCAGGCCCGGCTCGGCCTGGCCCGTCCGGCCCTACCCTGTTGTCCGGCCCGGCAGGCTCGGTCCGGGCCGGTTCGGTGTGATTCGGTCCCGCCACTCCGACTCGTACCACTGGCTGGTTCGGCCCGATCGGTTCGCCCCCCGGCCCACCGCCGACTTCGCCCCGTCTCCGGTTCCGCGCGGCTCGTCATGGCCGACCGTTCGGTTCGACCCCGGTGTGCCACCGACGGCCCGTCGGCGGGCCACCCATGACCCGCCCGCGGAACCCCGCCCCCGTTATGTTTTTCGCGGTCCTGCAACGGGACCGCTGGCCTCCGGGCCCGGCATGACTGTGTCCCCCTGTCGAAGGCATGACCCGGGGGGTGGTGTCACCGGGCCCGGGGGTGTTCGTCGGAGAC
>NZ_JAJUWS010000065.1 GCF_021390475.1 Streptomyces sp. ST2-7A
GGATCGTGGGGTTGGGGGGGCGGGGGGTCGCGGCAGTGGGAGGGTGGGGGGACATGGCGGCTCGCGTCACCTACCGGTGTGGGTGCCGGCCTCGACGGGTACGTCGATGCCGATCGGCTCGGATGTCTCGAAATGCAACTCCAGGGAGACCGTCTCACCCTCCACGGGACGGTGGGAGAGATCGAGCAGCATCAGATGGTTTCCGCCCCGGGACAGCGTCAGCTCGCCCCCGGCGGGGACGACGAACCGGTCCACCCGTCGCATGGTGTTGTCCACGGTCTCGTGCAACTCCACGGTGCCGGCGAGGTCACTGCTCACCGAGATCAGGTGATCGTCGACCTCCCCGTCGTTGCGCACGGTCAGGAAGCCGCCCGCGACGGCCTCGCTGACCGGTTCGGGCACGAAGGCGCCCACCACGCTCAGCTCCGGCGTCTCCTCGCCCTCCCCGGAGCAGCCGGCGGCGGTGAGGACGACGAGCGCCGCGACCACGGCGGTGACCGCCCGGCGGCGTGCGGGGCGGCGGTGCGGGCGACGGTCCGCCGGATGGCTCACGGCCCGGTTCACGGCCCGGTTCACGGCAGGTCCCCGGCGATCAGCTTCGGGAGGTCCCGCTCGAAGGTCTCGTGGGTGACGCCCTCGGTGTAGAGGACCCGCCCCATGTCGTCGTCGGGCAGGAAGGCGATGACCTGGGTGCCGTGGCTGGAGACGATGCCGCCGTCCTCGTCCTCGTACGGCTCCTCGATGTACACGCCCAGGCCCCGCGCCGCCTCCCGGATCTCCGCGAAGTCGCCGGTCAGCCCGATGAACTCCGGGTCCTGGCCGCGCAGCCACTCGCCGAGGGACCCGGGGGTGTCCCGCTCGGGGTCGGAGGTGATCATCACCACCCGCAGGTTCTCCCGCTGCTCCTCGGTGAGGTCCCGCGCGCCGACGGCGATGTTGCTCATGGTCAGCGGGCAGATGTCGGGGCAGTGGGTGTAGCCGAAGTACAGGAGGGTGGCGGTGCCCTCGGTCTCGGCGCGCAGGTCGTAGGGCTCGCCGTCGGTGTCGGTGAGGACGATGTCGGGCTTGGCGAAGGGGGTGTCCAGGACGGTGCCGCGATCACGGTCGGCGGCGCCCTCCACGGAGGCGGCGGGCATCTCCCCCTCGGAGGTGTCGGCCTCCCCGCCGCCGCAGGCGGTCAGGGCGAGGCCGAGCGCGAGGGCGCCGGCGAGGGCGGCCGGATACCGGCGGCGGGCGGCACGGACGGTGCGGGTGGCGGTGTCGGCGGTCGGCTCGACGGCCGGGGCACGGACGGGGAGGCGGAGGTTCATCGCTGGGTTCCCGGGTGGTTCGGTGGGGCCGGCGGGCGGGCCGCACGGGGGTCCGTGGCGGTTCGCGGCCGGTCGTGACGGCTCGTGGCGGGGTGGGGCCCGCGAGGGGGCCGGTGGGGCGGTTCGCGCCGGGGTGCGGGACGCGGCGGGTGCGGGCGGACCGGCGGATCGGGAGCCGGTCCGCCCGCGCCGCGCCGAACGCCGGCGCGATCGGCCGGGCCCTCGGTGGTGAGGGGGTCGGTGGGTCAGGAGCCGGAGGGCCGACGGCGACCGGCGAGCACGCCGAAGGCGACACCGGCGGCGCCGACGAGGATGCCGACCACGCCGAGGACCCGGGCGGTGGTGTCGGAGGTGCCGGACTCCGCGGCGGAACCGTGCGCGTCGTCCCCGTCGTCCCCGGCGGCGGTCTGCTCGGTGTCGGTGTCGGTGTCCGCGGCTTCGTCGGCGTCGGCGTCGTCACCGTGGCTGTGGTCGTGGTCGTCGGCCGCGGGGGTCAGGGTGAGGGTGGCGGCCGGGTGCTCGGCGTCGTCGGTCGGCTCGTCGATCCACCGCACGACCTCGCCGCTGTCGTAGGTCTGGATGGCGTTGAGCACCAGCCGGTCCACGTCGGAGGGCAGCCGGCCCATGGAGACGGGGAACTGCTGGAACATGCCGGGGTTGATCTCGCCCCCGGACCACACGATCCGGCTCGGCACCTCGGTGATCTGCCGACCGTGCATCTCCAGTGGCTCGTCCAGTTCCGTGGTCTCGATCTCGATGTCCCAGCCGGGCACCGGCTGCGGCATGACGGAGGCGACCGGGTGGTCGGTGTCGAGGTAGAGCTCGACCTCCACGGTGGAGGCGTCGTCCCGCTCGTTGGGGACCTTGATGTTCACGGTGCGGTAGCCGCCGCCGGGAACCTCGGAGGGGTCCACGGTGACGTGGGCGGAGGCGGTGCCGGCACCGGTCAGGACGAGTCCGGCGGCGAGCAGGGTGCCGACGGCGGCGCCCCGCAACGGCAGCGGGCGGACGGTGGAGCGGCGGGGAACCGGGGAGGTCACGGGGGACATGGGAAGGGATCTCCAGGTGATCGGAACGTCGGATGTCTCGGGTGCGTCGGAACGTCGGTTCGGCGGGACGCGGGTGCGGGTCACCGCCCGGACGACGGACGACGGGCCCGTCCCCGTCCGACCACCGGAGGCGCGGTCACACCGCACCGCGTACACCACGGGTCGGTGGGACGACGGCGAAAGTTCCGGGATCCCGGGAGATTTCCGTGCGGGGCCGTCGGACGGTTCGTCCGGTCGGGGCCCCGGGGTTCGGGGTTCGCCGTGCGCTCAGGCGGCGAGGACGAGGGGCGAGGGCCCGGCGTCCCCGTCCGCCGGGGGTCCGCGCCGACCGACGCCACCGACCCGTTCCGGGCTCCGGACCGGGACCACCGGACCGCGCGGGGTGCGGGTCCGGGCGGGTGGGACGGGGGGCGCGGTCGCCCCGGAGAGGGCGCGGGCCACCGCCCGGCCCCAGCCGAGGAGGTCGAGCGCGGGGAGAGCCGGGAGGGGCCCACCCGCCGCGTCATCCCGGCCGGCGCCCCGGGAGAGCCGGATCAGGCGCCACAGGGCGGCCTCGCCGCGCGACAACAGCAGCCCGGTGGCGACGGCGGCCAGCAGGTGGGCGAGGGCCATCGCCAACCCGCCGGCGAGCAGGCCGGTCGGGTCGAGGGCGTCGGAGCCGGCCGCGAACCGGTCACCGGCGGCGTGACCGGCGCCGCCCGGCGTACCGGTGGGGTCCAGGCCGGCGGCGCGCACGATCTCCTCGGCGCCGCCGGGGGTGAGGTTCACCGCGTGTTCGTTGCACAGCAGTCGGGCGGCCCACTCCATCGCGTTTCCGCCGCCGGTGCCGCCCCCGTGGCCCGCCCCGGACGTGCCGGGGGAGGTTCCCGGCGACGCCGGGAACCGGGAGAACAACGCGTGCAGCCCCGTCTGGGCGCCGGCCACCAGGGCGACGATCCCGATCGGGGAGCGGCGTTCGCGGCCCGCCGCGAGGGCGGTGGGCAGCAGCACCGCCGCCCAGCCGAGGAGCGCGACGCCGATGCCGGGAGTGCCCCCGCCGGCGAGGGCGTGTCCGCCCGCGGCCAGCGCGACGCAGGCCGCGGCGAGGACCGCGGCCCGGGCGAGCCGCAGATCGGCGGCGGCGGACAGGGCGTGCATGGCGGTGTCATCATCCCATCGGCTCCGGGCGTCGCCCCTTCCGGGTGGGCCGAACGGGCCCATCCGTCGCATTTCACCCCATCGGCCCCTGTCGCCCCGGGGCTTTCGGGTCGCGGGATGGGCTTTTCGGGGCGAATCCATCGGCCGTTCGGGCGGAGTCGTCCCGAGGGTGCGCTTGGGCCCCGGGCGGGTAGGCAATACGTACGGATATGTCGATCCGCGGCCACAACGCTGCGCGGGCGGAGAAGCTCGGGAAGGGATGCGGGATGAGCATCTGGTGGTCTCTCCAACTGCGACGGGACGCCTCCAGCGTGCCGCTGGCCAGGCGTTTGTTGCGCGGCGCCATGGACACCGCCGGCGTGGACGCGGATGTTTCGCACGATCTGTCCCTGGCGCTCACCGAGGCCTGCTCCAACGCGGTGCGGCACGCGGCGGGCGCCTCCGAGATGTTCCGGGTCACGGCATCCATCGACGGGGACGTCTGCCACATCGAGGTCATCGACTCCGGCCCCGGCTTCCCGCCGGCGGCCGAGCCGCCGGGCGAGCCCGATACCGACGCCTCCCCCGGAGGCGTGCCGGACCCGCTCGCGATCGGGGACGGGAAACTCGACTCCGACCCCTTCCGGGTCCCGGAGCAGGAGGCCCGGGAGGACCCCGGCCAGCGGGAGAGCGGGCGCGGTCTGAGCCTGATCGCCGCGCTCTCGGACCATGTGCGCTTCGACAACCGGTCGCTGACCGGCGGCGCCGTGGTCTCCTTCGACAAGGTCCTCAAGTGGCGCGAGGACTCCCTCCTGCACGTCTAGGCCGTGTCCGGCGGATCTCGTGACTGCCCCGGCCCCGGGTCGTCGGCATGCTCATGGGGCGGGGAGATCTCACACATGGGGAGTGGGCCCGGCTGAAGCCGCGTCCACCGGAGTCCGGTCGGCGCGGGGGTCGTTGGGAGAGTCATCGTTTCGAGGGAACCGGATGCGCGCCACCAGCCGTCGTGCAAGCCCGGGTGTAGCCGCCGTCGGCGAAGAGTTCGGCGCCGGTGACGAACGACAAGGCGTCCGACGCCGGGAAGAGGGCGGCCTCGGCGATTTCCTCGGCGTCGGCCGGCCGCCCCAGTGGCACGACGGCCTCGGCGAACCGGTCGACGTCCGGCCCCCGCGGCGCCCAGCAGGCCAGGGGTCCGCGTGGGTCCCGGGCTGAGCGCGTTGACCCGGAATCGGCGCTCCGGCGACTGTCGGGCCCGGTTGCGCACGAGGTTGCTCACCGCCGCCTTCGAGGCGCTGGGGACCTCGAGTTGCTCATTGGGCCGCACGCTGTTGCTCGAGCCGAGGACAAGGATGGAGGCGTTCTCCGCCGGCGGCGGAAGCGCCTTCCGAACGGTGAACAGCGGGCCCTTGACGTTGACGGTGAGTGTCGGATCGACGTTCGCCCCGGTGTGGGCGCCGAGCGCGGCGTCCGCGACGGTTCCCGCGTCGGCCACCGATACGGCGATGCGTCCGGCCCTCCTCGCGGACGCGCGCGTGGAGCGCGTCCGGGCTCGAGTCCCGGCCCTCGGGCAACGGTCGATCGGGTCGGCCCCCCGGTGCATGGACACCGGGGGAGGCCGTGGCGTCAGTTCGGGGCGATGAACGGAACCGCGGCGGCCACGCAGACCAGCAGGACGGTGATCGCCGCGGCGGGGCCCCGTCGGTCGGCCGGAAGGCGGGTGAAGAGCCGGGAAACCGCGCCGAGGACCGCGAGCGGGGGCGCCGCGCGCCAGACGTCACGACCGGTTCCGCGCCCGGCGGCGGTGACGACGCCCGGGAGGTGTCCGACCGCACGCAGCAACGGTCCGACCATGGCCCGGCTGCGGCCGTGGACGGTGTGCCCGGACACGGTCCGCTCGAGCGCCCGACGCAGGGCCGGTTCGTCGTTCGCCCAGTGTGCCCGGAAGCGGATGGTTCCCTCCTCGTCGATGAGGTAGGCGGAGTTCGGCTTGGGGGTGAAGGCGCGGTGCAGGGTGCCGTCGATGTCGTCGACCGCGACCTCGAACGGGAGGTCGTGGTGGTGACCCAGTCGTTGTGCGTGCAGGTGTTTCCGCGCGGCGGTGGTCGGCTGGCCGATCGTCCGGCCCGGGTGTGCCTCGCGGGTGTTGACCAGTACGAAGCGGACCCGCTCCCCGAATCGCGAGTGGAGTCGCTTGAGGCCGGGCACGGCGCTCTCGGTCACGGGGCAGGTCCGCGAACCGAAGACCATGAGCACCGGCCGTCGGCCGAGCGAGCGGGAGGCGAACCGGCCCCCGTCGAGGGTGGGCAGGTCGAACTCCGGTAGAGGGCTGCCGGGGCCGAGGGCGTTCCGGCCGAATGTCATGTCGTCGATCAGGAGCCGTGTCCGGAAGCGGCCGAAGCGGTAGTCCGGACCGGCGTGGTCGGCCGAAGGGCGAAGGTCCATGTGGTTCTCCTAGGATGATGCGCGCCACCCGCTTGACCGTTCGGTCAAGTTGGTGGGCGTGGAGGTGGGTCCTCCCGGTCGTGAGCGGGGTCGCCCCGGTCGCGGGCCGGTCGGGTCAGGTGGTGGGGGTTTCGATCAGAATCCGGATCGCCGTCCTGGCCTCGGCGATGAGCGTCGGCCTGTCGTGGGCCTTCGCCATGAGGGTGATGCCCTGGAGGAAGGCCAGTGCGCGCAGGGCGGCCGCGTCGGGGTCCACTCCTGCCGGGATGTCACCTCTGAGGGCGGCCTCCGCGATGGCGTCGCGGAAGTACCGCTCCCATGCGGTCAGGATCTCGGCGATCCTGTTCCGGGCCTCTCCGGGCTGTCCGGAGAGTTCGAGCGCGAGGTTGCCGATGGGGCAGCCCGGCACCGAGCCCATCCGGTCCCGGGCGGCGGTCAACATGCCGGCGAAGCCCCGGATGAAGGAGTCGATCCGCTCCAGCGGCGGTGCCTCGCTGCCGAACGACTCGTCCAGGAGGGCGTCGAGGAGTTCCCGGTTCGCGTCGATCACGGCGAGCCCGAGGGCGTCTTTGGAGGGGAAGAAGTGGTAAAGGCTGCCGCGGTGCACTCCCGCCTCGCGGCACACGTCACCGATACCGACATCGGTGAACGACGAGCCGTGGATCAGCGCGCGCGCCGTCCGCACGAGGCGGGTGCGGGTGTCGTCCGTCATCGGGGTCTCCCTGTGGCCGGGCGGTCACACCGTAGGGCGTTCTTGACCGATCGGTCAAGAGGGGGTCCCGGCGCCGAACCGACCGCCTCCGCTCCGGCCCCTCCCCCGCCCGCACGGACTCGCCGGGCCCCTCCCACCCGTCGCCCGCACCGGACCGGGACAACGCCGCGACGTACCATCGCCGGATGGATCACGGTGTCCCACCGTTGGGGGAGGGGGACCCGGATCGACTGGGCCCCTACCGGTTGTTGGGGGTCCTCGGGGCCGGCGGCATGGGTCGGGTGTACCTGGGGCGGGACGACTCCGGGCGCCTGGCGGCCGTCAAGGTGCTGCTGCCCGGCACCGTCCACGACGAGCACATGACCCAACGCTTCCACCGCGAGGCGGGAGCCGCGGCGGCGGTGCGCGGCCGGGGGGTCGGGGGCTTCCCGGGATCCGGCACCACCCCGGAGCGGCTCGTCCGGCTGGCCGGGGAGTTCCCGATCGGACCCCCGCTGGACGCGGCGACCGGGGAGCCGGTGTGGCGGGTGGACGACCCGTGGGCGCGGTTGGATCGCGAGGTGGCCGGTGACGGGGAGAACCTCCATCTCCTGCGCGACCACGTGATCCGTGCCTTCCCCCTCACGGGGTGACCCCCTGAGGGGTTCGTCCGGTTGACGGGCCGAATGGCCGGGGGTGCCCCGGCCCACCGCCCCGCCGGGCCCGCCCACCGTCCGCTCCGGGCGGCGGGCGGGACCGGCGGTCCGGCTCCCCGTGCGCCCCGCCGGTCCGGCCCGGGCCCCCGGCACGGGAAGGCGGTGCGGGTCACCGGTGGGCGAGGTGGTGCGGGCCCGCCGGTGGGCGAGGTGGTGCGGGCCACCGTGCCGAGGAGCCCGGCACGGGAAGGCGGTGCGGCCCGCCGGGCCGTGCCACCGTCGCGGGGTCCCGGTGCGCGAGGCCCACCGGTCCAGCGGCGCGCGAGACGGTGCGGTTCGCCGGCACCGGGCCCTCGCCGGCACCGGGGTCCCGGTGCGCGAAG
The DNA here is from genome assembly GCF_021390475.1 of Streptomyces sp. ST2-7A. Lineage (GTDB taxonomy): Bacteria > Actinomycetota > Actinomycetes > Streptomycetales > Streptomycetaceae > Streptomyces. The sequence continues at coordinate 7,648 of NZ_JAJUWS010000065.1, forward strand.
CGGTCCGGCCCGTCGTCGCGACCCGCCGGCATCGGGCCCCGACCCGGGAAGGCGGTGCGGGGATCGCGTGAAGGAGCGGTGCGGGAAAGTTCCGGAACCGGCACCTCGTTGACCCGTGATTGGACTACACCTATAACGACGGGTGAGCGCTCCCGCCGCGGCCCCCGGCCGCGGCCCCACCCCACACACAGGAGGTGCTCTCCCCCATGGGCACGCAACCCCCCGCACGGTCGCGACGGCGGCGGACCCCGAAGGCGGTCATCGCCGGCGTCGGCGCCATGGTGCTGGCCGCCGCCGCGCTCACCACCGCGCTCTCCCCCACCGGCGCGCAAGCCGCCATACCCCCGGCCCAGGACGGCTGGGAACTGGTCTGGGGCGACGACTTCAACGGCCCCGCGGGCTCCCTGCCCTCCGCCGAGAACTGGCAGATCGACATCGGCCACTCCTACCCCGGCGGCCCCGACAACTGGGGCACGGGGGAGATCCAGTACTACACGAACTCCACCGAGAACATCGCCCTCGACGGCAACGGAAACCTGCGGATCACCGCGCTCCGGGAGGACTCCGGCCGCTGGACCTCGGCCCGCATCGAGACCCACCGCGCCGACTTCAAGGCACCCGAGGGCGGCACGCTGCGCATCGAGGGCCGGATGCAGCTGCCGAACGTCACGGGTGAGGCCGCGCTGGGCTACTGGCCGGCGTTCTGGGCGCTCGGCTCCCCCTACCGGGGCAACTTCTGGAACTGGCCGGGCATCGGCGAGTTCGACGTCATGGAGAACGTCAACGGCCTGAACACCGTCTGGGGCGTGCTGCACTGCGGCACGGCGCCCGGCGGGCCGTGCGACGAGTTCAACGGCCTGGGCGACAGCCGGCCCTGCCCCGGCGCCACCTGCCAGGAGGCGTTCCACACCTACGGTTTCGAGTGGGACCGGTCCGTCACGCCCAACGAGTTCCGCTGGTATGTGGACGGCGAGCGGTACCACCGGGTGCACCAGGGCATGTTCGACGCCGCGACCTGGGCGAACATGACCGAGCACGCCGGGTACTTCCTGCTGCTGAACCTGGCGATGGGCGGGGCCTTCCCCGACGGCGTCGCGGGCTTCCGAACGCCGGTGGCGGCCACCCAACCCGGCCACTCGCTGGTCGTGGACCACGTCGCGGTCTGGACCCGTGGCGGAGACGGCTCGGGCGGTGACAGCGGTGGCTCGCAGGGGCCCGGCGACCCGGGGGACCCCGGTCAGCCCGGTAACCCCTCCGTGCTCCACCTGCGGGGCAACGGCGGTCTCGGCACCGCGGAGTCCGGCGGGGCCTCGGCGAACCTCCCCTCGGCGGGCGGCGCCAACCACGACGGTTCGCCGCACCGGCCGCAGACCTTCCTCGCGCAGGGCGTGAACGGCCGGTACACCGGTGGCGACACCCGCTTCGAGCTGTTCGTGGACGCGGGTACCACCATCGCCAACGGCCAGCAGGTGCGGATCTCCTACGACCACACCGGCAACGGCACCTGGGACCGCACGGAGACGTACCACTACTTCGCCTCCGATCCGGAACCCGGATGGGAGCGGTACACCGAGACCCGGGGCCTGGCCTCGTCCACCGGCTCCCACGCGGACCTGGTGAACGGCCGGGTACGGGTGGAGGTCTGGAACGCCATCGGCAACGGCCCGAGCACGGTCGGGATCGGCAACCTGTCGACGGTGACGATCCCCCACGGCTGACGGCTGACGGCTGACGGCCCTCGGGCCGGGTCCCCGGGCGGGCCTCCCGGGAACCCGGCCCGATACCGGCGGGCGGCGTCGGCACACCTCGCGAAGGGATGTGCCGGCGCCGCCCGTTGTCGTGCGCGCCCTTTCGGCCCGTCGCACCCTTCGAACCCGGGCCGGGTCGTTCCCCCGGTCCGTGCCGGTTCCCACCGAGGACGTCCCGGTGCCCGTTCGGTGTCCCGACCGCGCTCGGTCCGGCTCCCGCTCCGTCCCCGGGGAGCGGCCGGCCCCCGACGGGCTCCCGAACCCGATCCGGCTCCCGGGCACACGCTCGTTCCCCGGCTCTCCCCGGGCTCTCCCCGAGCTCTCCCCGGGGTCTTCAAAGCTTCCCGGGAGTTCGCCGATGCGAAGCGCGCGGGGGAGCGTGACCCGGGGCGCGCTTTCCTGACGGTGCAACAATAATGAGCAGCACAACAGGGTTTGGGCGTCGGATGATCTTGATGGATTTCCCGGTGACGTGGCGATCCGGGGGGTTCACGCTATACCGTGATGACGCACCGTACCCATGTGGTACATGCCGGGGGCACTTCCTGTCCGTCCCCGCGTGTGCCCGCGCCGACCCGTACGGCGCGGGTGGCCGGGGCAGCCGGGGCGGCTCCGGAACCCTTTCCTCCTGCCACTCCCCCCCATACAGCCCCGCCTAAGGAAAGACACGCATGCTGTTAGAGCTATCGGCCGCCGTGCTCGCGGGCGGCGCGGGAACGGCGGTGGCGCTGACGCCACTGTTGCTCCGCGACCGCCGACGGGCGAGCAGGGCGGAACGTTCCGGCCGGCTCACCCGCAACGAGCTGTACCACCTGGCCCGCACCCGGGTTCCGGCCGTCGCGGCGTCCGCCCGCGGCACCGGCGGGGGACAGCCCATCCCGGGCCCCTCCCGCCCCGACATCGAGGGCACCGAACTCGAACAGGCCGCGCGCGCCGTGCTGGAGGCGGTCCACCACGAGGTGGCCCGGATCGTGGCCGACGCCGAGGTCGCCCGTCGTTCGGCGGCCGAGGAGGCGGTGACCGCCCGTCGGGCCGCGGCCGAGGAGATGGCCGAGGCGCGACGCGTCGCCGAGTCCGCGGGCGTCGGGGCCGACGAGACCCTGCACCGGATCACCGAGGAGGCGACCAGGGGGGCGGAGAACGCCACCCGCAGCGCGCTGCGCGGGGCGATGGCCCCGGTCACCGCCCAGCTGCACCGCCTCCAGGCCCAGCTCGACGCCCTGTTGGTCAAGCACGAGCGCAGCCAGCAGGTCGCCGGCGTGCTCCTCGAGCTCGACCCGCTGGTCGCCCAGGCGCTGCGTCGTGCCCAGGCCACGCTCGTCCTCGCGGGCGACTGGCCGGGCCGGCAGCGGGTGGACGCGGCGGCGCTGGACGTGGTGCGGGCGGCGACCGGTCGCATCGCCGACGGGCACCGTCGGGTGCACATCATCGGCGAGCCGACCATCGCGGTCACCGGCCGCGTCGTGGAGCCGGTGGTGCTCGCCATCGCCGAACTCCTCGACAACGCCGCCCGGCACAGCAGCCCGGCCTCCCGGGTCGAGGTCCGTTTCCGCTCCGACCACCACGGCCTGTCGCTGCTGGTGGACGACGGCGGGGTGGGGCTCACCCGGGAACTCGAGGAGCAGGCCGAGGAGGTGCTCAGCAAGAGCCACGACGTGCGACTGACGGAGCTTCCCGCCCCGCTGGCCGCCGGATGGGCCGTGGTGGGCCTCCTCGCCCGGCGCTACGGCTTCCGTGCCTCCGCGGTGCCGGACGGCTCCCCGTACGGCGGCACCCGCATGGTCATCCACCTCCCCAACGAGTTGCTGACCCCGCTGCCCATGGACGAGGAGGAGATCGGCGGGGCCCCGCCCGAACCAGCCCCCCGTGCCTCCGTCCCGGCCCCGGCGCCCGCGCCGGCCCGGGAGTCCCTGCCCGGCCCGGAGGACGAACCCGCTCCCGAGCCGCTGCCCACCCGTCGTGCGGCCCGGGTCTCCGCCGAGCCCCGGGACGAGGGCGGTTGGGGCGCGGACCACCGTGTCGCGGCCGACCGGTCGGACCGACGCGACCGACCGGAACCCGCGGACCACCGCGGCGCCCCGGCCGGGTACGGCGACGGGGGCTTCGAGCACTCCGATTCCGGTGAGTTCTCGGAGGAGGACGAGGAGTTGACCCCCGGTGGGCTGCCCCAGCGCCGTCGGCGCCGGCACGCCGCCCCCGAGGAGCCGGCCGGATGGCACGCGACCGTCCCGCGGCCGGCCGCCGGACCGCCCTCCCGGCTCGGCGCGGCCGGGGAGGCCGCCCGGGCCTTCCGGGCCGCCTTCTCCGGCGACGCAGGTCCGACCCCCCCCACCCCCCCCACCCCCGGTGATGACGAGGTGAGCACCACATGAAGCCCGCCAGCAGTACCTCGCTTGTGAGTCTGGGCTGGATCCTGGACGAGCACATCATGACCCAGCCCGGGGTCCGCAGAGCACTCGTGCTCACCGCGGACGGCCTGCCCGGCGCGGTCTCCCGGGACCTGGAGCGGGACCTCGCGGAGCGCACCGCCGCCTCGGTCTCGGGACTGCAGTCCCTGGGACGGGCGGTCGCGGAGTTCGCCGGTTGCGCCGGCGAGCAGCACGAGTTGCTGATGATCCAGTACGGCGGCGGCTCGCTGCTGATGATGGCCGCCGGAGAGGGCACCTACCTCGCGGTCGCCACCGACCCGGACGCGGATATCAGCATCATCACCGGTGAGATGGCCCGTGCCGTCTCGCGCCTCGGCAGGGAGTTGGGCGTCGCGCCCCGCGGCGGAGCGGCATGAATCCCCCGCCGCGACGCCCCGGCCGAGACGCCGGGCTGGTCCGCCCGTCCACCATCACGGGCGGGCGGACCGCGCCGAGCCGCAACACCATAGACCACGCCACGCTGGTCCTGCCCCCGACCAATCCCCCCGAGCCGACGCACCTCGGTCCCGAACAGCTGCGGGTGCTCCGCCTGTGCGAGCCGGGCGTCCTCTCGGCCGCCGAGATCAGCGCCCATCTCGACCTGCCGATCAGTGTGCTGACGATCCTGATCAGCAATCTCAAGGACTCGGGCCACGTCACCACCCGTTCGCCCGTCCCACCCGCCGCACTGCCCGACCGGCAGCTCCTGGAGGAGGTGCTCAGTGGACTCCGCCGTCTCCGCACCTGACCTGTCCCGTTCGCCCAACCCGTCCGCACCGACCGGCCCGACCGGCCCGGGGACGGAAACCGGACGTCCGCGCCCCGCCTACCTGCAGGGGCACGAGGAACCCGCCAAGATCCTGATCGTCGGCGGTTTCGGCGCCGGTAAGACCACCCTCATCGGAGCCGTCTCGGAGATCGAGCCGCTGCGCACCGAGGAGGAGATGACCGCGGCCTCGGTCGGTACCGACGACCTGGCCGGTCTGCCGCAGAAGCAGTCCACCACCGTGGCCATGGACTTCGGGCGGATCACCCTGCACGGCGACCGCCGTGACCTGGTGCTCTACCTGTTCGGCGCCCCCGGCCAGTCCCGTTTCCTGCCGCTCGCCGGCGACCTGGCCCGCGGCGCCCTGGGTGTTCTGGTACTCGCCGACACCCGGCGGCTGCGCGACTGTTTCCCCGCCCTGGACCTGGCCGAGGACCTCGGCCTGCCGTACGCGGTCGCCGTCAACGCCTTCCCCGACTCCCCGGAGCACCCCGGCACGGAGCTGCGGACGGCCCTGGACCTGACCGAGGGCACCCCGCTGACGGTCTGTGACGCCCGTCGGCGGGACAGCGTCCTGGACGCCCTGATCACCCTGGTGCAACACCTGCTCACGCTGCGACCGGAGCCCGCGAGATGAACCGACCCCCGACCGTTCCCCCCGCCCCGACCGCCGGTGTCCCCATCGGTGGGGACACCGGCGCCGGGACGGGGGACGAGCGCTGCCCGTACACGGGCACCGCCGCGACCCCGGCCCCGACCGACCGGCGCACCGCGCGTCGGTCGGCCGTGCCGGCGCTGTACGGCCCGCGCTTCCAGGCCGACCCGTACGCGGTCTACCGGGAGCTGCGCGGGATGGGGCCGATCGCCCCGGTGGAGCTCAGCCCCGGCCTGCACGCCATGATCACCACCACCTACGAGGCGGCGCTGCACCTGTTGCGCCACACCCCCGGCACCTTCCGCAAGGACCCCCAGTACTGGGCGGCCCTGCGCGAGGGGCGGGTGCCCGAGGACAGCCCCGCCCTGCCGATGATCATGCCGCGGGACAACGCGCTGTGGAAGGACGGGCTGGAGCACACCCGGTTGCGCGGCGCGATCACCGCGAGTCTGGCCCGGGTGGACACCCACGGCCTGCCGGCGATGGTCGAGGCGATCGCCGACGCCCTGATCGACTCCTTCGCCGCCGACGGCACCGCGGATCTCGTGGCGCAGTACGCGGCCCCGCTGCCGATGCAGGTGCTGCTGCACATGTTCGGCTGCCCGGAGGACCTCGGCTACACGATCGTGGATGCCATCGCCCGCTTGTTCGACACGGTCTCGGACGCGGCCCGTGCGAATGCCGAACTCGAGGCGGCATGCCTGGAGTTGGCCCGTTTGAAGCGGGCGGAGCCCGGGGATGACGTGACTTCGTGGATGATCGAACAGCCCCAGCGGTTGACCGACGTCGAGATGATCCAGCAGATCCTGCTGGTGGTCGGCGCCGGCACCACCCCCTCCACCAACCTCATCGCCAACACCCTGCAGCGACTGATCACCGACGACGAGTACGCCGGTGACGCCTACACGGGCTCGCGGCCGATCACGGGAGTGGTGGAGCGTGTGCTGTGGGAGGACCCGCCGGTCGCGAACTACTGCCCGTTGTACGCGACCACGGCCATCCCCTACGGCGGGATCACCATCCCCGCCGGGGTCCCGGTGCTCGTCTCCTTCGCCATGGCCAACACCGACCCCGCCCTGGACGGGATGCGCCGCGAGGACAACCGCGGCCACCTCGCCTTCTCCGGCGGGATCCGGGCCTGCCCGGCGCAGGGGCTGGCCCGACTGATCACCCAGACCGCCGTGACCCGGCTGCTGGACCGGCTGCCCGACGCGGAGCCCGTCGACCCCGACGCCCCGGCTTCGCGCCGACCGCCCACGTTCCACTCCGGCCTCACCACCCTGCCGGTCGCGTTCACACCTCCGCGCGCGACACCGTCCCCGTTCCACGAACCCGGGAGCACCCTTGAGTGACAGCGTGATATCCGGCTGCCCGCACACCTCCACCGAGACCACCGCCAAGAGCGGAGAGCCGGTCGTCCTGGACGGAACCGCCCGCGACCTGCACGGTGAGGCCCGCGCGCTGCGGGCGCTGGGCGCGGCCCCGGCCACCGTGCTGCCGGGCGGCATACCCGCCCGCACCATCACCGACCCCGGCCTCGCCCGCCGGCTGCTCTCCTCCTCCCGGGTCTCCAAGGACGCGCAACGACACTGGCCGGACTGGATCGAGGGGCGGGTTCCCGCCGACTGGGAACTGGTCACCTGGGTCGCCGTCCGCAACGCCCTGTCCGCCTACGGCGACGAGCACCGCCGGCTCCGCAAGGCGCTGGGCCCCGGCTTCACCGCCCGCCGGGTGAAGGCCCTCGCCGAGCCGATCACCGCCATCACCACCCAGCTCCTGGACGATCTCGCGGCCACGGCCCTCGCGGAGCCCGGCGGTGAGGTGGACCTCCGCGACCGCTTCGCCTGGATCCTCCCGCTCCAGGTCGCCAACCTGCTGCTGGGTGTGCCGGAGGAGCTGCACGACGGCTTCCGCAAGCACGTCGGCTCCCTCTTCGACACCAGCCTCACGCCCGAGGAGGCGACCTCCGAGGCCGCCGCCGTCTACGGTCTGCTCAACGACCTCGTGACGCTCAAGAGCGCGACGCCCGGCGACGACGTCACCTCCGACCTCATCGCCTCCCACCGTGCCGGGGACCTCACCGAGCAGGAGCTGCTCGACAGCCTGCTGCTGCTGATCGGCGCCGGCCACGAGACCACCGTCAACCTCATCGGCAGCACGGTGATCAACCTCCTGAACCACCCGGAGCAGTTGGCGGCGCTCACCGCGGGCACGGCGGAGTGGGCCGACGCGATCGACGAGTCCCTGCGCCACCAGGCGCCGATCGCCACGATCATCCCGCGCTTCGCGGTGGAGGACTTCACCGACGAGGAGACCGGTGAGAGCTTCCGCGCCGGTGAGATGATCGCCGTCAACTACGCGGCGATCAACCGGGACCCGACCGCGCACGGCGCGAACGCCGACGAGTTCGACATCAGCCGGGAGACGCGCGGCGACCACATGGCCTTCGGCCACGGCATCCACTACTGCCTGGGCGCGCCGTTGGCCCGCCTGGAGGTGTCGATCGCGCTGCCGGCTCTGTTCGCGCGCTTCCCGGAGCTGGCGCCGGCCTATGGGTCGGAGGGGCCGAAGCCGCTGCCGTCGATCATCTCCAACGGGCCGCTGACGCTGCCGGTTCGGCTCGGACGCCCCGCCGACTGACCGGCCGGCCGACCCACCCGCGGACCCCCGTCCGGGTCGGGGTCGCTCCCCGGACCCACCGGGCCGGACCCACCGGGCCGGTTCCCGCCCCCCCATCACGTGGGGGCGGGACACCGGCCCGCGGCCGTTCCCGGGGGCGCGTCGGGGGTCGGCCCCACCGGTGGAGCGCGCCCGGTATCCGTGCGGCACGCCGCGCGCGCCCGGCGACGGCCGGTTCGTGACCGGATGTGTCCGGTTCGGCACTGGTGGTCGCGGTGGTCTCGGGGCACGCTCGGTGACGAAGGGGCGGGAACCCGTGACCTCCCCTTCCCGTTCAACAAGAACACATGCCTGCCACGAGGATGAGGGAGTGAACGCCTGACATGGTGTTCAAGCGGCTGCTGGGATCGATCGGCGTGGGTGCCCCCACGGTGGACACGGTGCTGGAGGGTGGTGCCGTCCAGCCGGGCGGCGTTCTCCGGGGCCAGGTCCAACTCCAGGGTGGACAGGCCGACTTCACGATTCAGAGCATCACACTGGAACTGGTCGCCCGGGTCGGCGCGCCGGGAACGGGCGGTGGCGACGGCAAGAACCTGACGGTCTTCGACCGCGGGGTCGTCGCGGAGAACTTCACCCTCCCCCGGGGCGCGCTCAACAGCGTTCCCTTCGAGCTGACCCTGCCCTGGCAGACCCCGATCACCGAACTGTACGGCCAGCCGCTGGGCGTGGAGTTGGGCGTGCGGACCGAGTTGGCGATCGCCGCCGCGCGGGACGGGGGCGACCTGGACATGTTCGCGGTCGGGCCCTTGCCGGCGCAGGAGGCCGTTCTGGAGGCGCTGGGGCAGGAGGGCTTCGGCTTCGCCGCCGCCGCGCTGGTGCCCGAGGCGCTGCCCGGCACCGGCCAACAGATGCCGTTCTACCAGGAGTTCGACCTCGTGCCGCCGGAGCGGTTCGCCCATCGGGTGGCCGAGTTGGAGATGACCTTCCTGCCCAACCCGCGGGGGGTGGAGGTGGTGCTGGAGGCGGACAAACGCGCCGGCACCCTGCCGCCGGGGCACCCGGCGGGGATACTGCGCGAGGTGCTGCCGCACGACCCGGCCGGCCGGGACTGGAACGCCGAGGTGGTCGGCTGGGTCACCCGGCTGCTGGAGGGCCGTGAGGCGGCTCTGACGCAGTTCGCCGGCGGCATGATGCCGGGGATGCAGCAGCCGGGCATGATGCCGGGGGCCCACCCCGGCATGCAGCCCGGAATGCCCGGCATGCACCCCGGTATGCAGCCGGGCATGCAGCCCGGCATGCAGCCCGGGATGGCGCAGCAGCAGCGGCGCGGCCCCGGTGTGGGCACGGCCGTCGCGGCCGGCGCCGCGGGTCTGGCCGCCGGTGTGGTCGGCGGCATGATGGTCAACCAGATGATGGACGGCTTCTCCGGTGACGAGGAGGCCGACGACGGCGGGGACGACGGCGGGGACGACGGCGGCGACGAGTGACCGTTCCCCCGGCGGGACCCGCGCCGCCGGGGCCCGCCGGGGAGACGGGACGGGGCCCGGTACCGCTTCGGCGGTACCGGGCCCCGTCGGCTCCGGGCGGCGGGAGCGGGGCCGGGCGCCGGTGCGCGCCCGGGGTCCCGCCCCGTCCACCGGTCAGGAGCAGGTGTTGCGGGAGCTGCTGTTGAAGGTGATGTTGCGGTACGTGATGTTGGTGCCGCAGGGGTTCTCGACCAGCGAGGAGTTGGTCAACGTCAGGTTCTGCAGGACGATGTCCCGGTTGTTCGGGAACTCCGAGCGGGCCGCGAGGCGGATGTCACGGTCACGGACCGTGCCACCCCGGGCGGCGATGTTCACGTTGTAGCAGTTCTCGATCAGGATCGCGTTGTTGCCGGTCTGCGCGATGTCCACCCGGTCGATGGTCACGCCGCCGCTCTCGGAGACGCAGAAGATCCCGCGCCCACCGCCGCGCGCGATGACCTCGCCGACCCGGATGTTGGTCGGGTAGGAACTGCCCACCCGACCGTTGCGGTTGGCCATCCGGAAGGCCGCGTAGCCGGTGCCGGTGCCCGCGCCCTGCGCGTCCACCCGCTGCACGGTGGCGTTGATGGTGTCGTTGAGCAGCAGGCCGGAGTAGCCGGTGTTGCGGGCGGTGACGGTACCGATGGTCAGCCCGTCCACGCCGTAGGTCTCCACGCCGTGGTTGTTGGTGCCGGAGACGTAGACGTTGTCGATCCGCACGTTGGTGGTGCGCACGTTGCGGTTGGAGTGGTTGTCGATCCGGATGCCGAGGCCGTTGTTCACGCGCAGGTCGATCTGGCCCAGGTGCAGGCCCGTCACGTTCCGGGCGAAGACGCCGAAGTACGGTCCGCCGGTGACGGTCAGGTGCGGCACGGCGATGTCCCGGACGTTCCGCGCGCGGACGACCGCGTGGTCGCCGCCGGGGGTGCCGGTGACGTCGATGGTGCCGCACACCTCGACGGAGGTGTGGCTCGGCAGGTCCAGCGACTGGTTGGCGGGCATGGAGCCGGAGCCGCGCACGACCACCCGCTGCATCGAGTTCCGGTTGGCCGGCAGGCTGTTCACCGCCGCGCGCATGGCGGCGAGCATGTCGGTACCGGAGTAGCCGGGCGCGGTCCAGGTGTTGCCGTTCCGGCGGGCCTCGGCCTGGTAGGTGCCGGTGCCGCAGGCCGCCGACGGGTTGTCACCGCCGGAGCCGCCGACCGGCAGGAAACGGAACTGCTGGTTGGTGTTGCTGTTCTCGGTGTACTGCGAGATCCGGGCGCCGTCGGCGGTCGAACGCTCCCAGACATCGAGGGCCTTGCCGCTGAAGCGGTTGACCAGTTTGTGGTAGCCGCCGCCGGCGTCGACGAACCGGAACTGCTGGTTGTCGTTGCCCAGGTCGGTCCACTGGGCGATGGTCGCGCCGTCGGAGGCGTTCCAGTCGTAGACCTCGACGACCTTGTCGGAGTGCCGCGCCTGGATGCGGAACCAGCCGCCGCCGGCGTCGATGAACCGGAACTGCTGGTTGGTCGCGTCGTTGCGGGTCCACTGGATGAGTTGGGCGCCGTCCTGTTGGGAACGGGCGTCCACATCCAGGACCTTGCCGGAGTGGCGCGCCTCGATGACGTACCAGGTGCCGCTCTGTACCGGTTGGGCCTGGCTGGTGGTGGCGCTCATCAGACTGATGACCAGCGCCGCCACGGCCGCGAACGCGACCGCTGCCCAGCCGCGTCGTCCACGCTTCGCATGGGACATGCGGGGGGATCCTTTCCGGGAGTTTCTCAGGGGGGTTGAGCGACGAGCGTTTTGTGGGGGTGAAGAGACGCGGCGGTGCCGCGAGGTAGCGCTCCCAGACGACTGAAACGTATTAACGTGACGCGGTCCCGTCAATCCCGCTCGTCGATTGGTATTTTCGGTGCGGTCTTTGTCCCGGATGTCCGACCCCAATCCCCGGTACGATCACGGTCGGTGACATCCGATCGGCCGGCCGAACGCCATCGGTCGGGGTGACCGGGGTCACCCCGACATCCCGAATCGGTACCACCGTCCCCGAACAGGGGGGATACCCGGCGGATCCGGTGTTGCTGCCCGGCACGCGGGGCCCGAGGCTGCGCGACGCTCCGCGTTCTGGCAGAGTTCGGGGGACGGTTGGGAGACCGACGCGTTCGTGTCGCCCCCGTCACCCGTTCCAGTCCTGCCGGAGGTTTCCATGGCGACGCCCGACGTCCACCCCGGATCCCCCGTACCCGGGCGCGGCGGGTCCCCCCTCGCCTCCGGGCCGGTTGCCGAGCCCGCGCTCGCGGATCCCCGGGACGCCGTGCCGCCGATCACCCCGATGGCCCAAAGGGCCGAGGCCGCACCGGTCGCGACCCCCCTCGGTACCGCCCCGTTCGGGGCCACGCCCCTCGGTACCGCCCCGTTCGGCGCCGTCGGCACAGCCGAGCTGTGCCTCGTCCTCGACGGTGAGATGGAGATCGAGGAGGTCGACGGCACCCGGCTGAGCCTGCGCGCGGGTGAGGTGTGCACCCTCACCCCCGGCGCGCGGCGCCGCGCGGTGGCCGCCGGCTGCGAGATCCTGCTGGTGGACGGTGCGGGGCGGGCCCGTACCGACCGGGCCCACTGACCGACCGCCGGCCCGGGCGCCGGCGACGGAACCCCGCCCACGGAACCCCACCGACCGGCGATCGCCGGTCGGTTTTCGTCGCTCGGGCCCGTGGATCGGCCCTCATCGCCCGGTTCCCACCCCACCGGTTC
>NZ_JAJUWS010000066.1 GCF_021390475.1 Streptomyces sp. ST2-7A
CATAGTGTTTCGGTGGTCATGGCGAAGGGGAAACGCCCGGTTACATTCCGAACCCGGAAGCTAAGCCTTTCCGCGCCGATGGTACTGCATGGGGGACCGTGTGGGAGAGTAGGTCGCCGCCGAACAACTGCCCCAATAGCTCAGTCGGCAGAGCGTCTCCATGGTAAGGAGAAGGTCAACGGTTCGATTCCGTTTTGGGGCTCCACAGGAAAAGGCCCCCGCCATACGGCGGGGGCCTTTTCGCGTTGTACGTCCCTGAGAACCCCGAGACGGCCCCGGCCGTGAGACCCGTGCAGCCACCCAACACCTCCGCCAGGCCCTCGTCACCCAGCATCCGGGTGCCCTCCCGGCGTTCGGTCACCCCGTCGGTCACGCACAGCAGGACATCACCCGGCTCGAGCAGGAACTCCTCCTCGAACAGCTCGAGATCCTCGATCACACCCAGCAGGGGCTGTGGCTCGGCGGCCGCCACCACGTGGCCGTCCTGCTTCAACCGCAGCGGCAGCGGGTGGCCGGCACACACCATCTTCAGCAGGGCACCGCCCTCCGGGCGTGGCCACAACTCACCGTAGAGCAGGGTCAGGAAGCGGGCCCGACTGCCCTCCTCAAGGATCGCCGCGTTGAGGCGCTCGAGTACCGCCGGGCCGCCCAATCCCTCCCGGGCGAGCAGCCGCAGCGCGTGCCGGGCGAGCCCCGTCACGGCGGCGGCTTCCGGGCCGGTGCCGCAGACGTCGCCGATGGCGAACCCGAAGGATCCCTCCCGGATGGGGAAGAGGTCGTAGAAGTCACCGCCGACCTCGTTGCCCTCACCGGCCGCCCGGTAGATGACCTCCACCTCGACACCCTCGATGTCGGGCAGCGCCGGCGGCAGCAGGCTGCGCTGGAGCGACTGGCTGATGGTCGTGCGCTCCCGGTACAGCCGTGCGTTGTCCAGGGCGAGGGCGGCCCGCCGGGAGAGATCCTCGGCCAGCTCCAGTGTCTCCTGCCGGAAGCGCTCCTCCGCCTGACGGCCGAGCACCAGCAGACCGATGACCCGGTTGCGGGCCATCAGCGGAAGCACCACGGTCTCCCCGCCGACGGCCGCGGCGGTGGCCACCAGGGGCACCTCCCCGCCGGGCTGGTGCAGGCCGCCCAGGGCCAACCGGCGCAGCGAGGAGCGCAGCGCGGTGTTGTGCGCGGCGTCGGCCGGAGCGCTCCAGGGGCGAACACCGAGCCGGACGTCCGGGTCCGGCGGCGGGACCCGCTCCAGCAGGGACTTGATGCCGTCGATGCGGTCCTCGTCCTCGTGGAGGACGTAGGACAGCACGGGGACGGCGTCGGCCTCCGCCATCGTGTAGACGGCGCACCAGTTGGCCAGGTTGGGCACGGTCATCTGCGCCATCAGCGCCAGCGTCTGATCCGGGTCCAGGGTACCGGCCAGCAGTTCGGAGGCCTCCACCAGGAAGGACAGCGACCCCCGGCGCAGGCGCTCCAGCTCGGTGAGGCGAGCCGACTCCACCGCCAACGCGATCCGGTCGGCGGCGAACTGCAGGCGCAGGGCCTCCGCGTTGCCGTAGCGGCCCGATGTCTCGGAGGCGACGCCGAGCGAGCCGGTCAGCCGGCCCTCGACCTTCAGCGGCACGGTGACCACCGAGTGCATCCCGGTTCCCGAGAGCAGGGGGACGGCACCGGGCACGTCGGCCAGGTCCTCGTGCACGGCGGGCATCCGGGCCGAGCCGTAGCGCCCGCTGGCGGTCTCCACGGGGACCCTGGCGAACCGTTGGCGCGCCGAGGGCAGGCCGGTGGAGGCACGGACCTCGAGTTCGGTCTCGTCGTCGGTGGCCAGCAGCAGGTAGGCCGCGTCGCCGTCCAGCATGTCCCTGGCGCGCTCGACGGTGCGCTGGAGCAGCCCGTTGAGGTCGTCGGGCGCGGGGGAGCCGAGCAGGCCCTCCAGCGGGTCCCCACCGGCTCCCTCGGCGTGCTCTCCGTGGACCACCGGGACGCGCAGCGGGCTCTGGAGCACCGCACGCTCCCGGTCGCGCACCAGCAGGCAGACCGTGGAGGGTTCGCCGCCCGCGTCACGGATGCGGAGGTGGCAGGCGTAGACGGGAACGGTGCGGCCGTCGGCGGCCCGCAGGCCGTAGCTGCCCTCCCAGCGGGAGAGCCGCAGGGCCTCGGCGATGCCGGTCCCGGTACCGGGGGTGTGGGGCCAGGCCGCGAGGTCGGTGAGGGGTTTACCGAGTACCTGGTCGGAGGTGTACGCGAAGAGGGACTCGGCGTCCTCGTTCCACGAGGTGATGGTGTCGTTGCGGTCCACCTGGACCACGGCCACCCGTACCCGGCTCTCGCCGAGGGGCAGCTGGTCGTCGGGGAGGACGGGCCCGGCGGAGCGGGTGCCGACCGGTTGCGCGCGCTCCCGGAGCCGGAACCACACGCGCTTGTCGGAGGAGGTGTACTCCACGCCCCAGCCGGCGGAGAGCACGGCACAGAGCATCAGGCCCCGGCCACCCTCGCTGTCCGGGTCGGGGGCACCGCGCCGGGTGGGTACGAACGGAAGTTCCCGTTCGGGGTGGCGGTCGATGACCTCGACCCGGACGCCGGACTCGTCGCGCAGGCAGAGCACGTCGGCTCTGGTACCGGCGTGGATCACGGCGTTGGTGACCAGTTCGCTGGTGAGGACCACGGCGTCGTCGATCAACTCGGCCAGGCCCCAACCCTGCAGGGTGTCCCGCACGAAGCCCCGTGCCGTGGCGACGGAACGCCCGACCGGCTCGAAGGTGGCCGCAGCTCGCGCGGTGATCACGTCACTCCCCCAATGGCTGTCTCGGGTCCGGCGGCCCGTACGGGCGGCCGGATGCCAGGTTACTGACGTCCGCGGGCCACCCGGGCGGCACGTCCGCCGAATTCCCCCGGACCGGGAGGTCCCGGGTGTGCGATGCTGCCGAACTGTTATCGCCCCGTCCTTGTGGAGTGAAACACTGGGGGAGTCCGGGACGATCGGCCGGACCGACGAGCATCGCCAACCCTGTGGGAGGGACACAGTGGTGTCTGACGGAGCGCACGCACGCGTGGGAACACGCGTGCGCAGGGGGAAGCCGCGAGCGGGTGCGACGGTGGAGGTCGATGCCGTCGCCCTGAACCGGCTCCTCTCGGCTCTGGTCTCGATGCGGGACGGCAACTTCCGCCGTCGGCTGACCGTAGCGGGGGACGGCCCCATGGCGGAGCTGGCGGCGGTCTACAACGACGTCGCGGATCGCAACCTCCACCTCACCGGCCAGTTGGCGCGGGTACGACGGGTGGTGGGTCGCGAGGGCAAGCTCATCGAGCGGATGGAGACCGGTCCCTGCGAGGGCGCCTGGGTCAAGGCCATCGAGGACGCCAACGACCTCGTGGAGGACCTGGTGCGCCCGGTTTCCGAGGTCGGCAGGGTGCTCAGCGCCGTGGCCGAGGGTGACCTCACCCAGCGGATGGACCTGCGGGCCGGCACCGCCGGTGGGGGCAGGGCGCTGCGGGGGGAGTTCCTGCGGGTGGGCCGGACGGTGAACGGACTGGTGGACCAGTTGTCCACCTTCACCGACGAGATCACCAGCCTCGCCAGCGAGGTCGGAACCCGGGGCAAACTCGGCGGCCAGGCCAAGGACCGAGGGCTGTCGGGGAGCTGGAAGGACCTGACCGACTCGGTCAACACGATGGCGCACCGGCTGACGGCACAGGTGCGCGACATCGCCCGGGTGACGACGGCGGTGGCCAACGGTGACCTGTCGCAGAAGGTCACCGTGCACGTCGAGGGCGAGATGCTGGAGCTGAAGAACACGGTCAACCGGATGGTGGGCCAGCTCTCCTCGTTCCAGTCCGAGGTCACCCGGGTCGCCCGCGAGGTCGGCACCGAGGGACAATTGGGCGGCCAGGCGAAGGTGGAGGGGGTCGGCGGGGTCTGGAAGGACCTGACCGACTCCGTCAACACGATGGCGAGCAACCTGACCGCCCAGGTCCGGGAGATCGCCCAGGTGACCACGGCGGTCGCGCACGGCGACCTCTCCCAGCAGATCACCGTCTCCGCCCGCGGCGAGGTCGCCCAGTTGGCGGAGACCATCAACGCGATGACCGAGACGCTGCGCACCTTCGCGGACGAGGTCACCCGGGCGGCCGGCGAGGTGGGCACCGAGGGGCGGCTGGACGGTCAGGCCCGCGTCCAGGGGGTCTCCGGCACCTGGAAGGACCTCACCGACTCGGTCAACAGCGCCTTCCGCAACCTGACCGCCCAGGTCCGGGACATCGCGCAGGTGACGACGGCGGTGGCCAACGGCGATCTCACCCAGAAGGTCACGGTGGACGTGGCCGGGGAGATGTTGGAGTTGAAGAACACCGTCAACAAGATGGTGGACCAGCTCTCGTCCTTCCAGTTCGAGGTCACCCGGGTCGCCCGCGAGATCGGCGACGAGGGCGTGCTCGGCGGCCAGGCCTCGGTGCAGGGGGTCGACGGGTCCTGGAAGGACCTGACGGATTCGGTGAACACCGCCTTCCGCAACCTCACCGGCCAGGTCCGCAACATCGCGCAGGTGACGACGGCGGTGGCCAACGGCGATCTCACCCAGAAGGTCACGGTGGACGTGGCCGGGGAGATGCTGGAGTTGAAGAACACCGTCAACAAGATGGTGAACCAGCTCTCCTCGTTCGCCGAGCAGGTGACCAGGGTGGCCCGTGAGGTCGGCATCGAGGGCCGACTGGGCGGCCAGGCCGAGGTGCAGGACGTCTCGGGAACCTGGAAGCAGCTCACCGACTCGGTGAACTTCATGGCGCTGAACCTGACGGATCAGGTGCGCGGCATCGCCCAGGTGACGACGGCCGTGGCCCGGGGCGACCTGTCGCAGAAGATCACGGTGCCGGCCCGGGGCGAGATCCTGGAATTGAAGAGCACCATCAACACCATGGTCGACCAGCTGTCGGCCTTCGCCGACCAGGTCACCGGCGTGGCCCGTGAGGTGGGAACCGAGGGTCGCCTCGGGGGCCAGGCCCAGGTGCCGGGTGTGGCGGGGGTCTGGCGGGAGCTGACCGACTCCGTCAACGGCATGGCGAACAACCTGACCGATCAGGTGCGGAACATCGCCCAGGTGGCCACCGCCGTGGCCCGGGGCGACCTGTCGCAGAAGATCACGGTGGAGGCCCGGGGCGAGATCCTGGAGCTGAAGGAAGTCCTCAACACGATGGTGGACCAGCTGTCCTCGTTCGCGGACCAGGTCACGCGGGTGGCTCGTGAGGTGGGCACGGAGGGTCGGCTGGGTGGTCAGGCGGAGGTGCGCGGGGTCTCCGGCACCTGGAAGGACCTGACCGAGTCGGTGAACAACATGGCGAACAACCTGACCCTCCAGGTCCGGAACATCGCCGAGGTCACCACGGCGGTCGCGCGCGGTGACCTGTCCAAGAAGATCACCGTCCCGGCCCGGGGCGAGATCCTCGAACTCGTCACCACCGTCAACACGATGGTGGACCAGCTGTCCTCCTTCGCCGAGCAGGTCACGCGGGTGGCTCGTGAGGTGGGCACGGAGGGTCGGCTGGGTGGTCAGGCGGAGGTGCGCGGGGTCTCCGGCACCTGGAAGGACCTGACCGACAACGTCAACCTGATGGCCCGCAACCTCACCGGGCAGGTCCGCAACATCTCCACCGTGGCCACCTCGGTCGCCAACGGTGACCTGACCAAGCAGGTGACGGTCGAGGCCAGCGGCGAGGTCGCCCAGTTGGCCGACGCTGTCAACACCATGGTGACGACCCTGTCGTCCTTCGCGGACGAGGTCACGCGGGTCGCCCGCGAGGTGGGCACCGAGGGAATGCTGGGCGGTCAGGCCCGCCTGCCGGGCGTCTCCGGCATGTGGCGCGACCTGACCGAGTCCGTGAACAACATGGCCAGCAACCTGACCGGACAGGTGCGGAACATCGCGATGGTGACCACCGCCATCGCCCGCGGTGACCTGACGAAGAAGATCGACATCGAGGCCCGGGGCGAGATCCTGGAGCTGAAGACGACCATCAACACCATGGTCGACCAGCTCTCCTCCTTCGCGGACCAGGTCACCCGGGTGGCGCGCGAGGTGGGCACCGAGGGTCAGCTCGGCGGTCAGGCGCGGGTGCGGGACGTCGCGGGCACCTGGAAGGAACTCACCGACTCGGTCAACGAGATGGCGGGCAACCTCACCCGCCAGGTGCGCAGCATCGCCCGGGTGGCGACCGCGGTGACCCGCGGGGACCACACGGTGCGGGTGGACGCGGAGGCGGCCGGGGAGATCCTGGTCCTCCAGGACACGATCAACACGATGATCGGCAACCTGCGCGAGACCACGATGACCAACAAGGAGCAGGACTGGCTCAAGGGCAACCTGGCCCGCATCTCCAACCTGATGCAGGGCCGCCGCGAGCTGACCGACGTCGCCGATCTCATCATGAGCGAGCTGGCCCCGGCGGTCTCGGCCCCGCACGGCGCGTTCTACCTGGCGGCCCCGTCCTCGGGGAAGTCCGAGGTGGTCGCCGGGCCGGGTGAGGACGGTGACTACGAACTGCGGCTGCTGAGCGCCTACGGCCACGCCCCGGACACCATGCCGAGCTCCTTCAAGCCGGGGGAGGCGCTCATCGGCACCGCCGCCCGGCAGCGGCGCACCATCTCCGCGGGCCGCACCACCGAGGGCTACCTGAAGATCTCCTCCGGACTGGGGGAGGCGCAGCCGGCGCACGTCGTGGTGATCCCGGTCCTCTTCGAGGGCACGGTGCTCGGCGTGATCGAGCTGGCGTCGTTCCAGGAGTTCACCCCGATCCAGCTCGACTTCCTGGCCCAGATGGCGGAGATGATCGCCACCAGTGTCAACACCATCTCGGTCAACACCCGTACCGAGATGCTGCTGCGGCAGTCACAGAAGCTGGCCGACGAGCTACAGGACCGGTCGGCGGAGCTGGAACGACAGCAGCAGGCGTTGCAGGCGTCCAACGAGCAGCTCAAGGACAAGGCGGACCAGCTCGCCGAGACCAACCGCGACATCGAGGTGAAGAACTCGGCGATCGAGCAGGCCCGTCAGGTGCTCGAGGAGCGCGCGGAGCAGTTGGCGCTCTCCATGCGCTACAAGTCGGAGTTCCTGGCGAACATGTCGCACGAGCTGCGCACCCCGCTGAACTCCCTGCTGATCCTCGCCAAGCTGCTCGCCGACAACGCCGAGGGCAACCTCAGCGGCAAGCAGGTGGAGTTCGCCGAGACCATCCACAACGCCGGTTCCGACCTGCTCCAGCTGATCAACGACATCCTCGACCTGTCGAAGGTCGAGGCGGGCAAGATGGACGTCAGCCCCACCCGCATCGCCCTGGTGCAGTTGGTGGACTACATCGAGGCGTCGGTCCGGCCCCTGACGGCGGAGAAGAACCTGGAGTTCTCGGTCCGGGTCTCCCCGGAACTGCCCGCCACCCTGCACACCGACGAGCAGCGGCTGCTCCAGGTGCTGCGCAACCTGCTGGGCAACGCCGTGAAGTTCACCGAGCACGGTTCGGTGGAGCTGGTGATCCGGCCCGCCGGTCGGGAGGTGCCGGCGGAGATCCGGGAACAGGTGGCGCGCAGCGGGGCGCTGGCCGCCCCGGAGGCGCCGATGGTGGCCTTCGCGGTCACCGACACCGGCATCGGCATCGCGCCGAGCAAGATGCGGGTCATCTTCGAGGCGTTCAAGCAGGCGGACGGCACCACCAGCCGCAAGTACGGCGGTACCGGCCTGGGGCTGTCCATCAGCCGGGAGATCGCCCGTCTGCTGGGTGGGGAGATCCACGCGGCGAGCGAGCCCGGCCGCGGCTCCACCTTCACGCTCTACCTGCCCCTGCAGCCCACCCGGCTGCCCCCGCCCGGCTACGGGGAGACGGTCGGCGGGACGCTGGCCCTGGACGCCGGCCCGCAGGCCTCCGCGGCCCTTCCGGCACTGCCCCCCGGCCCCGTCGGGGTCGGGGAGCAGGACGCGGCGCCGCCCGTCGTGTCGGGCGCCGGGGCCGTCGGGGACGCGTCGACCGGGGAGGCCGGTTTCGAGTCGCCGGGGATCCGGGACGTCGCCGGTTCGGCCGCCGAACGGGCGGCGGAGCACCTGACGCTGCGGCGACGCAGCCGGTTCCTCAACGGACGGGACCGGGAGAACACCGACCACGGCGACCCGACGGGCACCCGCGGCACCGGCAAGCGCCCCGGCGCGGCCGGATCGGGCGCCGCCGACCGGGGTCCGATGTTCGACCGGCAGAAGGTGCTCATCGTCGATGACGACGTGCGCAACGTCTTCGCCCTGACCAGCGTTCTCGAGCAGCGCGGGCTACGGGTCCTGTACGCCGAGAACGGGCGTGAGGGCATCGAGATGTTGGAGGCCAACGAGGACGTGGTGTTGGTCCTGATGGACATCATGATGCCGGAGATGGACGGGTACGCCACGACCTCCGCGATCCGGCGGATGCCGCAGTTCTCCGGACTGCCGATCATCGCGCTGACCGCCAAGGCGATGCGCGGTGACCGGGAGAAGAGCATCGAGTCGGGAGCTTCCGACTACGTCACCAAGCCGGTGGACACCGACCATCTGCTGGAGCTGATGCGGAGGTGGATGAGCGGCGAGGGCGGGCCGGTGGACGGGGGCGACCACTGATCCGTCGGACCGACCACCGGCCCGTCGGACCGACCGCGCGCGGTCGGTCCGACAGCCGTTCCCGCCTCGGGGTGAACCTTCGTGTGTCGGCGGGAACTCCCTTGGGGGGCCCGGACGTTCACCCCGGGCCGACCCTTGCGTCGACGGCCGGACCCGTGACGCCGCGGTGACCGGGTGTGTCCGGGTCGGGGAGTGCCGCTACCATGTGCGGCACGACAGCGGTGGCTCACCCGAGCCACCATCGGGGGCGGTACGGGCCAGACCGCCCGGGCGGAGGAGGAACAGGCCATGGTTCAGAAGGCCAAAATCCTCCTGGTGGACGATCGGCCGGAGAATCTGCTGGCGCTGGAGGCCATCCTCTCGGCGCTCGATCAGACCCTGGTTCGGGCGTCCTCCGGGGAGGAGGCGCTCAAGGCGCTGCTCACGGACGACTTCGCCGTGATTCTGCTGGATGTCCAGATGCCCGGCATGGACGGCTTCGAGACGGCCGCCCACATCAAGCGTCGGGAGCGCACCCGCGACATCCCGATCATCTTCCTGACGGCGATCAACCACGGGCCGCACCACACCTTCCGGGGGTACGCCGCCGGCGCGGTGGACTACATCTCCAAACCCTTCGACCCGTGGGTGCTGCGGGCCAAGGTCAACGTGTTCGTCGACCTCTACCAGAAGAACGTGCGACTGGCCGAGCAGGCCCGTCTGCTCGGAGAGGGCCTGGACGGCGAGTTGGGCGACCCGGGTGCCTCCCGACAGTTGCTGCCCGAACTGTCCGATCTGCTGGCCTCGGTGGAGGAGCAGGCCGACGCCCTGGCCCGGGACGTGGCCGAGAACGGCGGCCCGGCGGTCGTCTCGGGCGTGGGGCGCCTGGAGCGGCGGATCGCGGGACTGCGTCGGGCCCTGGACGCGTTGGACCCGGTGGGGTCCGCCACCTCCTCCGGCGTGGAGTGAGCCGGGGGCGGGTGGACGGCGCTCGGCGGTCCCCGCGTTCTCCCGTACCGACGGGGGTGCTTCGGTCCCGGAGTCCCGTCCCGGCCGTTTCCAGCGGCCCGTACCCCGGGCGCACGTCGGACCTCCGTGCTCCCGGGGCCCGACACCGGTAACCTCGTGCCCATGGCCTCGGGTACGTCTCGCAACAGCTCTCGGAGCACGCGCGCCGGTGGGCGTGCCGGCGGGACCTCCGCGAAGAAGGCCGCCCCCGCGAAGAAGGCCGCCGCGCGTCCGGCGGCCAAGCCGCGCACGGCGTCGGCGAAGAGGAAGCCACCGGCCCGCAACCCCCTGTACCGCCTGCTGCGTGCCCTGTGGCTGGGCATCGCGCACCCGGTGGGGGCCATGTTCCGGGGAGTGGGCAACAGCACCCGCGGTCTGGATCCCGCCCACCGCAAGGACGGCCTGGCGTTGCTGCTGATGG
This sequence comes from Streptomyces sp. ST2-7A, assembly GCF_021390475.1. Lineage (GTDB taxonomy): Bacteria > Actinomycetota > Actinomycetes > Streptomycetales > Streptomycetaceae > Streptomyces. Next base: position 10,030 of record NZ_JAJUWS010000066.1, read on the forward strand.
GTGCGGCGCTGGTGGTGGCCGCCGGTACCTGGTCCAACCCCGAGGGTCTGTTGGGCGAGTGGGTGACCCTGCTGGTCACCGGCGCCCTGGGCCGGCTGGACCTGGTCTTTCCCCTGCTGCTGTTCTTCGTCGCGGTCCGGCTCATCCGGCACCCCGAGAAGCCGGAGGCCAACGGGCGAATCGTGATCGGTCTGGGCGCCCTGGTGGTGGGCGTGCTGGGGCTGGTGCACCTGGCGGCGGGCGCCCCCGGCCGGGCCGCCGGCGCCCAGGCGTTGCGCGATGCCGGGGGGTTGATCGGCTGGCTCACCTCCCGTCCCCTGATTTTCCTGGTGGGGGAGTCGCTGGCGGTGCCGCTGCTGGTGTTGGTCACCGTCTTCGGCCTGCTGGTGGTCACCGCCACCCCGGTCAACGCCATCCCCCGGCGACTCCGGGAGGGCGCCATCCGGCTCGGCCTGCTCGAACCCCGCGAGGACGGCGAACGGGTGCGGATGGACAAGCCCACCGACGCCTACGACGAGGTGGTCGCCGTCGAGGAGGCCGCCGAGCGGGTCCGGCACGGTCCCCCCGGGGCGCGGCACGCGGCGCCGCCGCCCCCGGCGCGAGGGCGAGGAGGAGGCGATCGACAGCGCCGCCGCCACCGCCGCCGCCCTGGACGGTGCGGTGCTGCACGGCGTGCAGCCCTCGCCGGTGGTCGCAGACATCAGCAGTCGGGTGTCCATGCGGCGCGGTGATCCGGCGGGCGCGCGCGTGGAGCCCCCGGCGCCCGAGGTCGGGGCGGCCCCCGTCGCTCCGGCCGCTTCCGCCGCGGCCTCCGTCGCCACACCCGTCGGGGGCACGCCGGGGGCGGTGCCCGACCTCACCAAGCGCGCCCCGGAGCCCCCGGGTGACCTGCCGCGCCGTGCCGAGCAGTTGCAGCTCTCCGGCGACATCACCTACGCGCTGCCCCCGGCCGACCTGTTGACCCGCGGTGGGCCGGGGCGCACCCGCAGCCCCGCCAACGACGCGGTGGTGGAGTCCCTGAGCACGGTCTTCTCCGAGTTCAAGGTGGACGCCCGGGTGACCGGCTTCACGCGCGGACCCACCGTCACCCGGTACGAGGTGGAGCTGGGACCGGCGGTGAAGGTGGAGAAGATCACCGCCCTGGCCAAGAACATCGCCTACGCGGTGGCCAGCCCCGACGTGCGGATCATCAGCCCGATCCCCGGCAAGTCCGCGGTGGGCATCGAGATCCCCAACAGCGACCGGGAGATGGTCAACCTCGGGGACGTGCTGCGCACCGCCGCCCTGTCGGAGGAGGACCATCCGCTGCTGGTGGGGCTGGGCAAGGACGTGGAGGGCGGTTACGTGACCGCCAACCTCGCGGCGATGCCGCACATCCTGGTGGCCGGCGCGACCGGTTCCGGCAAGTCCTCGAACATCAACTGCCTGATCACCTCGGTGATGATGCGCGCGACCCCCGAGGACGTGCGGCTGGTGCTGGTGGACCCCAAGCGGGTGGAGCTGACCGCCTACGAGGGCATCCCGCACCTCATCACGCCGATCATCACCAATCCCAAGAAGGCCGCCGAGGCCCTGCAGTGGGTCGTGCGGGAGATGGATCTGCGCTACGACGACCTGGCGGCCTACGGATTCCGGCACATCGACGACTTCAACGCCGCCGTCCGCGCCGGTGAGGTGGAGACCCCGCACGGGGTGGAGCGCGAACCGACCCCCTACCCCTACCTCCTGGTCATCGTCGACGAGTTGGCCGACCTGATGATGGTGGCCCCGCGCGACGTGGAGGACGCGATCGTCCGCATCACCCAGCTCGCCCGGGCCGCCGGTATCCACCTGGTGTTGGCCACCCAGCGGCCGAGCGTGGACGTGGTCACCGGTCTGATCAAGGCCAACGTGCCCTCCCGGTTGGCGTTCGCGACCTCCTCGCTGGCCGACAGCCGGGTCATCCTGGACCAGCCGGGAGCGGAGAAGCTGATCGGCAAGGGAGACGGGCTCTTCCTGCCGATGGGCGCCAACAAGCCGGTGCGCATGCAGGGCGCGTTCGTCACCGAGAAGGAGGTCGCGGGGGTCGTCGCCCACTGCAAGAAGCAGATGGAGCCGGTCTTCCGCGATGACGTGACGGTCGGCCAGGGGAAGAAGCGGGAGATCGACGAGGAGATCGGGGACGACCTGGACCTGTTGTGCCAGGCGGCGGAGCTGGTGGTCTCCACGCAGTTCGGCTCCACCTCGATGCTGCAGCGCAAGCTGCGCGTCGGCTTCGCCAAGGCCGGTCGTCTGATGGACCTGATGGAGTCCCGCGGGGTGGTGGGACCCAGCGAGGGCTCCAAGGCCCGGGACGTGCTGGTGAAGCCGGATGAGGTGGCGGGTGTACTGGGCCGGATTCGTGGGGAGACCGCTGAGTGACGGGACGGGGCGCCCCGTCGCCGCCGCGGGCGGCACCCACCGGGTCCCCCCTCCGCGATCGCGTTCGATAACGATCGGCGAACGGTGTCCGACCGTGGCCGGAAGACGTGGGTTCAACCGGCCCCGACGTCCCTGCGGCCCCCTAGACTTGACCCTCACAGCACACGGCTTTCACGCTCGAAAGGCGCTCCCGTGTCCCAAGGCAACGCTTCGGCCGAGGACCGCCCCTCCGTCGGCCGCACACTTCAGAAGGCGCGCCTCGACGCCGGCTTGACGGTGGAGGAGATCAGCGCCACCACCCGGGTTCGGGCACCCATCATCCAGGCCATGGAGCAGGACGACTTCTCCCGCTGCGGTGGCGAGGTCTACGCGCGCGGGCATCTGCGGGCGCTGGCGCGCGCCGTCGGCCTGTCGCCGGACGACCTGATCGCCCGGTTCAACACCGAGCGCGGCACCCCGCTCGCCCTGCCCCCGGCCGCGCCGGTCTTCGAGGCGGAGCGCATCCGTCCCGAGCCGCGCCGTCCGAACTGGACGGCGGCCATGGTCGCGGCCATCGTCGCCGTGGTCGGTTTCGTCGGGTTCAACGCGCTCAACGGTGACGGGCGCCCCGCCGGCACCCCCGAGGCCGCCGGCGAGGACACCGACGCCGGGGCCGGTGTGGAGGAGGAGCCGACGGGGGAGCCCGGCGGCGAGGACTCCGACAGGTCCGCCGACGACGCCCCCGGGGGGGAGGCCGCCGGTGAGGACGAGGAGGCCGCCGACGGCGCGGTCGCCGGGGCCCCGGCCGACCGGGTGACCGTCCGCGTCGTCGCCTCCGGGCGCAGCTGGGTCTCGGTGCGCGACGTCAACGGCCAGCAGCTCTTCGAGGGCGAGCTGGAGGACGGCGACTCCGAGACCTTCACCGACGACGAGCGGATCGACCTGATCACCGGCAACGCCGGTGCGATCGAGCTGTACGTCAACGGCCGCCACATCCCCGATGTCGGCGGTTCCGGCGAGGTGCAGCGGCTCAGCTTCACCAAGGGGGACCCCGAGGAGGGTTGAGAGCCCGCCGGGCCCCTTCCCCGGTCTTTTCGTGCCACGTCCGGGCCCGCTCCGATCGGAGCGGGCCCGGTGTCGTTCGGCGCCCGGTTCCGGCCGGCCCCGGGCGGCGCCTCCCGTGCGAAGCGGGGCGCCCGGGACGAAGTACGCTGAGAGCATGTCTGAACGCCGTACCGTCGCCCTGGTCACGCTGGGCTGTGCCCGCAACGAGGTGGACTCCGAGGAACTGGCGGGTCGCCTGGCCGCGGACGGCTGGGACCTCGTCGAGGACGCCGCCGAAGCGGATGTGGCGGTCGTCAACACCTGCGGATTCGTCGAGGCGGCCAAGAAGGACTCGGTGGACGCGCTCCTGGCGGCCAACGACCTCAAGGACACCGGGGGGCGCACCCGGGCCGTGGTCGCCGTCGGCTGTATGGCGGAGCGCTACGGGAAGGATCTCGCCGAGGCCCTCCCGGAGGCCGACGGGGTGCTCGGTTTCGACGACTACGCCGACATCTCGGACCGACTGGGCACCATTCTCGGCGGGGGCGCGCACGCCCCCCACATCCCGCGCGACCGGCGCAAGCTGCTGCCGCTAGCGCCTACCGAGCGCCCCGGCGCGGCGGGTACCGTCGCCGTACCCGGCCACGGGGACACCCCGCTCCCGGACGGGACCGTCGTCGACTCCCCGGTCGACCTCCCCGCCGGCCTCGCCCCCGCCTCCGGCCCGCGTCCCCCACTGCGCCGCCGGCTCGAATCCGGGCCGGTCGCCTCGATCAAGCTCGCCTCCGGCTGTGACCGTCGCTGCTCGTTCTGCGCCATCCCCTCCTTCCGGGGATCCTTCATCTCCCGCCGCCCCTCCGACGTGCTCAACGAGGCGCGCTGGCTCGCCGGCGAGGGAGTTCGGGAGATCATGCTGGTCTCCGAGAACAACACCTCGTACGGCAAGGACCTCGGCGACATCCGCCTGCTGGAGTCGCTGCTGCCCGACCTGGCGGCGGTGGACGGCATCGAGCGCATCCGGGTCAGTTATCTGCAGCCGGCCGAGATGCGTCCGGGCCTGATCGACGTGCTGACCGGTACGGAGAAGGTCGCCCCCTACTTCGACCTGTCCTTCCAGCACTCGGCTCCCGGCGTGCTGCGCGCGATGCGGCGCTTCGGTGACACCGACCGCTTCCTGGAACTGCTGGACACCATCCGCTCCCGCGCCCCCGGGGCCGGTGTGCGGTCCAACTTCATCGTCGGCTTCCCCGGCGAGAGCGAGGCGGACCTCGCGGAGCTGGAGCGGTTCCTGTCCGCCGCCCGCCTGGACGCCATCGGCGTCTTCGGCTACTCCGACGAGGACGGCACGGAGGCCGCCGGCTACGCGGACAAGAACGCCCCGGAGGTCGTCGCCGAGCGCGTGGAGCGGGTCACCCGATTGGCCGAGGAGCTGACCGCTCAGCGCGCGGAAGAGCGTATCGGGGAGCGGATCGTCGTGATGGTCGAGAGCCTCGGGACCGAGGACGACGACCCCGAGGGCGAGCCGGTCGCGTTCGGGCGCGGCGCGCACCAGGCCCCCGAGACCGACGGCCAGATGATCCTGGTCGGCGAGGACGTGGAGGACCTGGTGCCCGGCACGTTCGTCGTCGCGGAGGTGGTCGGGACCGAGGGCGTGGACCTCGTCGCCGAGGTGTGTCCCGGGGTGTCCGCCGCCGAGGCCGCCGGATCCGCCCTCGGGAGGCGCTGATGAGCGGTGCCTCCGCCGCGGCGGGCCGTGGGGCCCGGCCCGCTCCGAGAGGGGCGACCGGCGGTGCCGGCCTGTGGAACATCGCCAACATCCTCACCATGATCCGGCTCGCACTGGTACCCGGTCTCGTGGCATTGATGTTCGTGGCCGGGGGCGACGACCCGGCCTGGCGGGCGCTGGCCTGGGCGGCCTTCATGATCGCCATGATCACCGACCTCTTCGACGGGGAACTGGCCCGGCGATACGACCTGGTCACCGACTTCGGGAAGATCGCCGACCCCATCGCCGACAAGGCGATCATGGGCGCGGCGCTCGTCTGTCTCTCCGTGCTGGGGGATCTGCCCTGGTGGGTCACCTCGGTGATCCTCGCCCGTGAGCTGGGGATCACCCTGCTGCGCTTCTGGGTGATCCGGCACGGCGTCATGCCCGCCGGAAGGGGCGGGAAGCTGAAGACCCTCGCCCAAGGGGTGGGGGTGGGCATGTACATCCTCGTGCTCACCGGTCCGCTGGCCACGCTCCGATGGTGGGTCATGGCGGCGGCGGTCGTGCTGACCGTCGCGACCGGCCTGGACTACATCCGTCAGGCACTCGCCCTGCGTCGAGCCGGCCTGGCGGGACAGAAGAACGCCGGGAGCCGGGACGGAACCCGGCGAGGGGAAGACTGACCGGCGAGGGGAAGACCGAGAGGACGCGAGGGTGTGACCGGAAATTCGTTCGAACCCGTCGGTGACGAGAACCGCGGCGGACCCGACGAGACGACCCGGATCGCCTCACCGCAGACCCCCGTGGACCATCCCCCCGAACAATCCTCCGAGCCGCCCCCCGCCCCGGAGGCGCGGGAACCGGCGGCCCGACTGCTGTGGCTGCTGCGCCGCCGCGGGGAGACCGTGGCCGCCGCCGAATCCCTCACCGGAGGGTTGGTCGCCGCCGCGCTCACCGATGCCCCCGGTTCCTCCGCGGCCTTCCTGGGCTCCGTCACCGCCTACGCCACCGGGATCAAGGAACGGGTACTGGGGGTGGACGCCGACCTCCTCGCGGAGCACGGGGCCGTCGATCCGGAGGTGGCCCGCCGGATGGCGCTCGGAGTGCGCGACCTGATGGGCTCCGACTGGGGCGTGGCCACCACCGGCGTGGCCGGCCCCGACCCGCAGGACGGGCATCCTCCCGGCACCGTCTTCATCGCGGTGGCCGGGCCCGGCGCCGCCCGCCCGGTGGCCCGGCGCCTGCCGCCGGGGCTGGGTGAACGCAGCCGGGGGGAGATCCGGGACGCGACCACCCGGGCGGTCCTGGTGGCGCTCTCCGAGGCCCTCCTCGCGGGCGGGATCCCCCGCCCGTAGCGCCGGGGACGCGCGACCCGGTCCCGGGGTGTGGTTGCGGTGCGCGGCCCGTCCACCGGCTCCGACGGTCATCCGTGCCGACCTCTTCGCCGGTTCGGTGTGGCGGTGATCGGGGAGTTGTCCGTCCGGCAGGACTTTTTTCACTTTTTCCGTCGCCGGATGTGTGGGACGCCCCGGCGGGGTACGGTCGGGAGGGACGGCTCGTCGATCGGCGGAGGCCATCCGCCGCACGGGGATGTCACGGGCTCGCCCCGTGGCCGATCTCCCGCCCACCGTCACCGGACCGGCCGGCGCGTCGCCGGCACACCGATCCGGTTCCGCCCCGCGGACACCCGGACCGGCCGCCCGATGTTCATCCCCCGGGAGTAGTTCGATCCGCCATGCGCCTTCAGCGAACACGACGGCCATCCCCTCACGGTTGGAGTCCGAGACGGTACGGTGGGGCATGGAAACCAGCGAGGCCAACGGTCCGAGGAGGGAGCCACCGATGATCCTGCTCCGTCGCCTGCTGGGTGACGTGCTGCGTCGGCAGCGCCAACGTCAGGGCCGCACCCTGCGCGAAGTGTCCTCATCCGCCCGGGTTTCCCTCGGCTACCTGTCCGAGGTGGAACGCGGTCAGAAGGAGGCTTCCTCCGAGCTGCTGGCCGCCATCTGTGACGCGTTGGACGTGCGGATGTCGGAGCTCATGCGGGAGGTCGGTGACGAACTGGCCCTCGCCGAGCTCGCCCGGTCCGCCGCGAGTGACACGGTGCCGCCGATGCGTCCCATGTTCAATCCCGTTCGGGTGACCTCGGTCACCCGGCGCTCCGATGATCACGTCACCATCGAGGCCCCGGCCGAAGCCGTGGACGTCGTCGCCGCCTGAGCTCCGGCTCGGGCGGCCCGACCCCGCGGCGGCCGTCCGGTCCGTGTTCCATCTCATCCGGGCCGGTTTCCCGTCCGTCGCCCACCCCCCCCGTGTCGGTCACGCCGGCGGTGCCCGCCTCCGCGCGGTGCCGTCCATGGGGCGGTGTCCCCGCTCCCGGCCGGATGTCGTGGGGGGGGGGGGGGGGGGGGGGGGGGG
>NZ_JAJUWS010000067.1 GCF_021390475.1 Streptomyces sp. ST2-7A
CCCCCACCACGACGGTTCCCCGGCCCCACGCCACCGCCGTGCGGCCCGACGGCCCCGCCCCCGCGCCTCCCGCCGCCCTGCGGGACGTCCGTGTGATCGGTGACCCCGGTACCGCCGCCGACGTCGCCCGGGCGCTGCGCGCCCTCGGTGCCGACGCCCGGACCACCGGATCCGCCGATCCGGCGGTCGACCGCCCCTCCGCCGTGGTCCTGTGCGCCGTTCCGTCGGTCTCCCCGGCCGGGGAGACCGACGGGCACCCCGGTACCGCCCACCGGATCGACCACGAGCTCGTCGACCACCTCCTCGCGCTCGGCATCCCTCGGCAGTACTGCCACCGCGAGGGCGCGATCGTGTGGATCGAACCGCCCGCCCTCGAACCCGGCGACGTCACCGCCGCCCACGTGCGCGCCCGCCGACTGGCCGCCACCCCCGCCCACCGCGAACTGGCCGCCCACTGGCGCGGAGCGGCGGTGGAGGAACCGGCCCCGCCGTTGTCGGTGGAGACCCGCGCGCTCCTGGCCTCCATACTGGCCGCCGACCTCGCCGAGGTGTGCGGGGTGCTCCCGCCCGACACCGCGCTCCCGCCGGTCCGTCGGCGTCTGCGCCGCCTCGATTCCGCCACCGGTACGGTCACCACCCACCCCGTGTTCCCGGTCCCCGCCGTCGCCCCCCTCCCGATACCGCGAAAGGCGTCCGCGTGAACCCGGGGTCCGGACCCACGCCGTCCACCCTGCGCGCACCCGCCCCCACCGCCCGGCCGGCGGCCCCCCGCGCGCCGCGTGCCCCGGCCGGTCGTCCCGACCCCGGGGGTTCGGCGACCCTTACCACCCCGCGCACCCACCGGGTGCCCGCCGCCGACGGCAGCGCCCTGGCCACCGACGTCTGCCTGCCGCCGGGGGAGGGTCCCTTCCCCACGGTCCTGATCCGCACCCCCTACGACCGCCGTCGGCACCACGCCGAGCTGCGCGCCTGGGCCCGCCGCGGGTTCGTCGCCATCGCGCAGGACGTGCGCGGCCGTCACGGCTCCGCCGGCGACTGGAGCCCCTACCGCAACGAGGCGGCCGATGGCGTCGCCACCGCCCGGTGGATCCGGGCGCGCTCCTGGAGCGACGGCCGCGTCGTCGCCGTCGGCTCCTCCTACGCCGCCCACTGCGCCCTCCTCCAGGGCCTCGGCCCCGGCGCACCGGGGCCCGGCGCCCCCGCCCCGCGCGGCGCGGACGCGGTCATCGCCGCGGTCCCCGCCCTCGGCCCGACGGAGACCGCCCGGGAGGAGACCGGCCCCGAACGTCTCCTGGCCCGCGCCGGCTGGTGGGCAGCCCACGGCGACCGTCCGGACTCCGACGAGACCGCGCTCGACGCCGCCCTCGACGCAGACCCCCGCCTCCTCACCGCGCTCCCCGTGGTGGACCTGCCGTTGCGCGGGGGTCGGCCCCTACCCTCCTGGCCGGATCTGTGGCGACACACCGGCCCCGGCGAGGTGTTGCGCCGGGCTCCCGGCGCCCGGGTGCCGCTCCTGGTCGTCGCGGGCACCGGCGATCCCTTCGCCGCCGAGGCCCTGCGACTGTGGCGGAGCTGGGGAGGCCCCTCCGCCCGACTGCTGCTCGGCCCCTGGGGGCACCGCCTGATCGCGGAACCCGGGCCGGACGCCGACCCGGCCCACCGGCTGCCGCTCGGCGACCTCTGGGCCCGCTGGGCCCGCGCGGCCCTGGCCGGCGGATCGATCCCCGGCCGGGGCGGAGCCGTCGCCCTCGGCGGCACCCCGCACTGGTTGCCGTTCGACGGGACGGAGCCGGCCCGGTGGTCGGTCCACCCGCTGCGGGCCGACACCCACCCGGCCGGGACCCCCGGCACGGACACCCGTCCCGGCGACGCCGGCCCGCCCCCCGGTCGGGCCGGCGCGGCACTGCGCCTCCTGCGCGGCGCCGCCTTCACGGCCGACCCCGAGCGGCCGGTGCGCTCCGACGACCTCACCGTTCCCACCACCGGAACCCCCGACCGGTGCACCGCCGTCCTGGGACCGCTGACCGAACCCCTCCACGTCGTCGGTGAACCCGAGGTGCGGTTGACCTGTGTCGCCGACACCCCCGTCGCCGACTGGGCGGTGCGACTGACCGTCCTGCCGCCCGGGGACGGATCGCCGACCACCGTCACCGGTGTGGTCCGACGCCGGGACCCCGCCGGACGAACCGCCTCCGTCACCGTGCCGCTGCCCCCGATGGCCCGCCGCCTCCCGGCCGGTACCCGGCTGCGTCTGGAGATCGCCGGGCACCACCACCCGGCGCACGCCCGCAACCCGCACACCGGCGAGAACCCCGTGACCGCCCGGCGTCTGCTGCCGAGCCGGCGCACGGTGCTGCCCGCCGGCACCGCGCTGTGGCTACCGCTACCGATGGTCGGCGACCCCGCCCCGGGCGGGAGCCCCGCCGCGCCGGTGCCGTCCCCGATCCCGCCCGTCGACCCCGTCGAGGAGCTCTGCCGATGACCCTCCCGGCCCCCGCGGACACCACCGACCCCGGCACCTCCGGCGCCCCCGGACTCCCCTCGCCCACCGGCGACCCGGCGCCCGCCCCCCTGCCCTGGGAGACCCTGGTCGACCCGGTGTGCGGGATCGTCCGCTCCGTCGCCCCCGTGCCCCACCCCGAGGACACCCCGACCCGCTACACCGCGATGACCGCGGAGGTCTCCGACGCCCGCCATCTGGGCGACTGGCCGGCCGACCGGGTCTCCCTGGGGACCACCTTCGGCGACCCCGACGGAGCCCGGCTGGCGGCGGTGGCCGAGGCCGTGGAGCGCTACTGCGGCAACCGGCTTCCGCCCCCGGGCCGGCCCGACACCCCCGTCCGCGCCACCGCCGACGAACTCCTCGCCCGGGGCGAGAACATCCAGGGCCCCACGGACCTCCCGACCCACGCCGCCTGGCAACTGGAGACCCCCGGCTTCCCCTACCGCCCCCTGACCGGGGACACCCCGGCCCTGTGGGCGTGGGGCGGGGAACACCTGCCGGACGGGAGCACCGTCCCCTGCCTGGTACCCGTCTCCCTCAGCCACCTCAACTGGCGACGGCGATCCCTGCGCGACCTGCCCCGCACCCACCACCTCAACTACGCGGGCATCGCCACCGGCGAGGGAATCGACGACGCCCGCGAGCGCGGCCTGCTCGAGGTCGTCGAGCGCGACGCCCTCGAACTGTGGTGGCACCTGGACACCCCCGCCCGGGGCATCGACCCGGCGAGCGTGCCGGGGCTGACGGAGGATCTGGCCGGCACCGACCTGGAGGTCTCCCTGGTGGAGATGCCCTCCGAGTTCGCGCCCTGCGTCGCCGCCCACGTCCACGACCCGGCGCGCGGGCTGCACGCGGCCGGGTTCGCCTGTCGCTGGGACCCGGCCGAGGCCGCGCGCAAGGCGGTCCTGGAGGCCGTGCACACCCGGGTCTTCACCCTCGGACTGATCGACGCCGACGGGTGGGTCTTCCGGGCGGTGGAGGCCGGCCTGCTGGCCCGGGGGCTGTACCTGGACCACCGGGAGGACCGCCGCTACCTCGACGCGGCCGGACCGCGCTGCGAGGCCGTCCGGGACCTGGGCGCGCATGTGCAGGTGTGGCTCGACCCCCGGACGCACCCCCTGGCCGAACGCTTCACCCGACCCGCGCTCGGCACGGTGCCCGTCGACCGGATCGAAGCCGGGAGCCCCGCCCGGCTGGAGGCGGCGCTGCGCGCCGGTGGACACCGGGTGTTCAGCGTCGACCTGACCACCGAGGACATCGCCGAGACCCCCTGGCGGGTGGTGCGGGTCCTGGTCTCCGGACTGGTCCCCAACGCCCCGGCCGCCTTCTCCTACCTGGGGTGTCCGCGCTTCGCCGAGCGCCGGCCGCGCGACGGGGGGAAGGGCCGGGGCCCCGGCCCGGAGGATCTGACCCTGCTGCCGCCCCCGCACATGTGAGGCCCGGATGAGCCGTACGCCCCACGACGCCACCCTCCCCGCCGGCACCGGGCCGTCCGCCGGGGGCGCCCGCCCACCGGGGGACGGGCCCCGGGGCGAGGGGGACCCCGAACCGGGTGGTCTCCTCGCCGACGGGGTGCTGCCCGCCGCCCTGACCCGGGCGCGCGGCCCGGAACCGCCCGCCCCGGACACCCCGGCCGGACCGCGGGTCACCGTCCCGCCCGGCCCCGGTCTGCCGGTGCCCGGGGCCCGTCCCGACCGGTGCGAACCGGACCTGGACCGGCTGCTGCGCGCTGCCTTCGTCGCCTCCGACCCGGCGGGCCGCTTCCGCCCCGCCGCCTCCGCCGGTGCCCTGCACCCGGTGGACGTACGGGTGCGGATCGGCCCCGACGGTCCGTTGCCGGCCGGCCGCTACGCCCACCACCCCCTGCGCCACCGACTGCACCCGCTGCCCGAACCGGCCGGGGCCGACCCGGATGGGACGCCCGGCATCCTCGTCGAGTTGGGGATCACCGCGCGCCGCACCGTGAGCCACTACGGACACCGGGCCGCGCCGCTGCTCCTGTTGGACCTCGGCCACGCCACCGGGGCCCTGTACGCGGCGGCGGTCGACCTCGGCACGGAACCCCGCTGCGACCTCTCCGGCACCCGGGCCGACCCCCCGGTCACCATCCGGCTCGAGCGACCGGACAACGACCGGGGGACGCGGCCCGGCACGCCGGGAACGGTCGGCGGACCCCGTCCGCGCAGTGCGCCGCCTCCCCTGACGGGCCGTCCCGACCCGGAGATCCCGGCCGCCCTGCTCCGCGTGCTCGCCGACGCCCACCGGATCGCCGCCGCCGACACCGGGGAGCCGGCCCCCGGCGCGCCCGACCCGGGGGAACCCGACCCGGTCTGGTGGGCGGCCGACGAGGAGGGGCTGTTCACCGTCGACCCCGGGCGGCCCGGCGGCCCGCTCCGTCGCCGTGCCCGGGGGGACGCCCGGCCGTGGCTCGCCGCCCGCGCCGCCGGACAGGGCTGGTTGGCGGACGCGGGCGCGATCCTGTTCGCCGTCGGTTGCCCCGGTGACGCCGACGCCGTCCGGATCCGCCGCGATCACCTGCGCGCCGGCTTCGCCGCCCACCTGGCCTCGATCGCCGCCGCCCGCCTCGGCACGGGCTGCCGTCCCATCGGGTCCTGGCAGGGGGCCGACCCGGGCGCCGCCCTCGGCCGACCGGCGAATCGGGAGCTGATCGTCCACGGCCTGGCACTCGGCACGACCCCACCACCACCCGGTCCCCCGAACGGCCGACCACCCGTCCCCACCCCTCCGGCAGGTTTCCCGTGATGATCCACCCCGAGCTCCTGGCCGCCGCCCGCCCGGTGCGCCGTTCGCTGCTGATCGCGGGAGCCCTGCTGTTCGCCGTCACCCTCGGACACCTGGCGCGGGCCGTGCTGCTGGCCCTCGCCCTGGCCGCCGTCGCCCGTTCGGACCCGGCCGCCGCCGTCGCCCCGCTGCTGTGGGTACCGGCGGTCGTCCTGGTGCAGGCGCTGCTCCACCACCGGCAGCGGGTGGTCGCGGCCGCCGCCGGGGCCGAGGCCCGGGTACGGCTCCGCGACGAGCTGCTGGAACGACTGGGCCGGCTCGGCCCGGCCCACCTCACCGGCACCCGGGCCGGCGCGGTGCGGGCCACGCTGGTGGACGGCGTCGAGGGCTGCGACGTCTACCTCTCCCGCTACCTGCCGCAACTGGTCGTCACCTGGATCACCCCGCCGTTGGTGCTCCTGGCCGTCGCCGTACTGGTGCCGGCCCCGTTCCCGGCCCTGGTGCTGGCGGCCGCGGTGCTGCTCGCGCTGCTCGCCCCCCGGGCCTGGGACCGGCTCCTGGCACGTCGTGGCGGCGAGCACTGGGACGGCTACGAGCGTCTGAACGCCGACTACCTGGAGGCCCTGCAGGGCATGCCCGCGCTGCGCGCCGCCGGTGCCGTCGGTCGGGTCCGGCGGCGGTTGGAGGAGGGATCGGAGCGGGTGCACCGGGCGACGGTGGCCAAGCTGCGGGTCTCGCTGGTGGACACCGGTCTCACCGACCTGGCGGTGCAGGGCGGCACGGTCGTCGCCGTGCTGCTGGCGTGCTGGTCCGCCGCCGGCGGGAACGCGTCGGCGACCGCCACGTATCTGGTGCTGATGCTCACCTCCGAGGCCTTCCGCCCGATCCGTGACCTCTCGCGGGAGTGGCACTCGGGCTACCTCGGGGTCTCCGCCGCCGGCGGCATCGCCGCGCTGCGCTCGGCCCGTCCGTCCGTCACCGACCCGGCCGACCCGGCCGACCCGGCGGGAGCGGGGAAGTCGGGGAGGGCGAAGCCGCACGGACCGACCGCCGACCCGGCCGACCCGGCGGGGGCGGGGGACCGTTCCCCGGCCCCCCGCCCCCGAACGCTCCCGACCGGTGGACGGCCCGGTGCCCCCGGCATCACGGTCCGGGACATCGCCTTCCGGCACCCCGGGGCCGCCCGGCCCGCCCTGGACGGCGTCCACTTCTCCGTCGACCCCGGCCGGGTGACCGCACTGGTCGGCCCCTCCGGGGCCGGTAAGTCCACCCTGCTCTCCCTGCTGGCGCGCCACCACGACCCCGACCGGGGGGAGATCCTCCTCGGGGACCGGCGGATCGACACCCTCCCCCTGGCCGACCTGCGCCGCCGGATCGCGGTGGTCTCCCAGCGCACCCATCTCTTCCACGCCCCGGTGAGCGAGAACCTGCGGCTGGCCCGTCCCGACGCCTCCGCCACCGATCTCGCCCGGGCCGCCCGGGCCGCCGGGATCCTGGACGAGATCCTGTCCCTGCCCCGGGGGTGGGACACCGTGCTCGGCGAACGCGGCGAGACCCTCTCGGGTGGCCAGCGCCAACGTCTCGCCCTGGCGCGCGCGCTGTTGTCCCGGGCACCGGTGCTGCTGCTGGACGAGGCGACCAGCGCCGTGGACGAGCACCGTGAGTCGCGGATCACCCGCGACCTGCTCGCGGCGGCGGGGGACCGGACCTGTCTGGTGGTGGCCCACCGACCGGCCGCCGTGCGGGACGCCCACCGCATCGTGGTCCTGGACGGCGGACGCGTCGTCGAGGACGGCGATCACGCCTCCCTCCTGGCCGCCGACGGACTCTACTCCTCGTTCGTCGCGGCCGGCGGCCCCGTCCGGCCCGCCGATCCCCGCGATTCCCACCCGCCCGAGTCCTCCGATCCGTCCGAACCCACCGACCCATCCGGTCGCCGGAACCCGTCCGGCGCGCCGGCGGCCCCGGTGGCCGGCGGAGCAGCCCTGTGACCCCCGAGCCCGCCGTACGCCCCTCCCCGGAAGCCGATCCCGACGCCTCGGCCGACGCCCTTCCCGCGGAGGCCCCGATCGGGGCCTCCGACCGGCACGTCCCGGCCCGGGGCATCCCGGGGAGGGCCGCCGGTGATCCGCCGGCCGCCGACGCGCGCGACACCCCGCCGTCCGTGAACCCGGCTCCCGACGCCGGCCCGCCCCGGTCGGCGGGGAACGCCGAACCCGCCCCCGACCCGGAGGAGCCGCCCCCCGGCGCCCTGCGCGCCCTGTTGCCCGTCCTGGCCGGTCACCGTCGGATGATGGCACGCACCTTCCTGGCCGCCCTGCTCGGCCAGGTCTCCCTCGTCGCCCTGCTCACGGTGGCCGCGTGGACGGTCGGCGCCGCCGTGATCACCGGCACCCCGCCCCCCACCGGCGTCGTCCTCGCGCTGATCGCCCTGGTCGTCGTGCGGGGCCTGACCACCTGGTGGGAGATGGATCTCTCCCACGACCTGGCCTACCGGGTCCTCGCCGAACTGCGGGTCCGGGTCTTCGACGGCGCGGCCCGGGGCGCGCCGGCCCGCACCGGAGGCCGGCACAGCGGGGACCTGGCCGGCACCGCCCTGGGGGACGTCGAGGCGCTGGAGTTCTTCTACGCCCACGCCACCGCCCGGATACCGGCGGGCGGGGTGGTGCTGACGGCCGGGGGCGCGGTCCTGGCGGTGCTGGAGCCGTGGCTGCTGCCGGTGGTGCTCACCGCCACCGCGGCGCTGTTGCTCGTCCCGGTGCTGGAGCGGCGGGCCCGGGCCGTGCGCGGAGCCCGCACCCGTCGGGCCGCCGCCCGCCTGTCCGCCGAGACCGTGGACACCGTGGACGGCCTGCCCGAACTGTTGGCCTTCGGCGGTCTGGAGGAACGCCGACGGAGTCTGGCGCGGTGCGGCCGGGAGGTGGGGCGCGCCCAGCGCGCCGAGGCATCATTGGAGGCCGGCACGGCCGTCGCCCGCGACCTGCCGGTCATCCTCGGGGTCCTCGGCGTGGTGGCGGTGGCCGCCGCGTCGGCGGCGGAGGGGAGGCTCTCCGGCGCGATGGTGCCCGCCGCCGTGGTGTTGGCCCTGGGCATCCTGGGACCGGTGGCCGAGGTCGCCGAGACCCTGGGCCGGGCGATCGGCCTGCGCGGTGCCGCCGCCCGGGTCGGCGCGGCCAT
The DNA here is from genome assembly GCF_021390475.1 of Streptomyces sp. ST2-7A. Taxonomy (GTDB): domain Bacteria; phylum Actinomycetota; class Actinomycetes; order Streptomycetales; family Streptomycetaceae; genus Streptomyces. The sequence goes on from NZ_JAJUWS010000067.1 coordinate 8,423, forward strand.
CCGCACCCCCGCCGGTGCCCCGCCGGCGGGCCGGGCGCTGCCGGTGCCGCCGGGCCCGCTGGGCGTCCGGTTCCGGGGGGTTCGCTTCGACTACGGAGGTCCCCCGGTACTGGACGGTGTGGACCTGGACATACCGGCGGGGAGGACGGTGGCCCTGGTCGGTGCCTCGGGGGCGGGCAAGTCCACCTGCGCCCACCTGATGGCGCGCTTCTGGGATCCCGCCTCCGGGGCGGTGGAACTCGTCCCCCGGCACGGCGACGCGGTGGACCTGCGGGAGGTCGCGGACGCCGACCTGAGAGGGGCGGTCGCGGTGGTCGGCCAGGACACCCCGCTCTTCCACGGAGGTCTCGCCGAGAACCTGCGGTTGGCCGCTCCCGACGCGGACGACCGGCGGGTGGCGGAGGTGGCGCGCCGCTGCGGGGTGGACCGGATCGCCGCCGAGCTGCCCGGCGGGCTCGACGGCGCCGTCGGTGAACGGGGCGCCACCCTCTCGGGAGGGCAGCGCGCCCGGATCGCCCTGGCCCGGGCCCTGCTCGCCGATCCCCGGATCCTGGTGCTCGACGAGACCACCGCCGCGCTGGACACGGCGGGGGAGGAGGCGCTGGCCGACGTGCTGGCCGATCCGGGTGACCGCACCACCGTGCTGATCGCCCACCGCCCCTCCACCATCCGGCGCGCCGACCACGTCGTGGTCCTGGAGAACGGTCGGGTGGCGGAGGTCGGCACCCCCGCCGAGTTGACCGCCCGCGACGGCGCCCTGAGCCGGGTGCTCGGCAGGGTCCCGGGCGGTGCGACCGGGGATCCCGTCGAGCCACCGGGCCGCCGCGAGGGATGACCCCGGGGCCGGGGCCATCCGGGGCTGTGCGCACAATGGGGCATGTCCCCGGCCGCTTTCCGCCCCTCCGGCACCACCCGTCGTCCCCGCCCCTGCCCCTGCGGCGCCATCGGCGAGAGGGAGGCGGTGACCTACGACGCCTGCTGCGGGCCCGCGCACCGGGCCGAGTCGATCCCAGCGAATCCCGAGCGCCTGATGCGTTCGCGCTACAGCGCCTTCGCCCTCGGCGACGCCCCCTACCTGACCCGCACCTGGCACCCCACCACCCGCCCCGACCGGGTGGACCCCGACCCCGCGCTGCGCTGGGAACGGCTGGAGGTGTTGGGCACGGACGGGGGCGGCCCCTTCCACCCGGGTGACGAGGCGACGGTGGAGTTCCGGGCGCACTGGCGACACGGTTCCGAGACCGGGATGCTGCACGAGGTGAGCCGCTTCCGCCGCACCGGCGGCCGGTGGTACTACCTGGACGGCGACATCCGGGAGTGACCCGGTGGGACCTTCCCGGGTTGCCGGACGGGGGTATCCCGGGACGGTGGGAGACACCGTCCGGGGTGGCCGTCACCCCGTCGAACGATCCGGAGGGTCCTCGTGATCGTCAAGAAGTTGCACGAAGTCGGTGTGCGCAGCGAGCACGCCTACACCGCCGCCTTCGCCTCCATCGGCATGTCCTTCCTCTCCTGGGGCGCCTCCCTCAAGGCCGAGGCCGCCGGCCTGGACCGCGCGGACCGGTGGGGCATCTTCATCGGCGAGTGGGCGCCGACCTTCTTCGGCCTGGGCCTCGCGCTGGCGCGGTACGAGGACAAGGCCGAGACCCCGGAGACCGAGATCTGAGCACGGGACGTCGGGCGGGAACCGGGCACGGGCGGGGCGTCCCCGGGAGGCGATCGCCCCGCCCGAAGTGCCCACCGCGCCGCCGCGGGCGCTCTTGCCGGCCCGTCGTTCCCGGCGCCCGGGCTCCGGTGGTCGACGCGCCGCGTGAGGTCCCCGGGGTGCGGGGCCCGACATGTCGTGATGGGGTGGGAACGCGGACGGGGGCGTTCGGCCGGAAGGTGGCGATCCGGCACACCCGGGTGCCCGACATCCCGGCGCGGCCGGTGACGGGGCCGCGCCCGGGAGGGGCGCCGGGGACGAGGAGGTCTCATGGCGGATCCCCTTCACGAAACCCCGGCCGACGGCCCCGCCCGCACGCCCTCCGTCGTGGACCACCGCGTCCCGTTTCGCGCTCCCACCGGGGCCGCCCGCCCGAAACGGATACCGGGACGACGCCTTCCCGGGACGGGCACGACACGGCGACGGTCGGCCACCCCGCCCGCCGCCCCCGACACCGGTCCGCCGACGCGCCGGTCCGATCCACCGTCCCGACCCGCCGGGTTCGGATTCGATCGGTGCCCCGGTGGCGCTCCGCCGTCCGCTTCCCCGGCCCCGGCGGTTCTCCCGCCTCCGGTGATGTGATGCCGGGCGAGGTGCGGCCCGGGTTCCCGGCCCTTCCACCCGGGTGCCCATCCCCCGGGAAGGTCGTGCCCCACGACCCGCCACGCGATGACGACCCCTCCCTCGGGTGACGACCCGCCGTCCGCCGTCCGGACCGTTCCGGTCTCCGGGGTGTCCGGCGGGGATCGGGCACCGGGTCATCACCCGGCGGATGGTCCGCTCCGCGATCCCGGCGCGAACAGACGCCCGGGCGGAGCCCGTTCGCTCCGCGCGGTCGGCGTTTCGCCCCCGGGGCGCCGGGTACGCGGGAATCCCGTCCCGCGCACCGGACACCGGCCCCCCGGCCGGAGCCCGTCGCGTGTCACGGCACCCGCTTACCTCCCTCCCGGGTCCCGTCCCGGCCGCCGTCCCGCCGACGGACCGGTCGATCGGGACCCGGCGGGGAGAGCCCCACGCAGCGAGGAGGAGAACGGATCGTGGCCGAGCACCGTGAAGTCGCCGCCGAACGCGGCGGGTCGTCCGCATCGCACATCCCGACCGGCGGGGGGAGCGCGTGACCCCCGGCGCGGGGGAGCACCCCGCCGGGCGTTCCTGGTGGATCGAGACCGCTCCCGGCACCCCCCGGCCCACCCTGGCCGCCTCGGAGCGGCCGCGGGTGGACACCGTGGTGCTGGGCGGCGGCATCGCGGGCCTGTGCACCGCCCGCGAACTCGCCCGCTCCGGCCACGAGGTCCTCGTGCTGGAGGCCGACCGGATCGCCGCCGGGGTCACCGGCCACACCTCCGCCAAGGTGACCGCCCTGCAGGGACTGCGCTACTCCGAACTGCGCGACCGGCACGGTCCCGGCACCGCCCGCCTGTACGCCGACGCCCACCGGCGCGCGGTGGAGCGGATCGCGGAGATCGCCGACGAACTCTCCGCCGACTGCGACCTGGCCCGTCGCCCCGCGCTCACCTGGGCGGAGACCGCCGACACCGAGAAGGCCGTGCGGGCCGAGGCCGAGGCGGCCCGGGAGGCCGGTCTGCCGGTGACCTTGATCGAGGGGCCGGAGGGCGCCGGCACCGGACTGCCCTTCCCGGTGCGCGCGGCCGTCCGCCTGGACGACCAGATCGCCTTCCACCCCCGCGCCTGGCTGCTCGCCGTCGCCGAGGACATCGAACGCCACGGCGGGCGGATCGTGGAACGCAGCCGGGCGGTGGAACTGCACGAGGGCGACCCCTGTCGGGTCGTCACGGAGAACGGCGCCGAGGTCACCGCCCGCCACGTGGTGATCGCCACCCACTACCCGGTCTTCGACCGCGCGATGCTCTTCGGCCGTCTGGAGGCCAAACGGGAATGGGTGATCGGCGCCCGGATCCCGGTGGACTCCGCCCCCTCCGTCATGGCGCTCACCCCCGACCACGGCACCCGATCGGTGCGCACCGCACCGCTGCCCCACGGCCCGGACGCCTCGGAGGAGCAGTGCCTGCTGATCCTCACCGGCGAGAAGTTCCTGCCCGGTGACGGACCCATGACGCCGGGGGTGCGACGGCTGGAGACGTGGCTGCGCGAACGCTTCCCCGGGGCGGTGGAGACCCATCGCTGGGCCACCCAGGACACCTTCGGCACCGACGGCGTCCCGTTCATCGGCCCCTTCCACGCCGGCGCCCGGAAGACCTTCGTCGCCACCGGCTTCAACGCCTGGGGCATGACCGGCGGCGTGGTCGCCGGCGACCTGCTGGCCGGACTGATCCGGGGGGAGGAGGAACCCCCGCCGTGGGCCGAGATGCACGACCCCCGTCGGCTGCACCCCATTCGGGAGGCGGGCAGCGCCCTGGGGCTGCAGGCCACGGTCGCCCGCCAATTCGTCGGCGACCGCCTGCGCCCCGCCGAGGCGGACTCGGTGGAGGACGTCGCCCCCGGTACCGGTGCCCTGGTCCGGGTGGGGGCACGGAAGGTCGCCGTTCACCGCGACCCGGCGGGCACGGTGCGCGCGCTCTCCGCGCGCTGCACCCACCTGGGGTGCCTGGTGCGGTTCAACGAGGTGGAGACCGCCTGGGAGTGTCCCTGCCACGGCTCGCGCTTCGATGTCGACGGCGCCGTCCTCCAGGGTCCGGCCACCCGCCCGTTGGAACCCCGGGACCCCGACGCCCCGTCCCGCGACGGGGACGCGGATGACGACGAGCCGGGGCAACCCGAGTACCTGGACGACCCGGGCTCCGACCCGGCGCCCGACCCGGCCGAACGCGGGTGACACGGCGCGTCGGTGGGGCCGGATCACCGCTTCGGGAACACCCCGCGCGGGAAGCCGGCCCCACCGACACCGGATCACCGTCCGGAGACCGCTCCGGACGGGGAGTCGGCAGTCGATCCGGCGGCCTCCACCACCGACGCCAGGTTGCGCAGCATCCGTCGGTGCCGTTGGTGCAGCAGAGCCTCCGAGAACGCGTTGTGCAGCCGCCCGCCGGGCCCGGTCAGCGGATGCTCGTCCACGATCACCAGGGTGTCCGCGCCCCACGGCCGGATCTCCACGGCGATCCGCGCGGTCCCCATCCGCCCGGCCTCCGCCTCCAACTCCAGCCGCCTTCCCGGCTCGCACACCCGCACCACCGTCCGGCCGGGAAGTCGCCAGGGCCCCACCCCCATCTCGTAGCGCAGCGCCGACCCCGGTTCGGGCCAGTCACCGTGCGAGGGACGGGCGTCCCGGGTGCCCACCACCCACTCGGCGTAGCGCCGCCGGTCCGAGAGCACCTCCCACACCACCGTCGGGGAACGCCTGATCAACACCGGTCGCACCGCCATGCCGCCTCCATTCCTCGGATACCCGGTTGTCACCGACCGACCGACCGACCGGCCGGCCCCGGTGAACGGCGTCTGCCCGTGCCGACCGGTGACAACCGGGTATCCGAGGGGTGGGGGGACACCCCGGCGAAGCCGGTGAGCGGTCGGTGGGAGGGGTCGAGCAGCAGCGGGAGGAAGGCATGACGCCCTCGTCGTTCGGGGCGCGCGGGTCACCGGGTACGGACACGGCCGGCCCGGCGACCCCCGCCGGGAGCCGCCGGGCCGGCCGGAAACCCGGCACCCGCCGGAGCGGGGGGCCCGCCGCCGGCCTCGCGCCGCGCCCCGGCGAACCCTCCCTGTGGCCCCTGGCCGCCCTGGCCGCCGTGGTGACCCTGCTGACCCTCACCGGTGTGCTGCCCCGATGGCCCGGTGTGGTGCACGCGGTGGCGCTGCCCCCGCTGGACCTCTTCACCGACCTGCGGATCCTGCTCGCCCGGGCGCCCTCGTACCCCGTGTTCCTACTCGGGCTGACGCTCGCCCTGACGGTGCGGATCACCGTGCTGGCCGCGCTGATACCGGGGCCATGGCGCCGCCGGCTGCGTTTCGCGGCGCTGTACCACCTGCTCGTCCTCCCCCCGTTGTTGCTGGCGGCCCAGTTGGACTTCATGGCCCAGGCCCTGCTCTACGCCCGCCTGTTCTGGGGGGCCATCGGGTTCCTGGCGGTGGTGTGGTTGGTCGCCGCGCCCGTTCCCTGGCAGAGCGCCCCCGACGCCCCGGGGCTGCGCACCGCCGTCGCCCGCTCCCGGCGCCGGGCACTGCGGGTGGAGGTGCTGCTGCCGTACGTCGTGGTCCTGCTGGGCATCGGGGTGCTCGCCGACCGGTGGCCCGGCCTGATCCCTCTCCTGGTGCCGGTCTCGGCCGCGGCGACGGCCGGTGCGATCCTGCTGCTGCGCCGTCCGCCGGGCGGTCGTCCACCGCTGCGCGGCGCGGTGGCGGCGCTCGTCCTCGCCGTCCTCGCCGGCGCGTTCGTCGGCACCCGCACGGAGGCCGACCCCGGTCCGCGGCCCGAGCCCCGCTCCGGCTCCATCCTGCTGATGTCGGGGATCAACTCCGGCTCCGGGCAGGGCGCCATCTTCGAGACCGAGGTGGAGCGGCTGGGCTATGACTGCGACACCACCTTCTACTTCTCCTACGCGGGTCCCGGCGACGGACAACCCCGCGGTGCGGCCCACTGCCCGATCGTCACCGGGGCCCCCTACGTTCCCGAGGACACCCAGCGACCGGTCGCCGAACAGGTGGACGTCTTCGTCGAGCAGGTGCGGGAGCTGCCCCGACCGCTGGTGGTGGCCGCCCACTCGCACGCGGTGTGGATCGCCTGGCGGGCGATCGCCGAGGGGCGGGCCCCGCAGGTCGACGCCCTGGTGCTGGTCGGTCCCTTCCCGGAGAGCCCGGTCGGTTATCCGCCGGCCGGTGAGGACGCCACGGGGCGGGTCGCCGGTGATCTGTTGCGGTCGCTGATGCCGGTGGCCGACCTGATGGACTTCCGGTTCGACGCCGACGCCCCGGCGGCCCTGGAACTCCTGGCCACCCCGGACGCGGCCTCGGACATCCTGGCCCAACCCCTGCCGGACGACGTGCGGGTACTGAGCGTCACCTCGGCCACCGACCTGCCCCTGATGCCGAACGGCTGGCGCCTGGCGGGGGAGAACGTCGAGGCGGACGTGTGCCCGCTGCGGGTCCCCCACCCGTACCTGCCGATCCGACCCGCCTTCACCCGGGAGGTGAACCGTTTCCTGGACGGCGAGCCCCCCACGGCCTGCCCGCCCTGGAGGGATTGGGGCATCCCGCTCTCCCGTCCCTTCGGCACCCCGCCGCACGACGCGTGAGCGGGGGGTCCACCCTCCTCACCGGCCCGGGCCCACGGCACGTCGAAACCATGGCTTTACGGCCATTCGGTCGCCCGGCGGGCGGATCGGGCCCCGCTTCCGCCTCCCGGTGCCCGCCGGGACGCGGGCGGGCCTCCGGAGCCGGGTACCCCGGACGCGTCGAATGTCACCGAACGTGACGTAAAGTGATGTCAGGTCCGTTCCGTGTGGTGCATCCGCTGTTCCGCCGACCGGGCTCAACCCGCCACGAGGTGGAAGAGGGCGCCCTCCGGATCCCGCAGGGTGGCACCGCGCCCGAACGGGGTGTCGTGCGGCCCCAGGGTCACCGACCCGCCGGCCGCGGTGGCCACCCGGGCGGAGGCGTCCACGTCCCGCACCCGGAAGTGCACCTGCCAGCTCGGGCGCAGGATCGGGTCGGGGGCCTCCTCCAGCCCGCCGCCGTACATCCGGGCGACCGTTCGACCCTCCACCCGCACCACGACCCGGTCGTGCTCGAACCCGATGTCCACGTATTCGTGGTCGGGGGCGTCCCACTCGAAGACGTTGCCGTAGAACATGGCCGACGCGAAGGGGTCGTCGGTGCGCAACTCCAGCCAGGCGGGCGCGCCCGGGCCGCACCCGCCCCGCCACACCGGGTCGCCGGGGCCCTCCCAGAGGCCGAAGACCGCGCCCGCCGGGTCGGCGGCCCACACCGCACGTCCCTCCCCGACGCGCAGCGGCCCCACCGCCACGGTGGCCCCGCGATCGCGGACCCGGCCCGCGATCCGGTCGGCGCTGTCGACCAGGAAGTGCGGCGTCCAGGCGCCCGGCACCCCGGCCGAGCCGGAGACCGCCCCCAGGGCGCCCACCACCATTCCGTCGGCCAGGGCCGAGCACTGCGCCACCCCGTTGCCGGGGCGCGGCTCGTACTCCCACCCGAGGACAACGGCGTAGAAATCCTGCACCGCCCGCAGATCGCGGACCGTCAGGCTGATCCTGCCCGGCACGCCGTGCAGGCCGACCCTCGTCGTGGTCACCGACGCTCACCTCTCTCCGGGGGCCGGCGCGTCCACGCGTCCCGCGGCCCCTTCCACTCTCCGCCTCTTACCGCCGGCGCGCCACCGAAACACCCCCGGTCCCCCGAACGGAGCAGCGGTGTCGTGATGGGGTCCCGAGGACCGGCACCGGGTGCCGTCGACACCGGGTGTTCACGCCGACGTCGGGCGCCGGGCCACCCGGTTTCCGGCTCCGCCGCCCGCCGGGGGCGGCGCCGCCCCCGGCGGGCGGCGGGATCCCTTTCGCGCATCCCCGAGGGGCGGCCCCGGGGACCGCACCGGCCGTGCCCCGGGGGTGGGGGTCGCGCCCGCGG
>NZ_JAJUWS010000068.1 GCF_021390475.1 Streptomyces sp. ST2-7A
CCCCTCGCGCGCCCGCCCGCCCGGGGACACCCTTCCTCCGTCGAACCCCGGCACCGGCGGCACGCTTCCCGCACCGATGATCGACCCGCCCCCCGGGGGGGAGCCGGCCGACGGTCCGGTCCCGCCGTTGCCCCGCCGTGAGAGCGGGGCCGCGCTGCGACAGCCCGCCGGTCCCACCACCGGCCCCGGTACGGGAGCGATGGAGCCGCTGTCCGGTGGGCCCCGGGGCGATGGCGGGGGGCTCGGCACCCCCTCCGGTGGTGTCCCCGTCGTCGCCGGTGAGGAGACCTTCGGCTCCACGATGGAGCCGGGTGGCCCGCTGCCCCACGCCGAAACCCCGCCCCGGAGTCCCCTCGCGGACCGCGACACCGGCGCCTGGTCGCCCCGCGACCCCGAGGCGACCGAGGCCATGCCCCGCCTCCCGGAGCCCTTCGGTACCGGCTCGACGACCGGTGCCCGGCCCGGGCCGGTCGATGGCGCGCGGTTCCCGGCCCCCGCCTTCGGCACGTCCTTCGGCGAGGAGAAGCCGGACCACGAGGCCGACCCCGACGACTACTACGAGGGGTACGAGGAGTACGAGGAGGAGGAGCCCCGTCGCGGTCGTGGCCGCAAGCTCCTGATCCTCGCCCTGGTGGGCGTCACCGCTCTCTTCGTGGTGGCCTACGGCGCCGGACTGCTGCTCAGCCAGGACGACGTGCCCAAGGGCACCACCGTGCTGGGCCACGACATCGGTGGTACCACCACCCAGACGGCGGTCAACCGGCTGGACACCGTCATGGAGGGCCCGGCGACCGCCCCCCTGCTCCTGGGCATCGAGGGCGAGACCGTGGAACTGCTGCCCGCCGTGGCGGGCCTGACCATCGACACCGAGGCCACTGTTCGGGAGGCCGCGAGCACCGACTACAACCCGGTGAGCGTCATCGGGTCGCTGTTGGGCTCCGGGCGCGAGGTCGAGCCGGTCTTCGGCGTCGACGAGGAGAAGCTCGACGCCGCACTGCTGGACCTGGCCGACATCGGCGCCGCCGCCCCGCGCGACGGTTCGATCTCCTTCGACACCGGTGCCCCGGTGGCCGACTACGGACAGCCCGGCCTGGCGGTGGACGTCGCCTCGGCGGCCCCGGCCGTGCGGGAGGTGTTCCGCCTGCGCGCCGAGACCGGCGAGAACCCGACGGTCGACGTGCAGACGGTGGAGGTGGAGCCGGAGGTCGGCCGCGCCGAGGTGGAGCGGGCGATGGAGGAGTTCGCCGAACCCGCCATGTCCGGCCTGGTCACCATCGTGGCCGGGACCGACGGTGTGCCCGGCGTCGCTCCCACGATCCAGTTCAGCCCGGAGAACTCGCTGCGACAGTTCCTGTCCATGCGTCCGGTGGACGGCCGGCTGGTCGATCACTACGACCTGGAGACCATGGCGAGCCTGTACGGCAGCACTTTCGAGCAGGTCACCATCGTGCGGGGTGACGGGCAGTCCACCCCGGTCACGCCGGAGGACGTGGCCTCGGTGCTGCGGCTCACGCTGCTCGAGACCGGCGAGGAGAACCGCGTCGGGTACCTGGATCTCGATCCGAACTGACCCGCCGGATCCGAAGGGCTTCCGCCGGTGGGGTCCGAGCGGACCCGACCGGCGCGTGACCACGGCGCGGGCGCCCGTGCCCCCTCCCCGGAGGGCGGGGACGGGCGCCCGCGCCGTTCGCACGCCCCCGGGGCGCCGCGCCCGCCGACCCCGGTTCGGCACGCTTCCGTCCCGGTGGGCCCGGTGGGCCCGGTGGTCCGGTGACTCCGATCGGTGCCGGTCTCCCGACTGTTCCGGCTGTCCCGGCTGTCCCGGCTGTTTCGGTCAGGCCCGGTGGTCCGGTGGTCCGGTGGTTCCGGTTGGCCCCGGGCCGACCCCGGCCGGTTGGTCGGTCCCGGAGCACGACCCCGGACCGACCCGGTGGCCCGGTTGGTTCCGGGCGCCCCGGACATCCGGCGGAGCCGGTGACCCCGTCCGGTCCGGTCAGCCCCGGCGCAGGTAGTGGTAGTGGTGGTGCTCGGCGAAGCCCGCTCCCTCGTAGAGCGCCCGCGCGGGGGCGTTGCCCACCTCCACCTGAAGCCACGCGGCGCTCGCGCCCCCGGCCAGGGCCTTCCGTGCCAGCTCCGCCATCACCGCCCGGGCCAGCCCTCGGCGTCGCCGCTCCGGTGCCACCTCCACCGCCGCGAAACCGGCCCAGCGGCCGTCCACCGTGCACCGCCCCACGGCCATGGGCGGGGCGTCCGGCCCCGCCTCCGGGTCGGGCACGCGGGCGAACCCGACCCCCGGACCGGCCGCCAGCACCCGCCGTGCCGTCACCGGGTCCCGGTGGGCGTTCGGATATCCCCGCAGCCACCGCTCGTCCGGTTCGTCGCCCACCACCACCCGGTGGTCCGGCTCCCGGTCGGCGAGCGCGGCCAACGATCCCACCAGGGTCACCGCGTGCCCGGAGGCGCTCCACCCGGCCTCCGCCAGTGCCGCCGCCGTCACCTCGTGCGCCCCGGCCGCGCCCGTGGTCACCGCCAGTCGCGGGGGCAGCCCGCGCCGCTCGTACCAGGCCGAGATCCGTTCGATGTCGGGCTCGCCCGGCCCCAGCGGCACCGCCGAGTTGGCGCGCCGGGTCCACCCCCCGGCGGCCCGGCACAACCAGTCCCCGATCCGCTCCTCCTCCGGGGCGGGCCAGCCGCGCGCGGCGATGGCGCACAGCTCCCCGAGGCCCGCGGCCGGCACCCCCCGGCGTCGGGCCGGGGCCGGCGGCACCACCTTTCCCGCGACCACGGCCCCCTCCACCAGCTCCACCGGCGTCCCGTCCCGACGGGTGATGGTGATCACCCCGCCCGTCCACGATGTGAGAACACCGAGCGTGTCGGTGAAACCCCCGCCGGGCGCGGCGGGGTCCACCAGGCTGCGCACCGATACGCGTTTCCCCAGGTCATCAGGGGTGATGCGGACCTCCAGTCGTACGCCCGCCGTGAACTCCGGCATATTGATCGCCCCTCGTGTTCGTGCTGCGTCCCGAAGCGGCGATACTAGGGGGCGGCATCGACGACGCCGCGCTCCCGCGCGCCACGCGACGGCACCGCAGCGGGCCGCCGCCCTTCATGGAGAGGAACCACAGCGTGACCTACGTCATCGCGGAGCCTTGTGTCGACCTCAAGGACAAGGCATGTATCGAGGAGTGCCCCGTCGACTGCATCTACGAGGGCAACCGCTCCCTGTACATCCACCCGGACGAGTGCGTGGACTGTGGTGCCTGCGAGCCGGTGTGCCCGGTCGAGGCCATCTTCTACGAGGATGACGTCCCGGAGGAGTGGAAGGACTACTACAAGGCGAACGTCGAGTTCTTCGACGAGCTCGGCTCGCCGGGTGGTGCCGGCAAGCTCGGCCTGATCGAGCGGGACCACCCGCTGATCGCGGCGCTCGAGCCGCGCGAGCACCAGGAGTGATCCGACGGGCCGGCGCGCAGCCGCCCGTCACCCCCCTCGGTCCCGCACGGCGCAGCCGTGCGGGACCGTCGCGTACCGGCCGGTGCGCGATGTCCGCCGTCGCCGCCCGCCTGCCCGCCCGGCCGTCCCGTCCCTCCCGAGGAGAGTTCAGCGCGTGTCCTCCGCCCCCGTTCCCGTCCCCTCCGCGCAGCCCCCGGTCGCCGGGCGCGGCGGATCCCTCGTCGCCCGCCTGCCGGTCTTCCCCTGGGACACCCTGGGGGAGGCGAGGAGCACGGCCGAGGCGCACCCCGAAGGACTCGTGGACCTGTCGGTGGGCACGCCGGTGGATCCCGTGCCCGAGGTGATCCAGCGGACGCTGGCCGAGGCCGCCAACCGGCCCGGCTACCCCACGGTGTGGGGCACCGCCGCGCTGCGCAACACGATCCTGTCCTGGGCCGAACGTCGGCTGGGTACCGGGCCGTCGGAGTTGGACCACCCCCACGTGCTGCCGGTGGTCGGCTCCAAGGAACTGGTCGCCTGGCTGCCGATCCAGCTGGGGCTGGGCCCCGGTGACCGGGTGGCCTTCCCGCACCTCGCCTACCCCACCTACGAGGTGGGGGCGCGACTGGCGGGTGCCGAGCCGGTGCCCTACGAGGACCCGCTGGAGCTGGACCCGACCGGCCTGCGGCTGCTGTGGCTCAACTCGCCCTCCAACCCCACCGGTCGGGTCCTGCCGGCGGAGCGGTTGCGGAGGATCGTGGAGTGGGCGCGCGAACACGGCGTCCTCGTGTTGAGCGACGAGTGCTACCTGGAACTGGGGTGGGAAGCCGATCCCGTCTCGGTGCTCGACCCGGCGGTGTGCGGGGGGAGCACCGAGGGGCTGATCGCCGTCCACTCGCTCTCCAAGCGCTCGAACCTGGCCGGGTACCGGGCCGCCTTCCTGCTGGGCGACGCCGAGGTACTGGGCGAGCTGCTGACGATCCGCAAGCACGGCGGGATGATGGTGCCGGCACCGATCCAGGCCGCGACGGTGGCGGCGCTCGGTGACGACGAGCACGTGGTCGAACAGCGGGCCCGCTACGCGGCCCGACGCGCGGTGCTGCGCGACGCCCTGGTGGGCGCGGGGTTCCGGATCGAGCACAGCGAGGCCTCGCTCTACCTGTGGGCGACCCGGGACGAGCCGGGCCGGGAGACCGTGGCGTGGCTGGCGGAGCGCGGCATCCTGGTGGCGCCCGGCGAGTTCTACGGCCCGGCCGGGACATCCTTCGTCCGGGTGGCGTTCACGGCGGTGGACGAGCGGATCGAGCAGGTGGCGCGCCGCCTGGGCTGAGCGGGGCGGGGTCCGGGGGCCGGTTCCGGGAAGTCGTGGGGAGGCCGGGGTGTGTCCGGATCCGGATCCGGGGGACGGGTCGGATCGTCGGGGAGATGCCGAAACCGCTCCGGGGAAACCCGGAACCCGCAATTCCCGGAACCCGGAATGCCGGGAGCCCGGTTCCCGGAAATTCCGGAAGTCGCCTCCGGGGAACGCCGACGGCGCCGGTCGAAACGGGAATCCGACCGGCGCCGAACGGAACACGGACGGCGTCGGGAACCGTGGTGTGGCCGGGTCTCAGCCGATGGGCAGACCGCCGAGGAGGCCGCCCTGGCCACCACCGAGCGGGCCGCCACCGGGCATGCCGTCGATCGGCGCGGAGATCGGCAGGCCGGCGCCGCTCGGCTTGGGCAGGGGCAGGCCGTCCTTGGGCAGGTTGCCGTTGGCCAGGCCGCTGCCGGCCAGCGCGCCGATGGTCTCGCCGAGCACCGCCGCGCCGCTGCCGGTGGCCCCGCCGACGGTGTCCTGCGCGGCCGGGGCGGCGCTGCGGGTCGCGGCGCCCACCACCTTGCCGGTCGCGGGGACGGCGGTCTTCACGGCCTCGGCGGCGGCGTCACCGGCGAGGACGGTGCCCTTCTGCACCGCGCCGTCGAGTGCCTCCCCGGCGGCGGCGCCGTCCAGGGCGCTCAGCCCGCCGAGGTCGCCCTGCGCCGGCTCCAGGGCGTGGGCGGCCCCGGCCGCCCCGGCGACGGGTGCGGCGCCGGCGGCGATCACCAGTGCGGCGCGGGCGATGTGGCGCTTGAGGGAGTGGGACATGATGCTCCTTGGCGAGAGAAACGCTCGTTCGACAACAGGTGCCGTCCGGGCGGGGTAACCCGATCGGACGCGCCCTGCATATCGGCGAAAGCGGTGCCGAGGTTGCGGCCCCCCACGGTAAAGTGTTGGTAACGTTCGGTAATTATCATTTCTTCTATTTGGGACATGAACTCCATCGGGGGAATTCGTGGGCGCTACCTTGACGCCCACCGGTCCCCGGCGGTCCGATGGTTGGATGGTCCGACAATGCGTTCGCACTCCGGGGCTCAGCGACGCAGCGTGATCCGCACCTCCGTGCCGGGGCCCGGGCCGCCGGTTCCCTCGGCCCGCCATCCGCGTGTCGAAGTCGCGGCCTCCCACCGTCGTTCGCCGTCCGTCACCCGCGTCACGCCCAACTCCCGGGCGTGGGCGACCGCCCAGTGCGCCACCCGGCGGGCGGTCCGCGTGGTGGCCTCCCCGGCCTCCCGGGGAACGGGCACCACGACCTCGACCACCTCGGAACCGCCGGTCCCGGAGATTTCCACCGTCGGCCGCAGCGCCGTCGGCGCCGCCCCCCGCTCGCCGAACTCCCGCTCCAACCGCCGCACGAGTTCTCCCGCCTCCCCCGGGGCGGCCTCCGGGTCCTCGGTGAAGGCGCAGCTCAGCGTCGCCGAGTCCCGACCGGTGAAGGCGCCCGCCAACATCGCGGCCCGCGGCTCGTGCTTGGCGTACTCGTCGGGGAACGCGCTGCGCTGCACCGTCTGCGCGGCCACCGTCAACGGCAGGTCCGCGTAGCCCGGCACCTCCACCAGGTGGTCGTAGAACCGCCCCGCCGAGTACACCGGGTCCATGATCTCGGCCTCGCTGCCCCACCCCATCGAGGGGCGCTGTTGGAACAGTCCGAGGGAGTCCCGGTCCCCGTAGTCGATGTTCCGCAGGCTCGACTCCTGCATGGCGGTGGCGATCGCGATGGTCACCGCCCACTCGTCCAGACCCCGGGCCTCGCCCACCGCGCTGATCGTCGCGGCGTTCGCCGCCTGTTGGGGCTGGAGCACGTAGGGGCCGTCGGACCCGTCGCCGTCACCGTCGCCCCCGGTCCCGCTCGACAGGGCGTCCACCACCGAGCAGTGCGGGGGACGGCCGGCACCCGTCTCGTGGTGCACCACTCCGTAGGCCACCAGGCCCAGCAACGCACCGAGCCCGTAACCGAGCCGCACCAGGCGGCGACGCCCGTGACCGCTCCGCGGCGGGGCGTCACCGGGCGGGGACCCGGACGGGGCGGGGGTCGATCCGGTCCCCGGCGGGGACGGGTCGGAGAGGGGACGCGGGGCGACGACCCGCGCGCCGGGCACCGCGGCGGTGCCGGCCGCGCCGTCGGCGGGACGGTTCGCGGACGCCCCGGACGCCCCGGAACGGGGGTTCGGTGCCGGCCGGCCGTCGGACACGGGTGGGGGGATCCGGTTGCGCACGCGACACAAGGTAACCCGGCGCCGGCCCGAAGCCGACCTCCGGTTCCGGGTAGCGTGACCCGACATGCACGCACTTCCGCACCCCCTCGACGGCCCCCTGGACCTCTCGGGGGACGCCGCCGAACTCACCGCCCGCCTCGTGGACATCCCCTCGGTGAGCGGCGACGAGAAGCCGCTCGCGGACGCCGTGGAGGCGGCCCTGCGCGACCTGCCCCACCTGCGCGTGGACCGGTACGGCAACAACGTGGTCGCCCGCACCGCGTCGGACCGCCCCGAGCGGGTGGTGCTCGCCGGTCACCTGGACACGGTCCCCATCGCCGACAACGTCCCCTCCCGATTGGACGCGGACGGCGTGCTGTGGGGATGCGGCACCTGCGACATGAAGTCGGGGGTCGCGGTGCAGCTGCGGATCGCCGCGACCGTCCCCGAGCCCAACCGGGACCTCACCTTCGTCTTCTACGACAACGAGGAGGTCGCCGCCGAGCACAACGGTCTGGGGCACCTGGCGGAGCACCGACCGGACTGGTTGACGGCGGACTTCGCGATCCTCCTGGAACCCTCGGGCGGCGAGGTGGAGGGCGGCTGCCAGGGGACCCTGCGGGTCGAACTCCACCTGACCGGACGGCGCGCCCACTCGGCCCGTGCCTGGATGGGGGAGAACGCCGTGCACGCCGCCGCCCCGGTGCTGGAGCGGCTGGCCGGCTACCGGCCGCGCCGGCCGATGGTGGACGGGCTGGAGTACCGCGAAGGGCTGAACGCCGTGGGGATCGCGGGTGGGGTGGCCGGCAACGTCATCCCCGACGCCTGTGTCGTCACCGTCAACTACCGGTACGCACCCGACCTGGACGAGGCGGCGGCGATCGCGCACGTCCGCGAGGTGTTCGCGGACTGCGGCGTCGCGGAATTCGTCGTCACCGACCACTCGCCGGCCGCACGCCCCGGACTCGACCACCCGGCCGCCCGGGCCTTCATGGCTGCGGTCGGCGGCTCGGCGCGCCCCAAGTACGGCTGGACGGATGTGGCGCGGTTCGGCGCGCTCGGCGTCCCGGCGGTCAACTACGGTCCGGGGGAGCCGAGCCTGGCGCACCGGCGGGACGAGCGGGTGGACACGGCGGTGGTGCGCCGCTGCGAGGAGCGGCTGCGGTCCTGGCTGACCGGCACCGCGGAGGAGTGAGGCGCCCCTCGGCGACGGGCCCGGACCGGGCGCGCGCGACGGTCCCCGCGCGTTCATCCGCGCGTAGCGGGTCGCGCCCCGTGCGCGGCGTAGGCTGCCGGGGATCCCCCGCGCCCCGGGGGCCGGACGGTCGGCGCGGGCGGATCGACCGTACGGCAGCGAGGAGCGGATATGAGCAGCGCGAACCACACGCCGGGGGACGCCCCCGGATCCACCGCTTTCGGGCGTACCGCCAATCGGCGCGAGCAGCACCTCGGTCCGGTCGTGCGCCGGCGCGACCAGATGGTGTCCGGCACCACCGATCAGCGGCTGCTGGACACCCAGGGACCCTCCGACTGGCTGCACGAGGACCCGTGGCGGGTCATGCGGATCCAGGCGGAGTTCGTCGAGGGCTTCGGCGCCCTCGCCGAGCTGGGTCCGGCGATCAGCGTCTTCGGCTCCGCCCGTACCGCGCCCGACAGCCCCGAGTACGAGCTGGGCGTGCGGATCGGCCGGGCCCTGGCCGAGGCCGGCTACGCGGTGATCACCGGCGGCGGTCCCGGTGCCATGGAGGCGGCGAACCGGGGCGCGCTGGAGGCCAACGGCGTCTCCGTCGGACTCGGCATCGAGCTCCCCTTCGAGCAGGGGATGAACGAGTACGTGGACCTCGGCGTCAACTTCCGGTACTTCTTCGTCCGCAAGACGATGTTCGTGAAGTACGCGCAGGGCTTCGTCGTCCTCCCCGGCGGGCTGGGTACCCTCGACGAGCTGTTCGAGGCGCTGACGCTGGTGCAGACCGGCAAGGTGACCCGCTTCCCCATCGTGTTGGTCGGCACCGCCTACTGGGGTGGGCTGGTGGACTGGGTGCGCGACACCCTGATCGCGCAGGGAAAGGCATCCGCCAAGGACGAGCACCTCTTCCACCTCACCGACGACGTCGCCGAGGCGATCGAACTGGTCACCAAGGTCACCCGCTGACCGCGTCCGGCCCGCGTCCGGCCCGTGTCCGCGCCGAGGCGCGGGCCGGACGCGGGGCGGCCGGTCAGGCCAGTCCGCGCCGCGCCACCCGGGGCTCGCGCCGCCCGGCGATCGCCGCCACCATCTCCAGCACCTGCCGGGTCTCCGCCACCTCGTGCACCCGGTAGACCCGGGCGCCCAGCCAGGCCGAGACCGCGGTGGCCGCCAGCGTCCCGATCAGCCGTTCCCGGACCGGCAGGTCCAGCGTCTCGCCGACGAAGTCCTTGTTGGACAGGGACACCAGCACCGGATACCCCAGCCCCGTCATCTCGCCCAGTCGCCGGGTGGCCTCCAACGAGTGCCGGGTGTTCTTCCCGAAGTCGTGACCGGGGTCGATCAGTACCGCGTCCCGTCGCACGCCCAGCGCCACCGCCCGCTCCGCCAGCGCGGTCGTACGGGCGATGATGTCCGCCATCACGTCCGGGTGGGAGACCCGGTGCGGGCGGGTGCGCGGTGCCGCGCCGCCGGTGTGGGTGCACACCAGCCCCACCCCGCGCCGGGCGGCGACCTCCGCCAGCCGTGGGTCCGTCCCGCCCCAGGCGTCGTTGAGCAGGTCCGCGCCGGCCTCGCACACCGCCTCGCCCACCTCGTGCCGCCAGGTGTCCACGCTGATCACCACGTCCGGGTGCCGGTCGCGCACCTCGGCGACGAAGCCGGCGGTGCGGCGGATCTCCTCGGCCGCGTCCACCTCCTCGCCGGGTCCCGCCTTCACCCCGCCGATGTCCACGATCGCCGCGCCCTCGTCGATCGCCTCGGCCACCCGCTTGAGCGCCGGCTCGTCCGCGAAGGTCGCCCCCCGGTCGTAGAAGGAGTCCGGGGTGCGGTTCACGATGGCCATGATCACCGGTTCGTCCGGACCGAATTCGCGGGTTCCCAGTCGCAGCATGCTGCGAGAATACGGCGGCCGTGACACGATCGACCGCGGCCCGGGGCGGTCGGTCCGGGGCGGGACACGGGAGACACGGCGATGTTCTGGTGGTTGATGGCGGCGATGGTCGTCGTGGTCGGCGGTGTCACGCTGGCCGTGCTCGGCAGCGGTGACGGCTCCGGGGGGCCGGCCTCCGGCGGATTGCCGGACGCCGAACCCGACCGTCCGCACGATCCGCTGCCGGCCGACCGGCCGGTGGTGCCCGCCGACGTGGTGGCGGTCCGGCTGCCGGTGGCCCCGCGCGGCTACCGGATGGCCGAGGTGGACGAGGTGCTGGACCGACTCGCCGCCGAGCTGGCCGAGCGGGACGCCCGGATCGCCGAACTCCGCGCCGAACTCCGCGCCGAACTCCGCGCCGAACCGGTGGAGGAGCGGGCCGGCGGACACGCCCCCGTCACCGGCCCGGGCCCGGTGGGTCCGGGATCCCCGTTCGGAACCGGTGATGCCGTGCCGGATGCCGACGACCGGGGTTGAGCCCGGCCGTCTCGTCGGCACATCCCCCGCGCGGCGTGTCCCGCGCCGAGGGGTCCGGCCGGACCCCTCGGCGCGGTCGGGCCGGACGCCGTCGGACGGGCCCGGGTCCGGATGTCTCGTCGGCACGTCTCCCGGGTGACCCGCCCCCTGTGGTTCACCCCACACCGGGGTGCGGGCCGAAGGGGGTCCGGTGGGTCCGGGACCCCGGCCGGACCCGGGTGTGTCACCGGCACGTCCCCGTGCGACCCGCCCCGTCCCGCCCCACGACGCCGGGTGCCCCGCCGGATGCCCCCGCGCCGGTCCCCGGGAGCGCCGAACGCACCCGGGGACCGGCGGTGCCGGGTCAGCGGCCGGTGAACCGGGGTGTCCGCTTGGCGACGAACGCGTTCACCGCCTCGCGATGGTCCTCCGTCGCCCCCGCCCGGGACTGCAGGCGACCCTCCAACTCCAGGGTCTCCGCCGCCGAATGGGTCGCGCCGAAGGCCATCGCCTCCTTGATGCCCGCGTACGCCACGGTCGGCCCCTTGGCCAGGTCACGGGCGATCTCCAGCGCCACCGCCGGCAACTCCTCGTCCGGCACCACTCGTTGCACCAGCCCCAGTCGCTCGGCCGCGGCGGCGTCCAGGGTGCGCGGGAAGTACAACAGGTCCGCCGCCCGCGCCGGGCCGACCAGGCGCGGCAGGGTCCAGGACAGGCCGGAGTCGGCGGCCAGGCCCACCCCGGCGAAGGCCGTGGTGAAACGGGCCCCCGCCGCCGCCACCCGGTAGTCGGCGGCCAGCGCGAAGCCCATGCCCGCGCCCGCGGCGGTGCCGTTGATCCCGGCCACCACCGGCTTGGGCATTTCCAGGATGGCGCGGGTGATCGGGTTGTAGTGCTCGGCCACGGTGTCGAGGGCGGCGCCCCGGTCGCCGTCCCCGGTGCCCCGGGCGGCCAGGCTTCCGGCGTGCTCGCGCAGGTCCTGTCCCACGCAGAAGGCGCGCCCGACGCCGGTGAGCAGGACCGCGCGGACCCCGGGGTCGGCGGCGGCGTCGAGCAGGGCGTCGCGCAGCGCCTCCTTGGTCGCGGTGTCCAGGGCGTTCATCGCGTCCGGACGGTTGAGGGTGATGGTCGCGAGGTGGTCTGTGAGGTCGTGGAGAACGGTGTCGGCCATGGGGATCAGCATGGCGTACCGCCTCGATCGGGGGAACGCCGGCGTGCCGACCGGTCGGTCACATCCGGTCCCGGACCGATCGGGCGGGATCGGGGAATTTGCCGGATTGCCATGCTTTTGCGGGTGCGCGTTGTCGAAGGGAGATCCGCCGGGGTTGGTCATCGGCTCCCCCGATGCGGGATAATGAGCGGGAAGCAATCTGTTCGAGGTCGGCGACGGATCGGCGCCGATTGCGATGAGCTGGTTTCAGGAAGGGGAACGAGCATGGCGGCCATGAAGCCGCGGACGGGCGATGGTCCGCTCGAGGTGACCAAGGAGGGGCGGGGCATCATCATGCGCGTTCCGCTCGAGGGTGGCGGGCGGCTTGTCGTCGAGCTGACCCCCGATGAAGCGGTGGCTCTGGATGAGGAGCTGAAGAAGGTCTGCGGCTGAGGTCCACCGTGCCCGGTCATGCCGGGCGTCCGCCCCGGAACGTTCCGCGCGTTCCGGGGCGGTGACGTGTCCGCCGACGGACTCTCCCGGGCACCCCGGAAGCCACCGGCCGGCTTCCCGCGCGGAAACGATCGCGCGACCCGGCTTCCCGGGCCGGTACCGCCCCGAGGGGCCCGGGCCCCGGGAGCCGTCTCAGCGACGGGCGGCGCAGAGCAGGCCGTCACCCACCGGCAACAGGGCCGGTATCAACTCGAGGTTCTCCCGTATCGCCCGCAGCAGTTCCCGCAGGCGCAGCACCGACGCCGGCTGGGCGGCGGTCGCCATGGTGCGTCCCTCCGCGAAGACCCCGGAGAAGCAGACCAGGCCGCCGGGCCGCAGCAGCCGCAACGCCTCCTCCAGACACTCCGGGTAGTCCCGCCGGTCGCCGTCGCAGAACATCAGGTCGTAACCCCCGTCGGCGAGTCGCGGCAGCACGTCCAGCGCCGGGCCGGGGATGAGACGCGCGCGATTGGCCGCGAAGCCGGCCGCGCGGAACGCCTGCCGGGCCGCCTGTTGGCGGTCGGTCTCGGTGTCGATGGTCGTCAATACGCCACCCGGTCGCATCCCCTGCAACAGGTAGAGCCCGGAGACGCCGGTGCCGGTGCCGATCTCCACCACGGCCTTCGCGCCGGTGCCCGCCGCCAGCAGACGCAGCGCGTCGCCGCAGCCCGGGGAGACCGGTCGCACACCCGCCTCCGCCGAGCGATCGCGGGCCCAGGCCAGCGCGGCGCCCTCGGCCGAGGCGGCGTCGGGCGTGCCGTACGCCTCGGCGAACGCCCAGCTGGTCTGCCGATTGCCGGTAATGGCCTTCTCCCGTCCCCGTCCGTCAGGCGCATCGACTGTATCGACTTCCCGGGGGAACCGGATGCGCGGACCATCCGTTGACCCCTTCGTGGGGACGTGGAGCCGGTGCGCCGGGCCGTGACCCCGATGCGGCGGACCCCTCCGGCACCCGGGAGGGTCGGCCGCCGACGGAACCGACGTGATCGAGGGGTCCGACGGAACGGAAGCGCCCGACGGCACGGAAGGCGGGGGTGGATGCGTACGACGTGGAGGACCGGCCCGGCCGGCGGCGCCGTCGGAGCGGTCGCCGGGGCGCGCACGGTCTTTTATCCGGAGCCGACAGGGCAGGTGGCTATGGTAGGGAACCCGCTGGACACCACCAGAGCCGATAGGGGAGGTGCGGCCGCGTCCGGGGTCCGGGAGGCGCTGACCCGCTTCCTGAGGACCCCCGATCGGCCGAATTCCGTGACCGAGACCGCTGACCGCAGCCAGAACCCCTCCGCCGAGGTCCCGTCGGCCGTGCCCGGCGCCCGCCTCCCGGTGGAGCGGCGCGTCGCCGACGCCGGGGAGGCGTCGGAAGGTGCCGCGGCCGGCTCGTCCGCCCCTTCCGTCGGGACCCCGGCGGGAGACGCCGGGGACGCCGCCCCGACCACCGCGACGTTCGCCACCGGCCCGGAGTCCGGCGCCTGGGCCCCTCCCAGCTGGGAGGAGATCGTCAGCACGCACAGCGCGCGGGTCTACCGCCTGGCCTACCGGCTGACGGGCAACCAGCACGACGCCGAGGATCTCACCCAGGAGGTCTTCGTCCGGGTCTTCCGCTCGCTGTCCACCTACACCCCCGGAACCTTCGAGGGGTGGCTGCACCGCATCACCACCAACCTCTTCCTGGACATGGTCCGCCGCAAGCAGCGCATCCGCTTCGACGCACTCGGGGACGACGCGGCCGACCGCCTGCCCAGTCGGGAGCCCTCTCCCCAACAGCACTACAACGACACCCATCTCGACGCCGACGTGCAGCAGGCACTGGACACCCTCGCCCCGGACTTCCGGGCCGCCGTGGTCCTGTGCGACATCGAGGGGCTCAGCTACGAGGAGATCGCCGCCACCCTCGGCGTGAAGCTCGGCACCGTCCGCAGCCGCATCCACCGGGGGCGATCCCAGCTGCGCAAGGCGCTGCGCCACCGTTCCCCGCGCGGGCGCGTGCGACAGCCGGTCGCGGCCCTGGCCGGCGCCGGGGAGGGCGGAGCGGAGTGACCAGCGAGCACCATCTCGGTGACAGACTCGCGGCGTTCATCGACGGGGAGCTCTCCATCGATGATCGCGAACGGGTCCTCGCGCACGTGGCCACCTGCGCCGGCTGCCGTGCCGAGGTCGATGCCCAGCGCCGGGTGAAGAGCTACTGCGCGGGCAGCGCCCTGCCGCCCCCGCCGCCCGCCCTGCTGGCCCGGTTGCAGGGGCTGCCCACCGCCGGTGCCGACACCCGCTCCGGGGTCGGCCCGTTCGGCGGGCCCCGGGCCCCGATGTCCTCCCGGCCGCGGTTCCCCGGGATCGATCGGCCGGCGGCGGATCCCGTGCCGTCCTCCCCGCTGACGGCGGGGGGCGCCGGCGTGCTCCGCCCGCCGGGACACGGCTTCCGCATCCACCGTCCCGAACCCGCGCGGGGGCGCGGTCCCCGCCGCTTCGCCTTCGCCGCCGCGGGCGCCTTCTCACTCGCCGCCGTCGCCATCGGCGGTGTGCTGGGCGCCGGCGCGCTCGGTGGTTCCCCCGGCTCCGCCTCCGGGCCGATGCCGGGCGCCTCGGTCGCCGCGGGCGGCAGCGCCGCCCCCTCCGCGGGTGCCCGGTCGACCGCCGCCCGTGAGGCGCTGCGCGGGGTGCCCGGGACCGGCGCTCCCTCCCGCTCGGGGCAGCACCGGGCCGACACCGCGCCGCCGGCCGGCGCGCTCCTCGGCCCCACCCCGCACCTCGACCCGCCGTCCCCGGCGCCGCTGCGACCCGGCTTCGTGCCGGTGGCCCGGGCCGTCACGGCGCCACAGCCCTCCCCGCTGCCGCTGCCGCTGCCGCTGCCGCTCATGGCGGAGATGTTCCCGGACCTCTCCGGCTCGGGGGAGCCGTCGCCGCTGCTCTCGCCGGCCCCGGTGGGCGCCACGTACCCCGGCCCGTCGCTCGGTCCGAACAACCCGGACCACGGTGAAGCGTTCCGGATCCCGACCCCGGTCGGGGACGTCCCGGTGCCCGCCGCCACGGCCGGTCACAGCGGTGTCCCGAGCCCCCGCTGATTTCCCCGCCGCCACCTGATGTAATCCATGGGCGCGGCGCGCCGCGTGGAGACCCGACCGGAGGGGGCTGCCATGGATGAGACGAGGAGCGGTGCCGAGCCGTTGCACGGTCGCGACCCGTACGGCACGCCGCCCTACGGCCCGCCCGGGCCGTGGGCCCCGGCCCCGCCCGTGCAGCGTCCCGGCGCCACCCCGCCGGGGGGTACGACCCTGCCGCCGACCACCGGCCCCGGCGGTTCGTACCCTCACCCCAACCCCCCCCCATACCCACCCC
>NZ_JAJUWS010000069.1 GCF_021390475.1 Streptomyces sp. ST2-7A
CCCGAGGGGAGGGGGCACGGGGGAACGGGGGCAACGCGCGGGGTTCGGTCCGACCGGGGGGTCGGCCGGACCCCGCGTCCGTTCGTTCCGGCCCCCGCTGACGGGCGACCGGGCCCGACCGCCCCCGAGCCGGGTGGGATCGTGCCCGGTCGTCCGTCAGCGGGCTCCGGGCCCCGGCGCGTCGGCGGACACACCGACGACACCGGAGGCGTCGACGATCCGGCGCAGCGCCTCGTCACGACCGCACGGTCGCGCGCCCAACCGCTCCTGCCCGCGCACGATCCCGGCCTCCGCCCGCCACAGTGCCCAGCCGCGCCGCAGCAGGAAGGGCAGCGGCTTGCGGCTCTGCCGCACGTCGCGCAGCAGTCGGCGGCGGAAGGTGGTCGAGGGGCGGTTCCGCAGACACAGCGCGTCGGCGAGGATGCCCTCCCGCGCGCAGGCGGCGACCAGTTCGGCCGCGAAGATGCCCTCGGCGATCACGCACGCCGCGCCGTCCAGGGCGAACTCCCGCTCGCCGGTGCGGGCGCTGAGCCCGATGTCGTAGACCGGCGTCCGGGTCCGGCCCCGGACGCACAGCTCGCGCAGCGCCGTCACGGCGGCCTCGGCGTCCCAGGAACCGGGGTGGTCCCAGTCCACGGCCCCGCCGGGCAGCCGGGGCAGGACCGGGTCGTCGCCGTCGCGGTAGAAGTCGTCGAGCCGCAGCACGGGCAGGCCGCTCTCGGCGGCGAGCCGGGACTTGCCGGCTCCGGAGGGGCCGGTCAACAGCACCACGCGCGCCGTGGACCGGGGACGCGGGGTCGTCCGCGCCGACGGGGACACGGGGGCCGGTCGCGCCGGCGCGGGCACCGTACCGGGAGCGGGGATCGGCGCGGGGGCCGTGGCGGCGACGGGCCGGCTCGGCCCCGGTGCGAGGTCGGTCACGGGACACCATTGTCCCGGACGGGGCGGCGGTGTTCATCCCCGGGTCGGGTGCCGTTCACCACGTTCCCGGGGGTTCCGGGGTTCCCGGGGACGACGGCGGGGCCTCCCGGTCGTCCGGCGCCCCGGCCTGCCGCCCCTCGCTCCCCGGAACGAGGGGCGGCAGGCCGACGGGACGTACCGGGGGCGGGCACCCCGGGAAACCCCGACGTACCCGCCCCCGGCGCGCGGTCACACACCCATCGGGTGCCAGACCGTCTTGATCTCCAGGAACGGTGTCATCCGGGCCGTGCCCGGGTCGCCCTCCCCGACCACGTCGGCCGGCGGCCCGACGGTCCCGTCGGCGGAACGGACCGGCCGCACCACGCGCTTGAGGTTCTCCGCCGCCTCCCGCTCCAGCTCCGTCGCCAGGTCGGCGTCGCCGACACCGGTCAGGTCGATCGCGTTCACGTCCCGGTGCGCGGCCAGCGGCGGGCCCAACTCCCCGGCCCGCCCGGAGAGGACGTTGACCACGCCCCCCGGCACGTCCGAGGTGGCCAGCACCTCCGCCAGCGAGAGGGCGGGCAGCGGCGCCCGCTCATCGGCCACCAGCACCGCCGTGTTGCCGCCCACGAGCACCGGTGCCAACACCGAGACCACGCCCAGCAGGGAGGAACCGGCCGGTGCGAACACCGCCACCACGCCCGTCGGCTCGGGCACCGACAGGTTGAAGTACGGCCCGGCCACCGGGTTGGCGCCGCCCACCACCTGGGTCAGCTTGTCCGCCCAACCGGCGTACCACACCCAGCGGTCGACGGCCGCCTCCACCTGCTCGACGGCCCGACGCCGGGACAGGCCCTCGGCCCGGGCGACCTCGGCGGCGAACTGCTCCCGCCGACCCTCCAGCATCTCGGCGACCCGGTACAGCACCTGGCCGCGGTTGTAGGCGGTCGCCCCCGACCAGCCGGCGAACGCCTTGCGCGCCGCGACCACCGCGTCCCGCGCGTCCTTGCGGGAGGACAGCGGGGGGTTGGCCAGCCAGGCCCCGTCCGGATCCGTCACCTGGTACACCCGTCCGCTCTCGGAGCGGGGGAACTTCCCACCGACGAAGAGCTTGTACGTCTTGAGCACGGCCGGGCGGCCGGCGTCCCCGTCGTGCCCCTCCGGCTCGGCCTTCGCGGTCGTGGCACTCCCGGCCCCGGAACCCTTCGCGGGGTTCCCCCGCTTGTCGCTCCCGGACTTCCCCTTGGACTCAGCCCTGGACATCGAGGTACGCCTCCAGACCGTGGCGACCGCCCTCGCGGCCGTATCCCGACTCCCGGTAGCCGCCGAACGGCGAGGTGGGGTCGAACTTGTTGAACGTGTTGGCCCACACCACGCCGGCGCGCAGCCGGCCGGCGATCTCCAGGATCCGCGAACCCTTCTCGGTCCAGATCCCGGCGGACAGGCCGTAGGTGGTGTTGTTCGCCTTGGCCACCGCCTCGTCCGGGGTGCGGAAGGTGAGCACCGACAGCACGGGCCCGAAGATCTCCTCCCGGGCGATCCGGTGGGTCTGGCTCACGCCCGTGAAGACGGTCGGCGGGAACCACCAGCCCTTGTCGGGCAGCTCGCACGGCGGCGACCACCGGTGCGCGCCCTCCTCCTCGCCCGCCTCGGTCAGCTCGGTGATCCGGGCCAACTGCTCGGGGGAGTTGATGGCGCCGATGTCGGTGTTCTTGTCCATCGGGTCACCCACCCGCAGCGTGGTGACGCGGGCCCGCAGCGCCTCCATCAACTCGTCGTGGATCGACTCCTGGACCAACAGTCGGCTGCCGGCGCAGCACACCTGGCCCTGGTTGAACCAGATGCCGCCGACGATCCCCTCCACCGCCTGGTCGATCGGGGCGTCGTCGAAGACGATGTTGGCACCCTTGCCGCCCAGTTCCAGGGTGAGCCGCTTGTCGGTGCCGGCGACCGTCCGGGCGATCTCCCGACCCACGGCGGTGGAGCCGGTGAAGGCCACCTTGTTCACGTCGGGGTGGGAGACCAGCGCGGCGCCGGTCGTACCGTCACCGGTGACGATGTTGACCACGCCGGCGGGCAACCCGGCCTGCCGGCAGATGTCGGCGAAGAACAGCGCGCCCAGCGGGGTGGTCTCGGCGGGCTTGAGTACCACCGTGTTGCCCGCCGCCAGGGCCGGCGCCACCTTCCACGCCAGCATGAGCAGCGGGAAGTTCCACGGGATGACCTGCGCGGCCACGCCCAACGCGCGCGGGTTCGGACCGAACCCGGCGTGCGCCAACTTGTCGGCCCACCCGGCGTAGTAGAAGAAGTGGGCCGCCACCAGGGGCAGGTCCACGTCCCGGGTCTCCCGGATCGGCTTGCCGTTGTCGAGGGTCTCCAGCACCGCCAGTTCGCGGGAGCGCTCCTGGATCAGCCGCGCGACGCGGAACAGGTACGCCGCGCGCCGGGAGCCGGGCAGCGCCGACCAGGCGGGGAAGGCCGCGCGGGCCGCCCGCACCGCCTCCGCCACATCCTCCCCGCCGCCGTGCGCGACCTCGCACAGCACCTCCTCGGTGGAGGGGGAGAGGGACTTCAGGGTGCGGCCGTCGGCGGCCTCCCGGAAGTCCCCGTCGATGAACAGGCCCTGCGAGGAGGGGATCTCCACCACCGAGCGGGACTCGGGGGCGGGGGCGTACTCGAAAGGGGAGGCCGGCGCGGGGCCCGGAGAGGGGAGCGACGGCCCGGCCGCCGCGCTCTCCGCCATCCCGTTCCCGGCGTGCTTCTTCTTGGCTGTCATCTCGGGTCAGTCCACCGTCACGTCGTCGGAACCGGAGTAGCGTCCGGTGCGCAGTTTGCGACGCTGCATCAGCAGGTCGTTCAGCAGGCTCGAGGCGCCGAAGCGGAACCACTCCGCGGTCAACCAGTCGGGACCGGCGGTCTCGTTGACCGCCACCAGGTGGCCGATGGCGTCCTTGGTGCTCCGGATGCCGCCGGCCGGCTTCAGGCCGACCATGCGACCGCCGACGGCGCGGAAGTCGCGGACCGCCTGCAGCATCAGCAGGGTGTTGGCGGGGGTGGCGTTGACCGCCACCTTGCCGGTGGAGGTCTTGATGAAGTCGGCGCCCGCCAGCATCGCCAGCCAGGAGGCGCGGCGGATGTTGTCGTACGTGGCCAGCTCACCGTTCTCCAGGATCACCTTCAGGTGTGCGTCCGGCCCGTCCGGACGGGCGCAGGCCTCCTTCACGGCGCGAATGTCCTCGAAGACCTTCAGGTAGCGGCCGGAGAGGAAGGCGCCCCGGTCGATCACCATGTCGATCTCGTCGGCACCGGCGGCCACCGCTTCCCGGGTGTCGGCCAACCGGACCGCCAGCGGGGCCCGGCCGGCGGGGAACGCGGTGGACACGGAGGCGACCGCCACCCCGGAGCCGGCCACCACCGCCCGGGCCTCCTCGACGAGGTCGGGGTAGACACAGACCGCCGCGACCCGGGGTACCGAGGGGTCGGACGGATCGGGGCGCAGCGCCTTCGCGCACAGCGACCGCACCCGGCCGGGCGTGTCCGCGCCCTCCAGGGTGGTGAGGTCGATCATCGAGATCGCCAGGTCGATGGCGTACGCCTTGGCGGAGGTCTTGACGGAACGGGTGCGCAGGGCGGCGGCGCGGGCCTCCAGGCCCACGGCGTCGACGCCCGGCAGGCCGTGCAGGAAGCGGCGCAGGGCGGTGTCGGAGGCGGTCGCGTCGGCGAGGGCGGTCCGGTCGGTCGCCGGGAGCCGGGCGGACGCCTCCGGGGGCGGGGCGGTGGCCGGTGCGGAGGGCGTGGAGGACATGGTCACCAGAGGAGCATATCTACGCGCGTAGCGACCTGTCATCCCCCGGGCGGGGCCGGTTCGCCCGTTCCCCGGCGGGGTGCCCTTCGGCCGGCGTCCCGTCCGTGGCGGGGGAGTGGGACCGTGGGCGGCCCCGGGCCGGCACGGGGTCGGTCCGCGATTCCCCGCCGGGCGGGCCGCTCGGCGGAGCCGACCCGCCGGGTCGATGGGGGGGTCGGGCAGAATCGGGCCATGACCAGTGAGCCGCAGGAGTACGCAGACCGCAGTTACCGTTCCGGGGCGGCGATCGCCGGTGGGGTTCTGTTGCTCGGCCTGGCCGTCTGGATGGGTGGTGACGCCCTGCTGCGCGGCGAGGGGCGGGTGCCGTTGTTCGCCCTCGCGGGGTTGTTGACGGTGGTGCCGTTGATCGTCGCCTTCACCGTCCGTCCGGTGGTCCTCGCCGGCGACGACCGCGTCCTGGTGCGCAACCCCTTCCGCACCATCCACGCCCCGTGGGGAGCGGTGGAGGGCGTCCGGGCCCGCTACTCGGCGGAACTGCTGGCCGGGGGCGCGGTCTACCAGCTGTGGGCGATCCCGGTCTCGCTCCGGGAGCGGGGCAAGGCCACCCGCCACAACCAGCGGCTCGCCGCCGGGGAGGAGCCGCGCGGGGGCCTGATGGGAACCCTGCGCGGGCCCTCGGTGCCGCAGGACAACCAGCCCCGCACCGCGCCCGCCGACGCCTCGATCGCGGAGCTGCGCGAGCTCGCCGAGCGCCGTCGCGAGGATCCGGAGGCCGCCGGAACGGTCACCGTCCGCTGGGCCCGGGAGATCATGGCGCCCGCCGCCTTCGGCGCCCTGCTCCTGCTGGTCCTCTGGATCACCGGCTGACGGTCGCGGGGCCCGTTTCGCCGGGCCGCTCCGTCCGGCCCGGGTGCGAAGCCCCCTTCGGACGGGGTCGGGCCCGCGTCCGTTCCGACCGGCCGGGTGCGCCGGTGGGCCCTCGGGGGGCCGTGCGAAGAGGGCTTCGCGCGGCGGTGCCGGCGCGTCCTACCGGAGCCCCGGGGGTGCGCCAGGGGCTCCGGGGATCCGGTGGACGGCCGCCACCGACGAAACCGCGTCCATCGCCGAACCGCCGAACCGCCGAACCGCCGGCCTCCCGGGATCGGGCCCGGGCCCGCCCCACCCCGGGAAGCCGGACGGCTCACAACCCGGCGGCCTCCGCCAGGTCGCTCCGCAGCGCCGCCAACCGGCGGACCGCCTCCGCGCGGGCGGCGGGCAGTCCCTCCCGGTCGGTGACCGGCACCACGACCTCCAGGTAGCACTTCAACTTCGGCTCGGTGCCGCTGGGGCGGACGATGATCCGCCCGTCCGCCAGGTCGTACCGCAGGCCGTCGGTGGGCGGCAGCCCGTCCACCCCGTCCCGCAGGTCGGCCGCCCGGGTCACCGGAGCGCCGGCGAGGGACACCGGCGGCGTCTCCCGCAGCCGCGTCATGGCGGCGCCGATCAGCGAGAGGTCGGCCACCCGCACCGACAACTGGTCGGTGGTGTGCAGGCCGTGCTCGAGCGCGAGGTCGTCGAGGAGGTCGGTCACCCCACGCCCCGCCTCCCTCAACCCGCTCGCCAGCTCCGCGATCGCCAGCGCCGCCGTGACGCCGTCCTTGTCGCGCACCCCCTCGGGGTCCACGCAGTACCCCAGCGCCTCCTCGTATCCGTAGCGCAGTCCCTCCACCCGGGAGAGCCACTTGAACCCGGTCAGGGTGTACCGGAAGGGGAGGCCCGCCGCCCGGGCCATCCGTTCCACCAGCGAGGAGGAGACGACCGAGGCGGCGAACGTCCCGGTCGCGCCCCGCCGGATCAGGTGGGCGGCCAGCAGCGCGCCGACCTCGTCGCCGCGCAGCATCCGCCACGCCTCCTCCCGGGAGGCGTCGGGCACGGCCACCGCGCACCGGTCGGCGTCCGGGTCGGAGGCGATGACCAGGTCCGGTCGTTCCCGCCGGGCGGTGGCGAACGCCAGGTCCATCGCCCCCGGTTCCTCCGGGTTGGGGAACGCCACGGTGGGGAAATCCGGGTCCGGCTCGGCCTGTTCGGCCACCACCACCGGCTCGGGGAAGCCGGCTCGCCGGAACGCCTCGACGACCAGCGGCCCGCCCACGCCGTGCAGGGGGGTGTACACCGTCCGGATCCCGCGTGGCGAGTCGGGAGCCGTGACGGAGCCGGCCCGCTCCAGGTAGGCCTCGATGATCTCCTCGCCGAGGATCTCGCCCGTGCCCTCGGGCCGGGGGACCCCGGCCAGGGGACCGACCGCCGCGATGCGGGCCGCGATGTCGGCGTCGGCCGGCGGCACGATCTGGCTGCCGTCCCCGAGGTACACCTTGTAGCCGTTGTCCCGGGGCGGGTTGTGGCTGGCGGTCACCATGACGCCGGCGGCGGCCCCCAGCCGGCGGACGGCGAAGGCCAGCACCGGCGTGGGCAGCGGCCGGGGCAGCAGCACCGCCCGCAGGCCGGCGCCGGTGACCACGGCGGCGGTGTCCAGGGCGAATCGCTCGCTCATGTGGCGGGCGTCCCGGCCGATGACGACGACGGGCCGGGCGTCCGTGG
The DNA here is from genome assembly GCF_021390475.1 of Streptomyces sp. ST2-7A. GTDB lineage: Bacteria > Actinomycetota > Actinomycetes > Streptomycetales > Streptomycetaceae > Streptomyces. The sequence continues at coordinate 7,283 of NZ_JAJUWS010000069.1, forward strand.
CCCCGGCGGGCCCCGTGTCGCCGGCGTTCCCCGCGGTGTCGGCGCCCTCCGCGCCCCCGGAACCCTTCCCGGCCCGGTCGCGCAGGTACGCGGCCAGTCCGGCCGCGGCGCGGATGACCACCGCGCGGTTCATGCGCATCGGCCCGGCGCCCAGCTCGCCGCGCAGGCCGGCGGTGCCGAACTCCAGGGTCCCCGAGAAGCGGGCGGCCAGCTCCGCGCGGGCCGTCGGGCCGGTCCCCCCACCCGCCGCGGCCCCGTCGGTCGCCTCGTCACCGGCGGCCCCGATCAGCTCGGCCAGTTCGGCGCGGGTCCCCGGATCGGGGTCCTCGGCGAGCCAGGCCCGGGCGGCGGCCAGGGGATCGGGGGCTCCGGCCCCGACGGTCGCCGCGTTCACAGCCGCTCCAGCACGCGCGCCAGGAGGCTGCCCATCCGCACCGCCGATTCCCGGCCGGCCCGCAGGACCTCCTCGTGGTTGAGGGGTTCCCCGGTGATCCCGGCGGCCAGGTTGGTCACCAGGGAGATGCCCAGCACCTCCGCCCCCGCCTCGCGGGCGGCGATGGCCTCCAGCACGGTGGACATGCCGACCAGGTCGCCGCCGATGGCCCGCACCATCCCGATCTCGGCCGGCGTCTCGTAGTGCGGCCCGGGGACCTGGACGTAGACGCCCTCCTCGAGGTCGGGCTCGATCTCCCGGCACAGCGCCCGCAGCCTGCTCGCGTAGAGATCGGTGAGGTCGACGAAGTTGGCGCCCACCACGGGGGAGGTGCCGGTGAGGTTGATGTGGTCGGAGATGAGCACCGGTTGGCCGGGGCGCATCCCGGGCCGCAGACCGCCGCAGCCGTTGGTGAGGATCACGGTCTTGCACCCGGCGGCCACCGCGGTGCGCACCCCGTGTGCCACGGCGGCGACGTCTCTGCCCTCGTAGAAGTGGGTGCGCCCGAGGAAGACCAGTACCCGGACGGAGCCGATGCGGTGCGAGCGCACCAACCCGGCGTGCCCGGCGACGGACGGGGGCGGGAAGCCCGGCAACTCGGTGACGGGGAACTCCGCGTCGGGGGTGCCCAGGGCATCCGCGGCGGGTACCCAGCCCGAGCCCATGACGAGGGCGACGTCGTGGCCGGCGACCCCGGTCAGTTCGCGCACCCGGCCCGCGGCCTCCTCGGCCCTGCCCACAATTTCGGAAGCGTTCACGAGGGGAGGGTAACGGTTTTTCGCCTACGCGCGTAGACCGCCCGGGGGGACGTCACCGGATCGATGCCCCTGGAGGTGCCCCTGGAGGGCCCGCAACGTCACCGGAACACCGCCGGGGCTCCTCCGCCGCGCGGGGCGAGCCGGGGCGACGGCCCGCGGGAAGGGGATCAGCAGGGGCGTTTGCGCAGCTCGGTCACGTAGTCGTGGGGCGCGCCCGCCGACTCGGCCGCGTCCGCGACCTCACCGAGGTAGCGCGCGGAGGGCAGACCGCCCTCGTAGCCGTTGAGCACGTACAGCCAGGCCGGCAGGTCACCCTCCAGGGTGTGCACCCGCACCCGCATCCGCCGGTAGACGTCCATCCCGACGCCCTCCCAGCGGTCCATGGCGTCCTCGTCCATGGGCGCGATGTCGTACAGCGCGACGAAGACCTGGGCGCGCGGGGCCTCCACGACGGTGGCCAGCGCCCCCTCCCACCCCATGTGTTCCCCGCCGAAGGTCAGCCGCCAGTCCGACAGCCATCCCGTGCAGCGCAGGGGGGAGTGGGGCGCACGCCGCGCCATCAGGCGGGGATCGAGATTGCCGGCGTAGGCGGCGTAGAGCGACATGGACCCGAGAGTACGGGAGGGGGGTCCCGGTCCGCCGTAGTGTCGCGCCCCGTGGACCGTGCCGCCACTCCGGGACCCGTGGCGCGTACGGGGCGTGTGCGGGCGGTGACCCCGCGGGAGGGGCACGGGGTCCGAATCCCGTTCCATCGGGGCGGGTGGGGCCCGTGAAGGGGGACGGGGCGCAGGGGAGGGAAGAGGTGGGTGGGGCGTCTCCCCGGGCCGCCGACCACCGGTCGAAGCCCGTCGGCGGGCCCCGACGGGAGATCACGGAGACGGTGCGGGACACTGGAGCATGTGACTCGGATCGTGATCATCGGTGGTGGACCCGGCGGATACGAGGCCGCCTTGGTGGCGGCGCAACTCGGGGCGGAGGTGACCGTGGTCGATCGGGACGGCCTCGGTGGGGCGTCCGTCCTCACCGACTGCGTCCCCTCCAAGACCCTGATCGCGACCGCCGAGGTCATGACGACCTTCGATTCCTCCCACGCGGAGCTGGGCATCGTGCTCGACGGCGGGCGGGAGGCCGGGGGCGACCCCGGGGGGAACCGACGCCGGATGATCGGCGCCGACCTGGGCAAGGTCAACCGACGCGTCAAGCGGCTGGCGCTGGCGCAGTCGCACGACATCACCGCCTCCGTCACCCGCGCCGGGGTCCGCGTGCTGCGCGGACGCGGCCGGCTGGAGCCGGATCAGGCACCCGACGGCTCCCGCCGCGTCACGGTCGCCGACCTCGAGGGCGAGAGCCGTGAGCTGGTCGCCGACGCCGTCCTCGTCGCCACCGGCGGTCACCCCCGGGAGCTGGCCGACGCCCGCCCGGACGGGGAGCGCATCCTCAACTGGACGCAGGTCTACGACATGGAGGAACTCCCCGAGGAACTCATCGTGGTCGGCTCCGGCGTGACCGGCGCCGAATTCGCCGGCGCCTACCAGGCGCTCGGTTCGCGGGTCACCCTCATCTCCTCCCGGGACCGCGTGCTGCCCGGCGAGGACCCGGACGCCGCCGCCGTGCTGGAGGACGTCTTCCGCCGGCGCGGGATGAACGTGATGGCGCGCTCCCGGGCCGCCGCCGCGAAGCGGGTCTCCGACGGCGCCGACGGCGATCGGGTCGAGGTCACCCTCTCCGACGGCCGCACCATCTCCGGCACCCACTGCCTGATGGCGGTCGGCGCCGTCCCGAACACCGCCGACATGGGTCTGGAGGAGGCCGGGGTCCGGCTGAGGGACTCCGGGCACATCGTCACCGACCGGGTCTCGCGCACCACCGCCCCCGGCGTGTACGCGGCGGGGGACTGCACCGGCGTCTTCGCGCTCGCCTCGGTGGCCGCGATGCAGGGCCGGATCGCGATGTACCACTTCCTCGGCGACACGGTGGCGCCGCTGGACCTCACGACGGTCTCCGCCAACATCTTCACCGATCCGGAGATCGCCACCATCGGGCGCACCCAGGCGGATGTGGACGAGGGGCGCATCGACGCCCGGGTGGTGAAACTGCCGCTGCTGCGCAACGCCCGGGCCAAGATGCAGGGCATCCGGGACGGTTTCGTGAAATTGATCTGCCGTCAGGGCACCGGGATCGTCGTCGGCGGTGTGGTCGTCGCCCCCCGAGCGAGTGAACTCATCCATCCGATTTCGGTCGCGGTGGACAACGGTCTGACCGTTGATCAGATCGCAAAGGCGTTCACGGTGTACCCGTCGCTGTCGGGTTCGATCGCCGAGGCGGCCCGCCAGTTGCAGGCCCGACACCGGGCCGAGGGCCGCTGACGGCGCAGGTCGCGCCCGTCGTGGAACGCTCCGCGACGGGCTCACCCCCGGGGTGTACCACGAAACGGTGATCGTGTGGACCGGGATCGGTAAATTGCCGGAAGCACCTGAAAAGGCACGCTCTTTGGCGTTACTGTCGGTCCTGTGTTCGCTGCAGAACGTCGTCAGATGATTCTTGAAATGGTGCGCGCCAACGGAGCCGTGTCGCTCCGCGAGTTGGCCCGCGTCGTCCAGACCTCCGAGGTGACCGTCCGCCGGGACGTGCGCGCCCTGGAGGCGGAGGGCCTGCTCGACCGCAGGCACGGCGGTGCCGTGCTGCCGGGGGGCATCGGCCGGGAGGCGGGCTTTCCACAACGCTCCCCGGCCGCGAGCCCGGAGAAGACCGCCATCGCCGAGTACGCGGCGGGGCTGGTCGGCGAGGGGGAGGCGATCGTGGTGGGCGCCGGGGTCACCACCCAGGAGCTGGCCCGCCGGCTGGCCCGGATCCCCGGGCTGACCGTGGTCACCAACTCGCTGCTGGTCGCCCAGGCCCTGGCCCACGCCAATCGGGTGGAGGTGGTGATGACCGGCGGCACGCTGCGCGGTTCCTCCTACGCCCTGGTGGGCAGCGGCGCCGAGCAGTCCCTCCAGGGGCTGCGGGTCTCCCGGGCGTTCATCTCGGGGTCCGGCCTCACCGCCGAGCGCGGTCTGTCCACCTCCAACATGCTCTCCGCCAGTGTTGATCGGGCGCTCGTGCAGGCCGCCGCGGAGGTAGTGGTCCTCGCCGACCACGGCAAGCTCGGCACCGACACGATGTTCCAGACCGTGCCGACCGAGCTGATCTCCCATCTGGTCACCGATCAGGCGCCCCCGGAGAAGGGGCGCGCGGTGGCCGAGTTGGAGGCGCTGGCCGATCACGGGGTGCGGATCTCCGTGGCCGGTGCGGCCGAGCAGTCCCGCGGGGCGGTCCCCGGCCGACCCCCGGTCCGGCCCGGGCACCGACCGATGGAGCGCCACGGCGACCGGCATCCCGACCGACACCCCGACCGGCTCGGTGAGCGCCATCCGGACCGGCACCCCGACCGCCACGGCGTCGGGGACGGGTTGACCGTGCCCCAGCCCCGTACCGCCGCCGTCGCGCCCTCCCTCGCCGCCGGTACCCTGCGCCGCCCCGGTGGCGCCTGATCCCGACCCGGGTGCTTCCCGGAAGATGCCCGGAGACCTCGCGGGAGGTGCCACCGGGCCGCGCGAGGGCGTCGTCGGCGGCGCGGACGCGTGCCCCGGCGGGGTATGAGGCGTCGAGCCGTGCGGAGGATGTCGGCGGCGCGGGGTACCGGCGGCGCCGGATCGTGCCCGCCGGATCGTGCCCGCCGGATCGTGCCCGTCGGGTCGTGACGCGCCGGACCATGACGTGCCGGGCCGGGCGAGGATGTCGGCGGCGCGGGGCGTCGGGGTCCGGCGCGTGGGGCTGTGGGGTGCCGGGGCCGTGCCGGGCGGGAGTGATCCGCACCGCCCGGTGGTGAACACACCGAAGGCCGGGACCCGATGAGGTCCCGGCCCGGTGCGTCGGGATGATCCGGCGGTGCCGACCGCGAGCCGGAGCCCGGGCCGGTTCCACCGTGCCCGCCGATCGGTTCGCCCGCTCGGGGCCCGCGGATCAGTCCTTGATGTCGCAGATGGTGGCTCCGGAGGACAGCGAGGTGCCGACCTCCGCCTTGAGGTTGGTGACGGTGCCGGCCTTGTGGGCGTTGATGGGCTGCTCCATCTTCATCGCCTCCAGCACCACGATCAGGTCACCGGCGGCCACCTGCTGCCCGTCCTCCACCGCGACCTTGACCAGGGTGCCCTGCATGGGCGAGGTCAGGGAGTCGCCGGAGACCGCCGAGGCGGCGGCACGACCGGCGCGGCGCCGGGTGGGCTTGGCGCCCCCGGCCACCGCGGCGCGGGCCAGCGGCATGGCGAGGGTGGCGGGCAGCGAGACCTCCAGGCGCTTGCCGCCGACCTCGACCACCACGGTCTCGCGCAGGGTGCTCTCCTCGCCCTCCTCGGCGCCGCCGGTGGGCGTCCAGGGGGCGATGGTGTTGTCGAACTCGGTCTCGATCCACCGGGTGTGGGCGGTGAACGGCCCGGCGGAGCCGTGGACCTCGGGAGCGAAGGCGGGGTCGGCGACCACGGCGCGGTGGAAGGGCAGCGCGGTGGCCATGCCCTCGACGCGGAACTCGCCCAGGGCGCGGGCCGCGCGCCGCAGGGCCTGCTCACGGGTGGCGCCGGTGATGATCAGCTTGGCCAGCAGGGAGTCCCAGGCCGGGCCGATCACCGAGCCGGACTCCACACCGGTGTCCAGGCGCACGCCCGGGCCGGTCGGGGGCTCGAAGGAGGTGACGGTGCCGGGAGCGGGCAGGAAGTTGCGCCCCGGGTCCTCGCCGTTGATCCGGAACTCGATGGAGTGGCCGCGCAGGGGCGGGTCGTCGTAGCCCAACTCCTCGCCGTCGGCGATGCGCAGCTGCTCGCGGACCAGGTCGATACCGGTGACCTCCTCGGTGACCGGGTGCTCCACCTGCAGGCGGGTGTTGACCTCCAGGAAGGAGATCGTGCCGTCGACGGCCACCAGGAACTCACAGGTGCCGGCGCCCACGTAGCCGGCCTCCTTGAGGATGGCCTTGGAGGCGCGGTACAGCTCGGCGTTCTGCTCGGCGGTCAGGAACGGCGCGGGGGCCTCCTCGACCAGCTTCTGGTGGCGGCGCTGCAGGGAGCAGTCACGGGTGGAGACGACCACCACATTGCCGTGCGAGTCCGCCAGGCACTGGGTCTCCACGTGCCGGGGCCGGTCCAGGTACCGCTCCACGAAGCACTCACCGCGGCCGAAGGCGGCCACCGCCTCGCGCACGGCCGACTCGTACAGCTCGCCGACCTCCTCCAGCGATCGGGCCACCTTCAGGCCCCGACCGCCGCCGCCGAAGGCCGCCTTGATCGCGATGGGCAGCCCGTGCTCCTTCGCGAAGGTCACCACCTCGTCGGCGCCCTCCACGGGGTCGGCGGTGCCGGCCACCAGGGGCGCGCCGGCGCGCTGGGCGATGTGCCGGGCGGCGACCTTGTCGCCGAGGTCCCGGATGGCCTGCGGGGGCGGGCCGATCCAGGTCAGCCCCGCGTCGAGCACCGCCTGCGCGAACTCGGCGTTCTCCGACAGGAAGCCGTATCCGGGGTGGACGGCGTCCGCGCCGGCGTCCGCCGCCGCCCGCAGGACCTTGCCCTGGTCCAGATAGCTGGCCGTCGGGGTGTCACCGCCCAGGGCGAACGCCTCGTCCGCGACGCGCACGTGCAGCGCGTCCCGGTCGGGCTCGGCGTACACGGCCACACTCGCGATGCCGGCGTCCCGGCACGCACGGGCGACCCGGACGGCGATTTCGCCACGATTGGCGATGAGCACCTTGCGCACGATGGCTCCCTCCTTGGAACAAGCCGAGTTTAGGTACCGGCCACACCCGGCGCCGAGGCGCTCATCGAGGTGAGCTTCCCCACACGGATGGTGTCCACCCACCGGTACGCGGGTCGAAAACCCCATCCCACCATGGTGGGCGGCCCGCCGGCATCCTCCCGGGGAGGGAATCGAGGACCGCTTGTGTCGGATCTCTCCCCCCGTGCCGGAGCGTGGACACCCCGGCATGTTGTGGGGACACCACAAATCGTCGGGGGATTCTTTTTCGCCGGACGGGCGCGGTCGGTGGCACCGGCCCCCGGCGTTCACCCGATCATCGTTCAGGATCCCCGTGTCGGGCCCCGGTGCTCCCCATCGGACCCCTGCGGGAGCCCCGGTGCGCGGATCGGGATCAGGGCCTCCACAGGGAGGTCACGCCGACCCCCAACTCCCCCAGCAGTCGCCGCAACAGCGGCATGGACAGACCGATGACGTTCCCCGGATCCCCGTCGACGCCCTCCACGAACGCCGACCCCGGGCCGTCCAGGGTGAACGCCCCCGCGACGTGCAGGGGTTCGCCGGTCGCCACGTAGGCCGCGATCTCCGCGTCGTCCGGCTCGCCGAACCGCACCACCGTCGAACCGACCGCCGAGGCCCGCTCGCCCGACGCGGTGTCGATGAGGCAGTGGCCCGTGCGCAGCACACCCGAGCGCCCCCGCATGGCCTTCCAGCGGGTGGTGGCGGTGTCGGCGTCGGCGGGTTTGCCCCAGGCGGTGCCGTCCAGTTCCAGCACCGAGTCGCAGCCGATCACCAGGGCGTCGGCGGCCTCCGGACGGGCGGCCACCGCCGCCGCCTTGGCCTCGGCCAGCACCAGGGCCAGCGCCTCCGGTGTCGGGGCCTCCACGGCCTCCTCGTCCACCCCGCTGACGATCACCTCGGGGTCGATCCCCGCCCGCCGCAAAAGGGAGAGCCGGGCGGGGGAGCGGGAGGCCAGCACGAGGCGGCGGGCGGGACGCGGCGACGCGGGGAGATCCATGCCGGTCAGAGTAGTGCGGGTGGGATGCCGGTCGCGCCGCTCCCCGGGCTCCCACTCGTCGGATGTGAAGGGCCCGGGGGCCGGTGAGCGGAACGCTCC
>NZ_JAJUWS010000070.1 GCF_021390475.1 Streptomyces sp. ST2-7A
GTCCACACCGACGCGACCGTCACGGTCTACCCGGCCTACCCGCCGGACATCGGCCTTCCGGCAGCCCGTTCGTCCACCTCGCCGGCCCGCGCTCGGCATGGCGGCGACCGGCATCGACCCCTTCCCACCGGCCGCGCTCGGCAGCGCCGCCGCCGACGCGGCCCCGGGCTCCGGCGCCACCGCCGCCATCGCCCACAACGACCTGCTCGCCATCGGGATGCTCCGCCGCTTCGCCGAGCGGGATGTCCTGGTGCCCCGGGACATCAGCGTGGTGGGCTACGACGACATCTTCGGCGCGGACTTCTGCTCGTCCACGCTGACCACCCTCGGCGGGCCGTTCGGCGAGGCGGGAAGGCCGGCCGTCGATCTGCTCCCGGGGATGCGCGACCCCTCGTGGCGGCAGGGGACGGCGGACCGGGTGGTGCTGCCCTCGCACCTCGTCGTCCGGGAGTCCACCGGCCCCGCCCCACGCCGCTGACACCGGGCACGGCCCGGCGCGTCAGCGGGCACGAACCAGGGCCACCAGCCACAGCCGTCCGGCCCCCACCAGGTACAGCGCCAGGGCCCAGCCGGGGATGCCGGTTGGTCCCGCCCCGGTGGCGCCCGCCGTGGTGATGCCCAGCAGACCGGCGATCGCCGCGGCCAGGGCGAGGCAGGTGGCGACCGTCGCCACCGTCCCGCCGTCGGGCGCGCTTTTCCCGTCGTGGTCCCGCCCGCCGTCGTCGCCGCGCGACGGGGTGGCGCCCACCCGCCGGGCGTACCGCTCCACCCCGCCGAACACCGCGACCAGCGGCGCGAGCACCACCGCCAGGCACAGCAGCCACGGCACCCGCCACAGCAACCAGTCGACCGAGTCCACCGGCGGCTGTGGCAGCACCCCCGCGGGATACAGCACCACGGCGGCGATCACCACCGCGGCCATGTGCCACAGGAAGACCGTCAACACGACGCTGTTGACGGCCACCACCACCGTCCACGGTCGGAGCCCCGCCAGCCATCGGGCGGCCCGGTCCCGCAGCAGCAGCGCGCCACCGATCCAGCAGGCCGCGAGCGCGAGCAGGGCGAGCGTCGGCGGGGCGGTGTTCTGAGCCTCCTCGCCGGGGACGGTGACCATGCTGATCGGATAGGGGCCCGGCACGGTGAGCAGCACCAACGCCACCAGGCCGCCCCCGGCCGTGAACACCGCCACCCGACGGTCGTCGAGCATCCCGTCCCGCCAGGCGAAACCGACCTGATGGACCGCCAACCACGCCAGCAGATAGTTCACGAGGGTGACGTGGGGCACCCCGAGGAGCAGCTCGGCCGCGTCGGTCACCGCCACCGCCCCCACCAGCACGGCGATCACCGCCCACCCGGCGCGCCGGTGCAGCGGATGGAGGATCGGGGTGAGCACCACGACCGCGAGGTAGGCGGTGAGGAACCACAGCGGGATCGCCACCAGCCAGACGCCGGTCTCCGTCACGTCCTCGTCCGCGCCCGCCAGGCGGGCGACCGGGGCGGCCACCGCGGCGAGGACGATCAGCCCCGTCGTCGGGATCAGCAGCCGGTTGCCGCGGGTCAGCAGCCACCCGGCCGCGTCGATCCCGCGCCGCCGGTGCGAGTCCCACGAGGCGCCGTTGGCGTAGCCGCCGACCAGGAAGAACAGCGGCATGACCTGGAAGAGCCAGGTCAGCGGGTGGCTCCAGGTCAGCTCGCCCAGGGCGCTGTACCCGTCGAGGTCGCCGGCGCCGTCGTAGGTCACGTTCACGACCAGCCAATGGCCCAGCACCACCGCCGTGATCGCCACGGCCCGCAACAGGTCGACGTACCGCTCCCGTTGTGGCGGCGTGCGCTCGGCCGCCTCGCGGATACCCCGCAACACCCGATGCTCCCTCCGTCCTCATCCCACCGGGCGTGTCCCGGCAGTCCTCCGGCCCCGGCTCCGCCTTCGCCTCCGGCGCGGGGCGGCGTCCGACGGATCGGTCCGGTCGCCCCGCCCCGCCCCGCCCCGAGCCGAGCCGGGCCCTCGGCCCGGACACCGCGCCGGCGGGTCCCGCCCGCCATCCCGCCTCGACAGCCGAAATCCCCGTGAACATACCCGGATCAACGGGAGAAACCCCTCATCATCGTTCCCCCAGCCCCGCCGAACGCATCGCACTCGCCCCGGCCATCCCCACCGGCGTTCGGTGCTTCGTGCCCGGAACGGGAAACCTGCTCGTCGCCGCGATACCCGCGGTCCGAGCGGGTCCGGCTCGTGGCGGAAACCCCGCGCTCTCTTCCGTGCGACCGGCTCATCGACGGTGTGGACCCGGCCTTCCCGACCGCCGCCGGGGTGTATCCCCCGACACGGGACGAGCCCGGGGCGCCGGAGTGATCCGGTCACCCGGTACGGAACGCGACCCACCGCCCCGGACCCGAACCCACCGCCCGGATCCACCGTCGACCGATCGACGGGGTTTCGCGGGAGAGTGGGGCAGGGCGACGACGCGCCGGGGACCGGGCCGAAGAGCCGCATCCCCGCCGACCTCCTGCCCACGACGGACCGACCGGAAGGAAACACGATGGTCGACACACCCGATGTACGTCCGGTGGGGGACCTCCCGAACGAGATCGGCAGGACCGCCGCACGCGAACTCTCGCTCAACGGCATCACCAGCCTCGGGCGGGTGGCCGGGCATTCCCGGAAAGAGCTGCTCGCCATTCACGGTGTCGGCCCCAAGGCGGTGGCGATCCTCGGCGAGGCATTGGCCGCCCGGGGCCTCGCCTACAAGGATTCCTGAACACTCCCCGCACCCGACGATCGGGTTTCCCGGCCGGGCTCGGCGGCCCGGGCGGCTACGAACCCCACCCGTCCCGCACCGGTATCGCCACAGGGCCACAGGGCCACGGCGGTGAGCGCGGCGGCCAGGGCCGAGACTGCGAGGACGACGGCGGTGAGGGGAAGGCCGACGAGGACGGCGAGCCACCCGGCGAGGGGATAGGTGAGGAGCCAACAGGCGTGGGACAGGGAGAACTGCGCGGCGAAGACGGCGGGGAGGTGTTCCCCGGGGACGGAACCGCGGATGAGGCGACCGACCGGGGTGAGCACCGCGCAGCAGGCCGCGCCGGTCGCCGCCCAGACGAGGAGAAGGCCCCACCAGGTCCAGCCCCGGGGGGAGACGGCGGTGAGCACGGCGACCGCGGTCGCCAGGGGAGGGAGCCCGAGAGCGGCGGGAAGCATGACGGCGCGGTCGCCGCGGGCACGCAGGAGACGGGGCACCAGGGCGGCGGTGAGCAGGGAGCCGGCGCCGTAGGCGCCGAGGGCGAGGGAGACGGCCGTCTCGGGGCGGTCGTAGTGGTCGCGGACGATGACGACGGTGTTGACGAAGACCATGGCCCCGGACGCGGCGATGGCCAGGTTGAGGGCGGGCAGGGCGCGCAGACGGTCCGTGGTGAGCAGCAGTCGCGTGCCGAGCACCACCCGGGCGCGGAACCCGCCACGGGTCCGCGCCGGCCCGACGGCCGCCGCTCGTGGCAGGGCGACGGAGACGACGAGGGCGGCCGAGGCGAGGAATCCGAGCGTCGTTCCGGTGAAAAGCCGGTTGTAGGAGATGACGGTCAGCAGCGCGGCGGCGAGGGCGGGGGAGAAGAGGCTTTCCAGGTCGTAGGCGATCCGCGAGAGGGAGAGCGCCACCGTGTAGTCGCGCTCGTCGGGAAGGACATCGGGGAGGACGGCCTGGAAGGTGGGGGTGAAAACGGCCGAGGCGGCCTGGAGCAGCAGGATCAGGACGTAGATCTGCCAGATGTGGGTGACGAACGGCAGCGCGAGGGCGACGCCGCCGCGCAGCAGATCCGCGCCGACCAGCAGCGCCCGGCGGGGTACCCGGTCGGCGAGGGCGCCCGCGAGGGGGGCGAAGCAGACGTAGGCGGCCATCTTGATCGCGAGCGCGGTACCGAGCACGGCGCCGGCCTCGTTCCCGGCCAGGTCGTGGGCGAGCAGGGCGAGGGCGACGGTGGCCAGGCCGGTGCCGACGAGGGCGATGACCTGGGCGGCCAGCAGGTGGCGGTAGACACGGTTGCGCAGGGGCGAGAGCATCGGCGTCCCGTTCCGGTGGGCTCGACTGCGATGACCACCCCAGATTAATTCATGGGTGCGCACGTGCGCACCCATGTGTTCCGGGGGCCCGTGACATCCCGCCGCGATCTCCCCGCGCGGCCGTCAGTCGTGGGGCGGCAGGGATCGAACGTGGTGATCGGCGACATTCATCGCCTCGTCCACCAGCCGTCGCAGATGGCCGTGGCGCAGGGCGTAGACCACCCGTCGGCCCTCCTTGCGCGTGGTGACCAGGCCGGCCAGGCGAAGTTTGGCCAGGTGCTGGCTGACCGCCGGGCGGGCCGCGCCGGTCGCCCCGGTGAGGGTGGTCACATCCGCCTCACCACGGCTCAGGTGCCGCACGATGGCCAGGCGCGTGCGGTCCGCGAGCAGGCCCAGGACCGAGACGGCGACCTCCAGCCGGTCCTCGTCGTCCTGCGCATCATGCGCGGTTGCGGAATCCGGGCCCGTGGTCATACCGACATCGTAGAGCCGCCGGGCCCCGCCCTCCGGGCTCCGCCGACCCCTGTTCTTTCCCCGCCGCCCCGGTCACAGGGCGCGAACCACCAACGAGACGCCCAGCGCGAGCATGATCACGGCGACGAAGCCGTCCACCACCCGCCAGGCGCCGGGGCGGGACAGGACGCCGCCGAGCAGTCGGGCCCCGTAACCGAGGCCGACGAACCACACCAGGCTGGCCACCATCGCACCGACGCCGAAGACCCATCGCAGCGGGCCCCGGTCGGCGGCGACCGAACCGAGCAGCAGCACCGTGTCCAGGTAGACGTGCGGGTTGAACCAGGTCAGGGCCAGGCAGGTGAGCACCGCGGTGCGAACCGACCCGGTCGCGGCGCCGTCCGTCGTCAGCCCCTGCCCGGGGGTGGGCCGCAGTGCCCTGCGGGCGGCCAGGATGCCGTAGCCGAGCAGGAAGGTGCCACCGGCCAGACCGACGACGGTCATGGCGGCGGGCCACGCGGTGATCACCGCGCCGAGCCCGGCCACCCCGAGCGCGATGAGCAGCGCGTCGGACACGGCGCAGAGGGCGACCACGGGGAACACGGCCTGCCCCCGCGCCCCCTGGCGCAGCACGAACGCGTTCTGCGCGCCGATGGCGACGATGAGGGACAGCCCCGTACCGAATCCGGCGGCGGCCGCCGGGAGAAACCCACTGTTCACGGCTCCCGACGCTAGAGCCGAACACGCCATGAGTACAGCTGAACTTTTTTACGTAACATTAGCTTCCGTGATGGGCGAACTTCCCTATGACCAGGTGCGCACCCTGCTGGCCGTGGTCGACGAGGGCACCTTCGACGCGGCGGCGGCGGCCCTGCACGTCACCCCCTCCGCCGTCAGCCAGCGGGTGAAGGCACTGGAGCAGCGCACCGGACGGGTACTGCTCATGCGGACCAAACCGGTCCGGCCGACCGAGTCCGGGCACGTGGTCCTGCGTCTGGCGCGTCGGCTCGCCGCGCTGGAGGAGGAGGCCCGGCGGGAACTGGGCATCGCGGACGGCTCCGGCCCGGCCCGGCTGTCCATCGCGGTGAACGCGGACTCCCTGGCGACCTGGTTCCCGCCGGCTCTGACGCGCGTGGCGGGGGACGGACGGGTCTGCTTCGAACTGCACCGGGAGGACGAGGCGCACACCGCCGCGCTGCTGCGCGAGGGGCGGGTGATGGCCGCGGTGACCTCCCTGGCGGAGCCGGTGGCGGGATGCGCGGTCCGGCCGCTCGGATCGGCCCGCTACCTGGCGGTCGCCAGTCCCGCGTTCGTGGCCCGCCACCTCTCGGACGGTCCGCCGGAGAGCCTCCTCCCGGACGCGCCGGTGGTCGTCTTCGACCGCCGCGACGAGATGCAGGACCGGTTCGTCCGCGCCCTGGCGCCGGGGCGATCGGGGGCGAGCCGGCACCGCAATCACATCCCCGCCTCCGAGGGCTTCTGCGCGATGGTGGCCGCCGGCCTCGGCTGGGGCCTGGTGCCGGAGGTCCAGGCGGAACCCCTGCTGCGGTCCGGCGCGCTCACGCGACTCGTTCCGCGACGTCCCTGGGACGTGCCGCTGTACTGGCAGCAGTGGAAGCTCGAGGTCCCGGCCCTCGCCCTGGTGGCCGACGCGGTCGCCGACACCGCCGCCGAGTTCCTGACCCCCCCGACGCCACGGCACTCCCCGGGCCGATCATGAGCCCCGTCGGGCGTCGCTCGGGGGCGAACACGGTCCCCACCGATGCGGGCGTGGGGTGGGCCCCGCGCTCCCCCACCGGTGCCGTGTGCTCGCGCGCCGCGAGGCACGATCCCCGGAGGCGCGGTGGAAGTTTCCCGCCGCCGGTTCACCCCGCCGTTCCCCCCGCCGGACGGTCGTCGTGGCGGCCCCGGGGCCCTCGCTACACTCCGCCCATGAACAGCCCCTCGCGTCCTCCCTTCGGGAACTTCGACATCGTCCACGCCGCGTCGGGGGTCACCGACCTTCTCCCGGCGCCGGTGGCCGACGCCCTGAGGAACTGGGACGCCCGGGAAGCCGCCGAATCCGTGCTGTACGTGGACACCGACCCGGACAAGGCCGACACGGCGGTGTTCTGCGAGACCTACGACGCGCCCCCGGAGGCGTCCGCGAACTGCGTGGTGGTGGCCGCCAAACGCGGCGGGGAGACCACCCTCGCCGCGTGTCTGGGCCTCGCGCACACGCGCATCGACGTCAACAGAGCCGTCCGCAAGCACCTCGGCGCCCGCAAGGCGTCGTTCGCCCCGATGGACACGGCCGTGGCGGAGACCGGCATGGAGTACGGCGGCATCACCCCGATCGGACTTCCCACCGGATGGCCCCTCCTGATCGACGAGTCGGTCGTCGCGACCCCCTACGTCCTGATCGGGAGCGGGCGGCGCCGGGGCAAACTGATCCTGCCCGGCAGTGCCCTGTCCCTGCTCCCCGGCGCCGAGGTGCTCCCGGACCTCTGCACCCCCGCGGGCTGACGGCCCCGGCCCGCCGCCCGGCCGGACCCCACCGGCGTACCGACCGGGGGAGTGCCGGAATCCCGGCCCATGCAGTCATCCCCGGGAGAGGAGCGTGTCGTCGCCTTCGGGCGCGCGCTCGTCGAGACGGTGGCCCCGAAGCGGTGGCCCCGAGCCGGGTCACGGACGCGCCGGTGGGGCCGAACCCGCCGGGGGACCCCGGTGGTACGCCCGCCCGGCGGCTTTCGACGTCGATCCCGGCGGACGCACCCCGGTGCGCGAACCCTCCGGGCCCACCTCGGCCACCTCGGTCACGTGCCTGCCGCGCCCGACCTCGCCGGCACCCGGCCTCCTCGGTGCCCTGCGGCTTCGCCCCGGGGCCCCTTCCCGGAGCGGGCGACGGGGATCGAACTCGCGCCCCTTGCTGGGGAATCACCGACGCTTCCGCGCGGAAACCTGCGCTGAACCGAGGGAACGTCCTCCTCGCGGCCCGGCATGGTGGGTTCGTGAGCACCGCTGTTGACAGGCGTTGCCCGCTCCGAAGGGCACGGACGGGACACGCAGGCTCATCGGCTCAGTGGCCGGACGGGCACACGAAGCCGGCGACGACGTTGCATGACTGTCTGAAATCACCTCCGCAGGCGCAGGGGGCACGGCGCTCGCCCCGAGGGAGGCGGGGAACTCCCGGGACCACCCTGTTCCGCCGCATCCGAGAAGTCGGCCGTAAGGAACACCCCCGCAGGCGCGGGGAGCACCCGTTCTCCTTCGCATGGGTCTTCTTCCTGTTGGGGACCACCCCCGCAGGCGCGGGGAGCACAGGAGCCGACCAGCGTCTTTATCTCGCGGGGAGCCGGTTTTTACTCACTAGCAGAGGTTCCGACATAAGGCGTGATCCTGGCATTCCATCTGAAAGGTTGAGTGGGTTCTTCGACTCTACCGGTTTCCGAAGCGCCGCTGTTGAGTCGCCTTGCTCCGGCCTTGGCGCGGGGCGTTCGGGTCGTGTGTCTTCCGGCGCCTGGGCGATGGGGCGCCAGGGGTGGTCGTGGCTCTCGAAGATGAAGCCCTGTTCGGGCCATGTAGCGCTCGTCGAGGGCGGCGCCACGGGCTCAATGGGCGCGTTGTCGGGGGTGCGCCGGCCGGCGGTGACCCGACTGGTTGGTGAGCTGATGGAACTGGCCTCTTCGCCGGGTGTGGACTTGACCGTTGTGGCGGGGCGTTGTGGGCTGCGGTCGTGACCCGGGTGCTCTATCTCATCGCCACCGCTGCCGGTCCGGCGGAGTATGTGGATCGTGGTGTGCGGGCGGCGCGGGAGGCGGGGTGGGATGTGTGTCTGGTCCTGTCTCCCACGGTGGCGGGGTGGTGGGAGGGTCGGTTGGGGGAGTTGGAGGAGTTGACGGGGCATCCGGTGCGGTGGCGTTACACCCGGCCGGGGGAGTCCGGTGGTCTTCCTCCGGCGGACGCGATGCTCGTCGCGCCGTTGACCACGACCAGTGCGTGTCGTTGGGCGGCGGGTATCACCGACACTCTTTCTCTCGGTCTGCCGGCGGAGGGTGTCCACCCGGGTGTGCCGGTGGTCGCGATGCCGTTTTGGAGCACCGCTCCGGGTGCCCAACCGGCCGTGTCCCGTGCGGTGGCCTGCTTGCGCGAACAGGGCGTCCGTGTCCTTCTCGGCGGCCCGGACGGCTACGAGCCGCACCCACCGCGCACCGGCGATGCGGCGGCCTTCCCCCGGGGTCGGGCTCTGGCGGCCTTGCCCTGACCCCATGTCCCGACGCCCCGACGGTAGAGGTGCCACGGCTGGGGGCGTTTCCGCTGCCGGTCGTTGCCCGTGGTCCCGGGCCATGCGGGAGCGCTCCACGGGGAGCCTGGTCGGGGGCCACGGAACCCCGGAGGGCGGGGCCGTACAGGGCCTCGGTGGAGCGGACAACGCCGAAGGCCCGGGTTTGTGACCCGGGCCTTCGGGCTGGAGCGGGCGACGGGGATCGAACTCGCCCCCCTCGCTTGGGAATCACTGAGCTTCTGGCGGGCCTGTGGTCGCCGACCTGCTGAAACGTCGCCGTCGGTGACAGTTCGGCCTGCTGTTGAGAACCGCTGTTGGCCCTGAATGACCGCCCTGACGGGCACGCATCGGGCACGGCTCACCGAGTCGCAAGGGCCCCGCAGCCGGCCGGACCTTGCCCGGGCGTGTTACCGGAACTGTGCGAAGAACCTCCAGATCTCCGCCTTGGTCCAGGTGGCGACGCCGCTTTCGTTGGGGGAGCCGTCGACCGGAGCGGGTATGTGGCCTCCGTCGAACGCGGCCCACTGGACCGGGTACCCGGCACGGCAGCCCGAGTAGGTGGTGGTGATGTGCGTTCGGCTGCCCCGCGCGGGCTCGCGCGGGCTCTGGGGAGTGCAGCCGTTGTTGCCGACGAATCTGTCGCGCAGGGACCGTCCCTGCGCGATGGTGAGGACGGAGTCGTCGATGCCGTGGATTCCGAAGTAGGCGATGGGTTGGGTGCCGCCGCTGCACCCGCTGATCTGGCCTCCGGCGATGACCGCGACGGCCCTGAAGTCGTTCGCCCGGGAGCATGCGAGTGCGTAGCTCATGCCGCCGCCCCAGCTGAATCCCGTGGCGAAACGCTGTGCCGGGTCGACGCAGAGCCGGGCCTCGATGTGCCGGATCATGTCGTCGACGAAGGTGATGTCCTCACCGCCGGCGTTGGCCCAGCCGTTGTCGAGGCCCTGGGGGGCGACGAGGATCGCGGTGTTGTTCGACTGTTCCTGTTGGCCGTAGTAGGACCAGGCGTTCCCGCTCGTTCCGCCCGAGGCGACGTCGCCGGCGGTTCCGCCTCGCCAGTGGAACGCGAAGATCAGTCGGTAGGGGCGGCTGCTGTCGTAGTTGTCGGGGACCCTGAGGATGAAGCTGCGGCTCTTGCCGCCGCTCTGGATCGTGTGCGTACCGCTCCTCAGACCCGGGGCGTTGCCGCATCCGCCCTCGCCACCGGATGACAGCCTGATCATCTGCCATTGCTGGTTGGCGCCGCCCCAGTCGGCGTACTGGACGACGCCGCCGCCGTCGGCGGTGGAGGCACCCTGCACCTCCACCGCCTTGCCGCTGTTGCGGTTGATCAGCCGAACGTGGCCCGCGTCGGAGTCGACCAGGCGGAACTGCTGGTTGGCCCCGTTGTGGTCGGCCCACTGCTGGAGCGCGGCGCCGTCGGCGGTCGAGGCGTTGGCGACATCGAGAACCTTGTCCGAATGCCGGGCCTTGAGCCGGTAGAAGCCGTTGCCGGAGTCCACGAACCGCCACTGCTGGTTGGTTCCGTCGTGGCGCGTCCACTGCTGGAGCGCGGCGCCGTCGGCGGCCGAGACGCCGGCGACGTCCAGCGCCTTGCCGCTGTTGCGATTGACCAGGACGTACCAGGCGCCCGTGTCCACCGCCGCGGCCTCGGCGGACACCGGCAGAGCCTGAGCGGGCGCGGTCATCACCGAGGTGAGCAGGCCGGTCGTGAGGACCGCCGCCAGCACGGCGGTGAACCGGGACCACCATCGAGGTCCGCCCGGGTGGGCGGGGAGAGCCCTGCCGTGGGTCTTCATCGGGTCACTCCTTTGTCGGCGACGGGCCCCATCAGGTCACGCTCCAGCGCTGGTTGTCGCCGTTCCAGCAGGAGTAGAGCTGGAGCTGGGCGCCGTTGCCGGAGCCCGCGGCGTCGAGGCATAGGCCGGACTGGACGCCGACGATGGAGCCGTTGGAGTTCACGCGCCACTTCTGGTTGTCGCCGCCCCAGCAGCTGTAGATCTGGACTATGGCGCCGTTGCCGGTGCCACCGGCGTCCAGGCACTTGTTGCCGTAGACCCTGAGCTCACCGGCGGCGGTGTGCGTCCACCGCTGGTTGGTGCCGTTGTGGCAGTCCCACAGGTGGACCCGGGTGCCGTCGGCGGTGGCGGCGTTGGGCACGTCCAGGCAGCGACCCGAACCGACGCCCCTGATCTGCCCCTGGTCGCCCGGAGGGGGCGTGGTCGAGCCGCCGTTGAGCGCGTTGAGGACCGCGTCGTAGGCCGGCTTCTTGCTGCCGTTGTTGTTGAACAGCAGCGGCGTGTGGTGCGATCGCCAGGAGTCGGAGTCGCGCACGCCCCAGACGGTGATGCCGAGGCAGCGCGCGACGGCCAGGCAGTCGTTGATCACGTTGGCGTAGGTCGTGGGCGAGGCGCCCTGGATGTCGAGTTCGGTGACGGACACGTCGACGCCGAGGGCGGCGAAACTCTGCAGGGTGGTGCGGAAGTTGCTGTTGTAGGGGTTGCCCTCGTTGAAGTGCGCCTGGAAGCCGACGCAGTCGATCGGCACGCCGCGCTGCTTGAAGTCCCGGACCATGGCGTACATGGCCTGGGTTTTGGCCGCGTTCCAGTTCTCGACGTTGTAGTCGTTGTAGCAGAGCTTGGCGTTCGGGTCGGCGGCGCGCGCGGTGCGGAAGGCGACCTCGATCCAGTCGTTACCGGTGCGCTGCAGGTTGGAGTCGCGCCGGGCTCCCGAACCGCCGTCGACGAAGGCCTCGTTCACGACGTCCCACTCGACGATCTTGCCCCTGTAGTGCCTCATCACGCCGTTGATGTGGTCGATCATCGCCTGGCGCAGCGCGCCGCCGCTGAGGTTCTGCATCCAGCCGGGCTGCTGGGAGTGCCAGGCCAGGGTGTGGCCGCGCACCTGCTTGCCGTTCTGCACCGCCCAGTTGTAGACGCGGTCGGCGGCGGTGAAGTTGAACTGGCCCCGCTGGGGTTGGGTGGCGTCGATCTTCATCTCGTTCTCGGCCGTGACCGAGTTGAACTCGCGGTTCGCGATCGACGTGTACGTCGAGTCGTTCATCCTGTTCGCGGCGATGGCGACGCCGAAGTAACGACCGCTCTGCGCCGCCGCGGCGCCGAGCGTGCTCTCGGCGGCGTGTGCGCTCGGCGGCACGACCAGTGCGCCGACCACTCCGAGGACGCCGACGACCAGGGCTGTCAGCAGGCCGCGGAACTTCCGGCGGACGGCTGGTGGGGATATGGCATACGAGCCCATGACTGTGCCTCCAGGGTGGACATCACGGAAGGACTGAAGTGCGGCGGAAGGCGTCGTCCGCTCCCACGCGGCAGGCGGACGAGGCGGGCCGGAATCCGGGCATGACGGGATCACCGGACACCATGGGCGCGCGAAGGGCAGAGGATTCGGCGGGGACGGTGAATGACACCGGCGCCGGGTCGTAGCGGACAACCACGGCCGCGCGTACCGGACGCGGGGCCGTGGCGGGGTTTCGACAGAGGCATGGGGGTACTCCATCGCGGCTCGGCCGGGGGGACCGCCCCGCGGCGTCGCGTACCTCTCCACCTGTGCGGAGAGCCGGGACGCGCTGGTGCGAACCTCGCCGGATCGGAAACGGGGTGGTGCGGGTGCTGTGGTGCGCGGTTCTGCCGTGCGGTACAGATCGTTCGGGGCACACGGTTCGAAATTTCGAACCGTGATCGCCTCCTCAGACGAGGAGACTGAGGGATTGACGGTGGATCGTCAACCCCCTCGCCAAGGAGGTTTCCGTTTCCTGCCCGAAACTTTCCGGAATCATCACGAGTCGGACGGGCAACCGCCGGGCCCACGGCGCCGTCGGCGGACGCCGTGGGGTCGGGCCTCGACGAAAGGCTCGAACCAGCACGTCGGCGAGCTCGCGCGACTCCGAGACGACAGGCTCCATGGTCCGGCCGACCGCGCGAGATCGAGTACCGGCCGGGGTCGGACGTGCTCGCTCGAGCCCGAAGGAGAGGCGCTGTTTATGGACAGATCGGCGACAGGCCTTGACCGGGAGGCCCCACGTTCCTAGCTTGTGGCGTCAAGGAATCCGTGAAGTTTCGTAAGAATTACGGTAACTGACAGCCCCCACCCCGGAGGTCTCCATGGCCGGCACCCCCGGACACCCGGTGGATCCGCCGGCGTGACGGCCCGCTGGCGGTAGCCGTCACCACCGGTCGTCAGCCGGGGCGCTTGAAGGCCGGAGACCTCTCTCGCCCCGGTCCACGGCGAAGTGCTCCGGCCTGAGCGTCCAGCGCACCAACTCTTCGGCATACGCGGCCGCCTTCGCATCTCTCCCGTCCCCGATCCCCGGGCGGTCGTTCCGCGGTTCATCGGGGTCACCTCACCCCCGACCCCAGAAAGGGAGGCCTCTGATGTGGTTTCACCGTCCGTCCCCACTACGCCCGAAACGCCTGCTCGCCATCCTTGCGCCCTTGCTGCTCGTGACCACCTTCCTCGGTGCCCAGCCCGCCGCCGCGGCGACCGTCGACACCAACGCCTCGTATGTGCTGGTCAACCGCGGCAGCGGCAAGGCCCTGGACGTCCACAACCGGGCGACCAACGACGGCGCCCGCATCACCCAGTGGACCAGGAACGATCAGGCCCAGCAGCAATGGCACTTCGTCGACTCCGGTAACGGCTACTACCGCATCAAGTCCCGCCACTCCGGCAAGGTCCTGGACATCCACAACTGGTCCACCGCGAACGGCGGTTCGATCGTCCAGTGGGCCGACCTGAACGGCACCAACCAGCAGTGGCGGCTGGTCGACAGCCCGGACGGCCACGTGAGGTTCATTTCGCGCCACAGCAACAAGGCCCTCGAAGTACAAGGCGGATCCACCGCCGACAACGCGAACATCGTCCAGTACGACGACTGGGGCGGCGCCAACCAGCAGTGGCGGCTCGTCCGGGTCGGCGGCGGCGACCCCGGCGGCCCGTGTGCTCTTCCCTCGACATACCGCTGGACATCAACGGGCGCGCTGGCGCAGCCCAGGCAGGGGTGGGTCTCGCTCAAGGACTTCACCGTCGTCCCCTACAACGGCCGGCACCTCGTCTACGCGACGACGCACGACACGGGGACGCGCTGGGGTTCGATGAACTTCAGCCTGTTCGGCAACTGGTCGGAGATGGCCTCGGCCAACCAGAACGCGATGTCCGCTTCCACCGTCGCGCCCACGCTCTTCTACTTCGCACCGAAGAACATCTGGGTGCTCGCCTACCAGTGGGGCAGGACCTCCTTCTCCTACCGGACCTCGAGCGACCCCACCAACCCGAACGGCTGGTCGGCCGAGCAGGAGCTCTTCTCCGGAAGCATCTCCAACTCCTCGACCGGCCCCATCGACCAGGCGCTCATCGCCGACGACACGCACATGTACCTGTTCTTCGCCGGTGACAACGGCAGGATCTACCGGGCCAGTATGCCGATCGGGAACTTCCCGAGCAGCTTCGGCGCGAACTCGACAGTGATCATGAGCGATAGCACGAACAACCTGTTCGAAGCCCCGCAGGTCTACAAGGTGCAGGGCGAGAACCGCTACCTCATGATCGTCGAGGCGATCGGCTCGCAGGGCCGCTACTTCCGCTCGTTCACCGCCACCAGTCTGAACGGCTCATGGACACCCCAGGCCGCGACCGAGAGCAATCCCTTCGCCGGCAAGGCCAACAGCGGCGCCACCTGGACCAACGACATCAGCCACGGTGAACTGCTCCGCACCAACCCCGATCAGACCATGACCATCGACCCCTGCAATCTGCAGTTCCTCTACCAGGGGCGCAGTCCCAACTCCGGCGGCGACTACGGCCTCCTCCCCTACCGTCCGGGCCTGCTGACACTGCAGCGCTGACGGCGTGACACGGGTCCGGCTCCGACATGGAGCCGGCGCGGCGGGCTCGGCCGGAAGGCCGAG
>NZ_JAJUWS010000071.1 GCF_021390475.1 Streptomyces sp. ST2-7A
CAGATGTGTAGCAGAGACAGGCCGTAGAGGGCGCACAGTCCCTGGCAGGACCAGCGGGCGGGCCGACCACCGGGTGTCAGGTAGCGGGGAGAGGCGGCTGTTCCATCACCGGCCGCTCCGGGCCGGGCGGCGCGGGCTCCAGGGGCAGCGGGCCCAGCTCGATCCGGCAGCCCTCCCAGTTCTGCTCGCACATCTCCTCCAGGGAGAAGGCGTTCCGCAGGACTTCGCCGTTGGGGAGCTGCATGGTGAAGTGGCCGTCGGGGTGGAGGGTGCAGTCCTGGGTGTGGCCGTCCGGGTAGTGGATGCGGATCGGTGTCGGGATCGCGAGGAAGTTGGGCACCGTGGGG
Organism: Streptomyces sp. ST2-7A; assembly: GCF_021390475.1. Classification (GTDB taxonomy): domain Bacteria; phylum Actinomycetota; class Actinomycetes; order Streptomycetales; family Streptomycetaceae; genus Streptomyces. The sequence goes on from NZ_JAJUWS010000071.1 coordinate 348, forward strand.
GGTGGGGCCGGGGTTTCCTGGGTGTCGGGGGTTGTGCAGTGGGGGCAGGTGCACGGGTTGTTCGTGGGTCGGGTGGTGGTCACTGGGGCCGTCCTTCGGTGGTTTGGCAGTTGGGGCAGATGTCTTCGGTGCGGCCGTTGGCGCGACGGGTGGTCCAGCCGGTGGTGCGTCCGTCGGCGCGGACCTGTTGGGCGGTGAGGGAGGTGAATGCGGCGGGGATGGCTGCGGAGCCGGGGCAGGGCCGGCCGTTGCCTGGGCCGTCGCAGGACACCTCGACGCCAATCGGGTAGGCGGTCACGACGCGGACTCCTCGGCGGGGGCGAGGGGAACCACGACCGCGTTCCGGATGCGACCGATGACCTCACGCATCCCGTCCGCGCCCGCCCCGAGTCGGCCGCGCTGCTCCATCTCGATGCGGGTGCACTCATCGAGGACGGCGGTGATCTGCTGTTCGACAGCGTCCAGTTCGGCGGCGACTTCGCGCAGCCGCTCCACTTCGGCGTACAGGTCGGCGAGGTCGCCCACGGTGGGGTCGGATTGGGTGATGAGTCCGCAGCCGACGCACATGACGAGGCGTTCACCTGCGTCGGTCCAGCGGTGGCAGCCGCCCTTGACGGGCGAGTAGGGGCAGATGGCGGTGCGGCGGATGCGGGCGTGGATCTGGGTGAGGCGGTAGTCGCTGAGGGCGTCGTTCACGGGAGCCTCAGCACGATCGGGGCGGGTGTTCATCTCGGTGTTCTCCTCGGTGGGGTGGGGCCGCCCCGGTGGTGGGGCGGCCCCGGTGGGTGGTCAGTTCTGGTGGGGGCGGGCGCAGTTCTCGTGTGTCTCGCAGCGGCACTTCTTGCAGGTGATGCACCACTCCATCGGCGGGGCCTCGCAGGCCGGGCAGGTGGCGATCTCCTCCAGCGCCTCCAGGAGCGCGGGGATCTCGTCCAGCGGCACCGAGGAGCCGCGGGGGTCGGTGCGGAAGTAGACGCCGGGGCCGCGCTGGGGGATTTCGGCGGTGGTGATGAGGAGGAGGTCGCCGTCGGTGTCCGTGTGGTGGTAGCGGGGCGGCTGCGGGGCGAGGACGGAGATGAGTTCGGTGGTCTGGCCGTTGCCGTCGAGCTTGCGGATGATCACGGTGGCTCCTTCGTGGGTGGGTACGGTGGGCGTGGGGCCCCGCCTGCCTGCTACGGGCGGGGCCCCACCGGGGGTCGTCAGGCGTCGGACGCGGCGTCCAGCTCGGCGAGGCGGGCGAGGAGCTCCTCGCGCTCGGTGGGTTCGGGGAGGTGGGCCGAGATGCGGAGTGGCACGCTGGCGTAGGTGGTGTGGAGGGTGTGCATCCGGGACTGCGTGCCGTCGGCGTAGGTCGTGGACGTGGCGACCCTCTCGGTGTGGCCGGGGCCCCACTCGGTGCGGGCCGCGTCGAGGAGCGTGCCGTCCACGGCGTAGACGGAGTAGGTGTTCGCGGTGAGCCCGTCGCGGTACCCGCCGACGGCGAGGATCCATTCGGCGGTGAGTAGCGGGGCGAGGGCGGGGACCTCGGTGGCGCGGGTGAGGATCTCGCCCATCAGTCGGTGCAGGTTGGCGGTGGTGTGTCGGGTCGTCATCTCAGGTGTCCTCTCGGTGGGTGGTGGGGCCGGTCGGCCCCGGGGGTCAGGTGGTGGGTCAGGTGGTGGGTCGGGTGTGTCCGCCGGCCTGTTGGATGCGGGCGGCCAGGTCCGACCCGCTGGAGAAGAGCGCATTGGCGCAGGTCATGGTGTTGCGGGTCCAGTCGGTCATGTCCGCCACCGCCCGGGCGGTCGCGGTGGCGGTGCCCTCCGTGGCGGCGAGGGCCAGGATGTGCCCCTGGTGGTGGGCGAGGTGCCAGGGCTCGGGGTGCTCGCCGGGCAGGCGGTAGACCCGCAGGCCGGGCACGGGCTCGGTGGCCTGGACCTCCACCGGCCCGGTGGAGGAGTGCAGGGTCATCGTGATCTCGGTCATCTCAGGTGTCCTCTCGGTGGGTGGGTCAGGCGTGGGAGAAGAGTTCGGGGGTCATCTCGCCTGCCGGGGCGAGGGGGCGGTTGGACCACAGGACTTCGGTGCGGGTGCGGTCGGTGCCGTTGCCGGTGATGGCGGGGCAGGTGGTGCGGTGCCATCCGTCGTACAGCTGGGTGTAGAGCGGGGAGTCGTAGCCGGAGAGCACTACCGCCGCCCGGCAGCCGGCGAGGGCGGTGGCCAGCTCCTGGTGCTCGTCGGGGGTGCGCATCTCGTGCCGGTATCGGGTCCCGGGGGTGCGGGTGGTTCCGAGGTAGGGCGGGTCGACGTACAGCAGCACGTCGTCGGCGGCGCCGTATTTGGTGATGAGGTCCAGGGCGGGGGCGCATTCGAGGGAGACGTGGTGGAGGCGTTCGGCGGTGGCCGCGATGCGGCCCGCGTAGCCGGTGAGGTAGCCGGGCATCCCGGTGGCGGAGCCGGAGGTGGTGACGTAGTGGCGCCAGCCGGTGGGGCGTAGGGAGCCGCCGCGGCTTTGGGTGAGGCGGACCCAGACGCGGCGGGCGGTCTCCAGGTCGTCTCCGGCCGGTGCGGGTTCGTGCGCGGCGGCGTGCTCGGCGCGGGAGTGCGGGGTGAGGGCGCAGGCACGGGCGAGGTCGTCGGGGTGGTCGCGCAGCACCCGCCAGAAGGTCATCAGTTCGCCGTCGAGGTCGTTGACGGTCTCCATCGGGGCGGGCTTCTTGGTGAGGAGGACGGACAGGCCGCCGGCGTAGGGCTCGATGTAGTGCCGGTGTTCGGGGAGCAGGTCGGCGATCCAGCCTGCGATGCCGGCTTTGCTGCCGAAGTACGGGACGGGCGGTCGGGTGGGCATTCGGGGTGTCCTTCCCTGTCAGGCGTGGCGGCGTTGGTCGGTGCGGCAGGCGCCGCACAGGTCGGGGGTGGCGTCGCGGCGGGGCATGACGGGCTTGTCGCAGTCGGTGCAGCGGCGGACTGTCGGGTCCAGCGGTTTGGGCTCCCGCGCCGGGGGTGCGGGGTTCATGGGGAGGATCTGGAGGAGCGGGGGCTGTACGGGCCCTTGGGGCGCTCGGGGGCCGGTGGTGCGCCCGGTGTGCCCGGCGGGGGCGGGAACGGCTTTCAGCGGGGCCCTGGACGGCGCGGCGGGGGCTTTCTGTTCGGCGGCCCGGTCCTGCCGGGTCCGTTCGCAGGTGGCGCAGGGGGCGCCGGTGTCGAGATCGAAGCCGTCGCCGCAGCGGGGGTGGGTGCACTCCCCGCGGCGCAGCAGAGCGGCTGCCACACCGACGGGGCTGTCCAGGCCGTGCCCGCCGCCGTCGACATCGGCATCGAGGACGAAGCGGTGGAGGTTCCACCGGCGGTCGGCGCGGGCGATGAGCTGGTCGACGGTGATGTTTCGGCGCAGTTCGCGGCGGATGGTGTCGGTCACGATGGTCGGCAGGAGTTCGGGCAGCCCGGCGCGCAGCGCGGGGGGAAGCGCGGCGAGGACCAGCCCGACGGGTCCGGTGGGGCCGGGTTCGTCGAGGGCGGGGCCCGGCAGCGGGTCGTCGTGCCCCGCCTCCTGGTCGTCGTTGTCGTCGGGGTGGGCCGGCGGGGGTTCCTCGTTCGGGGTGATCTTGTTCGGCGCGGCGCAGCCGCTTGTGCCGGGCTCCCCACTACCGGAGGTGGCCTGACGGCCGTCACCAAGCCCCGTTTTCTTCTTCTCTGTTTTCTTCTTCTGTCTTCTTAGGGACGTACCAGCGTGTGGTACGTCGGAGCGACCTGCGGAAACATCCCTTTCCGCAGGTGAGACCGACGTACCGGCAGGTGGTACGTCGGTGTCACCTGCGGCGGGACCCGTTTCCCCAGCTCGCACCGACGTACCGGCATGTGGTACGCCGGTGGAGCCGGGGCCGTCCTCCGACGTACCACCGTGTGGCACGTCGGTCTCACCTGCGGAAACGTCGCCGCCCTGCGGGAGGTCGTGAACGGTCAGCACGGTGCCGTGCCGCCCGCCCGGCAGGCGCTCGGTGGCCGCCGTCAGGTACCCGCGGTCCTTGAGTTCGGCGAACGCCGCCCGGAACGCCCGGCGACCCTCGCCCTTGTTCTCCGGCCGCGCCTGCGCGGCCCGGCGCCACAGATCGTCGGCGGTGGTCTCCCACCCATCGGGCCGGGACAGCAGTTCCGCCAGGATCCCGCGCGCCATGTAGCTCAGCCGCTCATCGCGCACGGTCCCGTTGGGGAGCTGCACGAAGTCTGCGGTGAGCCGTGACCGGCGAATCCTCACGTGGCGCTTCTTTCTGGTGGTGCGATCGGGTGCGGCGGAAAACCCTTCGGGGGCCCGGCACGACGAACGGCCGGACCCCCGAAGGGGTCAGCCCGTCATCAACTGCCGGGTGACCTGCATGACCAGCCGGGTCCGCTCCTCGAAGGGGATGGACGGGTCGAACGCGAAGTGCACCCGCACCAGCGGCTTGTCATCGGCCGCGATCTGCGCCGTGTGCTCGTCGGGCTCCAGCCCGTCCCGACCCAGCGAGACCGCCCACGCGGAGAGGTCCGCGGCCCCGTCGACCAGGCCGTGCACGGCCTTCACCGCGTCCTCGAACCGGTCCTGCGGCAGTTCGCCCCACAGCGGGGAACCGGGCGCCGGGACCACGCCGTGCTCGCCCTCCTCCCTCTTCACCGGCTCCTCGTCCAGGGCGCCGCGGACCTCGAACGGCTCGACGGCGCACCGCTCCCGGTGCAGCAGCACGGCGGCCAGCTCGATGTCCTCGTCGGTGTACGGCCCGGCGGTGTCGCTGGTGGGATTCATGGCTCTCCAGGTGAGTGGGCGCGAAAGGTGGATTCGAGTGGGGCGCTGTGGTGGCGCCCAACTCATTAGCCAACATACACTTGCGCTAGCCAATGTTGGCAAGCTCAGCCAAAATGCGTGTTGGAACCCACAGCCCACGACGCCATGGCCACACCCGTGTGGGACCATGGCGCCATGCCGGAGGACGTCATGACCCGCCTGAAGCAGGCCGCCCGCGCCAAGAGGAACGCCCGGGCCCGTGCCGACAAGCTCGTCTCCGCGGCCAACTCGGGCTTCGAAGCCGCCGTCCTCGAAGCGCTCAACGATGGCCGCAAGCCGGGCGAGATCGCCGACGCGACCGAGCACAGCTACGAGACGATCCGCCGCATCGCCCGCGCCCACGGCATCAAGCCGCTGCGCGAACCCACGGTCACCAGCCGCAAGCGCCTCGAGCGGAACTGACCCGGGGGAGCAGCCATGGCACTGGCAGAAACCGTTGAGCAGCTCCGGCAGGACATCGCCGCCAGCCGCACCACCCGGGAAGAGGCAGCCCGCGTGCTGGTGGAGAACCACGCGCTCACCGAGGCCGGAGCCACCGCCCTGATCGACAACGCCCCCCGGACGCCCGCGTCCCGGACCCGGCACCGGCCTCGGCCGACCCGCCACCGCCCACGGCGCGTGCTCATCACACCGCCACCCACACGGATACAACCGCCCCGGCCCACCGCACACCGGGTTCCCCGTCGAGCACCGCCTGGTCCTCTTCGCCGCGGCGCTCACCGCACACCCCCCGACCCCGTGCCGGGCCCGGGCTCGGGCTCCTCACCCCACTGCGCCGCAGCCGGCCACGCCGGAGCGTCCGGCCACAACGCCCGGCACTCCTCCGGCGACACCCACCACACCTCGCCCCGCTGCTCCTCCTGCGGTGGCCCGTCCGTCGCCCCCATCTCCTCGAGCAACCGCCTCTCGAACGCGGCGTCCTCGGGCCGAACCACCCGCGGGCGGGCCTCCTCCTCCGCAGCCCGCGCAGCAGCGCGCCGCGCCCGCCACCTCTCCACCCGCTCGTGGACCACCAGGCCCCCGACCGCCACGATGAGCACGGCCGCCGGCGGCACCACCTCGGCCACCTCGTCGACCACCGCGCCCACCGACGCGACCCAGCCGAACACCTCCAACGCCAACTCCACCCGCGCGCTCACCGGCACGCCCCCGCCCGCGGACCCGGCACCCACCGACCACCGCGAACCCCGGCTCCGGCCGGAACACACCACCCGGGCCGAACACCCGGCCCCCGGGCCGGCACTCCCCGCCGGCCCACCACCTGCTCCTCCTGGTGGTCCGGCTCCACACACCACGCCTGCCCGCAGCACGCCCGCAACGGGCCCGCCGGGGCCACGCCCCGGTCCAGCACCCACAACGCCACCCGAGGACACCCACCGACCCGCCCCGGCACCGGCCGCCCGCCCGCATCCCGCGGCCCCGTCCACAACAGATGCCTGCCAGAAGGCCCGGTCACCTCGGTGACCCAGGCACCCCACGTCTCGCCGTACAACCCACTCACCCCTCGTCTCTTCGGGAACCGCGCGGGCGGGGGCGGGCCCGGACACCCACCGGTGCCGGGCCCACCCCCGCTCCCTCGCGCTCTCCTCGCACCTGCCGGTCAGGCCATCGCCGGGGCGCGCTCACCAACCGGCTCGCCCTCGGCCGGCTCGTCGAGGCCGGGGTCGACCCAGTCGGCCCCGGTGAACTCCCCGGCCGGGAAGCCCTCGTCGTCCGGGTCCTGGGACTCTTCGCCCCGACCGGGCCACTCCTCCGGGTCCACGACCTCGACATCACCGGCCGGCCCTTCGTCGGCCACCGGCTCCGGGGCTGGGTCCGGGAGCGGGATGCCCGCGCCACGACACACCGCGCACTGCTCCGGCGTTTCCCGGCCCGGCCGCGGAAGGACCCGCCCCGGGCAGGTCGCACACCCCCCCGCACCCGCCGGCTCCTGGTGCTCCTCCTGCGGCGGTTCGGCAGCAGCACGCGCCCGGGCGGCGTCCCGCTCCCGGCAGCGCCCCAGCCACTCCTCCAGGTCCAGCTCGGTGCGCAACCGCGGGAACGTCGCCAGCAGCTCCACCGCCTGCCGGTGCAGCAACCCCCTCGGCCAGTCCTCCACCGGCTCACCGAGCATCAGCTCGGCCACCTCACCGCGCCCGTGGTCGGTGACGTTCAGCCGCTCCATGTGCCGGGTGAGCTTGGTGATCTGCTGCGGGTGCGCGGCCCGCTCCCCGGCCGGAGGAGAAGCGGGGGAAGCCGGACCCCCGGGCCCGGGCGCGGACGCCTGCCCGGGCGCGGAGGCGGGTGCAGGCGCGGGCGTCTGTGCGGGGGCGGGACCCCACGACACCCGCGACGACTGCGAACCCGGCCACACCCCACCACCAGCAGGAGCCACCGGCGCGGCAGGAGCAGCCGGGGCGGCCGGGGCCCGCAGTTCCGCGCACCGCTCCTGCGCCAACACCCCCAACGGCACGCTCTCGCCCGTCACCGGATGCGCCACGACCGCATCACGCATATCCCGCATCGCGATCTCCTGCCGCACCGCCATCGCCTCCCGATACGACAAGGCCGGCGAGCCGAGCGCGGCCACCACCTCCCCAACCGGCGACGCCCCCACCGACAACTCCCTCCGCAACACCGCAGCGATCTCCACCCCCGGCGACGCCGCGAACACCCCACCCTCCAAACCACGCACCCCACCGGCCTTCGCCACCGTCCCCGTACCGCCGACCATGTCCACGACCACCGGCACCGTGTGCTCAACGATCCGGCCCTGCACCGGCCGCGTCCCCACCCGCACCGTCCGCGTCCCGACCACCACGTGCTCGGTCACCGCACGCATCGTCAGCACCACGTGCCCGGGCCAACTCAGGAGAGTGCGCAGCATCTGCCGCTCCAGGGTGTTGACCTGCTCCCACCCCGGGTCCGAGGACCCGGAGGACCGGCCCTCACGGCGCACTACGCCCCCGTGCTCGGTCACCAGCTCCAGCAGACCGCCGGGCCCGTCCCACCACGCGGAGTACGAGTCGATGACCAACACCCCGTACCCGTCATCGGCCGCGGCCTTCGCCGCCTGGCCCAGCGCTGCCGCGTCGAACCGGGTGACCGGCAGGTGGGAGAACCTGTGCCCGCCGGCCTCCGGGTGACCCGGCACCTCCGCGTACATCAACGCGGCCCGATGCTGCGTGTCCACCACCGCGATCCGGCCCTCCTCACCGACCAACTCGCGGGCCAGGTCCAGCGCGGCAGGGGTCTTCCCCGACCCGGCCGGGCCGACCAGCGCCACCCGCGCACGGGAGACCGGGCGGGTAGCCGGGCGAAATCCAAGCGTTTTGCTCATGGGTCAGCCGTCCTTGTGCGTGCGCGGCCCCGGCACCCGGACAACGCCGGGCACCGAAGCGGAGAAAGAAGAAGTGGGGGAGGGGAGGGCGCGCCCGGCCGGATGCCGCCGACGCGCCGACTCCCGACCCACCCGCCGGACCTGCCACTGCGCACCGGTCATCGCCGTCGTCACGCAGAACACCAGCAGGCCGAACGCGACCAGCTCACTCACCGGACACCGCCCGGAGAACCCGGTCCGGCGGGGGAGGGCACCGGCACAGGGTCGGTTGGGTCCCCGGGCACCGTCGCCCGCAGCACCCGATCCGACACCGACCAGCACTGCGACACCGACCAGTCCGCACCCGGATACGCCTCGCGCAGCACCTCCAGCAGCCGCGCCCGCGTCTCCGAATCCAGACCCCGGTACAACCGGCCCGTGTCACGGGCCGCGACCCGCCACCGAACCCGCGCACCAGCACCGTCAACAACCGTGACCGGCGTCGCCCGCACCTCCGAAACCCACGGCGCGACCGCGTACAGCCCAGCCGCCACCTCGTCCTCGAACCCCCGCCGCCCGACCCCGGGCGAGATCACCAAGGACCCGTGCACCCGGGCCACCAGCTCCACCGGACACCGCTCCGTACGGCCCTCCGGCACCACCAGCACCCGCCCGGCCTCATCACGGCCGGCCTCCAGCCATACCTGCCCGGCGTGGTCGTACAAGGGCCCGTCGCCCACGGCGCGCTCCACCGCGCGCAGCTCCTCGAGCGGCAGGGGCGGCCCGGCCGGCGGCACCGGCGGCACCGGCGCGGGGGCGGGGGAGGGAACGGCAGCAGGGGACAGCGGGCCGAGAGGCTCCGGACGGGGACCGATCCGACGGTGACGCCCCGTTGGCCTCAGGGGAATCCTCACGACCGGCACCCCCAACGCCCTGCGGGCACGCTAGGATTGAACATGTCTACTCCCAGTCATCGGGTAGTTGTGTGATGTGACGTAGGGGCCGCTCCGGGCCGGCAAGCAACCGGGGCGGCCCCTGTGCGTGCCGGGCGCACGCACAGAAGCGGTCTCAGGCCGCCGTCCGGTCACCGGACCGTCCGGCCACCGCCGCCTCTCGCTCTGCGGACCGCCGCTTCTTCTCGGCCTCCGCCTTCACCCGGGCCTTCGCCCGCCGCGCCGCCGCGGCCTTGGCCGACAGACTCGCGAAGTACGCCTTGCGCAACTGCTCCGCGACCCGCAACACCTGCTCCTCGCCCGCGGTCGGGTGCATCTCCCGCGCCTGCTGCGCGAACCTCTCCTCCAGCGCCCGCCGCGCCGGCGCCGTCCGCGCCGCCGGATCGGCCGTCCGCGCCCAGCTCACGTGGGACGCCAACTGGGCGCGCAAACTGCGCTCCGCAGGACTCATCCGAGTCAGGTCGATCTCCGTCATCTACTTCCCTTCCAAGATTGTCCCCGTCCGCGGACGCGGACATTGGCTCAAAAAAGAGAGCGCCCATGTGCACGCCGAGCGCCCGACAGATGCGCTCGGCGGGCTCGCGGTCGATCGTCGCGCGCTCCCCGGACAACATCGCGTGCACCTTGCTTTTCGAGACTCCCGCCCGCTCGGCCAGTGCTCTTACGGTCAGTGACCCGCCCGGAGCCCTGCGCATCAATTTCCGCAACAGGTCATCATCGGTCAGATGCAGACGCGTAGGTGTCACAGGTGCCTCCGGTACTCGTCCGCGCTCGCGGACAAGGACAGCCTTGCACACCGATGCATCGCTGTCCACGATCGCGGACGATCCCATTCCGCGACACGATCCGGACGAAGGACAGGGGCCCCTTACCAAACCCGTCCCCGGTCGTGGACAATGCACACCGACCCGGCTGGCGAATCTGCCAATGACCAGCCACAACCCGGGCCACACGGCGCAGGAGGTGTGGACAAGTGAAGGTGACTACATGGCCGAGCAGCGCAACGCACTGACCGAACTCGTCCAGCAGCAGGTCGGCAGAGGGCGCCGCTGGAGCACGCGCGAATTCGCCGCAGCAGCCATCGACCCCGACACCGGCTGGTCCCCCAGCAAAACCCTCATCAACAAGATCGCCACCGGCGGCGGCTTCACCGTCACCCCCCAGCTCGTCGGCGCCCTCGCCGCCGGACTCGACCTCCCCCGCGACATCGTCGCCGCCGCAGCCCACCTCCAACTCATCGGCTACGAGGCCGCAGAACTCCGAGCCGGCGCCCCGGCCGAGGTCATGCGCCGCGTCGGCGTGGAACCGGGAGAACGCGAACACGCGATCCTCGCCCGCTGGGAACGCGAAGCCCGCGAAGCGAACGAGAAGAAGGAGGCGCACGAGGGGCGCGCGCCGGAGTGAATGCACCCTTTGGCGCACTCCTTGACCTTTCGCACGCGCCACCTACTGCGCGAAAATACCCCTAGGCGTACAGTGTCACGGCCTCGCGCATTGGAACGTACGTGCGAAATCCGGCGTGCCCGGAACCGCGCGGGACAAGGGGGCCCCGTGACCGAAGTCCAACTCGAAGAAGCAGAACTCACCGACGGCATATCCGTACTCCACATGGACGACGGATCCATCGTCCGAGCCGCCTACGACCCGACCCAAATCGACCGCACCGCCGCACTGGCCTGGCTCACCACCCGCGTCCCCCGCCTGACGCGCGGATACCACCTGAAACCGGCCCCCGAGCCCGGTTGACCACAAGGCCCCGGACCCCGGGGGCCGGCACCCTCACCCCGCCAGCCGGTCCCCCGGGCTCCGCCGCCGATGCGCCTCCCGCGCCCGCTCCTCACCCGCGGACGCCCCATACCTGCTCAACATCTGCCGCGACCGCCACCCCATGATCCGCATCAGGTCATCGTCATTCCCACCCTCGATCTGCCACTGGTGCGCCATGGTGTGACGGAACTGGTGGGGGTGCAGCTCCGGTAGCCCGGCCTGCGCCCCCCGCCGCTTCACCATCCGCCCCACCCCCCAGATCGTCAGCGGCCGCTTGTGCGTTGACCACCAGAGCGCCTCATCGTCATCCGGCGCCCGCTTCAAGAACTTCGGCAGCGCACGCAGGTACCGGTCCAGCGCCAGCGTCGTCGCCTTCCCGAACGGCAGCGACCGGTGCCGCCCCGCCTTCCCCAGGACCCGCAGCACCTTCATGTCCAGGTCCAACTCCTCCATCGTCCGGTTCGTCAGCTCACTCAACCTCGGCCCGGAGTCGATGAACAGCAGCAGGATCGCCAGATCCCGCCGCTCCTCAAAACCCTTCCCCTGGCAGGTCTTCAGCAACCTCTTCAGCGCGTCCTCCGGCACCACCGGCACCTGCGGCTCCACATACTCCGGCGCCTTCATCTTCCGCATGGGGGAGCGGTCCATCTCCTCCTCATCCACCAGCCAGTTGAAGAACGTCTTCAGCGACCGGTACTGCTGGTTGGCCGTCGCGATCCCGGAGTTCTCCCGGACGTGGATGAGGTACTGCGCCACGTGATCCCGGTGGATCCCGCGCTCGCCCTCCAGCTCCGTCGGAGCCGGCGGCGCCCCCTCACCGTCCGGCTCGTATTCCTCCAGTAGGAAGACGCGGAAGCCCTGCACCGCCCGCTCGTAGATCCTGATCGTGCCCTGCGCCCGGTTCGCCCCACCCAGCGCCCGCACCCACGACCGCTTCATCGGCTCCAGATCGACCCGCGCACCCTTGTCTCGTCCCATGCCCACGCAGGGTAGGGCGCCCGAACCCAAGAGGGAAGAGCAATTGGCCACGCACCATTGTGCTAAAGATGGCTCCTGTGTCCACGTAAGGAAAACCGCAGGTCAGGCAATGAAAGTGCCCCCGGCAGGACTCGAACCTGCGACCAAGTGCTTAGAAGGCACCTGCTCTGTCCACTGAGCTACGGGGGCCGATGGTGGTCGCGGACGTGGTCCCCGGCCCTGCGCGCACAGGATAGGGCTTCGGGGGATACGTCCGATTCGCGGCCGTGCCGCACCGCCACACGCCGGTGTGGAGATCCGGTGAAGCAGCCCCGATGATCCCGGGCGCTCGACGGCGGTGCAGCGATTTGAACGCCCGGGAGCGGGGGTGTTGCGCACTCGTTATGCCGGTGAGAGGGGTCGGTTGCACGGATTCGGGCGCGTTCCGTCGAATATGCTTCATAATTCTCCCAAAATTGGGCATTCTTCACATGTGGCGATCTTGGAGGCACGGCCCGAACTGGTGGAGGCGCTGACCGCACTGCGGGAACGCGTCGCCGCGGCGCGCTTCCCGCTGGCCCTCCCCGGGGCCGAGCGGGCCCGGCGTTCGCGCGCGGAACTCCTCGCCCAACTCGACGGCTATCTGGTCCCCCGGGTGCGCGAGCCGGACGCACCACTGCTCGCCGTCATCGGTGGCTCCACCGGCGCCGGCAAGTCCACCCTGGTCAACTCCCTGGTCGGCCGCCGGGTCTCCGAGGCGGGCGTCCTGCGACCCACCACCCGCACCCCCGTCCTGATCTGCCACCCCGACGACCACCACTGGTTCGCCGGCCCCCGGGTGCTTCCGCAGTTCGGCCGGGTGTGGATGCCCCGTCAGGAGGACGACGAGCAGGCCCCCGTACCCCCACCGTCGCACGCCGAGGACGGCCGGCCCGCCCTCGCGGTGGAGACCACCCGCTCCCTGCCGTCCGGCCTCGCCCTGCTCGACCCGCCGGACATCGACTCGCTCATCGCCCGCAACCGCGACATGGCCGCCGACCTGATCTGCGCCGCCGACATCTGGGTGCTGGTCACCACCGCCGCCCGCTACGCCGACGCCGTTCCGTGGAACCTGCTGCGCAGCGCGCGTGACTCCCGCGTCGTCCTGGCCACGGTCCTGGACCGGGTGCCGCACCAACACGCCCAGGAGGTCTCCCGCCACTACGCCGCGCTCCTGGAACGCGCCGGCCTCGGCTCCGTCCCCCACTTCACGGTGCCCGAACTCCCGGAGTCGGCCCGGGGCGGGTACGGGGTGTTGCCGGCGAGCGCCGTCGCCCCGCTGCGCGAGTGGCTGGCCGCCCGGGCCCGGGATCCCGCCGCCCGCGCGGTGGCCGCCTCGGGCACCGCGATCGGCACCCTGTACTCGCTGCGCCCGAGGGTCGGGGCCCTGGCCGCCGCGGCGGCGGCCCAGGCGGCGGCGGCGGGCCGGTTGGACCGCGAGCTGCACGCCGCGCACCGGGAGGCCGCCGAGCGGGTGCGCGTCCGGTTGGACGCCGGTGACCTGCTCACCGGACAGGCCAGGGCTCACTGGCTGGCCTTTCCCGAGGACAGCAGCAGCGACGAGGTGATCGACGCCCTCACCGACGGCCTCGCCGGGCTGCTCACCGAGGCCGTCGTCGCCGCCGACGAGCGGACCGCCGCCGCCTGGCGCGACGAGCCCGCCGCCCCCTCCCGGGAGGCCGAGCCCTTCCCGGCGGTCCGCGAACGGGTGGACGTCGCGATCCGCCGGCTTCGCCGCCGACTGGAGGAGCTGGCGGAGGAGGAGGCGGCGTCGGCTCTGACGGGCGGTCCGCTGCGGGCCGTCCCGCGCCGCCGGCCCCCGCCGGCCGGCGACGGCCGGGGGCCCTGCGACGCGGGGGAGGCCGCCGCCCTACTGATGGTCGCGCTGCTCGGCGGACGCGACTGCCGCCCGGCGGCCGAGGCGCTGGCGGCACTGATCGATCCCGCCCGGGCCGCCTCCCTGCGCCGCCGGGCGGGCGAACTGCTGGAGGAGTGCGTGCGACGGACGATCACCGAGGAACGGGACCGACTCGGCGCGGCGCTGCATCGCCTGGCGGTCACCCCGGACCACCAGGTGGAACTCATCGGGGCGCTCTCCGCAGTCCTGCGGAGGTCACCACCGGGGTGAGGATCCCGGCCACCGTCGCCCGCCGCCGACCGGCCCGGCCCCACCGTCACGATC
>NZ_JAJUWS010000072.1 GCF_021390475.1 Streptomyces sp. ST2-7A
CGGTACTCCAGGGCGCCGGTGTCGGTGTGGCGGGTGAAGTCGCCGGTGGTGGTGTCGGTGACGTGCCAGTGGCCGTCCACCCGGGTGACGGTGGTGTTCGGCACCGGGGCGCCGAGGTCGCTCCGGGCGATGGCGGTCGTGACCGTGCCGGCGGCGTTCGGTGGGGTGAACAGGTGTGTTCCGGTGGGTGCCCCGTTGGCGTCGCGCAGGGTGATGGCGTCGTGGATGTGTCGGCCGTTGCCGTCGACCACCAGGTGGTGGCCGCCGGCGTCGATCCGCGTGACGCCGGGGCCCATGGCGGTTTGGGGCGCGATGGTGCCCGGCTGCGGGGTGAGGGTCGGTACCGGGGCTCCATCGGTGCGGATCAGGCCGAGGTTCCCGTCGGGGGTGGTGGTGAGGTAGTGGTTCGCCAGGGGGTGGGCGGGACCGCCATCGGGGTTGCGCAGGGAGAGGGCGTGGTAGTCGAGGTCGCCGCCGGTGGTGTGGAGGGTGAAGTCGCCGGTGGTGGTGTCGGTGACGTGCCAGTGACCGGTGGGGAGTTGGGCGGCGTTCGGAGCGGGGGCGCCGAGGTCGGTGCGGAGTGACACGGTGCCGGGCGCGGCACCGGAGGCCGAGGTGGTGGTGAACAGGTGGACGTGGGGGATCGGCCGGCCGTCGAGGCCGTGGAGGGCGGTGACGTCGTGGGTGTGCGTGCCGTTCGGGGCGACGATCAGGTCGTGGTCACCGTGGCGCACGCGCAGCGCGTCGCCGGTGCCGGTCCCGGTGCCCGCCACTCGCAGGTCCACCGCGCCGGTCTGCGGGGTGACCGTGGCGCCGTCCACGGCCCCGAAGACGGTGACGCCGGGGTGGTCGGGGTCGGGACCGGCACGGAGCAGGCCGACGTCTCCGCCGGGGGTGGTGGTGAGGTAGTGGTTCGCCAGGGGGTGGGCGGGGCCGCCGGTGGGGCTGTGCGGCTGTAGCGAGGTGGCGCTGTACCGCAGGTCACCGGTGGTGGTGTGGAGGGTGAAGTTGTTGGTGGCGGGGTCGGTGATCCGCAGCTCGGTGCCACCGGGCAGGAGCGAGACGTTCCCGGTGGTGACGCCCCCGCCGCCCGCGTGGGTCACCCGTTCGGGCGCGCCCGAGCCGTCCAGGCGCAGGGTGATCTGCGTCGGGGTCGCGCCGCCGTCGTTCAGCGTCACGCGCTGCACGCCGGTGCCGATGGGGTTGCCGTCGGGGGCGATGGTCCACTGCCGGGTCGCGTTCGGCCCGAGGTCCTCGGTGATCCGCACCACGGGGTTGCCGCCGGTGCCCACCTCGACCCGCACCTCCCGGCCGTTGGTGCCCTGCGTCACGGTGGGGGTGGTGCCGTCGAAGGTCACCCGGCTGCCGGTGCCACCGGGAACCGTGAAATCGAAGGGTTGGATCGCCGGGGTACCGCTCGCCGGGGTGGGCACCGCGCCGCGCATCATGAAGACCTGCACGCCCTGGTCGATGCCCATCCGCTGCATCAGCAGGCGGTGCCAGGCGGGGTCGTGGCCGAACAGACGGTTGAGGGCCGCGAGGGCGTTGACGGCGTCCTTGTCGCCGGAGGACTTGGGGGGCGGTGAGAGCGCCAGGTCGTCCGGGGCGCCCTCTCCACGCGGGACCAGGGCGGACGGCGGATCGTCGAGGCGCGCCGGCGGGCCGGGGGGAGCGACGCCGTCGGCGGCCGGTCGCGGAGCGACGGGGGTGTGCGCCACGGGGGTCTCCGGGCGCGGGGTCACCGGCGCGTGCGCGGTGGGGGTCTCCGGCCTCGGCGCGACCGGGGCGGGGGCCGCGGAGGAGACGGCGGCGGTGCCCTCGGGCCGAACGCCGGCCGGTGGCAGGGGGGCCGTCCCGGTGGTGGAGACCACCGGGATGTGGGCGGGGTTGACGTATCCCTCGGGCAGGGTGTTCCCGGTGGGGGCGGGCAGGGACCCGGAGACGCCGCCGGGCGAGCCGGGGGCGCCGATCGCGACGGGTTCCGCGCTCCGGGGGGCCGGGAGGTCCGCGATCCTGCCGTCCACGGAGGGTGCCTGGAGACCGCCCTCGGCGCGGACCGGCCCGACGGACGACCCGGCGGCGCCGGGAGCGGGAGCGGGAGCGGGGGCGGGGGAGATCGAACCGTTCGGGAGCGTGCCCGGTGTGACGGCGCCGGGGGTGATGGTGGCCGGGGTGATCGTGCCCGGTGTGACGGCGCCGGGGGTGACGGTGGCCGGGGTGATCGTGCCCCCGGCGCCTAGGGAACCGGGGCTGGCGACGCCGTTGAGCTGCGGGGTGGGGATGTTCGCCACCGAGATCCCGTCGGGGCCGAAGACGCCACCCGGCGGGGGAGTGAGGTTGCCGGGGGACACGGCACCGGCGGCGGTGACCGGGCCGGGGGTGGCGGACGAGTTGCCGAGCCCGGTGCCGGGCAGGTCCGCGATCCTGCCGTCCACGGAGGGCGCCTGGAGGCCGGCCTCGGCGCGGACCGGCCCGATGGCCGAGCCGGCGCCGCCGGGGGTGACGGTGCCGAGGGAGGGGACCGCCGGCGCGGGAGCCATGTTGGAGAGGCCACCGGGAGCATGGGCCGGCGGGGGCGTGACCGTACCGGGGGTGACCGTACCGGGGGTGACCGTACCGGGGGTGAGGGTGCCGGGGGTGAGGGCGCCGGGGGTCGGCACGGAGCCGGGACTGATGACGGCGCCCGGCGGGGGAGCGAGGTTGCCGGGGGACACGGCACCGGCGGCGGTGATCGACCCGAGGGAGGTGGGTGATCCACCGAGCCCGGTGCCGGGCAGGTCCACGATCCGCGCCGTGATCGAGGGCAGTGCCGGGGTCTGTCCGAGCGATGTCTGGGAGAGGGAGGGCACGTTCAGCAGGTGCTGGGTCGGAGCGGAGGACGACCCGGCACCGGCCACCGAGCCGGGCACGGAGACGCCGACCTGGCCGGGAGGTGTGATCCCGCCGAGTGAGGTGATTCCCTGGATGCCCTGTATCTGGGGCGTGGGCAGAGCGGAGACGCCGGACAGGCTCGCCGGGATGTGACCGACGGTGCCCGGGGCGCCGAGGTTCGGGGCCCCGGCACCGGGCGCGGTCACCCCGGAACCCGGTACACCGGCGTTGACGCCGCCGACGGAGACGCCGCCGACGGAGACGCCGCCCGGGGTGAGGCCGCCGGGGTTGATGCCGCCGAGGGACATGCCTCCGGCGTTGAGGCCCCCGACGTTGAGTCCTGCGGGGTTGAGGTTGCCGGGGTTGATGCCGCCGAGGGACATGCCTCCGGCGTTGAGGCCCCCGACGTTGAGTCCTGCGGTGTTGATCGCCCCCGCGTTGACACCTCCGAGGGACACGGTTCCCGGATTGAGACCGCCGGGGTTCAGACCGCCGGGGTTGATGCCCCCGGCGTTGACGCCGCCGAGGGAGACGCTGCCGGGGTTCAACCCGCCCGGGCTCACCGTTCCCGGGTTCACCGCGCCGAGCGAGACCGCGCCCGGTGAGACGGGGGCGGGTGCGGCGATCGACCCCAGTTGCGGCGCGGACACGCTCGGGGCGGTCACCGTCGGCGCGGTGACGGCGTTGTTCACCGCCACCGGGGCCGGTGTCGGGGCGAGGGCGCCGAGGTTCACGGAGCCGGGTGAGCCGATGGTGATGCCACCCATCCCGGTCATCGAGGACATCGACCCCAACTGCGGCGGTTGCACGGTGCCGATGGACGGCAGGTCGGCGATCCGCGCCGACATGGGCGGCATGTCGATGCCGCCCATCGGGGTGCGCAGCACCGACAGCGGGCTGAGCGAGATCTGTCCGAGGTTCACCGAGCCGAGGCCACCGGGGGCGAGCCCGCCCGGGCCGAGCCCGCCGATTCCGGAGAGGCCGCCGGGCGGGGTGAGCGATCCCGGCGTGACGATGCTCGGAACGACGGGACCGGCGGGGCCACCGGGGGAGATGCCACCCGGCCGGACCGGCACTCCGATCGGCGGCATCACCCGAAGGTCGGCGACACCCGCGCCCACGGCGGAGATGTTCGGGGCGGTGAACCCGCCCATGCCGCCCATCCCCGGGGTCGGCACGCCGAACCCGCCGGCGCCGAAACCCGCGCCGCCCGGGCGGGAGAGGACCATGACGCCCGATCCGATGCCCGACGCCGCGCCGGCGCCGCCCCGGATGCCCGCGGTCACGGTCGGGGAGAAACCGTAGATGTGCTTGCCGAACAGGCCGCGGTCGATGAAGCCGATCCGGAAGGCCAGGCCCATGCCGAAGCGCATCTCCTCCCGGGCGACGGGCAGGAAGAAGCTGATGAAGCGGAACTTGGTGATGCCGTGGACGCCGGCCCGGAAGGCGCCCGGGGTGAATCGCACCAGCCCCACGCCCATCCGGATCGCGGTGTAACCGGCCAAGCCGACCCCGCGCAGGACGCTCGCCTGGATGCCCCCCAGCACGGGTGCGTTGATCCGCACCGGCGTCATGATGCCCGAGGCGTTGCGGAGCCACAGCGTCGTGACGCGGGTCCCGCCGCCGAAGGCCCCGCTCAGGCGCAGCGAGGTGAAGACGTTCGGGCCCAGCTTGAAGAAGTCCTTGGTGGTGCTGAACCCACCGCGCAGCCCGGCCCACACCTTGCCGACGTTCAGGGCCCGGGTGCTGGGCGCGATGATGCCCAGGATCGCGAAGACCAGGTCGGCGACGCCCGCCTTGCCCTGTGAGAAGTCGATCGCGGTCTTGATGAGGATGGCGGCGTTCAGCGCGATGGTGAACAGGGCGAGGGGGCCGCCGACGAGGATGGCCGGGATGATCAGGATGATGGCCAGCCACTGGAGGGCCTTCCAGATCTCCTCGCAGGCGTCCACCGGTGAGGAGATGCTCGAGGCGGCGGAGCGCAGCACCCGGGCGGCCTCGTCGCCGGCCTCGCGCTGCCGGTTCCCCGCCTCCTCGGCCTCCCCGCGGAGCCTGCTGCGTTCGGCCTCCGCCTCGTCGTCGTCGCCCAGGCCGCGGGCGGACTCCAGGGCGGCGTCCGCCTTGCGCTGCTCCTCGACCATCACGCCGTGATAGGTGGTGAGCGCGTTCCCGGCGTTCCGGTGGGCCTCGGCGAAGGTCTCCACGAACTTCCGCAGTTTGTTGTCGATCACCTCGCGCAGCGCGTCGGCGGTCTTGCCGACGAAGGCGCCGTCGGTGGTGTCACGGACGTTCTTCAGACCGTCGTCCACCACTCCCGCGAGTTCGACCAGCTCCTTCTGGGAGGCGATGACGCGCTCCAGGCGGGGCGCGTCGCCGGGAGTGGGGTCGTTCGAGAGGCCGAGCACGCTCCAGTCGGTGGGACGGGGCACGGGTCTCTCTCCTCTCGGCGGGCGGCGCGATCGACGGGCGCCGGCGGGCCCCTCCGGCAGCCGATCGGGCCGGGACGGAGCGGGGTGAGGCGGATGCGGAGGGGGCGACGGCGGACCCTCCGTCATGTCCACGTTTCGCGGGCCCCGATGGTTCACCCCGATCCGATCTGAACCCGGGGCGGTTCCGGTGCGTGGTAGGGGTGGGCGCGACCGCGGGCGGAGCCGGCGGACCCGCCGCCCGCACACCGCACGTCCGGCTCACACGCGGTTCGACCCGGTCCCACCGGGAGGAACCGGAGAAGGGGCAGCATGGCCGACGACCTTCCCGCCGACTTCTCCATCGACTACTCGGTCCTGCACCAGGTCCGGGAGAACATGATCGAGCTGGCCGAGACGGCGGGCAGCGGCGGCGCCAGCGGGGACTACCGCGACCTGGGGGAGGCCAACGCCGGGGAACGGAAGGCCGCCCTGGGCCACGACGGGCTCTCGTCGGCCTTCAACCTCTTCTACACGATGTCGCGAACCCGGGTGAAGGAGGCCAAGGACGGCCTGGAGGAGTTGGGCAACCTCTTCGGCGGCGTCGCCGACGGCTTCTTCAACGTCGACTCCCAACTCGCCCAGAGCGCCGGGGCCTCCAAGGCCGCCGGGAACCTCGACAACTGGCGTGCCGATACCGAGGCGTACGAGCAGTGGGAGAGGGACAACACGGCCTGGGGGGACTACCTGGAGTCCATCGGTGTCCCCGATGGGGACGCGGCGGACCCCGACTTCTCCCTCCACGAGGCGTGTTCGGTGGACGACCCGCCCGGCTACTGCGAGCAGTGGCGGGAGGACATGGACGCCGCCCGCGCGGGAGACGGCGAACGCCCACCGGAGAACCCCGGGGAGGCGCCGGAGAAGCCCTCGGAGACCCCGCCCACCCGGTGGGAGTACACCGACGAGTCGGGTACCACGGTCGTCGAGTTGGAGTTGGACGACAACAACGAGATCGTCAAGGAGACCTCGACCGTCACCACCACCGACGGTCAGAAGTTCGTCTCGGAGACGGTCTACGACGGCACGGTCCACACCGTGGAGGACGACAACGGCCGCGGCTACACCTTCCGCGACCAGACCACGACGACCACCTACGCGGACGGGACGACCACCACCTCCGAGACCGTCTACACCGGTGATCCCCGGACGGTCTCGACCGGTGAGGACTCCAACGGGCTGGAGCGCTTCGCCGCCTTCCAGGACTACACCGTCACCACCACCGACGAGGACGGCGAGGTCGTCTCCACCACCGAGGTCGTCCTGGCCGACGACGGCTCCGGAACGATGACCATCACCGAGGACGGCAAGACCACCGAGTACACCCGCTCCGGTCCCCGCGCCTCGTGGGAGGAGAAGTAACCGGCGAGGCCCGGCACCCGAGCCCCGGCACCCGAACCGGCCGCCCCCTCGCGGCCGGCACCCGAACCCCCGGCACCCGAACCCCCGGCCCTCGCGGCCGGCACCCCACCCAACGGCGAAAGGACGGCCCCGTGGCCAACATCAGCCTGAACTACGACGAGATCGACCGTGTCTGCAACGTCCTCAACACCAGTGTCGAGGAGACCCTGGTGCCCCGGATGAACGAGGCCCAGCAGGAGGTGGACGCGCTGCTGGAGACCGGCCTGGTCTTCGTGGAGGCCAGCCCCGCCCTCCAGGCGCAGTACCAGACCTTCACCACGTCGCTGAAGAACGCGACGCAGAGCATCATCGACTACGCCGACCAGTTCCGGGCCATCAAGGAGTCCATGCAGGAGATGGACGCCGACATGGCCGAGAAGGTCAAGAGCAGCGGGCGCTGAGCCCCTCCGTCACCCCACCGTCCCCGTCCCCGGGCCCCCGCGCACCATCCCGCACCGTCCCACGGAGGAATCATGGCCAGCGACGCCAACATCAGTATCGATTACTCGACCATCGAGGCCACCGCAGGCACGATGGGCACCAAGCTCTCGGACATCGCCACCGAGCTGACCGAGCTCAAGACCACCGTCGAGGGGCTGCTGCAGAACGGTCTGGTCTTCGAGCAGGCCAGTGAGGCGCTCAAGGAGGCGTACGAGTTCTTCACCACCCAGATGGAGACCTCGGCCAACAACATCGGCGAGTACGCCAAGTTGTTCCAGGAGATCTCCACGGAACTCCAGAACTCCGACTCCGACATGGCGAACGACATCCGTTCCTCCCTGGAGCAGAGCCGGGCGGAGGCCGCCGAGGCCGAGGCCAACGCGTAGTCACCCGTCCGCCGCGTCGCGTGGACGGGGGTCCGGGGTCTCACCCCTCGCCGAGCACGGTGAGCGGCACCTGCACCGCCATCGGGCCCCCGCTCGGGCCGGCGGTCCATCCCCGCCCGGGCGGCAACGCCATCCGCACCTGCTCGCTCGACATCCGGCAGCCGATCAGCTCGCCCTCGACGACGGACTTCGGGGAGGTGAGCAGCCCTCGGCGGACCCGCCGCATCTGCCCCAACCAGCCCAGGGCGCTCGTGGACTCGGCGGTGGCGGCCACCAGGAGACCCTGCCCCCGGTCCCGCCCGGAGGCGAGCACCCGGCGCAGCACCTTGTCGGCCGCGCAGTTCGCCAGGAGTTCCGCGTCGTCGACGATGAGTACCGTCGGCCGGCCGCCGGTGGCCTCCAGGGCCGCCTCCACGTCCACGGCCGAGGGGTCGGCGTCGGTCAGCACCCGGGCCAGGTCGTGTGCCGCCAGCCGGCGCAGCTGCGACTCGCGCGGGGCGAGCACCACCAGCGAGGTGCCGCCCATCAGCAGGGAGACCGCCATCGAGGCGAGGGCCGTGCTGCGACCGCTGCGCGGCGGGCCGGCCACCACGAAGGCGCCGCCCTCGGCGGCGAAGTCGAAGCCGATCGGACCGGCGTCGTCGCCGCCGAGCCCCACCAGGGCCCACAGCGGGCGCCCGCTCTCCCCGGGCAACCGCTCGGCCGCCTGCTGGAAGGTGAGCGAACCGGGCAGTTCGGCGATCGGGAAGGGGCGCCGGTCGGCGGGGACACCGCTGTCGCGCTTCGCCGCCTCCCGGGCGATCCGCCGCAGGGCGTCCGCCTGGTCGGGCACGGAGCCGGTGCCCGACCCGCCCCGCGCGCCCCGGGTGTCGGCCGTGTCCCCGGTGTCCCCGGTGTCCTTGGTGTCGGCCGTGTCGTCGTCGGCGCCGGGCAGCAGCGCGACCTGCGTCTCCAGCCCGGACGGCGCGTGCCAGGCGCGTCCCTCCGGGACGTGGGAGGGGAGCCGGTCGCGGCTGAGCCCCACGTGGAAGTAGTCGCCGGCCTCCGCCTGGCGCAGCAGCAGCCGCTTGTCGTTGTGCGCTCCCAGCCTGCCGGCCAGCAGCAGCCGCTCCGAGGTGGCGATCACGTGCACGCCGACCGCCGCGCCCTCCCGCAGCAGCCGCACGACCTCGCCGTACAGCCGGCCGCCGTCGTAGTCGTCGAGCAGGCCGCTGAGCGAGTCCCAGCCGTCGATCAGCAGCATCAGGTGGGCCGGGCGACGGGCGCGCGACAGCTTGCCGCGCAGCTCGGTCCAGCTCGCGCAGTCGTGCTCGGAGAGCAGCCGCTGGCGCCGGGTCAGCTCCTTGGAGAGCCGCTGGAGCAGGCGTTCCAGGCGCTCGGTGTCGTGCCGGGAGACCACCGCGCCGCAGTGCGGCAGGCCGGACAGCGCCGCCAGGCCGCCCCCGGAGGAGTCCACGCAGTACAGGTGCACCTGCTCGCTGGTCAGCGTCCTCGCGATCGAACCGGCGACGGTGCGCAGCACCTGGGTGCGGCCCGAGCGGGGGGTACCGATCACGTACAGGTGGCCGAACTCGGCGAAGTCGATGACGCCCAGCCGGCGTTCCTGCCGCTGCGGCACGTCGTACAGCGCGTAGGGCACCGCCGGCAGCCGCCCCGGAGGGGCGGGTGGGGTGGGGGGCGTCGGGGGGAGGTCCCGGAGGGTGAGGTGCTCGGGCAGGGCGGGCAGCCACGGTCGGACGCCCGGGGCGAGGTCCGGCAGCAGGTCGGCGGCCTGTCGCAGCGCGGACACCAGGGCGCCGAGGTCGGTGGGCCGCTCCTCGGTCACCGTCTCGCCCTCGTCCTCCTCCTCGCCGGTCACGACCGGGCGGCCCAGCCCCTGCCAGGTCAACTCGGCGGCGCGCACCGGCCGGGCGGGCCCGGCCGGCCGGGTGTCGTCGGTCCCGTCCTCCTCCGCCACGGCGCCGGGACGTTCGGCGCCCACCCAGGCGGTCTGGAAGGCCGTGGGGGTGCCGCCGCCGCGCCGCACCAGCGCCCGGCCGGGGGTGTGCGGGGAGATGGTGACGGCGTCCGGGGAGTCGATGATGTCCTGGCTCTCCGCCCGGTCGGTGACCCGCAGCGCGATCCGCAGGTTGGTGTTGGCCTTGATCTCGTTGTTCACCGAGCCGGCCGGGCGCTGGGTGGCCAGCAGCAGGTGCAGGCCCAGCGACCGGCCGCGCTGCGCCAGGTTGATCAGGCCGGGTACGAAGCCCGGCAGTTCACGGACCAGGGTGGCGAACTCGTCGATCACGATGAGCAGTCGGGGCAGCGGCGCCAGGCGCGGGTCACGGGCCCGCTTGGCCCGGTACTCGGCGTGGTCCTTCGCCTCCACCTCGGCCAACACCGTTTCGCGGCGGCGCAGTTCGGCGTCGAGAGAGGCCAGTGCGCGCTGCACCAGGTGGCCGTCGAGGTCGGTGATCATCCCCAGGGTGTGCGGGAGTTCGGCGCACTCCCGGAAGGCGCTGCCGCCCTTGTAGTCGACCAGTACGAAGGTCAGCTCGTCGGGCCGGTTGACCGCCGCCAGGGAGGCGATCAGGGTCTGGAGCAGTTCGGACTTGCCGGAGCCGGTGGTGCCGCCGACCAGGCCGTGCGGCCCGTCGCGGACCAGGTCCAGCCGCAGCAGGTTCTCGTACCCGCGCCCCAGGGTGAAGGAGGTGGAGGCCGGCCGGCGGTTCCACAGCTCCACCAGCTTCGCCGGGTCCGGCGGCTCCTGGTCCAGCAGCGGCAACAGCCGCACGTCCGCCGGCAGGCCGGAGTCGGCGTCCACGCTCACGTCCCGCACCGGCGCCACGGAACGGGCCACCCGCTCGCACCAGTCGGGGGTGACCAGGTCGGCGCGGATCTCCTCCACCGCGGGTATCCCCGAGGCGCGCAGGGTCAGCCGACTGCCGGCGGCGGAGACCACCACCGTGCACTCCTCGGGCAGCAGCCGCTCCCGCTCGTCGAGGCAGAGCGAGAAGATCCGCACCGCCGGGCCGGTGGTCAACAGCTCCACCACGCCCGGCACGTCCCGCAGCCGGCGGGCACCGTCGAGCACGACCAGGATGTCCGGCTCGGTCATCAGGGTCCTGGCCAGCGCGGAGGAGGACGCCTGGACCCGGGCCCGCAGCCGGGAGAGCAGTTCGTTGACCCGGTGCGCGGTGCTCTCCGGGTCGTTGCCCAGCGCCACCACCGCCTGCGGGGCGATGCCGCGCAGGTGCGGCAGCCACCGCACCCAACTCCAGGAGTCGGCGTGCTCGTCGGTGGTCAGGACGACGATCCGCAGGTCGCGTGGGCTGTGCAGGACGGCGCTCTGGGCGACCGCCCAGCGGGCCAGGGCGCGCGGGCCGTCGCCCTGCCCGGTGAAGCCGATCACGCCGCACTCGGTCATCTCGACGCCGTAGGGGACATCGGCCAGCCGCCAGTGCACGGTGCGGTGGTTGCTGTCCCGCGCCTGGTCCTCGATCCGCTTGAGCGAGGCCCGGGTGACCGTGCCCAGCCGCAACACCAGGTGGTCCGGGTCGCGGCGACGCCGCTCCCACAGTTGACCACCGGGCCCGGAGGCGGTCAGCAGGACGGCCGCCGGGTCGGGGAACGCCCGGTTGCGCAGACCGCGTTCGGTGATGGTGGCCCGCCGCATCTCCCGCTCCAGCGAGGTCCGGCGGATCCGGTACAGGCGCAGCTTCTCGGCGTGCTGCCGCCGTCCGCCGCGCCGGGCCATCACCCAGTTGCTGATCGCCATCAGCGGGGTGAAGAAGACGAAGATCACGAAGAAGAAGTTGCGGAAGAGGCTGATCAGCACCATTCCCATGATCAACGGCATGATGATCATGAGGAATGGAAAGGCCCGGCCGCGGGGCGCGGTCGGCGGGCCGGGCAGCCGCAGTGACTCGTCGTCCAGGTGCGGGGCCAGCCGCGGCGGCCGGTTGTACTCCGTGGCCACACCGTCCGCCGACGGGTTGACCGCCGCGTCCGGCTCGAACGGCGCGCAGTGCCGCAACAGGTGGTCGCCCAGGGCCAGATCCGCCCACTCCGGCCACTCGACCGACCCGTCGGTCGGGCGTGGCAGTTCGGCGGGGGGCGGGGTCGGCGGCGGTTCGGGCAGCCCGTCGGGGCCGGGCGCCGGCGGTTCGGGCGAGTGCCCGCCGGGACCGCCGTCCCGGGGGCCGGCGGGCTCCTCGTCGGTGAGCGGGATGCCGGTGTCGGGATCCACGGGCGGCGGTGGCGTGA
The DNA here is from genome assembly GCF_021390475.1 of Streptomyces sp. ST2-7A. Taxonomy (GTDB): domain Bacteria; phylum Actinomycetota; class Actinomycetes; order Streptomycetales; family Streptomycetaceae; genus Streptomyces. Next base: position 11,807 of record NZ_JAJUWS010000072.1, read on the forward strand.
GACTGCGCAGCCCGCAGCGCTCGGGATCGGCGTCCCCGGGCAGCAGGACGGAGACCGAGCCGTCGACGCCGACGGTGATCCACACCCCGGAGTCCGGGACGCCGGCGCCCGGGTCGCCGTCCGGGCGCAGCGCGCACCCCCGGTCGGTGCCCCACTCGTGCCGCCCCGGGCCCAGTCGCCACACCCGCCCGGCGCCGGGGCCGGAGACATGCCGCAGCTCCACCAGGGTCGGGTCACCGGGCGGCGGGAAGCGCACCGGGCGGCCGGGCTCGGACTCCTCCGGGAGGGGTGCGCCCAGGCCCAGCAGCGCCCCCTCGCGCACGCCGCAGGCGCTCAGCGGGAGATCGGGGTCCAGTCGGTCGGCGCCGTGGTAGAGCCCGATCGGCGCGGCCTCCCCGGTGGTGCCGGCGGGGGTGGTCGATACCCCGGTCGCAGGGGCGTCGTCGGCCTCCCCCGGGTCGGGGGCCCGGACCAGGGCGGGCAGCAGATCCCCCACGGTGGCGCCCTCGGGGACGTCCAGCAGGTGGTCCGTGCGCCGGCCCGAGGGCTCGGCGGTGGTGACGGTGAGCTTCACGGTGGTGTCCAGCGGAGTCGTGCCGTTCGCCCGACCGGTGGGACGGGGCGGGGCGGCGGGTGGACGGAGGTGGGCGGTGCGTGCGGCGTCCGGGGTGCGGGGGCGGCCCGCCGCCGGGCCCCGCCCGGCTGCGTTGACGCCCATCCCGAAGGGAGTCGGGGGAGTACGGGGAGCGACGTGCGCGTCCCGTGCGCCCCGGACGCTCCCCGGTCGGGGC
>NZ_JAJUWS010000073.1 GCF_021390475.1 Streptomyces sp. ST2-7A
GGGCCCGGGGGGGGGGGGGGGGGGGGGGGGGGGGGGGGGGGGCTCTCGCTGCGCTCGCTCACACCCCGCAGTCTCCCACGTTCGGGATCGGCCACACGCCACGCGGGTGCGGCTACCGGCTCACCGGCGCCCGCAAGCATAGGGTTACCGGCCATGGCAGCCGCGCGACCACGTATTGCGGAGGGGCACGATCCTATGAACGACCCCGACCCCGGGGGGCCGACGGCTTTCCGCGGCGCGGTGGCCGCGTTGGAGGCCGCCCGACCGCGGCGGGAGGTGCGACTCTCCACGATGCCGCCGCCGCGGCGCCCCGCCCCGTTCGCGCACGCGATGGCCGCGTCGGTGTTGCTGCCGACCGAGCCGGGTACGCCGGAGGAGGACCACGAGGTGGCCGACGGCCGCTTCGTGCTGCTGCACGACCCGGCCGGCCAGGAGGGATGGAACGGCCCGTTCCGGGTGGTGACACTGACCCGGGCGGAGTTGGAACCGGAGCTGGCCACGGACCCCCTGCTGCCGGAGGTGGCCTGGTCCTGGCTGTTGGAGGCGTTGGAGGCCAGGGCGCCCGGGAGCGAGGAACCCAGCGGCACCGTGACCCGGTCGGGCTCGTACTTCTTCGGAGGGCTGGCCGATCGCAGTCCCCGGGTCGAGATCGAACTACGGGCGTCGTGGTCCCCTGCGGACTCCTGGGAGCCCGCGGAGCACCTGCTGGCGTGGTGCGCCGTGTTGGCGCAGTGCGCGGGGTTGCCGCCGGAGCCCGGCGGGATGGCCGGCGTGACGGCTCTGCCGAGGCGGCGGGGGCCCCGGTCCGGGCGCTGACGCCGTCCCCTCCCCCGTTTCCGTCTCCTCCCCCGTTTCCGTCGTTCCCCGTCGACCGTCACGACCGACCCGGTGCCCCCGGACGTCTTCCCGCCGGGCCCCACCTGCCATCCACCCCGCCCGGCGCCGGCTCCGTGCCCCGGGCCGATGCCGCACGTCGGGACGACGCCCCGGGGCGTCGCCGCACCCGACACGGGGCGGTCCGGGGATGCGCGGTCCGGGCCGGAAAGCCGGCCGATCCGTCGTCCCCCGGCCGGCTCTCCGGAACGGGCACGAATTCTCCCGACCCTTTCCGCCCCCATCCCGCGTCCATCCATGATCATCTCCGGCGTGCGTTCGCGACGCGCGTTCACGACGCCTTCGATGATCACGATCGGGCGGAAAACCGTTTTCCGGAACACGGTGCCCTTTTCCCGAATCGCCGCGCGACTCCATGGATTTGTCGATTTGGCATTGTGTCGTCGTGTTGTCGTTCCGTCGGTACCGCGGCGTCGCTCGTGACCCGGATCCCGAACGGGATGTGGCGCGGGATCGGGACGCCGCCGAAAGCGGCACGGGCTTCGCGCATGCCCCGGGATTCCGGCTTGTCCCGCCCCCGTCCCGGTGTCGGGCCGGGGGCGGCCCTCCCGGGGCTCGGGCAGGCGGGCACGCCGGGAGCGCGCGATACCCGTCGGTGTCCACGACATCGCGCCGGCTTCATCCCGGAAGTGAAGGGGCATCATGCACCGGGGAACACGGAAACGGGTGTCAGGCGCCGGGGCGCGTCACGGAAATCACCGGTTCGTGATCTTTTACTCAAGGCCGCCCGGGAATCTGCCGAAGGACTCTGTGAGCCATCGATCCGGACACGTCCGGATTACCCGACTCCCCGAGTCGGTTCCGTTCCCATCCCACTCCCCGGGAGGCCCGGTGTCCGTTCTTCTCGAACACCCCACCAGCCTGGTCACCTACCGCCCGAACAAGCCGACGGCCATGGTCGTCGTCGCGGACCCGCGGGTCCGCTCGACCGTGACCCGCCACCTGTGGGCGCTCGGCGTCCGCGACGTGATCGAGGCGTCCTCGATCGCGGAGGCCCGTCCCCGTATCGCCAACCCACGCGACATCTGCGTGGCCGAGGTCCACCTGCCCGACGGCTCGGGCCTGAACCTGCTCTCCGAGACCCGGTCGGCGGGGTGGCCCAACGGCCTGGCCCTGTCGGCCGCCGACGACATCGGCGCGGTGCGCACCGCGCTGGCCGGCGGCGTGAAGGGTTACGTCGTCACCGGCACCCGCAACAGCCTGGCCGCCACCATCCGACACGGCGCCGCGCCCCTGGGTGCCGCGGCCCTGCGCATGCACCGGCGCCAGCCGGGTCAGCAGGGCCACTCCGGCGGGTACCGGGAACTGTCGGGCCGCGAGGTGGAGGTGTTGCGCCTGGTCGCGGAGGGCCAGTCCAACAAGGCCATCGGCGTCTCGATGGGGCTGTCCGCCCTGACGGTCAAGAGCCACCTGGCACGGATCGCCCGGAAGCTGGGCACCGGTGACCGGGCCGGGATGGTGGCGGTCGCGCTGCGCACCGGCATCATCCACTGAGGCCCCACCGGGGGGCCGGTCGGGCGTCGCGCGCGTCCGACCGATCCAACCGTCCGCGCCCGGGGTGACGTCGGGTCGGCGTCCCACGCACCGGCGGTGGGCGGCGGGGTTCCCGCCGCCCACCGGACGTTCCCGACCGGGTGGCGGACCTTCCCGCCCCGCCGTTCCCCACCCGGCGACCCCACCCGACGAAGTGCCCGGAGCGCGCCCCCGATCACCCGGAGGGGCGGTCCGACCCGGCGCACCACCGCGCCCGATGACTGCGGAGGGCAACACGTTGTGCATCGTACGCACACAGTTACCCTTGTCATACCCTTGACAGGTGACCGAAGCCCAGCAGACCGCCGCCGCGCCCGTTCCACCGTCCCCCGCCGTGGGAGGCCCTACCGGCCCGGCGCCGATTCCCCTGCTGAGCCCCCGGGAGGGCGTCCCCTCCGTGGTGGCCGACGCCGGGGCGCTGGCGGATCGAATCGAGGCGTTCGCCGCCGGCTCCGGCCCCGTGGCCGTGGACGCCGAACGCGCCTCCGGTTACCGCTACGGACAGCGCGCCTATCTGGTCCAGTTGCGCCGCGCGGGCGCCGGCACCGCGCTGATCGATCCGGTGGCCTGTCCCGACCTCTCCTCCCTGGGTGAGGCGCTGGCCCCGCAGGAGTGGGTGCTGCACGCCGCCGGTCAGGACCTGCCGTGCCTGCGCGAGGCCGGGATGGTGCCGGCGCGGCTCTTCGACACCGAGCTGGCCGGTCGGTTGGCCGGTTTCGCCCGGGTGGGTCTGGGCGTGATGGTGGAGACCGTCCTCGGCTACAGCCTCGAGAAGGGGCACTCGGCCGCCGACTGGTCCACCCGCCCGCTGCCGGAGCCCTGGCTGCGGTACGCGGCGCTGGACGTGGAGTTGCTGGTGGAGCTGCGCGACGCGCTGGAGGAGGAGCTGCGCGAGCAGGACAAGTTGGGGTGGGCGATGGAGGAGTTCGCGGCGATCGCGGCGGCCCCGCCCGCGCCGCCCCGGCAGGATCCCTGGCGGCGGACCTCCGGGATGCACAAGATCCGCAGGCGTCGGCAGTTGGCGGCGATCCGGGAGTTGTGGTGGACCCGGGACGCGATGGCGCGGGAGCGGGACCTGTCGCAGGGCAAGGTCCTCTCGGACGCGGCGATCGTGGCGGCGGCGCAGACGATGCCCCGGGATCTGCGGGCCCTGTCGGCGCTTCCCGGTTTCGGGCCCCGGATGGGGCGCCGCCGGCTCCAGCAGTGGCTGGACGCGGTCGGACGGGCGGCGGAGCTGCCGGAGTCGGAGCTGCCGCAGCCGGGGCGGCAGCCGAACGGGCCGCCCCCGCCCCGGGCGTGGGCGGAGAAGGATCCGGCGGCGGCGGCCCGGCTCACCGCGGCCCGGACCTCGATCACGGCCCGCGCGGAGGAGTTGAACCTGCCGCAGGAGAACCTGCTGACCCCCGACACCGTGCGCCGGCTGTGCTGGGAGCCGCCGGCGGAGGGCGGCGAGGAGGAGGTCCGCGCGGCGCTGCGCGGGATGGGGGCCCGCGAGTGGCAGATCGAGCAGACGACCGAGTTGCTGGTGCGGGCCCTGTCGGCGGGCGGCTGAGTCCTCCCCGGCGGCCGGACCCGCTCGACGGCCGGACCTCCGGGATCCTGCCGACGCCCGGGCCGGACACCCCGCCGCCGTCGCCGCGCCCGCCCCGGGATCCGGTGTTCGGCGCCGTCCCCGGCGCTGCGGCCGGAGACGGCCCGGGGCGGCCTCCCCCCGCCCCGGCACGCCGCCCCGGTGCGCGCGGGGGCACCGGCCGTCCCGTGCTCCCCACGGGCGTCCCGGCGCCCGCCGAAGCCCCTGGCGCGGGCCGTCCCCCCGGCTGCGGCGCGCACCGCCGGGTGTGACCCGCGCCCCGCCGGGGACTCCGCCTCTTGCCTCGTGGTTACCGACTAGTAGCATGGGTGTCGGATTGCAATGTCCGGAGGATCACCGCGGCTCCCGGGACGCTGTCGGGGCGCCGCGCCACCGGACCGCGCCGGGCCCCGGCGCATGCCGCGCACCGCACCTGGAGGAGAGCCATCGTGCCTCGTACCGTCAGGGACGTCGTCTTCGTCGACGGCGTCCGCACCCCGTTCGGAAAAGCGGGCCCCAAGGGCATGTACCACGAGACCCGCGCGGACGACCTGGTCGTCAAGTGCATCCGTGAGCTGCTCCGCCGCAACCCCGATCTGCCGCCCGAGCGGGTCGACGAGGTGGCGATCGCGGCGACCACCCAGATCGGCGACCAGGGCCTGACCATCGGCCGCACCGCCGCGCTGCTCGCCGGCCTGCCGAGCAGCGTCCCCGGGTACGCCATCGACCGGATGTGCGCGGGCGCGATGACCGCCGTGACCACCACCGCCGGTTCGATCGCCTTCGGCGCCTACGACGTGGTCGTGGCGGGCGGCGTGGAGCACATGGGCCGCCACCCGATGGGCGAGGGCGTGGACCCCAACCCGCGCTTCGTCTCCGAGAAGCTGGTGGACGAGTCCGCCATGTTCATGGGGATGACCGCCGAGAACCTGCACGACCGCTTCCCGCACCTGACCAAGCGGCGCGCCGACGAGTACGCGGTGCGCAGCCAGGAGCGGGCCGCCAAGGCGTACGCGGACGGGAAGATCCAGCGCGACCTCGTGCCGATCTCCATCCGCCGCACCAACCCCGAGGTCGGCGAGACCGGTTGGGGCCTGGCCGGCGCCGACGAGCCGATGCGGCCGGGCACCACCCTGGAGCAGCTGGCGAACCTCAAGACCCCGTTCCGCCCGCACGGCCGGGTCACCGCCGGCAACGCGGCGGGCCTCAACGACGGCGCGACCGCCTCGTTGCTGGCCGCCGAGGACGTCGCCCGTGAGCTGGGCCTGCCGGTGGCCATGCGGCTGGTCTCCTACGCCTTCGCGGGCGTGGAGCCGGAGGTGATGGGCGTCGGGCCCGTCCCCGCCACCGAGAAGGCGCTGGCCAAGGCCGGCCTGTCGATGGACGACATCGGTCTGCTGGAGATCAACGAGGCCTTCGCCGTCCAGGTGCTGGCCCTGCTGGACCACTACGGCATCGCCGACGACGACCAGCGGGTCAACCGATACGGCGGCGCGATCGCCTTCGGCCACCCGCTGGCCTCCTCCGGCGTGCGGCTGATGACCCAGCTGGCCCGGCAGTTCGAGGAGCAGCCGCACGTGCGCTACGGCCTGACCACGATGTGCGTCGGCTTCGGCATGGGCGGGACCGTCATCTGGGAGAACCCCCACTGGGAGGGCAAGTGAGCAACACCGCCGAGCTTCTCAAGGGAGCGGCCGAGCTGTTCCCCGACGAGGTCGTGACCTCCGCGCACGTCCGTCACCTGGACCTGCCGCAGGGGGCGGGGCGGTTCGCCCTGATCACCCTGGACAACGGCCTGGACCACACCAAGCCGACCACCTTCGGCCCGCAGTCGCTGGCCAACCTCGACGCGGCGATCGACACCGTCGAGGAGGAGGCCCGGCGCGGTGAGATCGTCGGTGTCGGCCTGACCGGCAAGCCGTTCATCTTCGCCGTCGGCGCCGACCTCAAGGGCGTCGCCCTGCTGCGCGAGCGTGAGCAGGCGCTGGCCATCGGTCGCGGCGGCCACGAGGTGTTCAAGCGGCTCTCCTCGCTGGGCGTGCCCACCTTCGCCTACTACAACGGCGCGGCGATGGGCGGCGGCGTCGAGGTCGGTCTGCACTGCACCTACCGGACCGTCGCCGAGCAGCTGCCGGCCTTCGCGCTGCCCGAGGTCTTCCTCGGCCTGGTGCCGGGCTGGGGCGGCTGCGGGCTGCTGCCGAACCTGATCGGCGCCGAGCGCGCGGTGCGCGTGATCATCGAGAACTCGCTCAACCAGAACCGGATGCTCAAGGGCCCGCAGGTGTACGAGCTCGGCATCGCGGACGCGATGTTCGAGGCCGCGGACTTCCTGGAGCAGTCGCTGGTCTGGACCTCGGCCGTGCTCCGCGGCGAGCTGGCGATCGAGCGGCCGGCGATCGACCGCGGCGAGGCCTGGGACCGGGCGGTGCGGCGGGGTCGGGAGTTCGCCGACTCCAAGGTGCACGGTGCCGCCCCGGCCGCCTACCGGGCGCTGGACATCATCGCCGAGGCGAAGTCCGGCGACCTGCGGGCCGCCTTCGACGCCGAGGACGAGGCGCTGGCCGACCTCATCATGGGCGAGGAGCTACGCAGCGGCATCTACTCCTTCAACCTGGTGCAGCGGCGCGCCAAGCGGCCGGTCGGCGCCCCGGACAAGTCGCTGGCCCGGCCGGTCACCAAGGTCGGCATCGTCGGCGCGGGCCTGATGGCCTCCCAGCTGGCGCTGCTGTTCGCCCGCCGGCTGCGGGTGCCGGTGGTGCTCACCGACATCGACCGCGAGCGGGTCGACAAGGGTGTGGGCTGGGTCCACGAGCAGATCGACATGCTGCACCTGAAGGGCCGGCTCGACCGGGACGGCTCCAACCGTCTGAAGGCGCTGGTGACCGGCGAGCTGGACAAGGCCGCCGCCTTCTCCGACGCCGACTTCGTCATCGAGGCCGTCTTCGAGGAGATGGGCGTCAAGCAGCAGGTGTTCGCGGAGCTGGAGGCGGTCGTGCCCGAGCACGCCGTGCTGGCCACCAACACCAGCTCGCTCTCGGTCACCGAGATGGCCTCGCGGCTCAAGCACCCCGAGCGCGTGGTCGGCTTCCACTTCTTCAACCCGGTGGCCGTGCTGCCGCTGCTGGAGATCGTGCGGGCCGAGCGGACCGACGACGCCTCCCTGGCGACGGCCTTCGCCGTGTCCAAGCAGCTGAAGAAGACCGCCGTGCTGGTCAAGGACGCCCCGGCGTTCGTGGTCAACCGCATCCTGACCCGCTTCATGGGCGAGGTGCTCGGCGCGATCGACGAGGGCACCCCGGCGGAGACCGCCGACCGCGCCCTGGCCCCGCTGGGGCTGCCGATGTCCCCGATCCAGCTGCTCGAGCTGGTCGGCCCGGCGGTGGCCCACCACGTGGCGGGCACGCTGCACGAGGCGTTCCCGGCGCGGTTCGGGGTATCCCCGAACCTGGACCGGGTGGTGAAGGCCGGCAAGCGCGCCTTCTACCGGCACGACTCCGGCACCCCGGAGCTGGACCCGGAGGTGATGGCGCTCTTCGAGACCGGCGACACGGTGCTGACCGAGGAGCAGGTCCGCGAGCGGGCGCTGCACGCCATCGCCGAGGAGATCGGGCTGATGCTCGACGAGGGTGTGGTGGCCGAGGCGCAGGACATCGACCTGTGCCTGATCACCGGCGCGGGCTGGCCCTTCCACCTGGGTGGTATCACCCCCTACCTGGACCGCACGGGTGTCTCCGAGCGGGTGCTGGGTCGGCGGCTGCTGCCGACGGGTGAGGCGAGCGTGCCCACCTTCTGATCCGGCCGCTCCGGCCGATCCGGATCCGGCGTTTCCCGGCGCCCGGTCACACCGCCCCGGCGGCGCGACCGGGCGCCGGCGCGTTCCGGGACCCCGGCCGGATGCCCCCGATGGACCGCGCCGGCGTGCCGGGGCCCGGCCGTCGTCCTAGCGTCACGGATGCGGACGGGGCCCCCGATGGGCGCGGACCGGAACGGGACGACCAGCCGGGAGTTGACGATGGCGGCGCGGGACACGCACGGAGTCGACGGGGTCGGGACGACGGACGGGGAGCGGCGGTCGCGGCGGGTCGGAGGGCGACGCGCGGCGATCGGGCGTCGGATCGCGGCGGGGGTCCTGGTCGCGGCCGTGGTGGCGGGAGGCGCCGGGGCGTGGCTGCACCACCGGCTCGGCGCCGGATTGGGCAGCGTGGACCTCTCGCTGGACGTCCCCGGGCCCCCCGACCCCCCGGCCGCCCCCGGGGACGGCGGGGGCCGTGCCGGGGAGCCCCGGGCCGAGGGGGCTCCGGAGCCGGAGGCCGAAGCGGGACGGTCGCTGTTGGTGGTGGCGGCCGACGGCGGTGACGGGCGGACCGCCGGTTCCGACGGAGGCACCGAGGGGACGGCGGAGGGGACGGCCCGGCACGCGGTGATGGTGGTGCGGCTGCCGGAGGGCGGCCCGGCCCGGGCCCTCGTCGTGCCCCGCGAGTTGGAGGTACCCACCCCGACGTGCGCGCGACCGCCGGTGCGGGAGCACCCGCCGTGGCCCGCCGCCGGGTACTCCCACCTCACGGACATCCGCGACGCCGGTGGCCCCGCCTGCCTCGCCCGGGCGGTGGAGAAGGTGGTGGAGGACCGGATGGACCACTACCTGGAGGTGGACGTGGCGCGCCTGGGCGATCTCGTGGACGCCCTGGAGGGGATCGACCTGCGGACGCCGGTGGACCTGCGCGACCCGGCCTCGGGCCGGGAGTGGCCGGCCGGCACGCACCGCCTGGACGGCGTCGGCGCCACGGCGGCGGCCCGGTCCCTCGGCGAACCGGCCGCGGACGGCCTGGAGCCGTCGCAGCGGGTGCTGTTGGCGGTGCTCCGGGAGATCGAACGGCGGGGGGTGCTGAGCAGCCCGGCGGCCCTGTACCGGGTGGCGGAGGCCGCCTCGGACGCCCTGACCACCGACAAGGGGCTGGGTTCGATCACCGAACTGGTGCGCTTCGCCAAGGAGTTGGGATCGACCGGGAGCGGGCTGCGGGTCCGGGCGCTGCCGCTGCCCGGCACCGACCCGGCCGCCGCCCCGGCCCCGGACGGTGACTCCGGGACGGACGACCGTTCGGAGGAGGCACGGGAGGGAGAGGAGACCGGGGCCGCCGGCCGGTAGCGTGGGGCCGCGCCCCGGCGGACGGCCGACGGCGCCCGCGGGACACGCCACGAGCGGAACGGGGAGATCGACGTGCGGGACCCGGAAACTCCCCCGGACGATGACGGGGACGGCCGCCCTTCGGAGGGTCCGAGCCGCCTGGTGATCGTCGACGGCGCCAACGTGGTCGGTTCGGTGCCCGACGGCTGGTGGCGCGACCGGTACGGCGCCGCCGAGCGCCTGCGGGACGCCCTCGCCGAGCGGGTCGCGGCCGGCTCGGTCCTCTCCCCCGCCCCCGGGGAACCGGACGACCGCGGCGGCGGTGACGCCCGTGCCGCCGAAGAGGTCGTGCTGGTCGTCGAGGGCGCGGCTCGGCGGGTGGAGGCGGTGCCGGGCGTGCGGGTGGAGGCGGCGGAGGGCAGCGGGGACGACCTGATCGTCGCCCTGGTCGCCGCCGAGGCGGCCGGAAGGGCCCGCCCCCGCACGGTGGTCACCGCCGACCGCGCCCTGCGCGACCGCGTACGGGCCCTGGGCGCCGAGACCCTCGGCCCCCGCTCCGTGCGTCCCGGGCGCTCCCGGTGAGCGGAACAACCCAGCCCGCCCCTCCCGATGCGACGCCCCCGTACCCCTCATCCGCCCCACCCCGTACGAGCCCCGTGAACCCTCGCGTGGTTCCGGCGGTTCGCACGGGTCCGCCCCCGCCCCGTACGGATCCGGGGCGCGTCATCCACGTCGCACCGAGGTGAGCCGATGCCGGTGGGCGGGCGCGGCCGGCTCGGACGGGTCTTCCCCGGGCCATCGGCGGCGGCCGACCGTCGGTTGGGCCCCGGCGCCTCCCCCGGACAAAATCGGGGATGCGACCACTCCGCGGAGTCGAACACCTCGGAAGCCGGCCCCGCGCACGGAAGCGTGGCCGGGACACCGACAACGCCGGTCCCGGGCCGGGGCGAGGGGGATCCGCCCCGGCGGGCGCCGACGCGCCGCGAGGAGACGGGTTCGCCGTCGGCGGGAGGGTCGCTTCCACCGACGGCGTCCGGACGCGCCGCGCCCCCGCCGGTTCTCCGGCGGGGGCGCGGGGTGTGCGGACGCGTCGGCGGGAGCGACCGCCTCCCCGGCCCGGGGCCGGGGGAAACCGTCAGTCGCTGCCGAGGGCGGCGGCGGCGGGGTCGAGACGGCCGTCGAGGCGGGCGACCACGCCGGTGATCTGCCGGGCGAGGGCGGGCCCGGTGAGGCCCAACTCCTCGAGCAGTTCCTTGCGGGAGGCGTGGTCCAGGAAGCGGCGCGGGATGCCGTAGTCGCGCAGCGGCACGTCCACCTCCGCGTCCCGCAGCGCCTGGGCGATCGCCGAACCGACGCCGCCGGCGCGGCTGTTGTCCTCGACGGTGACAACCAGGCGGTGACGGGCCGCCAGGCCGGGCAGCGCCTCGTCCACCGGCAACACCCAGCGCGGGTCGACCACCGTGGTGGAGATGCCCTGCTGCTCCAACAGCTCGGCGGCCTCCAGGCAGTTGGGGGCCAGCGCGCCGACCGAGACCAGCAGCACGTCGGGGCGGTCGGTGCCGGGCTCGCGCAGCACGTCCATGCCGCCCTCGGCGCCGACCGCCGCGACGGACGGGCCGACGGCGCCCTTGGAGTAGCGCACCACGGTGGGGGCGTCGTCGACCTCGACGGCCTCCCGCAGTTGGAGGCGCAACTGCTCGGCGTCGCGCGGGGCGGCCAGCCGCAGGCCGGGCACGCACTGGAGAATGGACATGTCCCACATGCCGTGGTGGGAGGCGCCGTCGGGGCCGGTGATGCCGGCGCGGTCCAGTACGAAGGTGACGCCCAGGCGGTGCAGGGCGACGTCCATCAACAGTTGGTCGAAGGCGCGGTTGAGGAAGGTCGCGTAGACGGCGAAGACCGGGTGCAGGCCGGAGGCGGCCAGGCCGGCGGCGGAGACCGCGCCGTGCTGCTCGGCGATGCCCACGTCGTAGACGCGGTCGGGGAAGGCGTCGGCGAAGCCCTTCAGTCCGACGGGCCGCAGCATGGCGGCGGTGATGGCGACGATGTCCTCGCGCTCCCGGCCGAGCTTGAGCACCTCCTCGCCGAAGACGGAGGTCCAGTCGGCGCCGGAGGCGGCCACCGGCAGGCCGGTGTCGGGGTGGATGACGCCGACCGCGTGGAACTGGTCGGCCTCGTCGTCGCGGGCGGGCTGGTAGCCGCGGCCCTTCTCGGTGATGCAGTGGACGATCACCGGGCCGCCGAAGCGCTTGGCGCGCTGGAGGGCGGCCTCCAGCGCCTCGACGTCGTGGCCGTCGATGGGGCCGACGTACTTCAGGCCGAGGTCCTCGAACATGCCCTGCGGGGCGATGATGTCCTTCAGGCCCTTCTTGGCGCCGTGCAGGGCGTCGTGCAGGGGCTTGCCGACCACGGGGGTGCGGTTGAGGAACTCCTTGCCGCGGGTCAGGAAGCGCTCGTAGCCGTCGGTGGTGCGCAGGGTGGCCAGGTGGCTGGCGAGACCGCCGATGGTGGGCGAGTAGGAGCGCTCGTTGTCGTTGACGACGATGACCAGCGGGCGGTCCTTGGCGGCGGCGATGTTGTTCATCGCCTCCCAGGCCATGCCTCCGGTGAGGGCGCCGTCACCGGTGACGGCGACGACGTGCTGGTCGCGGCCGAGCAACTGGTTGGCCTTGGCCAGGCCGTCGGCCCAGCCGAGCACGGTCGAGGCGTGGCTGTTCTCGATGAGGTCGTGCTCGGACTCGGTGCGCGAGGGGTAGCCGGAGAGGCCGCCGCTGGAACGCAGTCGGGAGAAGTCCTGCCGGCCGGTGAGCAGTTTGTGGACGTAGCTCTGGTGGCCGGTGTCCCACAGGATGCGGTCGGCGGGCGAGTCGAACACCCTGTGCAGGGCGATCGTCAGTTCGACCACGCCGAGGTTGGGGCCGAGGTGGCCGCCGGTCCTGGCGACCGAGCTGATGAGGAAGGTGCGGATCTCCGCGGCGAGCTCCCGGAGCTCGTCCGGGGTGAGTCGGTCGAGATCGCGCGGTCCCCTGATCCGGGTCAGCAGCGCCACCCGTGCCTCCTTGCTCTCGCTTGCACTCACGTGCCTCTCCGCCTGTTCGCGTCGGTTCGGCGCGTGTCGTCCACGTCGTCGACGGTTCTCGGGCCGCCTCCCCGGGAGGGGTGACGACTCGGACCGACAAGCCGATTCCCGCGGGCGGCCCCGTTGCCGATCAGTCGAGTCTAGTCTTCCGCCTGCCCCGGACCGCGTCCCGGGATGCGAGATGTGTCACCCGTACGGCCGTATACCCGTACGCGGACGCGAAGGGGCCGGTGCGACCCCCGGGGGTCGCACC
>NZ_JAJUWS010000074.1 GCF_021390475.1 Streptomyces sp. ST2-7A
GTCTCCGACGAACACCCCCGGGCCCGGTGACACCACCCCCCGGGTCATGCCTTCGACAGGGGGACACAGTCATGCCGGGCCCGGAGGCCAGCGGTCCCGTTGCAGGACCGCGAAAAACATAACGGGGCACACCGGTGCTCGGACCGGGCACCGTGCGCGGGACGGGCACCGTGCGCGGGACGGGCACCGTGCGCGGGACGGGCACCGCCGACCACGGACCGGCCCTCGCGGGACGACCGGCCCCGGGGAACGACGGGCGGCGGGGCGCGACACGGGCCCACCCGGGCGGATCGACCGGTCATCGTCACGACCCGGCCGACCGCGCCACCCCGGCCCTCCCGGGCGGCGTCACCGGCCCGGGGGCGGATCCGCCCGCCACCCGGTGGCGGAGCGAACCCCCACCACGCCGCCGCGACCGACACGGCCCCGGCGCGACGGCGCGCCCGTCCCCCGGCGGCGGCACAGCGGACCCGCGCGACCGGGCCGGCTCAGCGCGCGGCGGCGCGGCGGGCGGCCTCCACGGCCCAGTAGGTGAGGATCACGTCCGCGCCGGCCCGCTTGAAGCACACCAGCGTCTCGTCGATCGCCCGCTCCCGCTCGATCCACCCCTTCCCGGCGGCGGCCTCGACCATCGCGTACTCACCGGAGATCTGGTACGCCGCCACCGGCACCGCCACCTCGTCGGCCACCCGCCGCAGCACGTCCAGGTACGGCAGACCCGGCTTGACCATCACCAGGTCGGCGCCCTCGGCGAGATCCTGCGCCAACTCCCGCATCGCCTCAAGGCCGTTGGCGGGGTCCTGCTGGTAGGTCATCCGGTCGCCGGTCAGCCCCGACTCCACCGCCTCCCGGAACGGCCCGTAGAAGGCGGAGGTGTACTTCGCGGTGTACGCGAGCAGGGCGACGTCCTCGTGCCCGGCGGCGTCCAGGGCGCGCCGGACGTACCCGATCTGGCCGTCCATCATGCCGCTGGGACCCAGCACGTGCGCCCCGGCCTCCGCCTGCGTGACGGCCATCTCGGCGTAGCGGGCGAGGGTCGCGTCGTTGTCCACCCGGCCCCGTTCGTCCAGCAGGCCGCAGTGGCCGTGGTCGGTGGTCTCGTCCAGGCACAGGTCCGACATCACCACCAGGGTGTCGCCGACCTCCTCGCGGACCGCCCGCAGCGCCACCTGGAGGATGCCCTCGGGATCGGTGGCGGCCGAGCCGACCGCGTCCTTGACCTCGGGGACGCCGAACAGCATGATCCCCGCCACGCCGGCGTCGGCCGCCCCGACGGCGGCCCGCCGCAGCGAGTCGAGGGTGTGCTGGACCACTCCGGGCATCGAGGAGATCGGCGCGGGCTCGGCGATGCCCTCCCGCACGAAGACGGGCAGCACCAGATCCGCCGGGTGGACGCGGTGCTCGGCGGTCATGCGGCGCATCGCCGCGGTGGTGCGCAGCCGGCGCGGGCGGACGTCCGGGAAGGCTCCGTGGGAAAACACCTGTGTCTCGATCTCCTGCGCTGCGGGACGGGAGCCGCCGGGTGCTCCCGTCCGGGGAGGGGGCCGACGGCCCACCGGCCGCTCGGGTGCCGGCCGGCGCTCGCACGGTAACCCGGGCCGCCCCCACCGGCCCGCCGACCCCGGCGCGTCCCGCCCCGACGCCCCTCCCACCGGGAACGGCCGCGGGTCCCGGGCGGCCCCCGAAAGGGGGGTCACCCGGGACCCGCGGATCACACCGTGCGCCGGAGAGGGCCGCCGACTACGCGCCGCGCGGGCGGCGCCGCTGCGGCCGCTTCTCGCTCGGCCGCTTGAGCACCTCCCCGGCCGCCAGCGCCGCCGCCCGCCGCTTGGCGCCGAACTCGGCCAGCGCCTCCGCCAGCCGGTGCACCGACGGCTCGGGGGCCATCACGTCCACCCGCAGGCCGTGTTCCTCGGCGGTGCGCGCCGTGGCCGGGCCGATGCAGGCGATGACCGTCACGTTGTGCGGCTTGCCGGCGATGCCCACCAGGTTCCGCACCGTGGAGGAGGAGGTGAACAGCACCGCGTCGAAGCCGCCGCCCTTGATCGCCTCGCGGGTGGGGGCCGGCGGCGGCGAGGCGCGCACCGTCCGGTAGGCGGTGACGTCGTCCACCTCCCAACCCAGCTCCACCAGGCCCGCCGAGAGGGTCTCGGTGGCGATGTCGGCGCGCGGCAGCAGCACCCGGTCGATCGGGTCGAAGACCGGGTCGTAGGGCGGCCAGTCCTCCAGCAGCCCGGCGGCGGACTGCTCCCCGCCCGGCACCAGGTCCGGTCGCACACCGAACTCGATCAGGGAGCGCGCGGTCTGGTCACCGACCGCCGCCACCTTGATCCCGGCGAAGGCGCGGGCGTCCAGCCCGTACTCCTCGAACTTCTCCCGCACCGCCTTGACCGCGTTGACCGAGGTGAAGGCGATCCACTCGTAGCGGCCGGTCACCAGGCCCTTGATCGCCCGGTCCATCTGCTGCGGGGTGCGCGGCGGCTCCACGGCGATGGTCGGCACCTCGCTGGTCACCGCGCCGTAGGAGCGCAACTGCTCCGACAGCGAGGCGGCCTGCTCCTTGGTTCGCGGCACCAGGACCCGCCAGCCGAACAGCGGCTTGGACTCGAACCAGGCCAGCTGGTCGCGCTGCCCGGCGTCGCCGCGATCACCGACGACCGCTATCACCGACCGGTCGCCGTCGGCGGGGCCGGGCAGCACCTTCGCCTGCTTGAGGGTCCGCTCGATGGTGCCGAGCGTCGCGGCCCAGGTGCGCTGCCGGGTGGTGGTGCCGGCCACGGTGACCGACACGGGGGTGTCGGGCTTGCGGCCGGAACCGATCAGACGGGTGGCGGTGGCGCCGACCGCCAACAGGGAGGTGCCGATGACGACGGTGGCGTCACTGCCGCCGATCTCTCCCCAACATCGCTCGTCCGCCGTGCGGGCGTCGATGATCCGGACGTCGGTGCCCGCGTGGTCGCGCAGCGGGACACCCGCGTAGGCGGCGACGCCGACGGCCTCGGCGACCCCCGGTACCACCTCGAAGACGATGCCCTCGGCGGCGCAGGCCAGCATCTCGCCGGTGGTGGTGCCGTCCAGGCCGGGATCGCCGGCCACGGCACGCACCACCCGCTTGCCGCGTCGCGCGGCACGCATGACAAGATCTGCTGCGTCACCGGCCCGCGCGGGCGCGGTGGGGGCGTCGTCGAGCGGGTCGACCACGGGTTGCAAGGGGGTCTCGGCGCCGTCCCGGACGTGCGCGCGAACCACCTCGTGGACCTCGGGGTCGGCGATCAGGACATCTGCCCTGGCCAGCGCCTCGACGGCACGCAGGGTGAGCAGGCCCGGGTCACCGGGCCCGGCACCGAGGAAGGTGACATGCCCGTCGGACATCCCGCCGCCCGCCGGACGGATGTGCGCGGCGTGGTGCGGTACGGCAGCGGGCTGCGGTTGTGCGGCGGTGGGGCTCACTGTGCTCGCTCCCCCATCAGACCGGCCGCGCCCTTGGCGAGCATCTCGGCGGCGAGGTCGCGCCCCATGCGATCGGCACGGGCGGTCGCCTCTCCGTCGGACGCCGGTACGGGACCGGTGGTGGACAGCTGCATCGACGTGACCCCGTCGGTGGTGCCGACGGCGCCCCGCAGGTGCAGGACGGTGGTACCCGGTTCGTCCGTCCGGTGGTCGGCGAGCGCGGCGACGGGCGCGCTGCATCCGGCCTCCAGGGCGGAGAGCAGGGCTCGCTCGGCGGTCACGGCGATCCGCGTGGGCGGATCGTCGAGTCGACCGAGCTCGGCGACGAGGTCGGCGCGGGACGCGACGCACTCGATCGCCAGTGCCCCCTGGCCGGGGGCGGGCAGGACGGTGTCGGGATCGAGGAGGTCGGTGATCGCGTCCTCCGATCCGACCCGGTGGAGTCCGGCGGAGGCGAGCACGACCGCGTCGAGCTCGCCGGAGCGGACGTACCCGATCCGGGTGTCCACATTCCCCCGGATGGGAACCGTTGTGATCTCGCAACCCAGGGAACGGGCATGGGTGTGCAACTGGGACATTCGCCGGGGCGAGCCGGTGCCGAGGCGGGCCGGGCCGCCGGAGCCGTCGGCGGCGCCGGCCCGCAGCAGCGCCTCCAGCGTCAGGCCGTCCCGGGCCACCAGGGCGTCCCGGGGGTCGGCGCGTTCGGGCACGGCCGCGAGCGCCAGCTCCGACGGCTGGGCGGTGGGCAGGTCCTTGAGGGAGTGCACGGCGAGGTCGATCCGACCCGCGAGCAGTTCGTCGCGCAACGCGGAGACGAAGACACCGGTGCCGCCGATGGCGGTCAGGTGCTCGCGGGAGATGTCGCCCGTGGTGACGATCTCGACCAGCTCCACGGGGTGTCCGGTGAGCCGCCGAACCCGTTCGGCGACCTGCCCGGACTGGGCCATGGCGAGTTTGCTGCGCCGGGTCCCGAGCCTGAGGGCTGTCATGGCCGCTCCTGTTCCGGGGTGGGGGGGTCGTGGGAATCACCGGTGTTCGCCCACCGGTGGATGCCGTCGTCGCCGGTGGCGGGACGGCCGGCGGGAACCGGTGTCGGTTCCCGCGCGGCCGGGGATCCGAGGGGCGTGCTCGGGGGCGCGACGGCCGCCGAACCGTCCGGATCGGGCCGGCGCACCGCCTCGGCGGTGCGCGGGTCCAGGTCGAACAACTCCCGCAGGGCGGCGGCGTAGTCCGCTCCGCCCGGCTCCCCGGCCAGTTCCTTGACCCGGACGGTGGGGGCGTGCAGCAGCTTGTCCACGACCCGACGCACGGCGCGCGCCACCTCGTCGCGCTGCTTGTCGTCCAGGCCCGGCAGCCTGCCCTCCAGGCGGGTCAGCTCCGCGGCGACCACGCCGGAGGCCATGGCGCGCAGCGCGACCACCGTGGGGGTGATGGCGGCGGCGCGCTGGGCGGCGCCGAACTCCTCCACCTCCTCGTCCACGATCCGACGGACGGTGTCCACGTCGGCGGCCATGGGGGCGTCGACGGAGGCCACCGCGAGGGACTCGATGTCCACCAGGCGGGCGCCGGGCACCTCGTGGGCGGCGGCGTCCACGTCCCGGGGCATGGCGAGGTCCAGCAGGGCCAGCGGGCGGGTCGGGGCGGGGTCCCCGGTCCCGGGCGCGGCGACGGGGGTGCCGTCGGCGGCGAGCAACGGGCCGGCGGAGCCGACCGTTCCGGTGGTGTCGCCCGTGTCGATCGGACCGGTCCGCCGACGGGTGGCGCGCCGGCGGTCGCGCAGGGCGGCGGCGACCTGGTCGGCGGTGAGCACCAGGCCGGTGGCCCCCGTGCAGGAGACCACCAGGTCGGCCAGGCGCAGCTCGGCGGAGAGCGAGATGGCGTTGATCGGCACGGCCCGGGCGGAGAGGGTTCCGCCGGGCACACGACCGACGCCGCGCAGTTCGTTGAGGTTCTCCGCCAGCCGCTCGGCCCTGGCGAGGGTGCGATTGGCGATCACCAGTTCGGTCGCGCCGGCGCGGGCCAGCGTCATCGCGGCCAGGGAGGACATCGAACCGGCACCGATCACCAGCACCCGCTTGCCATCGATCCACGCCGGGACGTCCGGCATGGCCTCGGCGCCCGGCGCCGGCGGCCCGGGGGCCGGAAGCTCCTCGGCGTCGCCCGCCGCGAAGAGGTCGGCGCGGGCCAACTGCTCGAGCCCGAAGGTGACCAGCGACTGTCCGGCGCGATCGATGGCGGTCTCGCTGTGGGCACGCTTGCCGACCCGCAGGGCCCGCTGGAACAGCTCGTTCAACAGCCGGCCGGCGGACTGCTCCTCCTGGGCCAGTGCCAGCGCGTTCTTGATCTGGCCGAGGATCTGCCCCTCGCCCACCACCATGGAGTCCAGACCGCAGGCCACCGAGAACAGGTGGTGCACGGCCCGGTCCTCCCACCGGGTGTAGAGGTGGGCGGCGAGCTCCTCGGGGGACAGCCCGCTGTGCCGGGACAGCACGGCGGTGAGGTCGGCGACGCCCTCGTGGAAGCGGTCCGTGTCCGCGTAGAGCTCGATGCGGTTGCA
This sequence comes from Streptomyces sp. ST2-7A, assembly GCF_021390475.1. Classification (GTDB taxonomy): domain Bacteria; phylum Actinomycetota; class Actinomycetes; order Streptomycetales; family Streptomycetaceae; genus Streptomyces. The sequence continues at coordinate 6,008 of NZ_JAJUWS010000074.1, forward strand.
GGTGGACAGCACGGCGGCCTCGATCGCGGTGCCCGTACCGAGGGTGTCGCGCAGCAGCTCGCCCCGCGTGTCGGGGGCGAGGGCGGCCCGTTCCAGGACGCTGACCGGGGCGCTGCGGTGGCTCAGGCCGACGACGAGCAGACTCATGCCGGCATCACCGCCGGCAGGTCGTCGCCCGGCTCGCCGTTCCGATCGGCGCGCGCCTCGGCCCGCACGTCGGAGTCGTCCCGACCGCGCACCACGGCGCCGGCGGGGGCGCCGGGGCCGGAGGGGATCGAGGCCGGGGCGGCCGGCGGCGACGCCTCACCCGCCTTGCGCTGCTCGTGGAAGGCGAGGATCTGCAGCTCGATGGAGAGGTCCACCTTGCGCACGTCCACGCCCTCGGGCACCGAGAGCACGGTGGGCGCGAAGTTCAGGATGGAGGTGACACCGGCCTCGACGAGACGGTCGCAGACCTGCTGGGCGGCGCCGGCCGGGGTGGCGATCACCCCGATGGAGACCCCGTTCTCCTCGATGATCGTCTCCAGCTCGTCGGCGTGCTGGACCGCGATACCGGCGACCGGCCGACCGGTCATGCCGGGGTCTGCGTCGATGAGGGCGGCGACCCGGAAACCGCGGGAGGCGAATCCGCCGTAGTTGGCCAGGGCCGCGCCCAGGTTTCCGATGCCGACGATGACGACCGGCCAGTCCTGGGTGAGCCCGAGTTCGCGCGAGATCTGGTAGACGAGATACTCGACGTCGTAGCCGACCCCGCGGGTGCCGTAGCTGCCGAGGTAGGAGAAGTCCTTGCGGAGCTTGGCGGAGTTCACCCCCGCCGCGCCGGCGAGTTCCTCGGATGAGACGGTGGGAACGGACCGCTCGGAGAGCGCGGTCAGGGCGCGCAGGTACAGGGGGAGCCGGGCCACCGTCGCCTCGGGGATCCCTCGGCTGCGGGTCGCCGGTCGATGGGGGCGGCCAGTTGCCACGATGCTCCTGCCGGTCGGGCCAAGCGGTGAGCGGCCGGCCCGAACCGGTCCGCTCCATCCCCGCCAGGCTATGTCTTTGTGAACGCGTGCACAAAGATACTGTCCGTTTTGCCCGGCCAAAGTGACCGGTGCCACATGCACCGACAAGGTCACGAAATGACACTCCTCACACACGAGACCAGTACGGACACTCTCTGACAAAACGCTCGCGGATCACTCGGCGAATCCGGATGAACAAGCTGTTTTCGGTCGGCCCCGGGATCACCCCCTGAGCCACTTCGGGCGCCGACCCCGGAGCCGTTCGACCCGGACCGCGCCCGTGACCCGATCCCCGATCGGTGTCCGGACCGGGTACGAGCCGGCTCCGGCCCGGGCCGGGCGGTCCCGACCGGTTCGGCACCGGACCGACACCACCCCGGGTTCAGCGTCCCGGTGCCCCGAGGGCGGCCCGCAGCCGGTCCTCCCGGACCCGCCAGAAGTCGTGCTGCCGCCCGTTGATCAGCACCACCGGGATCTGCTCCCAGTACTCCTCGTGCAGCTCGGGCTCGCGGGTGATGTCCCGCTCCTCCCAACGCACGCCGAGTTCCGCGCACACGGCGTCCACCACCACCCGGGCGTCGTCGCACAGATGGCATCCCGGCTTACCGATCAGCGTCACCAGCCGGTCCGGTTGTTCCCCACCGGCGGGTGACGCCCGCCTCGTCGGGTCGGCCGGGCGCTCGGGAGCGGCCCGGCGACGGCCGGCGACCGACCGGGAGAACCACGACCGTCCACCGCGCACACCGGCGGAGGCCGGATCGGGCCGCGCTCCGGCGGCGGGGGACGGATCCTCGGGGGACGGATCGGGGGAGGGCCCGGAGGAATGCGTGAGGGGGGGCATGCCGCTCATTGTGCCGCCAACCCACCCCCCGGCGCCCGTCCCCGGCCACACGCTCCCGCCCACACGCCCCGGCGCGCGTCCGCCGGTCGCCGCCCGGGGTTACCCCGACGGTGGTCCGGGGGCCATCACCGCGCAACCCGCCCCGGGTGCCGGGACGACTATGCTCGACGCATGTCCTCCGCGACATCGGACCGATCGCCGCTCGCCGCCCCCGGGATCCCCCTCGATCCGCGGGCCGCGGCCTTCTTCGACCTGGACAACACCGTCATGCAGGGGGCCGCCCTCTTCCACTTCGGGCGGGGCCTGTACAAGCGGAAGTTCTTCCGCAAACGGGAACTGGCTCGCTTCGCCTGGCAGCAGTTGTGGTTCCGGACCGTCGGCTCCGAGCACGCCGGCCACATGGCCGACGTCCGCGACAACGCCCTGTCCATCGTGCGCGGCCACCGGGTTTCCGAGTTGATGGAGATCGGCGAGGAGATCTACGACGAATACCTGATCAAGCGGATGTGGCCGGGTACCCGGGCACTGGCCGGGGCCCACCTCGAGGCCGGCGAACGGGTCTGGCTGGTGACCGCCGCCCCGGTGGACATGGCCGGGATCATCGCCCGCCGGCTCGGCTTCACCGGCGCACTGGGCACCGTGACCGAGTCGATCGACGGCGTCTACACCGGCCGTCTGGTCGGCGAACCCCTGCACGGCCCGGCGAAGGCGGTGGCCGTGCGCGCGCTCGCCGGCGCCGAGGGCCTGGACCTGAGCCGGTGCGCGGCCTACAGCGACTCCGCCAACGACCTGCCGATGCTCTCCCTGGTGGGCCGGCCGCACGCGATCAACCCGGACGGCCGACTGCGGGCGCACGCGCGCGAGCACGGGTGGTTGCAACGGGACTACCGGACCGGTCGCAAGGCGGTCCGGGTCGGCGTGCCCGCCGTGGCCGGGGCCGGGGCCGTCGCGGGCGGGGCGTTCGTCGCGCTGGCCAACCGCCGCCGCCGGGGCTGATCCGCCACCGGGTGACCCCCTTTCCCCCGCTTTCCACACCTCCCCGTCTTCTCGACCGTCCCGCGCCCCCGGCGCGTTCCCGACCGTCCCGCGCCTCCCGGCCCTCCCCCGACGACCCCGTAACCGCGCGTACGTTCGCGGTGGGCGCCGGCCCACCGGGCCACCGGCGATGCCCCCGGGACGGTCGGATCACGGTGATCGCCGGTTTCGTTCCGGGCACGGTTCCCCGGTCTCCCCCGGACACGCGACCGGACGGTCCCCGGAGCACTCGTTTCACCCGCTCCGGGTCCGGGGGTGGAACCCTCTCCCGCCGCGCCGGTTCGGCCGGACCGTCGTTTGCCGTCTTCAAAACGACACTTTCAATCGCCAAATGATCGATTTCGGCATGGCTTTCCCCTAGCGCGCCATCCCCAAACCGTAAACAGTCGAACGCAAACGGCGACTTTCGCAACCCGGCGTAGCACATCCGGCACGAAGGGTTATTCTCCTCGGACGCACCCGGCCCCGTCCGCCCACCAGGTGACGGGTTCCGGTTCCCGTACTGCACGTGTTCGAACGCTCTGCTTCTGGGAGTCCCGTGTACCCACACGTCCGGGCTGACGCCTCGGGCCTGGCCGCACTGCGCACGGCGGTCGCCCCCCACCTGCACGCCCTGGCCGCGGTCGCGCGACCCGATCCCGTCCTCGCCGGTCCCGCCTACGCGCTGGCCGAGGACGCCCCCGCGCGCGGTCGATCCACCGGCCGCGCCGGCGGCGGACGCGGCGGCGCCCCCACCGTCCCCGCCGCCCGTCGTCCGACCGCCGACGGCGGAACCGTCTGCACCATGGATCTGGTGGAGCGCGCCCAGGCAGGGGAGGGTGAGGCCTTCGGCCTGCTGTACGACCACTACGCGGACACCGTCCACCGCTTCATCTACTACCGCGTGAACAACCGCGCCACCGCCGAGGACCTGACCAGTGAGACCTTTCTGCGCGCCCTGCGCCGGATCGGCACCTTCACCTGGCAGGGACGGGACTTCGGCGCCTGGCTGGTGACCATCGCCCGCAATCTGGTCGCCGACCACTACAAGTCCAGCCGTACCCGCCTCGAGGTGACCACCGGGGAGATGCTCGACCCCGACGAGATGGTGCGCAGCCCCGAGGACTCGGTGCTGGAGCGCCTCTCGAACGCCGCCCTGCTCGAAGCGGTGCGCCGGCTCAACCCCCAGCAGCAGGAGTGCGTCAGTCTGCGTTTCCTCAGCGGCCTCTCGGTCGCCGAGACCGCCAAGGTGATGGGGAAGAACGAGGGCGCCATCAAGACGCTCCAGTACCGGGCCGTGCGCACCCTCGCCCGACTGCTCCCACCCGACCTGCGCTGAACCGCATCCCGATGCCCGACCGTCCGACACCCCCACACCCCACGTCCCCACACCCCACGTCCCGCGTTTTCACCTCCCGGGCTCCCTTCGTCCGGGAGGTGAAAACG
>NZ_JAJUWS010000075.1 GCF_021390475.1 Streptomyces sp. ST2-7A
TCTCCGACGAACACCCCCGGGCCCGGTGACACCACCCCCCGGGTCATGCCTTCGACAGGGGGACACAGTCATGCCGGGCCCGGAGGCCAGCGGTCCCGTTGCAGGACCGCGAAAAACATAACGGGGGAAGTGACGGACGCGACGGGGCGGGTTGCCGGGCGGGCACCGTGAGCGGACGCGTCTCCCGGCCCGGACGGACAACGGGAGACCGCTGTCGGACCGGCACCCGACGCCCGACGCCCGACGCCCGTCACCGGGGCCCCGGCCCTCGGCGCCGCGGACCCGGCGACCGGTCGGCGGGGATGCGACGGGGCCGATGGCGGGGCGGGGCAACGGCGGCGGGCTTCCGACGAGCCGGGTCGGACGCGGGGGTGCCCCCGGCGGGGGTGGCGCCCTCGCCGCGACTCCACTGCTCCTCGTAGTCGCGCAGCACGGCCGCCTCCTCCCGCGCGGGCCCCTCGACCCGACGTTCCCCGTGCAGGTACCAGTGGGCGCTCAGCGCCGGGGGAATCAGCAAGGCCGTGCTCAACCAGGGGAACCACACCGCGTCCAGGGCGCACCAGACGGCGGCCGCCAGGAAGAAGAGGGTGACACCGAGGGCCGTGGCACGTCGGGCGCGCGGCGACCACCGGTGGTGCTCGTACAGCACCATCAGCGCCTCCCCCGCCCGGAGGGGATGCACCGCGTACCCGGTGGGGTCGGGGGGTGCGGGAAGCCAGGAACAACCGTCACGGAACCGGTCGGCGGCGCGCCCGGCCCGTTCGCGGGCGGCGGGGTGGTCGTCGCGCACCAGGTCCAGCCGGAAGGCGCCACTGGGGGCCACCCGATGAGAGGTGACGCGGTAGCCGAACTCATGGGCGGCGATGACGTATTCACGCGCGTCGCCGTGGCGTGGCTCCTCGTCGGGCACGACGGTCAACGAGAGTCGTCGTCGGCCGTCCAACCGGGAGAGGAAGTCCTCGAACACGAGCCACCTCCGCGCCGTTCCCACCGGGCCCGATGACCGACGGGCCCGTCGCCCTCGCACGCTACCGGACTCCTGCCCACCCGGAACGTCCCGCTCACCCCCTCGGCCCCGCCCCCCGGGGGCCGCGCACGGCGGGCCGGGGCGGCGGACGAGGGCCCCGACGACGGAGCACGGAGTATCCCCGGCATGACACAGAGGGGCAAGGAGGTTGCCACAGGGGGTTCGTGTCACCTCCCCGCGGAGGACGGGCGGAGCCTTCGTCCGGTCGGAAGACCGGTGGCTCCGGGGCACCGCACCGTTGTGAGGGGGCACGCTTCGGGGCCGGGAGCCGCCCGGGCGGGAAGCGGGGCGGAGGACTTCCGGTCAACCCGTCCCGTACAGGTCCTCCGGTCCGATCAGAACCACGTCCGAACCCGGTCGCGCGGCGCGCTCGCGCAACCCGTCGGCGAACCCGGCGCCGCCGAAGCAGAGCAGGCGGGTCCCCGAGGTGTCGTACCGACCGCCGCGCTCGATCAGTTCGCGGGTCCTCTCCAGCCGGGCGAGGTGCCCCATGCCCATGGGTTCGTTCCACTTCGCCTCGCCGATGGCGAGCAGACGGAGCCGGTTGCCGTCGGGAAGCCCGGGGACCGCCACGTCCACTTCGCGGGAGACGCGCTCGGTCGTATCGTTCACGGCTCCGTGGGTCACCCGGGAGGGAAGACCGCCGAGCAGTTCCGGGTCCGCGTGGTGGAGGGTCCATTCACGACAGACCTGTTCGAAACGCGGCCCGAGAACGTTGCTCACGAACCGTCGTCGACTCGCGCGCCAGACCCGCTCCGCCGCGCCCGGGCGTTCCAATTGGTCCCATACCGGACGCATGACGACCTGGTGGAAGCCGATGAGGGGTTCGGCGATCCGGTAGGTGCTGCGGTTGTCCCGGAAGGCGTCGATCTCCCGACGCAACAGGCCGGCGTCCTCCAGGACGTTGATGGGGTGGGCGATGTCGGCCGCCCTGCGTTCCAGGTATCCGGCCATACCGCCCCGGGTGGCGTTCCCCTCCGCCACCGCCGACAGCACCGCCAGGTAGAGTGCCGGGTCCCTTATGTCGGGCTCCTCGGTGAGGAGGTACCGGGGCTCACGGAAGAGCGGCGTCTCCGGGTTGAGCACCGTGCGCACCACCCAGGCGTCGAAGTCCTCGGGGCCACGAGGGGTGTCACCGCGCACGAACTCGTTACGATAGGCGGGAGTGCCTCCCACCACTGCGTTGACCGCGAGGGCGAGCCGTGGGTCGGCGAGACCCCAGAATTCCGCCGCCGCCCGATGGTCGAGGGGCCGGATCACCAACTCCAACCCCGCTCGCCCCCGCAACGGGGCGCCGCCACCCAGCAGTCGTCCCATGAAGGACATGGCCGATCCGCACAACAGGAGACGGGTGCGCGAACGCGTTCGCCGGTCCCGGAGCGGCCCGAACGCCTGTTGGATGATGGAAGGGAGCTCCGGGTTCGCCTTGGCGAGGTAGGGGAACTCGTCGATGACCACGGTGACCGGACGCTCCTCCCCCAGCGCGAGGAGGGCGTCGACGACCTCGACCCAATCGGGGAAGTGGTAGGGGGTGGCGGGTGCGGCGTACTCGGTGAGGGCCCGTCCGACACGGCGCAGGGACTCGGTGTCGGTGGCTTCGGTGGCACCGAAATAGAAGCCGTCCGAGGCCCGGCACAGGGCGTCGAGCAAGAAGGTCTTCCCTTGCCGCCGGCGTCCGGAGACGACTCCGAGGGTGGCTCCGGGCCGGTCGTCCGTCGCGAACCGCACGAGAGCCGACCACTCCCGATCCCGGTCGAACACCTCGGAAGGCTTCTCCACTCTCACCTCTTTTATAGGGGCATGTTTTACAAAACCATACTCCTATAAACCCGCCAACCGGGGACGGGTCGCTCATTCGGGGGATCGGCCCGAACAGGGCGGCGCGGCGGCGCCGGGGCGGCCCGTGCCGGCGGAAGGATCTGCCCTCCGATCGGCACGGCGGAGGGAACGGGCGTGACGCAGGGCGTCGAGGCACGACGGAACGGACCGGCGGAACGCTCCGAACGGCCCGCACGGGCACGGCGAACCCGGCGGGTACGGCGGACGGGGATCGCGACGGCGGCCGGCATCGCCGTGGCCCTGCTCGCCGGCACGGCCGGCACCCCCGCCGGCGCGGCCGGCGGGCCCGGCACGGGTGGCGACCGACCGTCGGGAACCATCGCCCCCGACTCCCCGGCCGAGGCCGCGGGGGCCCGACTCGCCGCCGATCGCGCGGAGCGCGCCGGCGTCGCGTGGGGCCCCTGCCATCCCGCCACACGTCTGCCCGAGCCGGTGGAGTGCGGGACGGTGGCCGTTCCCGTCGACTACGCCGACCCCTCGGGGGATTCCCTGGACCTGCACCTCAGTCGGCTGCCGGCGAGCGGACCGGCGGATGATCGGCGCGGCGCCCTGCTGTACAACCCCGGCGGGCCGGGCGGTGACGGCATGGCCTTCCCCCTGTACCCGCTGCGGTTGGCCGCCCCCGTGTGGCGGGACCTGAACACCGGTTACGACATGGTGGGTTACGCGCCCCGGGGCGTGGGCCCCTCGGCACCGGTCTCCTGCACGGACCCGGAGAAGTTCGGCCGGGGCCCGGGGGTGGCCCCCCGGGCGCCCTCCCCGGAGTTCAAGCGGGAGATGGACCGGCGGGCGGCGGAGTACGCGGCCGGCTGCCCGGCCAACCGGGGCGAGTGGGCCGGCGCGCACACCACCCCGAACAACGCCCGGGACCTGTACGTGCTGCGGGCAGCCCTCGGCGAGGAGCGGCTGAACTACCTGGGCGCCTCCTACGGCACCTACATCGGCGCGGTCCACGCCACGTTCTTCCCCGAAGCGGTGGGACGGATGGTGCTGGACAGCGTCGTCGATCCCGATCCCGCGATGATCTGGTACGACAACAACCTCCTGCAGTCCCTCGCCTTCGAGCATCGTTGGTCGGACTGGAAGGAATGGGTCGCCCGCCACCACGACGTCCACGGTCTCGGGGAGACGGCGAAGGACGTGCAGCGCGCCTTCGACGCGTTGCGGGACGCGGTGGACGCCGAGCCGCTGGAGGGTGTGGTCGGGTCCAAGGAGGTGCACGAGGCGTACCTGTCGGTGGCCTACGCCGACGCGGCCTGGCCGGGCGCGGCGGCGGCCCTGGCCGCGTTCGCCGCCGGGGACCCGGAACCGGTGCTGCGCGCCTCGCGCCCCGGCACCGACCCGGCGGGGATGGTCCGGCGGGAGAACTACAACGCCGTCTACACCACGGTGGAGTGTTCCGACGCCCCCTGGCCCCGGTCGTGGGAGCGCTGGGACGCGGACCACTCGCTGATGGCCCGTCGGGCGCCGTTCGAGACCTGGGAGAACGCCTGGCTGAATCTGCCCTGCCGGCACTGGGCGGGCCCGCGGGTACGCCCGGTGGAGGTGGGCACGGCGCCGGGCGCGCTGCCGCCGGTCCTGTTGTTGCAGGCCGAGCGGGACGCCGCGACCCCCTATCGGGGTGCGCCGGAACTGGCGCGCCGGCTGCCGGGCTCGGTGCTGGTCACCGAGGAGGGCGCCGGGAACCACGGGGTGACGGGGGGCAACGCCTGCGCTGACGCCCTGGTGCGCGCGTATCTGCTGGACGGCGCGGCGCCGGCGGGCGACACCGTGTGCGCCGGACGGGCGGAACCCCAGCCGTTCCGGTCGGCCGGCGGGGAGACGGCACCGGTCGAGGGCGACGACGTCGCGGTGCCCACCCGGGAACCGCGCGCCCCCGGCTTCGGCGGGTCACCCCTCACGGGGTTGGGCATGCTGCTCGACGACGGGCTCACGGAGGGCGCGCTGTCCCTCCGGGGCGTGCTCCCGGGCGGGTCGGGGGTCACGGGGTTCGTGCCGCTCATCGGCTGACGGTCCGCCCCCGGCGGTCCCCGGCCGGCACGCCACCCCACCCGGTGAGAGGGGCTCAGGCCAGGCCGGCGACCAGCTCGGAGACCGAACGGCGGCGACCGGTGTAGAAGGGGATCTCCTCCCGGACGTGCCGGCGGGCGCCGGAGGCGCGCAGGTGGCGCATGAGGTCGACGATGCGGTGCAGCTCGTCGGCCTCGAAGGCGAGGATCCACTCGTAGTCGCCCAGCGAGAAGGAGGCGACGGTGTTGGCCCGCACGTCCGGGTAGCCGCGCGCCATCTTCCCGTGCTCGGAGAGCAGCGTCCGCCGCTCCTCATCGGGCAGCAGATACCACTCGTAGGAGCGGACGAAGGGGTAGACGCTGATGTAGTCGCGGGCCCGCTCGTCGGCGAGGAAGGCCGGGACGTGGGCCTTGTTGAACTCCGCCGGGCGGTGCAGCGCCATGTTGGACCACACCGGGTCGAGGGTGCGGCCGAAGCGGGTGCGGCGGAAGAGGTTGTAGGCCTCCTGCAGCGCGTCGGAGGTCTCGGCGTGCCACCAGACCATCACGTCGGCGTCGGCACGCAGTCCGGAGACATCGTAGGTGCCGCGCACGACGACGTCCTTGGCGGCGAGCTGCTCGAACAGCTCGTCGACCTCCTCGGCGAGGCCGGAGCGGTCCTCCGACAGTACGTCGCGGAGGCGGAACACCGACCAGGCGGTGTAACGGATGACCTCGTTGAGGTCCCTGGCCTTCTTCCCCGCGTTGGGGGTCCTGTCGGTCTCGGCAGTGCTCATGCGGTCATTCTCCCGTGTCGTTCGGGGTGGGCCGGCCCGGCCGGGGCCGGAGGTCGGTGGGGTGCGCCGGGACGGCGCGCCGCAGGTCCGCGACGGCGGCCCGGGCGTCGGCGATACAGGCGGGGATGCCGACGCCGTCATGGGCGGCGCCGCACACCCGTAGGCCGGGGAGGACGGCGACGGCACGGCGGACCCGCCCGATCCGCTCGGCGTGACCGGGGGTGTACTGCGGCAGACCGTCGATCCAGCGGGTGACGACGGAGGCCACCGGCGCGGCGGTGAGGCCGACGGCCTCGCGGAGGTCGGCGAGGGCGCCCTTCACGAGGTCGGCGTCGTCCATCGCGACGGCGGTCGGGTCCCCGTGACGGCCGACCGAGGCCCGCAGCAGGTACAGCTCCGGGTCCCGGCCGGCCCACTCCCACTTGCCGCTGGAGAAGGTGGACGCCTTGATGAAGCGGCCGTCGACGGCGGGGACGAGGAAGCCGCTGCCGGGCAGCGGGCGGTCGAGGTCGGAGCGGCGCAGCGCCACGGTGATCAGGGCCATGGAGGCGTACCCGATGCCATCCAGTTCCCGCGCGGCGGCCGGGGCGTGGTCGGCGAGCAGACGGGCGGCGGGGCCGGCGGGCACCGCCAGGACCACGGCGTCGGCCGCCAGTTCCTCCGCCGTGTCGGCGTCGGGCCCGACGGTCACCACCCAGCCGGTGGGCATGCGCCGCAGGGAGCGCACCGGGGCGTCGGTGCGGATCTCCGCGCCGGCGGCCCGGCACGCGTCGGCGATCGCGCCGGGCAGGGTTCCCATGCCGCCGTCCAGGCCGGTGAAGGGCGCGGGCGGCGGGGTGCCGGCGGGACGGGGAGCGCCGGCCGCCATGGCGGCGCGGACCGCGTCGGCGAGGGTGGGGGCGGTGCGGGCCGCCTCGTACAGGCCGGGCAGGGCGGCGCGCAGCGAGATGGCGCGGGCGTCGCCGGCGTAGACGCCGCCGAGAAGGGGTTCGACGAGCCGGTCGACGACCTCGTCGCCCATCCGGTCGGCGACGAGTCGGCCGATGGCGATGTCGCCGGCGGTTCCGTGGTCGTCGTGGTTCCCGGCGTTCCCGTCGTCCCCCTCGTCCGGCAGGAGCGGGCCCGGCAGGTCGGCGTCGCGGCGGGCGCGCCCGACGCCCTCGTCGGAGAGGACCCCGGCGAGGTCCTCGGCCCGGGCGGGGATGCCCATCAGGTGACCGCGCGGCATCGGGCGCAGCGCGTCACGGGTCCAGATGGAGGCCGTGGCCACGGCGGGCGGTTGGAGCGCGTCGCCCAGACCGACGGCCCGGGCCAGGTCCACGCCCTCGGGTCTGCGCGCCAGCATCGACTCCGCCCCCAGGTCGGTGCGGACCCCGGCGAGCTCCCCGGAGAGGAGCTTGCCGCCGAGACGGTTCGAGGCCTCGAGGAGCGTGACCCGCACGCCCTCCTCCGTCAGCCGATGCGCGGCGGCCAGGCCGGAGACGCCGCCGCCGATGACGATCGCGTGCATGTCCTCACTCTTTCAGATCGCCCGGGCGGGTCCGACACCGGGCCGAGTCCGGAACGTGATGGCTCCGGTACCGGCCCCGGGCCCCTTTTCCGCAACCCACCGGGAGTCGCGTCCGTCCCATCGACGGCACCGGCCCGGGGCAGGGTCGGGCGGTCGCGCCGATGGCGCGATCCGGGGAGGGAACGGGACGAAGGGGGCCGTCGATGGTCGTGCGACACGGATCGGTGGAGGAGGCGCGGGAGCCGGACCCGCGTGCGGGACGGCGGGGTCCGGGCTCGGCGGCCGGTCACCGCCGGTGGTGGGCGGCCGTGGCGGCGGCGGTCGTGCTGGCGGTGGCGGGGTGCGGCGGGCCGGCCGGGGACTCCTCCGGCTCCGCCCCCTCGGCGGTCGAGGAGTCGGCGGAGGAGTTCCCCGAGCACCTCCCCGACGAGGGAGACGGTGCCGGCTCCGCGCCGGCCCCGGAGCGGGAAGCGGAGCAGCCGGGGGCCGACGAGGCGAGCGACGACGGGGCCGTTGAGCCCGGCGAGCCCGATGACACCGGCACCGCTCCGGTGCCGCCGGAGGCGCGCGGCACCCATCTGATCCGCACGGCGCAACTGGTCGTGCTGACCGACGACGTGATCGACGCCTGGGCGGACGCGATCGGGGTGGCGGAGCGGGCGGGCGGCTTCGTCTCCTCGGAGTGGAGCGACCGGGACCGGGAGGGTCGGCAGCGCTCCCGGCTGACCCTGCGGGTGCCGCCGGAGCGGTACGACGAGGTGCTGGTGCGCCTCTCCGAACTGGGCGAGGTGCGGGAGCGGGAGGTCTCCACCGAGGACGTCACCGGCCAGGTGGTGGACGTGGCCGCGCGGATCGCCACCCAGGAGGAGAGCGTGGCCCGGGTGCGGGGGCTGATGGAGGAGGCCGAGTCACTGGCGGACGTGGTGCGACTGGAATCCGAACTGTCGACCCGGCAGGCGGAGTTGGAGGCCTTGAAGGCGCGTTACTCCTCGCTGCGGGAGCGCACCGGCATGGGCACCATCACGGTGGAGCTGCGGGAGCCCGACTCCGAGGAGATGGAGGAGGAAGAGGAGCCGGGCGTGCCGTCCCCGCTCGGGGCGCTGGGCAACGGCTGGGACGCGTTCCTGCTGACCCTCGGCTGGATCGCGGCGGTGATCGGGGCGGCGCTCCCGTTCGTGGTGACCGTGCTGCTGCTGTGGTTCGGATGGCGACTGCTGCGTTCCCGGTACCCGGGCGGCGCCCGGCGGGGGCCCGCCCCGGAGCCCACCGTGCGGGTGCCTCCGCCGCCCACCGCTCCCCCGGTGGCCGTCGCGACCCCGAGCCCGGCGGAGCGTTCCGCCGATGGCGGGGACGCCGCGCGCACCGGGGACACGATCGGTTCGGCCGACGCCGGGACCGACACCCCCGGGGACGGTGACGGCGGGGACGGCGGTTCGACACCGTCGGACCGTTCGTCCTCCTGAGCGCCCCGGCCCCGGGACGGGACGGCGATCGGCCGAGGGGATCCCGTGCGGATCCGCTCGGCCGATCGCCGTCACCCGACGGCCACCGGGCCGGCGCTCAACGCGCGGTGCGCCGGTGGACGTGCTCCACCAGGCGGGTGAGCGCCTCGGGGTCGGTGTCCGGCAGCACGCCGTGGCCGAGGTTGAAGATGTGGCCGGGCAGGTCGCGGGCGGTCTCCAGGACCCGGTCGGTCTGTTCCTCCACCGCCGCGCGGGGGGCGAAGAGCACCGCCGGGTCGAGGTTGCCCTGCAGCGGCTTGGTGCCCCCGGTACGGCGGGCCGCCTCGTCCAGCGGCACCCGCCAGTCGACGCCCACCACGTCGGCGCCGGCCTCACCGAGGTCGCGCAGGAGCTCCCCGGTCCCGACACCGAAGTGGATGCGCGGCACGCCGTATCCGGCGACCGCGTCGAAGACCTTGACCGAGGCGGGCATCACGCGCTCGCGGTAGTCGCGCGGGGAGAGCGCGCCGACCCAGGAGTCGAAGAGCTGCACGGCGGAGGCGCCGGCCTCGATCTGCACGCGCAGGAAGGCGGCGGTGATGTCGGCGAGGCGGTCCAGCAGGTCGGCCCAGAGCCCGGGGTCCCCGTACATGAGGGCCTTGGTGTGCTCGTGGTTGCGGGAGGGTCCGCCCTCGACGAGGTAGCTGGCGAGGGTGAAGGGGGCGCCGGCGAAGCCGATCAGCGGGGTGGCGCCGAGCTCGGCGGTCAGCATCCGCACGGCCTCGGTGACGTAGTCGACGTCGCCGGGCTCCAACGGGCGGAGCCGCTCGAGGTCGGCGCGCGAGCGCACGGGGTTCTCGACGACCGGGCCGACACCGGGACGGATGTCGAGGTCCAGGCCGATGGCCTTGAGCGGGACGACGATGTCGCTGAAGTAGATGGCGGCGTCCACACCGTGTCGGCGCACCGGCTGGAGGGTGATCTCGGTGACGAGGTCGGGACGCATGCAGGAGTCGAGCATCGCGATGCCCTCCCGCGCCTTGCGGTACTCCGGGAGGGAGCGGCCCGCCTGGCGCATGAACCACACGGGGGTGTGCGGCACGGGTTCCCCGCGGCAGGCGCGGATGAAGGCGGAATCCCGGGTCGCCGCGGCGGCGGCATCGTGGAGAGTCGCACCTCCCGCCGCGGTCGGGCGGCCTCCAACGCGGCCACCGCGCCGCGGAAAGCCGTCGGCCCCCCGGGGTCGGGGTCGTTCATAGGATCGTGCCCCT
>NZ_JAJUWS010000076.1 GCF_021390475.1 Streptomyces sp. ST2-7A
GTGCCGGCCGCGCGGCCGGCACCGGTCGCCGCCCCTCGCGTCAGGTCAGACCCAACCGGCTGCCGTTCAGGCGTGCGATCGCGTCGGCGTCACCGTCCAACTCCACCCGGGCGGCGGCCTGCCGCCCCGAGGCGAAGAGGTGCAACTCGCCCGGCTCGGCGGTCACGGTCACCACCGGCGCGCCCCGACGGGCCACCACCGTCTGACCGTTGGGTCGGCGCAGCACCAGGCCGACGGTGCAGCGACGCCCCATGATCCGGGCCGCGGTCTCCAGCCGCCGCCACAGGACGTCCTGGAACACCGAGTCCAACTCGCGGGGGGTCCAGTCGGGTTGGGCTCGACGCACATCCTCGCCGTGGACGTAGAACTCCACCGTGTTGGAGGCCTCGTCCACCGGCTTGAGGCCGAAGGGCGACCATTTGCCCGGCCCCTCCCGGAACATCTGCACCAGTTCCTCGTACGGCTTCTCGGCGAACTCGTTCCGCACCCGCTCCAGTCGACCGGCGAGCGGACGGATGATCATCCCGCCTGCCGCGTCCGGGCGGCGCTCACGGACCACGAGGTGGGCGACCAGGTCCCGGGTGGTCCAGCCCTCGCACAAGGTGGGGGCGTCCGGGCCCGAGTTCTCCAGCAGTTCGGCGAGCAGAAGACGTTCACGCTTGGCATGAGTGGACATGCCACCAAGAGTACGGCTCAGGCCGTCCGGAACGCGGATCCCCGCCCGCGCGCCCCGGTTTCACCCCGCCGTCCCCGTCGCGGACCGTCCCCATCGCGGGGAAGTCGCCGTCCCGTCCGCCGGACGGTCCGCGAACCCACCCGGCGCACCCGGCACAATGGGACGGTGTCCGTCAGCGAACCCCTTCCGAGCCCCGGCCCCGGAGCCGCCTCCGCCCTCGACCCGGCCGTCGCCGCGCTGCTCAGGCGCACCCCCGACGGGCTGGTCCCGGCCATCGCCCAGCAGTACGACACCGGTGAGGTGCTGATGCTCGGGTGGATGGACGACGAGGCGCTGCACCGCACCCTCACCACCGGCCGCTGCACCTACTGGAGCCGCAGCCGGGGCGAGTACTGGGTCAAGGGCGACACCTCCGGTCACGTCCAGCACGTCCGCTCGGTGGCCCTCGACTGCGACGGCGACACCCTGCTGGTGCGCGTGGACCAGGTGGGCGCGGCCTGCCACACCGGCGACCGCACCTGTTTCGACGCCCGTCCGCTGCCCGTCGCCCCGGCGTCCGACCACTCCCCGGCACAGTAGGCTCACCCGCCATGACCACCGACGACCTCGACACCTTCCGGGTCCGCGCGAAGGACCGGCGGGTCATCCCGGTGACCCGGCGCCTGCTCGCGGACGGGGACACCCCCATCGCGCTCTACCGCAAGCTCGCCGCCGGCCGCCCGGGCACCTTTCTGCTGGAGTCCGCCGAGAACGGCCGGACCTGGTCGCGCTACTCCTTCATCGGTGTCCGCAGCTCCGCCGCCCTCACCGTCCGGGACGGCCGGGCCCACTGGTTGGGCGCCCCGCCGGCCGGTGTCCCGCTGGACGGTGACCCGCTGGAGGTGCTGCGCGCCACCGTCGAGGTGCTGCACACCCCCCGTGACCCGGCCCTTCCGCCGTTCACCGGGGGCATGGTCGGCTACATCGGTTGGGACGCGGTCCGCCGGCTGGAACGGATCGGGGAGCACGCAGAGGACGACCTCGGCCTGCCCGAGCTGACCATGCTGCTCGCCTCCGACCTGGCGGTCCTGGACCACCGCGACGGCACGGTGCTGCTCATCGCCAACGCCATCAACCACAACGACCTGGCCACCGGGGTCGACGAGGCGTGGGCGGACGCGGTGGCGCGGCTCGACGCGATGACCGCGGACCTGGCCCGGCCCGCCCCCTCCCCGGCGCAGCCGCTGCCGCCCTCCCGGGTGCCGGAGTTCGCCGCCCGCTGGGGCGGGGAGGCGTACCGGGAGGCCGTGGAGGTGGTCAAGGAGCACATCCGGGCCGGGGACGCCTTCCAGGTGGTGCCCTCCCAGCGCTTCGAGACGCCGTGTTCGGCGAGCGCCCTGGACGTCTACCGGGTGCTGCGGGCCACCAATCCGAGTCCCTACATGTACCTGCTGCGGCTGCCCGGCGAGGACTCCGACGCCTTCGCGACCGACGCCCGGCCCGCCGGCACCGTCCCGGACACGACGGGCATCCCCGCCGCGCCGCCCGGCGGGTTCGACATCGTCGGGTCCAGTCCCGAGGCCCTGGTCAAGGTGGAGGGCGGCAGGGCGATGCTGCACCCCCTCGCCGGCACCCGCCCCCGCGACCCCGATCCCGTCCGGGACACCGCCCTCGCCGAGGAACTGTTGGCCGACCCCAAGGAGCGTGCCGAGCACCTGATGCTGGTCGACCTCGGTCGCAACGACCTGGGCCGGGTCAGTGCCCCCGGCACCGTCGAGGTGGTGGACTTCATGTCCGTCGAGCGATACAGCCATGTGATGCACATCGTCTCCACCGTGACCGGTCGGCTGGCCGAGGGACGCACCGCCTTCGACGCCCTCACCGCCTGCTTCCCCGCGGGCACCCTCTCGGGGGCTCCCAAGCCCCGGGCCCTGCGGATCATCGAGGAGCTGGAGCCCACCCGCCGGGGGGTCTACGGCGGGTGTGTCGGTTATCTCGACTTCGCCGGTGACGCCGACACGGCCATCGCCATCCGCACCGCCGTGCTGCGCGACGGCACGGCCTACGTCCAGGCGGGGGCCGGTGTGGTGGCCGACTCCGACCCGGTGGCCGAGGACACCGAGTGCCGGAACAAGGCCGCCGCGGTGCTCCGGGCCATCGGGACCGCCGAACGCCTGCGCGGTAGCGTGGAGGAGTGAACGACCCCACCCGCCGCCCGCCGTCCCCCGAGGACGGCCCCGACCGCGCCGGCGTCACCGATGACGGCGCGGACCGACCGGTACCCGGACCCCGGGAGGAGGGCACCACCCCGACCGGTGGGGACAGGGGCCCCGAGGGGGCCGACCCGGTCGGGACGAGCCCTTCCCCGGAACCGTCCCCGGAGCCCGACGCCTCCTACCGGCCCGGTCGCGCCGCGCGCCGGGCCCTGCCGCTCACCCTGGCGGCCGGCGCACTGGGGGCGACCGTCGTCCTGATCGCCTCCGGGCAGCGCTGGGCCGAGGCCCTCGCCTCCGGTGCCGCCGGTGGCACCCTTCCGGTCACGGTCACCGGTGGGGAGGTCTCCGGACTGCCCAGCGCCCTGGCCCTGGTCGGACTCGCCTCCCTGGTGGCGGTGTTCGCGGTGCGCCGCACCGGCCGCCGGATCGTCTCCGGTGTGCTCCTGCTGGCGGGCGCGGGGGCGGTCGCCTCCGCCGTCGCCGGTGCCCGGGACACCTCCGCGCTGCACGCCGCCGCGGCCGAGGTGACCGGCCTCACGCAGGCGCCGCTCAGTGGTGTCGACCACACCCCCTGGCCCTGGGTGTCCGCGATCGGTGGACTCGCCCTCGTCCTCGCGGGGCTTCTGGCCCTGCGGTACGGCGCGGTCTGGCCGGCCATGTCCGGCCGCTACGAGCGGACCGGCCCGAACGGTCTTCGCGCTGGTGGGCGCCCCGGCCGGGGTGGTTCCCGACGTGCCGCGCGTCCGGCGGACCCGGAGCGCCCGGAGGAGATGTGGAAGGCCATGGACCGGGGCGAGGACCCCACCGGCTGAACCCCCGACCCTCGTCACGACGGGGGAGGCGGGTGCGGTCGGGCCGCGCCCACCTGTCAGAATGGCTCCGGAAATGTCCGCGGATGGTGCCCCGATGCCCCCGCCGCGTGTCCCCACCGTCACCAAGGAGTCATTCATGGCGGCCAACAGCCACGGCCACGGCAATTCCCCGGCGGCCTGGACCGGCGTCACCATCGCTCTCATCGGTTTCTGTCTGGGCGGCGTCTTCACCGTGATGGCCCAGCCGTGGCTGGTGCTCGCGAGCGTCGTGGTCGTGGCGCTGGGCGGAGTGGCCGCGCTGGTGATGCGTTCCATGGGCCTGGGCGCGGAGCCCGCCCCGCAGCGTCCCGCCCCGGGCAACGCCTCCGTGCCCGGCCCGCGCGAGAGCGCGCCGGCCGAGGCCGCCGACTCGCGCGGCGCCGCGGTCTGATCCGGTCGCCGGTCCGGCCGGCATCCCCCTCCCGCATCCGCCCTCCCGCATCCGCCGGGCCGGCTTCCCCCGCCGGCCCGGTGAGGCGTTTCCGCACCGCTGTTCGGGCGGTCCCGGAGGTCCGAACGGCCGCCTCCGCCGTCCCGTCGCCGCGCCGATCCGGGGTCCGGGCGGCAGACTCGGGACCGTGTCCGCCCCGTCCAGGCCCCCGTCGGAGCCGCCGCGCCGGGGACGGGGCCCCGGGCGTGGCGCGCCGCGGCGTTCCCGACCCCGTCGGACGGCGGGACCCCCGATGTCCGGCCCCGGGTCGACGACTCCGGTTCCCCCGCCGTCCCGCGGATCGCCCCGCCCGCCGTCCCGTGACCGCACGGCCCGGCTCGCCGTACCCGTCGCCGCGCTGCTCGGCCTCGGCGCCCTGCTGTTCCTGGCCGCGGTGGACCCGGGGATTCCCGGCCGGTACCCGCCCTGCCCGGTGCACGCCGCCTTCGGCCTGCTGTGCCCGGGCTGCGGCGGGTTGCGCGCCGGTCACGCCCTGACCCGCGGTGACCTGCCCGCCGCCCTGCGGGCCAACGCGCCGGTGTCCCTCCTGGTGCTCGCGGTGCCCCTCGCCGTGTCGGCCCGAACGGTCCGCCGTCGCCTCCGGGCAGGGGGGCGGGGCGGTCGTTCCCGGGGCGATCCCCGACGGAACCCCCGTGCGCTGTCCCGGCGCCCGGCACCGGCCGTCCGGATCGCGCTCGCCGGGGCCCTGGCGCTCACCGTCTTCACCGTGCTGCGGAACCTGCCGGTCGGGGCCTTCCTCGCCCCGTGAGCGGGGGCCCCGACCGGCCCGGGTCGGCGGACCGTTCCCGCGCCGCCGCGCCGGCCGTCCGAGGGGCGGACCGACCCGGGGCGGATGCGGTGTCGATCCCCGCCGGCCGATACCATCGGCGTGTTCGACCGTGCGCGCGGACGAACCGACGCCCGTCGTCGGCCCCCGGGGGCGACCGCCCGGCGCGCGGTTCAGGCGCCCGGAACCGGTGGCGGGGCGCCGCGACAGGAACCGCTACAGAAAGGAGCCACTCGCATGAGTGTGCTCGACGAGATCATCGACGGGGTCCGTGCCGACCTCGCCGTGCGTCAGGAGCGGGTCGGGCTCGACGAGCTGAAGGAGGCCGCCGAGCGCGCCCCCGCCCCCCTCGACGGGGTGGCCGCCCTGCGCGGCGACGGTGTGCGCGTGATCTGTGAGGTCAAGCGGTCCAGCCCGTCCAAGGGAGCCCTCGCGGCCATCGCGGACCCGGCCGGGCTGGCCGCCGACTACGAGGCGGGCGGCGCGGCCGTCATCTCGGTCCTCACCGAGGAGCGCCGGTTCGGCGGCTCGCTGGCCGACCTCGACGCGGTGCGCGCCCGGGTGGACATCCCCGTCCTGCGCAAGGACTTCATCGTCACCGCCTACCAGCTGTGGGAGGCCCGGGCGCACGGCGCCGACCTCGCGCTGCTGATCGTCGCCGCCCTGGAGCAGCCCGCCTTGGTCTCCCTGGTCGAGCGCGCCGAGTCCATCGGACTGACCCCGCTGGTCGAGGTGCACGACGAGGAGGAGGTCGAGCGGGCCCTGGACGCCGGGGCCCGCGTGATCGGCGTCAACGCCCGTGACCTGCGGACCCTGGAGGTGGACCGCTCCACCTTCTCCCGGCTGGCCCCCGACCTGCCCGCCGAGGTGGTGAAGATCGCCGAATCGGGCGTGCGCGGACCGCACGATCTGATCGCCTACGCCCACGACGGTGCCGACGCCGTGCTGGTCGGCGAGTCGCTGGTCACCGGCCGCGACCCGCGTGCCGCGGTCGCCGACCTGGTGGCCGCCGGCGCCCACCCCGCCCTGCGACAGGAGCGCTGACCGCCGTGGCCCGTCACGCCCGCCTGCTCCCCGGCTGCCGCCCGCGCGGCTGCCGGGCGCCGGCGCGTCGCGTGCTGGGCCGCCGGGTGCGCTACCACATCGGGTGCGAGCCCGGTCAGATCAACGGGCGTCGATGGCCCGGGCGGACCGCCCCGCCGTCGGCTCCGCACCGGAGCACCCCGACGCCTCCCTGACGCATTCCCGCCCACGGGTGTCCCCGGCCCCCCGGCCCCTCCACGGGCCGCCGGCGGGCCGTCCGGAAAGCCACCGGAAGTCACCCGGAGGCCGCCCGGTACCGGGCGGGAGCGTGCGGAGCCGGCCGACGGCGGGGTCCGCCGTTCCGCCGCGCCCGCGACCGACCCCACCCGGGGCCGGCGGGGTGATTCCGGCGACCCGGCGGGCCCACACCACACCGAGACCGGTTCGGACCACCGCACTTTTCCGGAAGGCTCACGCCATGACCGATGGTTTCTTCCTGCCCGACCCCGAGGGCAGGTTCCCCGGCGCAGACGGGTACTTCGGCGCGTTCGGCGGCATGTTCATCCCCGAGGCCCTGCGGGCCGCGGTGGAGGAGGTCGCCGTCGAGTACGAGAAGGCGAAGGCGGATCCCGCCTTCGCCGCCGAGCTGAACGACCTGCTCGTCAACTACACCGGGCGTCCCAGCGCCCTGACCGAGGTGTCGCGCTTCGCCGAGCACGCGGGCGGCGCCCGAATGTTCCTCAAGCGCGAGGACCTCAACCACACCGGCTCGCACAAGATCAACAACGTTCTGGGGCAGGCCCTGCTCACCCGCCGGATGGGCAAGACCCGGGTGATCGCCGAGACCGGTGCCGGACAGCACGGGGTGGCCACCGCCACCGCCTGCGCCCTGTTCGGTCTGGAGTGCGTGATCTACATGGGCGAGGTCGACACCGAGCGGCAGGCGCTCAACGTCGCCCGGATGCGGATGCTCGGCGCCGAGGTGGTGCCGGTGGCCTCCGGCAGCCGCACCCTGAAGGACGCGATCAACGAGGCGTTCCGCGACTGGGTGGCCAACGTGGAGCGCACCCACTACCTCTTCGGCACCGTCGCCGGACCCCACCCCTTCCCGGCGATGGTCCGCGACTTCCACCGGGTGATCGGTGTCGAGGCCCGTCGGCAGATCCTGGAGCGGACCGGCCGACTGCCCGACGTCGTGGCGGCCTGCGTGGGCGGCGGCTCCAACGCCATCGGTCTCTTCCACGCCTTCCTCCCCGACACCGGCGTCCGGCTGGTGGGTCTGGAGGCCGCCGGGCACGGTGTGGCCTCCGGTAAGCACGCAGCCACGCTGACGGCGGGCGAACCGGGGATCCTGCACGGCTCGCGCTCCTACGTCCTGCAGGACGACGAGGGGCAGATCACCGAGCCGCACTCGATCTCGGCGGGGCTGGACTACCCGGGCATCGGTCCGGAGCACGCCTGGCTCAAGGACACCGGCCGGGGCGAGTATCGTCCGGTGACCGACGCGGAGGCGATGGACGCGCTGCGACTGCTCTCCCGCACCGAGGGGATCATCCCCGCCATCGAGAGCGCGCACGCCCTGGCCGGCGCCCTGGAGTTGGGGCGTGAACTGGGGCCGGAGGGCCTTGTCCTGGTGAACCTCTCCGGGCGCGGCGACAAGGACATGGACACCGCCGCCCGTTGGTTCGGCCTGTACGGCGACACCTCCGGGACGGTGGGCGGCCCCGCCGACCTCGCCGCCGACACCTCCACCGACCCCGCCGACCCGGCCGCCCCGGGGAACGGCTCCGAGCGCGCCTCCGAGGAGGGCACCGCATGAGCACCGTCGAGATCCCCGAGATCCCCGAGGCCCCCGGAGCGACCGGAGCCACCGGCACCGTCGAACTGCTCTCGGAGGTCCTCGCCCGCGCGGCGGCGGAGGACCGCGCCGCCCTGATCGGCTACTTCCCGGCCGGTTTCCCCACCGTCGAGGACGGCATCCGGGCCGCGGTGGCCATGGCCGAGGGCGGCTGCGACGTCCTGGAGATCGGTCTGCCCCACAGCGACCCGGTCCTGGACGGCCCGGTCATCCAAACCGCCGATGACATCGCCCTGCGCGGCGGTCTGCGCATCGCCGACGTGCTGCGCACCATCCGGGAGGTCCACGCGGCCACCGGTGTGCCGGTGCTGTGCATGACGTACTGGAACCCGGTGGACCGGTACGGACCCGAGCGGTTCGCCGCCGAACTGGCCGCCGCGGGCGGCGCCGGCTGCATCCTGCCGGACCTGCCGGTGGAGGAGTCCGTGGCCTGGCGGGAGGCCGCCGCCCGGCACGGGCTGGCCACGGTCTTCGTGGTGGCGCCCAGCAGCCGGGACGCCCGACTGGCGACGATCACCGCAGCCGGCAGCGGCTTCGTCTACGCGGCCTCGCTGATGGGCGTCACCGGCACCCGCGAATCGGTCGGCGACGAGGCCCGGAACCTGGTGGAGCGGGTGCGCGGTGTGACCGGGCTGCCGGTCTGCGTCGGGCTCGGGGTCTCCTCGGCGGCCCACGCCGCCGAGGTGGCGGCCTACGCGGACGGTGTGATCGTCGGCTCCGCCTTCGTCAAGCTCCTGCTGCCGGCCGCCGGGGAGGAGGGCGTCCCCGGGGCTCCGGCGGACCCCGTCGCGGCGGTCTCCCGGGTGCGGGAGCTGGCCGAGGACCTGGCCGCCGGCGTCCGCCGCCGCTGAGCCCACCCCGTCGGGGGGGGCCCCCCCCCGCTCCCGGTCACCGACTCCGGTCAGGTG
>NZ_JAJUWS010000077.1 GCF_021390475.1 Streptomyces sp. ST2-7A
GTGGCCCGGGCCCTGTGTCAGGGGTTGCCGACGGTGTTGCGCGGCCGGGCGGCGGGCATTCTGGCCTGGCGCCTGCGCGCCCACCTCCCCCCACCCACACCCGCCCCGGCGCCGATCACGACCCCCGACCCCGCTCCGGGGCCGGGCCGGGGGCGGGGGAAACCGACATCCTGCCGGGGCTGTCACAACGTGATGCTGCGCCCCGAATCCGGCCTGACCCACTGCCGGGCCTGCCGCGAGACGATGGCCCGGCAACCGGCCGCCGCCTGACCCACCACCCGCCCCCGCGCACGCGGGGATGGTCCCGGGGTGGGGCGGAAAACGTTCATTCGGAACCGGTGGTGGTTGACCGGGCACCGGTCGGTGCCGAGGGTGTTCGCCGTTCCGCCGTCCCGGGCCCCGGAGCGGAGGGCCGATCGCCGCTCCGTGCCGGGACCCCGGCGGGCGGGAGGGCCGGCCGCTCGGCGGAGAGGCGGCGCAGCTCGTCGGCCGGGTAAGGGGTGCCGACGGGGTCGTCGAGCATGCGGAGCACGAAGTCCGTCATCACGAGGGTGACCGGCGCGTGGCGGGTGACGATCCCGGCCACCGCGTCCGACAGTCCCTCCGGGCGGGCGCCCTCGGCGCACGCCCGCACCACCTCCGCCGCGTCCCCCACACCGAGTCCCGAGAACATCCAAAGCAGCCGGTTCACCAGGTAGGACATCGCGTAACAGGGGTCGTGGTCGCGGTGCAGGTCGAGGAAGCGGGAGTGTGCCGGGGAGAGCCGGAAGCGCGAGGAGAGCGACAGACCGTGGTCGGTGAAGTGGAGGTGCCGGCCGTCGGTGAGCACGTTGCCGAAGTGGGTGTCGAAGTGGAGGAGCCCGCGGGCGTTCATGGCCAGGGTTCCCGTGAGGAGTTCCCGTTCCACCATCAGGCAGGCCGCGTCGGCGACGTAGCCGCCCTCGCGCACGCGGTCGCCGAGCCACCGGTGGAGGTCCTGCGGGACGTACTCCAGGAAGAGGACCAAACTCGCCCGGCCGGTCGCCATCTCCTCGAGCCGGTGACGGACCCCGGCCGCACCGCCCCACAGGGCGACGGTCCGATCGATGTCGGCCAGTTCCCCGGGCAGCGGCGGGGCCGGTTCGGGCAGTACGCGCCAGTGGTGCAGCAGGGGAAACCGCGGGTCGTCGCCGGTGAGTGCCCATTCATGGGTCATGACGTGGGCGGCCAGTTCCCGCCAGGCCCCGAACCCCGGACTGCCCGCGCCGTAGTGGCAGAAGGCGGGCAGGTCGAAGAGGTTGGCGGTGGACCGCAGGTTCTCGGGCCGCAGTTCGGTGTCGGTGAGGGTGACGTGTTTGACGAAGACGGGGACGCCGTCGATCTCCAGGAGCTCCGATCGTCCGCCGATGCCGGTGCCGAGGGGCTTCGCCCCCGCCAACAGCGCGGCCAACTCGGTGTCGCCGCACAGCGCCAGGGCGGTGGAGGCGGTGCCGTGCGCGGCCAGACGGGCCCGGTGCTCCGCCCCGGGGGCCGCCGGGGCCCCGGAACCCTCCGTGGTTTCCCGCATCGAGACCCCTTCCCTCCCGACAGGGCCGGCCACCGTGTCCGTTCCCGTCCGGGACGGGGCCCGATGCCCCGTCATCGCACCCTACGCGACCGGCCGGTGACGGATTCGGGACCCGGTCGGAGGAGCGGGGAAAGGCGGGGCGGCGCTCCCCTTACCCCGGACTTCCTCCGGACGGGTGAGACGGCGGTCACACGGGTGACGGCGGGCCGGACGGGGGAAGAACGGGGCGGGACGGTCGTGCGCGCCGGACGGAACCCCTCGTCAGGGCCGTGCGGAGCGGGTCGAGGCCCAACCGTGACCGACGTGACGGAACGGTTACGGCCCTTTCCGCGTTCTTCGGGGTGGACTACCGTGCTGTCTTTGCCAAAGTATTACTCTGGACGCGAGGTCGTACCGTCAGCGGCCATGGAGGAGTGAGATGAGGAGCAGTAACCCGGTCTTCACGCGTCGGGGGTTCAGTCAGGGCGGCGGGTACGGCAATTTCAACGCCGGCCCGCAGGCGCAGACCGGGCATCCCTACGCGCAGCCGAGCAACCCGTACGCGCAGCCCACCAACCCCTACGCGCAGACCCTCGACCCGAACACGGGTCAGCCGGTCGCTCCCGCCGGTGCGCCCGGGGTCATGACGATCGACAGCGTCGTCTCCCGGACCGCCCTGACGCTGGGCACCGTGGTGGCGTTCGCCGCCGTGGCGTGGATCACCGACCTGCCGATGGGCATCGGTTTCATCTGCGCCCTGGTCGGTATGGGCCTGGCGCTGTGGCAGTCGTTCAAGCGTGAGCCCTCCCCGCCGCTGATCCTGGCCTACGCCGCCGTCGAGGGCCTGTTCCTCGGCGCGATCAGCAACATGATCAACCAGTGGGCCCCCGGCGCCGCCATGCAGGCCGTGCTGGGCACCATGGCGGTCTTCGCCGGTGTGTTGTTCATGTACAAGCAGCGGATCATCAAGGTCAACGCGCGCTTCACCAAGTTCGTGATGGCCGCCGCCGTCGGCTTCGTGCTGCTGATGGCCATCAACCTGATCGTCGCCCTGATCGGTGGCGGTGACGGTCTGGGCCTGCGCTCCGGCGGTCTCGGCATCCTCTTCGGTGTGATCGGCATCATCCTCGGTGCCTGCTTCCTCGCCCTGGACTTCAAGATGGTCGAGGACGGCGTCGCCTACGGTGCTCCCGAGAAGGAGTCCTGGCTGGCCGCCTTCGGCCTGACCCTCACCCTGGTGTGGATCTACCTGGAGTTCCTGCGGCTGATCGCCATCCTGCAAGGCGAATGACGCGCGGACGACCCTGCCCGCCCGACCCCCGGGTCACGGGGGCGGGCGGCGCCCGGGGGCGTGCGCGGCGACGATGACGAGGGCCCGTCCGGTTTCGACCGGACGGGCCCTCGCCGCGTTTCCGGCCCACCGGTCGGCACGGGATGCCGGGAACACCGGGCCCCGGGCGGGCGCGCCCGCCCGGGGCCGACCTCAGGTGTCGCGCCCGGGGCCACGCCGACGTGTCCGCAGGCGGGCGGGCTCGGGGGTTTCCGATGTTGGTGCCCGGTTCACCGGTGCGGCCCGGCACGGCGCGGGCACGAACCGGCGGCGCCCGGCCCACTCCAACCGGCCCACCCACCGGCCGCCGTCGCACCGACGGCGCCACGAGGCGCCGCCGCGCGGTCGTGGCCGAGGGCGACGGGGATAGCCTCGGGGCGTGCGAGCCGACCACCCCACCCCGCCCGGAGGAGCCGTTCCCGGCCTCCTCGACACCCGTGCCCTCGACGAGGCCGTGGAGCGGCTGGCCGACCGGTTGCGACGACTGCCGGAGAGCCGGTTGCGACAGGGCGCGGCGGGCGAGGGGGTGCGCCTGGCCCGCCGACTGGCCGCGCTCGCGCGCCGGATCGAGGGTGTGGGTCCCGACCCGGCGGAACTGCCGGCGATCGGGGTCTTCGCCGTGGGGGATCAACTCGCCGTCACCGGCCACGACCTCTCAAGGGCCCTGAGGGACCTCGGGGACGCCCCGGAGGCCAGGGAGGCACTGGCGGAGGCACTGGGGCTGCTGAGAGCCGCACGAGAGCTCTGAGAGCGCTTTCCGGTCGCCGGGCGTGCGCCGGGGGTGATCGGTCGTGCTTCCCGCGCGGGGGACGCCGTTCGGGGGCGGGGACACCGGTCGGGAGACACGCGGCGGGGTGTCGATCGGCCCGGGCTTCCGGGACCGGGCGATGAGCGACGGGCGACGGGCGACGAGCGACGGGTGACGTGACGGTGCGCGTCTCGGAACGGCCGGGCCCCGGGGGGTGGCCCGGGCCGACGAAAAAGGCCCGGCACGGGGCCGGGCGGATACGGAGCGGCGGGATGGCCGGTCGGGTCGGGGGAACGGCGTTGCTCCGGTCATCCCACCGCGGCGGCGACCCGTCCGTGAGACCACCGGGGGTTCACGCGCGGTCGGCCCCGGGCCCGGGAGAACGACGGGAAGGCGCCACCACGCGGGCGGCGCCGGCACATCGGGGCGGGAATCCGGCGGGTCCGGTGGCCACAGCGGGACCGGCGGGCCCGGGTGCGGGGCGGGCTCGGGAGGTGACGGAACTCAGGCGGTGACGACGCGGTCGGCCAGCAGGTAGACGTTCTCCTCCGCCGCCGGCTCGCCCGCCCCCGGCGCGCCGGCCGGACCGGCCGGACCGCACCCGAAGGTCAGGGCGTAGGCGCCGGAGACGCCGGAGCCGCCGAGCAGGACCGGGTGGCGTCCGGCGCGCAGCGCGGCGATGAGTCGCTGCGCGGTCTCCTGGTGGCCGGGGGACAGGCACAGGGTGGTGCCGTCGGCGAAGAGGAAGACGTCCAGGGTGCCCAGCGGGCCGGGGCGGACGTCGGCCAGGGGTATGCGGGTCTCGGCCAGGCGGCGCAGCTGCTCGGTGGTCCGGCGCTGCTCGGCGGCCCGGCTCTCCCGGCCGTGCTCACCGCCGGTGCCGGCGCCGGTCTCGAGGGGCCCGGAGGGGTCGGTGTCCTCGCGGTCGGAAGGTTCGTGCCGGTCGGTGTGCTCGCGCTCCACGGGCTCGCCGGCGAGCGTGTAACCGGGGTGGGAGGGGTGTCGGCGGCGGGCGGCGGCCAGTTCGGCGGCCTCGGCCCCGTCGGTCTCGGCGGCCCGCTCGGCGGACTCGTGGACCCCGGGGCACTCACCCGTGGTGTCCGGGGCGCGGTCCACGCCACCCTGACGCGGGACGGAGAACGGGCTCTCGGCCGGCAGCGCGCCGGGCAGGTAGCCCTCCAGGAGGGCGTCCAGCAGCGCCTCGTCGCCGTCACCGAAGTCGGTTCCGGCGCCGCGTCCGGTGAACAGCGGGCCGGGGACGCCGTTCTCACGCGCCTCCTGGTCGGCCCAGAAGGCCCGGGCGTCGGCGAGTTCGCGTTCCCGCTCGTCGGCGAGGGCGTCCGCGACGGCGGCGCGGATGAGTTCCTCGTCGGGGACGGCGCGCGCCCCGGGAAGGGCGGTGGACAGCAGCTCGGTGCGCAGCGCGGCGACCTCCGCGCGCAGGGCACGGGCGACGAAGAGCGCGGTGACGCACAACACCAGTGCGATTGCCGCGGCGAGCAGCAGGATGAGGGATATTGCGCTCACGAACGATCTCCCGGTTGCTTTCGGTCCGCAGCCTTTCCTACCTCAGCCTTCCGTGCCGTTGCCATGGGGCGCCAGATCGGAATGTCCCCTTATGGGAGGGTACTTGGTCCCGTGGGGGAGCTCCGTCTCCGCCCCGCACCCCCGTGACCTGCGGGGACGCGGGGCGGAGACGGGTGGGTTACATCCCGGGTCCGCTTAGGTCTCGCTGGTGTATACCGTGCTTCCGCGCGACCCGGTGAACGCTCCCCCCGGGACCCTTGTGCCGCGGGCCCGCGGGACTCCTCCCATGGTGTCAGCTCATCCGCTCCAGCACCATCGCCATGCCCTGACCACCGCCGACGCACATCGTCTCCAGCGCGAACTGCTTGTCGTGCCACTGGAGGGAGTTGATCAGCGTGGCGGTGATGCGGGCGCCGGTCATGCCGAAGGGGTGACCCACGGCGATCGCGCCGCCGTTGACGTTCAGACGGTCGATGTCGATGCCCAGATCCCGGTACGAGGGAATCACCTGCGCGGCGAACGCCTCGTTGATCTCCACCAGATCGATGTCGGAGATCGACATCCCCGCCCGCTCCAGGGCGCGTCGGCTCGCTTCGACCGGGCCGTAACCCATGATCTCCGGCGAGAGACCGGAGACGGCCGTGGAGACGATCCGCGCCAGCGGGGTGATGCCCAACTCCCGCGCCTTGGTGTCGGACATCACCACCAGGGCGGCGGCACCGTCGTTGAGCGGGCAGCAGTTGCCCGCCGTCACCAGGCCGTCGGGGCGGAAGACCGGCTTGAGGCCCTCGACGCCCTCCATGGTCACGCCCGGGCGCGGCCCGTCGTCCTTGGCCACCACGGTGCCGTCGGGGGTGGTGACGGGGGTGATCTCGCGCTCCCAGAAGCCGTCCGCGATGGCCTTCTCCGCGAGGTTCTGCGACCGCACGCCGAACTCGTCCATCTCGCGGCGGGTCACGCCCTTGAGGCGGGCCAGGTTCTCGGCGGTCTGACCCATGGAGATGTAGATGTCGGGCAGGTCGCCGCCCTCGCGCGGGTCGCTCCAGCCCTCGCCGGCCCGCTCGGCGCGGGCGGCGGTGCGGGCCTCGGCGTCGGCGAACAGCGGGTTGTGGGTGCCCGGCATGCCGTCGGAGGTGCCGTTGACCGTACGGGAGACGGCCTCCACGCCGGCCGAGACGAAGACGTCGCCCTCGCCCGCGCGGATCGCGTGCATCGCCATCCGGGTGGTCTGCAGCGAGGAGGAGCAGTAACGGGTGATGGTGCAGCCCGGCAGGTGGTCCATGCCCAACTGCACGGCCACCACCCGGCCGAGGTTGTGGCCATGCTCACCGCCGGGAGCGCCGCAGCCGAGCATCAGGTCGTCGATGTCGCGGGGGTCGAGCTGGGGCACCTTGTCGAGGGCGGCGCGCACCATCGCGGCGGTGAGGTCGTCCGGACGCATCTCCTTCAGGGAGCCCTTGAAGGCCCGGCCGATGGGGGAGCGGGTGGCGGAGACGATGACGGCTTCGGGCATGACAGCCCCTTCCGAGGAGGGTGGACGCTGGATCGGCTCTGGAAGTTACCCGTGCGTAGGCGCCCGGGTCACCTCGCTCGCATGTGATTCGAACCGCACCGCCCGGGGCGGGGCGGGGTCGTGCTCGGACGGCTCCAGGGTACCGACCAAGCGGTTGGTCAGGTAGTCGGGCGGGGCGGAAATCCCGTGGGGCGGGATGGGGCCGGTCCGGATCCGGGGAACGGGTGGACGTGGCGAGCGGGCCGGGGGCCGCCGTGGAACGTCACCCCCCCTCCCACGGGAACCGTTCCCGAACCCTCCCCCGGGCCCCGGGGTGACCACCCTCGGCGGATCGGGGCGATCCGGGCCCGGTGCCTCCGGTGTTCCCGGCCCGCGGTGGGGTGAGTGGCTGTCCACCGGGGCCCGGGATCGCCACGGTTCCGGTGCCGCGGGTCGCCGATTCGCGGCACCGTGACTCCCGCCCCGGTGGACGACTCCCGCCTCGGTGGGCGGGACACCCCGGGGCGCGGAGGGAGCCCATCGCGCCCCGGTACGGCGGATCCCGCCTCCCTCACGGGGCGGACGCCGTCCCGGCGGACCCGCCCTCCCGCCCCGGCCCGTCGACACCGGCGGCGGGCGTTGCACAAGCAC
>NZ_JAJUWS010000078.1 GCF_021390475.1 Streptomyces sp. ST2-7A
CCCGGGGCATCCCCGGGACCGAAGCGGCCCGCCGTCGGTCGGTGGCATCCGTGGTGCCGGTCCGTCCCCCACCATCTGTTCCGGGAGTGTTCCGGGCCCTACCATGGGTGATGTGGACTTCTGGGTATGGTGGCTGATCGCCGCCGGAGCGTTCGCGATTCCGCTGATACAGACGGCGATGCCGGAGTTCGGCATGCTCTCGATCGGCGCGGTGGCCGGTGCGATCACGGCGGGGATCACCGACAACCTCCCGTTGCAGGTCGTGGTCTTCGCGGTCGTCTCCACCGCGCTCATCATCGTGGTCCGTCCCATCGCCAAGCGCTCCCGCGCCCAACTGCCCGGCGTCAGCACCGGTGTGGACGCCCTGTTGGGGCGGTCCGCGACGGTCGTGGAGCGGGTGGACGGCAACCGGGGGCGGATCAAGCTCGCCGGGGAGGTCTGGTCGGCCCGATCCCTGGACACCGGCGAGGTTTTCGAACCCGGTTCCCTGGTCAGTGTGGTGGAGATCGACGGCGCGACCGCCGTCGTGATGTGATGGGCACTCTCCGAAGCCCCAACGGGCGTTACCCACGGGAAGGTTGACGCGATCGGAGGAGCCGCTCCGCTCCCCGTCCGGCGCTGCCGGATCCGACCCCCCGACCCCGTCGCCTCCCATCCCACCCGTCCTCCACCCGTCTCCGACATCCCGAACCACAGGGGGAAACCACGATGGACGCCATCATCATCGTGCTCGTCATCCTGGTGGTGCTGGTCTTCATCGCCCTGGTCAAGACGATCCAGGTGATCCAGCAGGCCAGTGCCGCCATCGTCGAGCGCTTCGGTCGGTACACCCGCACGCTCAACGCCGGCCTCAACATCGTCGTGCCGTTCATCGACACGATCCGCAACCGCATCGACCTGCGTGAACAGGTCGTCCCCTTCCCCCCCCAGCCGGTGATCACCCAGGACAACCTGGTCGTCAACATCGACACCGTCATCTACTACCAGGTCACCGACGCCCGCGCCGCCACCTACGAGGTCTCCAACTTCATCCAGGCCATCGAGCAGCTGACCGTGACCACCCTGCGCAACATCATCGGTGGCATGGACCTGGAGCGGACTCTCACCTCCCGCGAGGAGATCAACGCGGCCCTGCGCGGTGTCCTCGACGAGGCCACCGGCAAGTGGGGCATCCGCGTCAACCGCGTCGAGCTCAAGGCGATCGAGCCCCCCACCTCCATCCAGGACTCGATGGAGAAGCAGATGCGCGCCGACCGCGACAAGCGCGCCGCGATCCTCCAGGCAGAGGGTGTCCGGCAGTCCGAGATCCTTCAGGCCGAGGGTTCCAAGCAGGCCGAGATCCTGCGCGCCGAGGGTGACGCCAAGGCCGCGGCCCTGCGCGCCGAGGGTGAGGCCCAGGCCATCCGTACCGTCTTCGAGGCCATCCACGCCGGCGACGCGGACCAGAAACTGCTGGCCTACCAGTACGTGCAGATGCTGCCGAAGATCGCCCAGGGCGACTCCAACAAGCTCTGGATCGTTCCCAGCGAACTGGGTGACGCGCTCAAGGGCATCGGCGGAGGCCTCGGCCGACTCGCCGAGAACGGCGGTGCCCCCGCCGAGCCCGTTGACTCCGGTCGGCCCACCCTGGACAAGCCCGGCCGTCAGCAGCCGCGCTTCGAGTGACGCCGTTCCCCGGCATCCGGCGCGCGCCGGATGCCGGGGAACGGAACGGAACCCGTCACCGGGTTCCGTCCCCCCACCCGGTGCCCCGCTCCCGTCCGTCGGGTCAGGCGCCCCGGGCGGTGGTCGACCACTCCGGCAGGCCGGGCTCGTCCCGCCCGCCGCCCACCGCCAGGAGCAACGCGTCGGCCGGGGTCGGCTCGAACGGCTGGACCAACAACCTCATCCCCGCCTGCGCCGGCGTGCGATCCGCCTTGCGATGGTTGTCCTCCCGGCACGCGGCGACGGTGTTCAGCCAGGTGTCCCCACCGCCCCGGGAGCGCGGTACCACGTGGTCCACCGTCGTCGCTCGTCGTCCGCAATAGGCGCAGCGGTACCGATCGCGCACCAGTACCCCACGTCGTGACCACGGCGCCCGTTGTCGGAACGGCACCTTCACGTACCGGCGCAACCGGATGACCAGGGGGACCGGCATCTCCACGGCCGTGGCTCGGATCCGCAGCCCGGGGTGGGCCTGCTCCACCTCGGCCTTCCCCCGCATCACCAGAACCACCGCCCGGCGCAGCGACACCGTCGCCAGCGGCTCGAAGCCCGCGTTGAGCACCAACGTCCGACGCAACCGTCCCACCTCCCCGCTCCCGGCCCGCCCGGGAGCGGGACGACCCCACTGTGCCGTCGCCTCCGGGACGGGACAATGCAATTTCCGCCGGGCCGCGGCCGGGAGACGGCGCGGTGTCCACCGCGTGGCCATCCCCCGACGGGGCGTACAACGCCCCGTCGGAGGCCGGGGGAGACGAGGGAGGGACGGAGAGGACTCAGTCCTCCGCGGGCACCTCGTGGGTACCGATCAACCGTGCCCGCCCGATCGAGTGGAACCGCAGCATGAAGCCCACCTGCGCGGGTGTGGCGTCCGCGTCCGGTCCCAACTTCGTGGTGTCCACCGCGTGGACGGTAAACACATAGCGGTGCGGACCGTCCCCGGCGGGCGGTGCGGCCCCGCCGAACCCCCGGGTGCCGTAGTCGTTGCGCACCTGCACCGCCCCTGCCGGCAGCCCTCCGCCGTCCCCGGCTCCGGCACCCGCGGCCAGCGAGGTCACCGACCCCGGGATGTCGAAGACGGACCAGTGCCAGAAACCGCTCCCGGTCGGGGCGTCGGGGTCGAAGCAGGTCACCGCGAAGCTCTTCGTCCCCTCGGGAAAGCCCTCCCATCGCAACTGGGGAGAGGTGTCGCCACCGTCCAGGACCTGTGCCGGCTTCAGGGGCCCGCCCTCCGCCACGTCGTCACTCACCACGGTGAAGGAAGCCACCGGGGGGTGGAAGTCGTGGGGGAGCGGGGGCCGCTTCGCCTCGGTCATGTACAACCTCCTGGGGTCGGGCCGGGGGCGCGTCACCCGTCGGCTCGGAATCTTCGGATCCGTCATCCCGGTGACCGGAGGCTCCGGGCCGGTGACAGCATGGCGGGGTGAGATCAGGAAGAACGCTGCCCGGGCCCGTGAGCGCGGGCCATCCCCCATTCCCCGCCCCCCATTCCCTCGTCCCCGGTCGTGTCGCCATCGGACGGACCCCGTCCTCCCGGTCCCTGCCCCTGCTCCTCGGGGGCATGCTCGCCCTGTTGCTGGCGTTCCTGACGGGGTGCGGGCCGAACACGACCGGCTCCGGAGCGACCGGGAGCGATCGGAACGCGGCCGCCCCGACGGTGGGCGTCCCCGCCGGGGCCCCCTCCGGCATGGGCACGGTGGACGTCGCCGACCTACCGGCCGAGGCGCACCGCACCATCGAACTCATCGACGCCGGAGGCCCCTTCCCCTACGACAAGGACGGCAGTCGGTTCGGCAACTACGAGAAACGTCTGCCGATCCACCCCGATCGCGCCCACTACCGCGAGTACACGGTGGACACCCCCGGCCTGAACCATCGCGGAGCACGTCGCATCGTGACGGGCGGGAGCGGCGAGATGTACTACACCGACGATCATTACGAGACGTTCCGAATGGTGATCAGATGACGACCCCCCGTGAACTCCCGGAGCCGTTCGAGCGGGGTGTGGCCGCGCTCCTGCGCGGTGACCTGCCGCCGGGCCTCCACCGTCTCCCGTCCTCCGGCGCGGGGCCGGACGGTGCCTCCCCCGCGGCGACGGCGCGGGCCATGGCCGAGGAGGCCGGATGGTGGGTTCTGCCGTTCTCCGCCCCGGACGGTGACGGTGGACGGGGCGGCACCGGTGGGGGAGAGGGACCGGGACGGACCAAGGAACTGTTGATCGAGGAGTTCGCCACGACCTTCCGCTTCCCGGCGGGAACGGGAAGGAACTGGGACGCCCTCGCGGATCTCCTCACCGATCTGGCCTGGCTCCCGCCCGCCCGGGGCCGGCTGATGCTGGCAGCCGGTTGGAGCGAGTGGTGTGCGCGGGACCCCGATGCCCCGGGCATCGCCGAGAGCATCCTCGAGGAGGCCGTGGAGTATTGGAGCGGGCGGGCGGTGCCGTTCGCGGTACTGCTGGGCTGAGTCCCGGCCGGTCCCCGTCGGTGGGCGGGGGCCGGCACGGTGGAGGGACCGCCTCCCGGAGGACCGCCATGGAGGGGCAGGAAAGCGGAGAAGAGGAGCGTGGAGACGTGGCACGACCGTACGGGACGGCGGAGCGGGGCGATCAGGGGAAGCGATCCACCGGGGGTGGCACGGCGGACCTCCCCCCGGGGAACGCCGAGCCGACCGCGGCGGGCCGACTGCCGCGGGCCTTCCTCGACCGCCCCGTCATCGAGGTGGCCCCGGAGCTGCTGGGCGCGGTTCTGGTGCGCAACAGCCCGGAGGGCACGGTCGCGGTACGCCTCACCGAGGTCGAGGCGTACGGGGGAGACGACGACCCCGGTTCCCACTCGTACCGGGGTCGTACCGCCCGTAACGCCTCGATGTTCGGACCGGCCGGTCACGCCTACGTGTACTTCACCTACGGGATGTGGCACTGCCTGAACGTTGTGTGCGGTCCGGTCGGCCGGCCCGGCGGGGTGCTCCTGCGGGCCGGTGAGGTGGTGCGTGGGGAGGAACTCGCGGCGAGCCGGCGTCCCCTGGCACGTACCGCTCGGGACCTCGCCAGGGGGCCGGCCCGGCTCGCCACCGCGCTCGGGGTGGATCGGGGCCTGGACGGTACGGACGTGTGCGGGTCGGGGGCCGGAGTGGAAGGGACGTCCCCGTTGGAGTTGTGGCGGGCGCCCGCGCCACCGGACACCGACGCCGTGCGACGGGGGCCGAGGACGGGGGTGGGCGGAGCCGGGGCCGCCCGCCCGTGGAGGTTCTGGATCGACGGTGACCCCACCGTCAGTCCCTACCGGGCCCATCAACCCCGCCGTCGTTCCGGTTCCTCGGCAGGGGTTGACACGGGTCCCACGGGGCCGTAATGTTGATCGAGTCGCTTGGGGCGGCTCCCCTGAGGATCTCTTCGAAGAAGGGTCCGGGAGCGCTTCCGAGGACAATCACTATCACAGGATGAAGACTCCGGTTGGAGTTGATTTCGTGACGCCTCATTCGGGCCGCGAGGGCCGATTTGGGAGCACGGGGAAACATCCGCTAGTGTTGGAAACACCGAAGGGAAGCGCCCGGAGGAAGAACCGGCCGAATGGTCGGGGGATTCCGAAGGAAGCGTCCGTTCCTTGAGAACTCAACAGCGTGCCAAAAGTCAACGCCAGATATGTTGATACCCCGTCC
>NZ_JAJUWS010000079.1 GCF_021390475.1 Streptomyces sp. ST2-7A
CGGGGTATCAACATATCTGGCGTTGACTTTTGGCACGCTGTTGAGTTCTCAAGGAACGGACGCTTCCTTCGGAATCCCCCGACCATTCGGCCGGTTCTTCCTCCGGGCGCTTCCCTTCGGTGTTTCCCACCCTATCAGAGCCAATTCCCTTGCCGTGACCGGCGGTTCAGGGCTCCGACTCCCGGTCGGCGGGACAGCTGGGCTGTCCGGGCTTCCCGTTGCGGCGGTGTCGTAAACGTACTGGAGCGGGGCGCCCGGATGCAAATCCGGGGCCCCGCTCCGCGATCCGTGGTCCGGGACGGGACCGGGAACCGCCGGGTTCGGGCGGATCCGACCGATCACCGGGGCCGGGGAGCGGGTCGGACGGTCCGTCAGACGTCGATGACGACGGGCAGGATCATCGGGCGCCGGCGGTAGGTGTCGGAGACCCACTTACCAACGGCGCGCCGCACCAACTGCTGCAGCTGGTGCGGTTCGGTGACGCCGTCGCGCGCCGACTTCGACAGCACCTCCTCGATCTTCGGGATCACCTTCTGGAAGTCGGCATCGCCGATACCGGAGCCGCGGGTCTGCATCGTCGGTCCACTGACGATCTTCCCCGAGTTGCTGTCCACGACGATGAAGATCGACACGAACCCCTCGTCACCGAGGATGCGGCGGTCCTTGAGGCTGGCCTCGGTCACGTCACCGACCGACAGGCCGTCCACGTACACGTACCCCGCCGGGACCTTGCCGGAGATGCGCGCCCGACCGTCCACGAGGTCCACCGTGACCCCGTCCTCGGCGATGACGATGTGGTCCTCGGGGATGCCGGTCCGGGCACCGAGTTCGGCGTTGGCCCGCAGGTGGCGCCATTCGCCGTGCACCGGCATGAGGTTGCGCGGTTGGCAGATGTTGTAGAAGTACAGCAGTTCGCCCGCCGACGCGTGGCCCGAGACGTGGACCTTGGCGTTCCCCTTGTGGACGACGTTGGCGCCCCACCGGGTCAGGCCGTTGATCACCCGGTACACGGCGTTCTCGTTCCCCGGGATGAGCGAGGAGGCGAGGATGACGGTGTCGCCCGGCTTGATCCGGATCTGGTGGTCCCGGTTGGCCATCCGGGACAGCGCGGCCATCGGCTCGCCCTGGGAACCGGTGCAGATCAGGACCACCTCGTGCTCGGGGAGGTCGTCCAGCGCCTTGACGTCGACCAGGAGGCCGGCGGGCACCTTCAGGTACCCCAGGTCCCGGGCGATCCCCATGTTGCGGACCATGGAACGGCCCACGAAGGCGATTCGACGGCCGTGTTCGTGCGCGGCGTCCACGATCTGCTGGATGCGGTGGATGTGGCTGGCGAAGCTGGCCACGATGATGCGGTGCCGCGCGCCCGAGAAGACCTGGCGCAGGACGTTGGAGATGTCCCGTTCCGGGGCCACGAAACCGGGGACCTCGGCGTTGGTGGAATCGCACAGCATCAGGTCGATGCCCTCCTCACCGAGGCGGGCGAAGGCCCGCAGGTCGGTGAGGCGGCCGTCGAGCGGAAGCTGGTCCATCTTGAAGTCGCCGGTGTGGACGAGGAGCCCGGCGTCGGTGCGGATGGCGAGCGCGAGGGCGTCGGGGATGGAGTGGTTGACGGCGATGAACTCGCAGTCGAAGGGGCCCAGGCGTTCCCGTCCGCCCTCCTTCACCTCGAGGGTGTAGGGACGGATCCGGTGCTCCTGGAGCTTGGCCTCGATGAGCGCGAGGGTCAGCTTGGAACCGACCAGCGGGATGTCCGGCTTCTCCCGCAGGAGGTAGGGGACACCGCCGATGTGGTCCTCGTGGCCGTGGGTCAGGACGATGGCGTCGATGTCGTCGAGCCGGTCCCTGATGGCCGTGAAATCGGGCAGGATCAGGTCGATACCGGGCTGCTCCTCCTCGGGGAAGAGGACACCGCAGTCGACCACGAGCAGGCGTCCGCCGTACTCGATGATGGTCATGTTGCGGCCGATCTCGCCGAGACCACCCAGTGGCGTGACGCGCAGGCCACCCTCGGGGACGGCCGGCGGGGTGCCCAGTTCGGGATGCGGGTGACTCAAAAGTCTCTCCTCACCACACGCGCCGGTCGCCTCTCGGGGCGCCCGGCGCGCATGACTGTGTACATGTGCGGTGGTGTGCGCGACGGGGTGTCGGTCCCCCCGATCCGTCCGGAATCGTGTCCGGATGGGCGGGTGGCCGACGGGCCGGTCGCCGTTCGGTCGTGATCCCCGGGTGGGGATCGGTTCTCCCGATGTTCAGTTGTGAAGTGCGTGGTGCGGCGGGGACCGTCGATCAGAGCTGTACCCCGCCGGCGGTGAGATCCCGCTTGAGCTGCTCCGTCTCCTCCTCCGTGATGCCCACCAGGGGTAGACGCAGGGGCCCACCGGGGAGTCCGAGGAGCCCGAGGGCGGCCTTGCTGGTGATCACACCCTGGGTGCGGAACATGCCGGTGAAGACCGGCAGCAACTTCTGGTGGATCTCGGTGGCCTTGGTGACGTCGCCGCCGATGTGGGCGTCGACGAGCGCGCGCAGTTCGGGGGTGACGACGTGGCCGACGACGGAGACGAAGCCGACGCCGCCGACGGCGAGCAGCGGCAGGTTGAGCATGTCGTCGCCGGAATACCAGGCCAGGCCGGTGGCGGCGATCGCCCAGCTGGCGCGGCCGAGGTCGCCCTTGGCGTCCTTGTTGGCCACGATGCGCGGGTGTTCGGCCAGCCGGATCATGGTATCGGTGTTGATCGGCACGCCACTGCGGCCGGGGATGTCGTACAGCATCACCGGCAGGTCGGTGGCGTCGGCGACGGCGGCGAAGTGCTGGTAGAGCCCTTCCTGCGGCGGCTTGCTGTAGTAGGGGGTGACGACCAGCAGGCCGTTGGCCCCGGCCTCCATCGCCGCACGGGCGAGGTGGATGCTGTGGCGGGTGTCGTTGGTGCCGGCTCCGGCCACCACGTGGGCACGGTCCCCGACGGCCTCCACGACCGCGCGGACCAGGTCGGCTTTCTCCCGATCGGTGGTGGTGGGGGACTCACCCGTGGTGCCGTTGACGATGAGACCGTCGTTACCGGCGTTGACGAGGTGGTCGGCCAGGCGCTGGGCGCCGTCGAGATCGAGTTCGCCGTCCGGGGTGAACGGGGTGACCATCGCGGTCAGCACGCGCCCGAACGGGGTCTGCGGTGTGGAGGTCGGAGCCATGGTTCCCACGCTACTCGCAGATTCGTCCCCCGGGGCGCATCGGGTACGGAAGCCACGGAGCCCGGCACTGTCTGCTCGGGGGTTCATACAGTGCCGGGTCCGTTTGTTCAGAGTAGACGAACTTCGCAAAAAGTGGCAATGCGGACACCTGATCATCAATGTGCGCCCGCCCTTCGCCCGATCCGCCGCTCCGGACGGACCGCCGCGACCACGGTGTCCCGGTCACCGCCGCGCCCTCACCCACCCCGTGCGGAGGAATCCGCCGTTCCCCCGAACGGCTCAGGGGGCCACGCGGCCGTTGGCGTTGAAGGCGGTGTGGGTCAGCGGCATCAACCGGGCCCACTCCGTCTCCATCAACTCGGCCACCATCTCGATCTCCCGCTGGGGGAAGGAGGGCACCCTGGCCAGCTCGTGCCGGGTGCGCAGCCCCAGGAAGTGCATCAATGAGCGGGCGTTGCAGGTGGCGTACATGGAGGAGAAGAGCCCCACCGGCAGGGTGGCTCGGGCGACCTCGCGGGCGACGCCCGCCTCCAGCATCTCCAGGTAGGCCGCGTAGGACCGGCGATAGGAGTCCTCCATCGCCTCGCGGACCTTCTTGTGCTGGTCGGGGGTACCGGGAACGAACTCGTACTGACCGGGGCGGCCCCGCTGCACCAGGTTCCGGTTCTCGTCGGGGACGTAGAAGACCGGCTCCAGGCGACGGTAGCGCCCGCTCTCCTCGTTGTAGGACCAGCCGACCCGGTGCCGGTGGAACTCCCGGAAGACGAAGATGGGCGCGGTGACCAGGAAGGTCATCGAGTTGTGCTCGAAAGGGCTGCCGTGGCGGTCCCGCATCAGGAAGTTGATCAGTCCCCTGGACCGCTCCGGATCCCGGTCCAACTCCGCCAGCGACTCCTCGCCGGCGGTGGAGACCCGGGCCGCCCACAGCACGTCCCGGTCCGAGGCCGCGTGCCGGACCACCCGCACGGTGACGTCGCTCCGGAAGCGGGGGGCGACGGACGGCGGTCCGTCGTCCCCGGCGGCGCTTCCTGTCGCCGGACTCTCCTCCGGGAGGGCTGCGTCGGTCACCGAATGATTCCTTCCGGCAGGTCGCCGGGGGTGGTCGGCCCGGCGGCGGTCGATCGTGCGGTCAGGGCTCCAGCCTAGGCCCCGGAGAACGGCCGGGGCCGGGTGGGGTGGGAGCCGGTAATCCGTGAACAGCCGTCCGAACGACGCCACTCCTGATCGTCCTGACCGGACCGAACACACGGTAATCTCACCGGGCAGCAACCGTGTCAACCGCACCACGAGCGAGGACAGCCGTGCCCCTGACCATCATGTCGGCCGATCGTGGCACCGAGGATTCGACCCGCGACCTGCCCCTCCCCCACACCGCGTCCGATTCCTGGCGGCGTCCCTACCGGCCCGGTCCCTGGCGGGTCGGCATCGCCGCGGTGATCCTGCTGCTCTCCGGCTACGTGCTGCTCTCCGCCACGATCATCGCTCTCGCCGGCGCCCCCTCGGGTGCCGTCCTGACCCTCTGCATCGGTCTGGTGGGGGTGGCCTTCGCCCTGCGGATGCTGCGCATCGGCATCTGGGTGAGCCCTCGCGGACTTCGCCAGGTGAACCTGCTGATGACCAGCACCCTGCGGTGGCGGGACGTCGGGCAGGTGTGGACCGCCCAGCAGCCGGTGAAGTGGTTGGGGCTGCCCCGCACCGTGCAGGGTCAGGCACTGGTGATCGAGCGACGACGGGGCGGTGTCATGCGCCCCCTGCTGACCGATCACAACTCGGACTTCCTCACCCGCCGGGAGGCCTTCGACCGGGCCGCCGACGTCATCGAGGCCTGGGCCGCCGAGCACCGCTGAGCCGCGCTCCCGGTGGGGCCCACCGGCGCGACCGACGGGGTGGGGGGCGGGGCCGGGGCGAACGCGTTCGCCCCGGC
>NZ_JAJUWS010000080.1 GCF_021390475.1 Streptomyces sp. ST2-7A
CCACACCCACACCGGCACCCCGCAACGCACCGGCCACACCCCCCGACAACCCCTCCAACTCCCCGTACGACACCACCCGATCCCCACACACCACCGCCGAACCACCACCACCCCACAACCGCACCGGACGATGGACACCCGCCGCCGGGACGGGCGTGGTCCCGACGGCGGTCAGGGCGGCCCGCTCCGGCGGAGCGCACAGCTCCAGGTCCCCCACCGGGGTCGTCGGGACGTCCAGGGCGGCGATCAGGGCCCGACCCACGTGACCGGCGAACCGGGTGACGGTGTCCACGTCGAACAGATCGGCGCTGTACTCGACGTTGAGGGCGAAGCGCCCCGGGGAGACCACGAAGGTGACGGTCAGGTCGAACTTGGCCGACCGCCACGGCAGAGAGATCGTCTCGGCCTCCAGCCCGCCGAGGCGGGTGGGGCCGCCGGAGTCCTCCTGGACGTCGAACATGACCTGGAAGAGCGGGGTACGGGAGAGGTCGCGCTCGGGCCGCAGGCGGTTCACCACGTGCTCGAAGGGCACCTCCCGGTGGTCGAATGCCCCGAGCACGTCGGCCCGGACCCGCTCCAGGTGCCCGGTGAAGGAGGGGTCGCCCGAGAGGTCGCCGCGCAACACGACGGTGTTGACGAAGAACCCGATCAGGCGTTCCAACTCCACCCGGTCCCGTCCCGCCACGGGTGTCCCCACCGCGATGTCCTCCTGGCCCGACCAGCGGGCGAGCACCACCTGCACCACCGCCAGCAGCACCATGAACCGGGTGGCCCCGTGCCGGCGGGCCAGGTCGTCGATCCGCTCCGGCAGGTCGTCGGCCAACGGGATCTCCACCGCTCCGCCGCGGCCGGAACGCACCGCCGGGCGGGGACGGTCGGTGGGGAGTTCCAGTGGGGGGACCCCGGCCAGTGCGGTCTCCCAGTACCGCAGTCCGGTCCCGGCCTCGGTGGAGGAGGCACGCTCGCGCTGCCACACGGCGAAGTCGGCGTACTGCGCCGGCAGCGGCGGCAGGTCCGCGGTGGTCCCCGCCGACCGGGCCCGGTAACAGGCGGACAGCTCCGCCAGGAAGACGTCCTTGGACCAGCCGTCGATGGCCACGTGGTGGAAGGCGATGACCGCGACGTGGTCCTCCGGCCCCAGTTCCCACACCCCGGATCGCAACATCGGCGGATCGTCCAGCGCGAACCGGCGACGGGCCAGGGCGGCGGCTCCCTCCCGGACCCGCTCCGGCACCCGCTCCCCGGTGTCCTCGTGGCCCCCGGCCGGGGCCGGGTGCCACTCCAGTGGGACGGGGGCGGGCGGCCGCACCCGCTGGACCGGGCGGCCGTCGACCTCGACCAGCGCGGTGCGCAGCACCTCGTGGCGGGCCACCACGTCGTTCAGCGCGCCCTGCCAGGCGGCGCGGTCGAGGCCGCCGCGGATCCGCCGGCAGTACCACAGCACATAGTCCTCGCCCAAGGGGGACATCCGGTCCAGGAACCACAGCCGCTCCTGGGCGAAGGACAGCGGCAACGGCCCACCTCGGTCGGCGGGGACGATGGTGTCGGCGTCGATTTGGCGGGCGGCGGTGACGGCCGGGGCGAATTCCCGGATACGGGGATTCTCGAAGAGGGTGCGCAGTTCGATCTCCCGACCGAGGCGCTCCGCGACACGGGAGACCGCCATGGTGGCCAGGAGGGAGTGTCCGCCCAGATCGAAGAAACCGTCGTCGATACCGACGCGATCCGTACCCAGTACCTCGGCCCAGATGGCCGCGATGACCCGCTCGGTGTCGTCCCGGGGCGGAACATGCGGCACCTCACCGGTACCCCGACCGGGGTCCACGGCCGGCAGGGCGGCGCGGTCCAGCTTGCCCGAGGCGTTCACCGGCAGACGGTCCAGGGTGGTGAAGAAGGAGGGCACGGCGTGATCGGGGAGATGGTCGGCGCACCGGGCGCGCAGGTCGTCGAGGGACGGTTCCGCCCCGGCGGTGGGCACCACGTAGGCGATCAGCCGCCGGCCTCCGGGGCCGTCGGGGCCGGCCGCGACTGCCGCGGCGGTGACGCCGGGGCAGTCGGCCAGGACGGCCTCGATCTCGCCGGGCTCGATGCGGAAGCCCCGGATCTTGACCTGGTCGTCGGTGCGGCCCAGGAACTCCAGGTCGCCCGAGGGCAGTCGGCGCACCAGGTCCCCGGTGCGGTAGACCCGGGCGCCGGGCTCCCCCGAGGGGTCGGGCACGAAGCGCTCCGCCGTCAGGTCCGGGCGGCCGAGGTAGCCGCGGGCCAACTCCGGTCCGCCGATCAACAGCTCACCGGGTATCCCCACCGACACCGGCTCCCCCTCGCCGTCCACCACCAGGGCCCGGCGGGAACCCAGGGGCCGGCCGATCGGCACCCGTCGGGTGCCCTCCGCGTCGACGACCTCGTGGACGGTTGCGGTGACGGTGGTCTCGGTCGGGCCGTAGGCGTTCACGACCCGGATCCCCGGCAGGTGCCGCCGCCAGGCGGCCAGCGCGGCGGGCGGGATCGCCTCGCCACCGAGGATCAGCAGCCGCAGCGTGGCCGCCAGGCGGGTCGCCGAGGCCCCGTTCAGGGAACCGGCCAGCTCGGCCCAGTAGGTGGGTGGGAAGTTGGCGACGGTGATGCCGTGGCGGGCGACGATCCCCGGGATCCGGCCGGGTTCCCACTGCTCGTCGGGGCGCAGGACGACGGTGGCGCCGGTCGTGAGCGCCGGCAGCAGCTGGTCCAGGGAGGCGTCGAAGGAGAAGGAGGAGAAGGCGAGGACGCGGTCCCCGGGGGTGATCGCGAAGCACTCCCGCGCCGCCGCCACATGAGCCGCCAACGCCCCGTGCCCGACCACCACCCCCTTCGGCCGCCCCGTCGAACCCGACGTGAAGATCACATACGCCGGATCATCCGACCCCACCGACGCCCACCCCACACCCGCGTCGGGCACCACCGACCCCACCGACACCACCGGCACACCCACATCCGGCACACCCCCCGAACCCGGCGCACCCGACGGAGCGTCCCCCACCACCACCCCCACACCGGCCTCCGCCACCATGTACCTCAACCGCTCCACCGGCAACGCCGGATCCAACGGCACATACACACCCCCCGCACGCCACACCCCCCACATCGCCGCCACCGACCACACCCCACGCCCCACACACACCCCCACCGCATCACCCACACCCACACCGGCACCCCGCAACGCACCGGCCACACCCCCCGACAACCCCTCCAACTCCCCGTACGACACCACCCGATCCCCACACACCACCGCCGAACCACCACCACCCCACAACCGCACCGGGGTCCG
Source organism: Streptomyces sp. ST2-7A (assembly GCF_021390475.1). Lineage (GTDB taxonomy): Bacteria > Actinomycetota > Actinomycetes > Streptomycetales > Streptomycetaceae > Streptomyces. The sequence goes on from NZ_JAJUWS010000080.1 coordinate 3,305, forward strand.
GTGACGGGTGACGGCGGTGGCGGGTCGACTCCCCGGAACCGGAACCGCCGGTCCGGAGGAGGTCGAGCGACGGGCCAGCTCACCGACCGGGGTGGCGCGGTCCGCGAGGACGGCCCGCAGCAGTCGGGTGTAGGAGTCGGCGAAGTCCTCCATCGTGGCGCGGTCGAAGAGGGCCGTGGCGTACTGAAGGCGGGCGGCGATCCGACCGTCCGGCAGCAGACCGAGGTCGAGGAAGACGTCCAGCGGGCTGCCGGCCAGGGGGGCGGGCAGGATCTCGGCCCGCAGGCCGGGCAACCGCAGCGGTTCGTAGCCGGCGTTCAGGAGCGTGAAGGACGCCTGCGCCAGTGGGTGCCGGGACATGTCCCGGCCGGTGGCCACCTCGCCGACCACCCGGTCGAAGGGGGCCTCGGCCCGGGACAGGTCCCGCAGGACGTTGCCGCGCACCCGCTCCAGCAGCACGCCGAAACCGGGACCGCCGGAGAGGTCGTTGCGCAACACCAGCGTGTTGACGAAGGGGCCGACGACCTCCTCGGCCCCGGGCCGACCGCGATCGGTCATCGTGCTGCACACGGCGATGTCGGTTCGTCCGGAACGGTGCGCCAGCAGCGCCTGGTAGACCGCGAGCAGCACCATGTAGCGGGTGGCCCGGTGCTCGCGGGCGACCCGGTCCACGTCCGCGACCACGTCGGTGGGCAGGGCGAAGCGGACCACGTCCCCCTCCCCGTCCCAGAAGGCCGGACGGGGACGGTCGGTGGGGAGTTCCAGCGGGGTGAGGCCCGCGAGTCGCTCGCGCCAGTAGCCCAGCAGACGCTCCATGCGGGGGCCGGTCAGCCGGCGCCGCTCGTCACGGGCGAAGTCGGTGTAGCGGCGCCGGGGCGCGGCGATGGGTTCACCCCGGTAACCGGCGGCGAGCTCGCGGAGCAGGATGTTCCAGGACCACCCGTCGACGGCGATGTGGTGGACGACCACCAGCAGCACGTGCTCCCGGGGAGCGGTACGGGCGAGGACCATCCGCACGGGGAACTCGACGGACGGGTCCAGGGGGCGGCTCAACTCGCGTGCGAGGAACTCGTCGAGGTCGGCGGCCGTGGTCCGCTCCAACGGCACCCCTGCGGCGTCGTCCACGTGCGGTACGGGGTCACCGTCCGCGCCGGGGTAGCGGGTGCGCAGGATCTCGTGGCGTTCCACGATGCCGCGCAGCGAGTTCTCCAACGCCGGGACGTCGAGGTCGCCCTCCAACCGCACGGCGAGGGGCAACAGGGCGTCGGGGGAACCGCCGGCGAGCCGGTCCATGAACCAGATGCGCCGTTGGGCGAAGGACATGACGGGGATGTCGTCCTCCCGCGCGATCCCCTCGGTCCCCGTGGTCTCGTGGTGCGCCGCGCCAACCCTCACTGTGGGCCTCCCTCCGGTCGGTTGCCTCCACAGTGCTGTCGGCGGAGGGCCGTCACCAGGGAAGAAGGCGCAGCCCTGTGCGCAGAGCGGTTGCGCGGATCGACATCGAGCGCGGCGTCGCGCCCGACCCGGGGGTCCCGGGT
>NZ_JAJUWS010000081.1 GCF_021390475.1 Streptomyces sp. ST2-7A
CCCCCGTTCGCCCGTCCCGGGACGGGGGTTTCGCCATGTCACGCCGTCCACCCCGGTCCGCACCGTTTCGCGCCCCCGACCACCGACGCGCCCACCGGTACCACCCGGCCGCGCCCCGACACGCTCCACCGCTCCCCCGGCGCACGCCTCCGCGCACTCCGCCGAACGCGGAAGTGATCCGATCATCATCAAGCCGTAACCCCACTGCGCCGAGCTCGTTGGGGAACTTGCAGGCTCTCTGTGATCCGTCCCCGGAGGCCCGTTTCCCCCTTCGGGTGAGGCGGTCAACGGGACGACACCCGGTCCGTGGCAGGGAGCCGACCGTGCACACGAGAGGAGGTGACGCCCGTGATCGGATCCGTGTCGACCCACCGGCGGGCCAGTGCCTTCGCCGCGGCCGTGGCGGCGTCGGAGGGCGCTCCCGCGAGCGGGACGGCTCCCGCACCACCGGCGTCCGGCGTGCCCCCGCGACCGACCCCGGAGACATCGGAAACCACCCCGGGAACGGCACCGGTGACGCCGTCCCCGGAAGAGTTCGCACCCCTGCTGCGGGTGGTCGAGGGGATGCGCGCGCTGCCGCCGCCGCGCCTGGACGACGGAACCAAAGCGGTGCAGCGCGCCCGGCTCGTCGCCGCTCTGGAGGCGGCGTTCGCCGAAGGCGGCGCGACGGCCCTCGGCGCCCCACCCACCCGGCCCGACCGCCCGCGCGGCGCCCACCGCGCGGGGCCCGCCCGCGGCTTCGGGGTACTGCGGCCCGGGTCCCGTCTCACCAAGGGCCTGGCAGCCGGCGGACTGACCGTCGGCGTGGCCGCCGGCGCCTTCGGCGGCGCCGCCGCCGCGAGCACCAACGCCCTGCCCGGCGACACCCTCTACGGCCTCAAACGCGGCATGGAGGATCTGCGCCTGGACCTGGCGGGCGGCCAATACGACCGCGGGAGCATCCACCTCGACCACGCCTCCACCCGGCTCAACGAGGCCCGTCGTCTCATGGAGCGCGGCCGTTCCGGCCCGCTGGAGCCGGAGCAAGTGGCCGAGGTCCGCGCCGCCCTCACCGCGATGGCCACCAACACCGCCGAGGGCCACCGACTGCTGGTCGAGGCGCACGAGGGGGACGGCTCCGTGGCCCCTCTGCGCACCCTCGCCGACTTCTCCGAGCGCCACCGGGAGACCTGGGTCGATCTGCGCCCGCAACTCCCCCCGGCGCTGCACGACGTCGGAGCCGAGGTCACCGAGGTCCTCGACGCCCTGCGGGAGGAGGTGGCCGGCGTCCGGCTCCTGCTGATCGAGGACGAGGAGGCGGGGGTCGCCAAGCCCTCGCCGGAGCCCACCCCCTCCGCCGACGGATCGACGGACACCGTTCCCCTCGATCCGTCCGCCGAGCCCTCCGGGGCGGATCCGCGCGGCGGGTCCGCCGAGGAGAGCGGTACCGGCTCGGTCGACGCGGAACGGCCGGAATCGGCGGAACCGTCCCCGCCGGGGGAGGAGCAGCGGCGTCCCCCGGCGGAGAACGGCACCGGGACACCGGGCCACGAGGGCGAGGACGGGACGACGGTCCCCGACCCCACCGAGCCCGCGCCGACCGAGCCCGCGCCGGAGATCACCCTTCCCCCGCTCATCGACGGGCTGCTGCCCGGCCTGGGCATCGACATACGGTCCACCGGCCGCCCCTGAAGCCCCGCCGCTCCCCCGGGACCGGGAGAGCGGCGGGGAACCGCGGAAGCGCACGCGGAAACGGCCCCCGGGACGAGTGGCGACTCGTCCCGGGGGCCGTTTCCGCGTACCGCGCGCGAAGAACCCCCGTACCCCTCCCGGGAGCACGACTCGGCCCTCCCACCCGAACGCACGGGAAGGGAGGGCCGGGCTCTCAGCGGCGTCCGCTCACTTCTTGTTGCGGCGCTGCACGCGCGTGCGCTTGAGCAGCTTGCGGTGCTTCTTCTTCGCCATACGCTTGCGCCGCTTCTTGATAACAGAGCCCACGACTACCCTCGCTCACTTCGATTACTCGGTGCGGGGCGTCCGAGCCCACACGACCTACATCGGGCCAGCCTACCGTTTACGGGGCCCGGTGGGTTAATCGAGGTACCGAGGGGGGTCGGGAAAACCCCGACGACACCGCGGCCGGAACCCCTTCCACCCCTCCCCACCGGCCCGAACACCCCCCGGCCCGGGGGCTGTACAGGAATGCGGGCAGGAGCCCGGGGCCCTCGTGGAACCGCCTCCCGACGGTGTTCCGGGAAGCCTTCCCGGGGAGCGTTCCCGGATCGCCTTCCCGGAGCGGGGCCGGACCGCACCGGAAGCCGTGACCGGGAGCGCGCCGGAGCCCTCCGGACACGACGACGCCGGCCCGTCCCCGGAGGGACGGACCGGCGGATCGGTGATCATCCGGCGACCCCGACGAAAAGGGGCCGCGGAGAGCGTCAGGCGCTCTCCACCCCCACGTAGGAGCCCTGGAGGTACTCGTGAACAGCCTGCTCGGGGACCCGGAAGGACCTTCCCACCCGGATCGCGGTCAGATGACCGGCGTGCACCAAGCGGTACACGGTCATCTTGGACACTCGCATCACCGCGGCGACCTCCGCCACGGTCAGGAACTTGGCTCCGTTGAGGAGCCCTTCACCAGCAGCCATGCCACACCTGACCTTCCGCACATGTCGGACACCGGCTTCCCCTCCGGCGCCTCCCTCTCGCATGTGCGCTCATCCCCAGATTAGGGGCGCGTGATGCGAGGGGGGAAGAGAAGGGGAACGAGTCTTTTACCGTGACAGAGAAGACCTGTTGAGCACACAGGGGAAGGCGCGACGGATGGGGACACGGTTTCCCCCCGGCGGCGTTCCGGAGTGGACGCACCCCCCTCTCCCGGCCTTCTGCGACCTTCCCCGACCCGGCCGGGACCCCCGGCGCCGCTCCGGAACGACCGGGCCGTTCTCTTCGATACCCGCTTGACCTGCGTCGCAAAGCCCACGACTCTCCCCGGCACGACACCGGCCCGATTGGTGCTCTTTGCACCCATCAGCCCCGAACAGCCGGCCGCTCACTCCCCCGACACGGCCCGGCACCGGCCATGACGGGCTGTCATCGCCCGTTCGCCGGCGGCCCGGAGAGCCTCCGGAAAGGGCGTGGGTGAAGCCGGGAACGGGAGAGGGCGTAGCCAAAAACCGATCGCTTTGTCGACACGTGGCTCCCTCATCGGTACCGGTCGACCCGCGCATCACCGCCACCCCGTCGGTCACTCCGCCGTAGGCCGCGTCCCCCGGGAGCGACAAGTCCTCAGACCAGCAGCCCGTGCGCGGGGTAGATCGCCCGTCGGGTGGCCATCACCGCCCGATCCACCGGGTCCGCCGGATCGTAGCCCTCCTCCCAGGGCCGCCAGGACGGGGTCCCGCCGTCCGTCATCCGGTAGGGACCGTCGCCCATCGTCCGCGCGTACACCAGGCTCCGCCAAGCCTCCGGAACGGCGGTGGTGGGCTCGATGGGCGCGTGCCCGGCGATCGCCGTCAGATGCGTCCAACTGCGCGGCACGACGTCGACGACGGCGTAGCCACCGCCGCCCAGCGCCAGCCAGCGGCCGTCGGCGTGCTCGTGGGCCCACGCGTGGCAGGACTCCATCGCGGAACGCTGCGCGTCCAGGGTGAGCGCCAGATGGGCCAGCGGGTCCTCGATGTGGGTGTCCGCGCCGTGCTGGGTCACCAGCACCTCGGGACGGAAGGCCTCCAACAGCTCCGGCACCACCCCGTGCAGGGCGCGCAGCCAGTCGTGGTCGGTGATGCCGGGTGGCAGCGCGAGGTTGACGGCCGTACCGGTTGCGTTGCCCTCTCCGCATTCCTCGGGCCGGCCGGTGCCGGGGAAGAGGGACCGGGGGTCCTGGTGCAGGGAGATGGTCAGTACCCGGGGGTCCTCCCAGAAGGCCGCCTGGACACCGTCGCCGTGGTGCACGTCGAGGTCGAGGTAGACCACCCGCTCGGCCCCGCGCTCCAGGAGACGGGCGATGGCGAGCGCCGCGTCGTTGTAGACGCAGAAGCCCGCGGCGGCGGCGGGCATGGCGTGGTGCAGGCCGCCGGAGAAGTTGACGGCGTGGGCGTCCGGCCGGGACCACACCCGGTCGGCGGCGGCCACGGAGAGCCCGGCGATCAGGGAGGAAGCCTCGTGCATCCCGAGGAAGGCCGGGGTGTCCTCGGTGCCCAGGCCGTACCCGGGATCCGCCTTGGCCGGGTCCTCGGAGGCCGCCCGCACGGCCGCGACATAGTCGGGGCGGTGGACGAGCCGGAGGGTCGAATCACCCGCCGCGGGCGCGCTCTCGACGGTGAGCCGGCGGTCGAGGCCGAATTCCTCGACCATGCGCATGGTCAGCTCCAGACGAATCGGAGCCATCGGATGGCCGGGACCGAAGTCGTACCGGGTGACGCCCTCGTCCCACATCAGCCATGCTTCACCACTCATGCGGGCCACCGTACCCAAGGGTCGGGAGGAAGCGGGCACTCGGTGCCCCGACACCATGGGTGAGTCCCCTCACCCGCCGAACCACTCGCCCCGGCCCCTCCTCCGGTTCGGTTCCGCACGGGAACACCCCGGGAACACAAAAAAGAAGAGGGCTTCTTCCCCCGGCTGATACCGGGAAAAGAAACCCTCTTCCTTCAATGATTGTTCGGCGGCGACCTACTCTCCCACACGGTCCCCCATGCAGT
>NZ_JAJUWS010000082.1 GCF_021390475.1 Streptomyces sp. ST2-7A
CGAGAGCCACCCCCCCCCACCCGTGACCCCCCACCCCGCGCCGGAACACCCGCCGGGCCCCGGCACCCCGGGCCCCACACCCCCATCTCCACATCGACCCCACCGCACGGATCGGATCGGAACGCTGTGAACCTGACGCGCTGGGGCCTCCGGCTGCCCGGCCGGCAACGCCGGCCGGGCAGCCGCGCCGCCGCCGCTGCCGCCCCCGCCGTGACCGACCCGTCCCCGGTACCCGCCGCACGCGGCCGTTCCGCGGCCCCGGTGGTCCCCGTCGACGGGCCGTCCGATTCCACGTTCGACGCCGTGGCCGATCCGGCGACCGCCCCGACGACCGATGGTGCCTCCGCCGACACCCCACCGGGCGGCGCCCGGGACGCGACCGGCCGACCCCCGGCGGCCCCCACCAACGGCACCGTCCTCCCGGCGGCCAACGGCTCGGCGTCCGTCACGCTTCCGGCGTCCGGTCTCGACACCGGGACCGTCCACGAACTCCTCGGCCGGGTCCCCGCGCCGGTCGCCGTCGTGCAGGGCCCCGACCACCGGGTCACCTACGTCAACGAGGCCTACGCCGAGGTCTTCGGCGCCCGTGCCACCGGCGCCCCGGCCCGCGAGGCCCTGACCGAACTGGTGGACCTCGGGCTGCTGCCGCTGATGGACCAGGTCCGCAACTCCGGCACCCCGCGCACCCTCAAGACCCGACGGGTCCCCGGGCCCGGCCGCGACGGTTTCTACACCTTCACCTGCACCCCGGTGGAGATGGCCCCCGCCCCGCTCGCCGCCGCGCCGGTGGGGGAGATCCCGGCGGGCCCCGGCGACACCCGCGCTCCGGAGGCCCCGGCCGTCCCACCGGTGGGCGCGCGTGCCGCCGCCCGCGCCGGCACGCGCCTCTCCGCGCGGGGCCGTTCCGGACGCGGTCGCACCGGCGTCACCCGGGGGCACCCGCGCTCCGCCGGTGTCCTCGTCTTCGCCGCCGACGTCACCGATCAGGTCGTCTCCGCCGAACGCCTCCGGGAGAGCGAGAGCCGCCAGCGCGCCGCCGCCGTCACCCTCCAGCGCAGCCTCCTGCCGCGCGAACTCGAACAGCCGGACGACCTGCGGGTGGCCGCCACCTACCAACCCGGCGGCACCGACGCGGCCGTCGGCGGCGACTGGTACGACGTGATCACCCTGGGCGCCGGCCGCACCGCCCTGGTCATCGGCGACGTGATGGGGCGCGGCGTGCGGGCCGCCGCCGTCATGGGCCAACTGCGCACCGCCGTACGCGCGTACGCCCTCCTGGACCTGCCCCCGCACGAGGTGCTGCAGTTCCTCGACGAACTCGCCTCCGAGATCGACCCGCAGCAGATCGCCACCTGCCTGTACGCGGTGTACGACCCGCACGAGGACACCATCGTCTACGCCTCCGCCGGACACATCCCGATCGTGATCCGCAGCCCCGACGGCACCGTGGAACGCGCCGAGGAACCCACCGGCCCGCCCCTGGGCACCGGCGGTTGGCTGCACACCTCCGGCACCCTGGGCTTCCCTCCCGGCTCCGCCGCCGTGCTGTGCACCGACGGACTGGTCGAGCGGCGCGACGCCGACATCGAGGACGGCCTGAACACGTTGCAGGACGCCTTCGCCGGGGCCGTGGACAGCCCCCGCGTGGTCTGCGACCGGATGCTCCGCGCCATGGGCATCACCGAGCACCACGACGACGACGTGGCCGTCCTCGTCATGATTCGCCCCGAGCGTTCCCCGGCCGAGAGCGGTCTGGCCCGGGGCGCGGTGCTGGACCTGCACGGCGGCACCGAGGCCGCCTCCCGGGCCCGGGCCTTCGCGGACGGGGTCCTGGCGAGCTGGCGGTTCTCCGACGAGCTGCGCGAGGCCGGCGTCCTGGCGGCGAGCGAACTGGTCGCCAACTCCCTGGTGCACGGCCGCGCCCCGATGCGGTTGCGGCTGCGCCGCACCGACCGCCGGCTGATCGTCGAGGTCACCGACGGGGACGAGCACCTGCCGCGGCTGCGCCGGGCCCGGGAGGCGGACGAACACGGGCGGGGGATCTCGGTCATCGCCTCGCTGGCCGCCGACTGGGGCGCCCGGCGGCTGCCGGAGGGTGGCAAGTCGGTGTGGGCGGAGTTCGTCATCAAGCAGGCGTCGGACGCCTGACGCCGGTGGCCCGGTGCGCGCCCCGGCACGTCGGGGCGAGCACCGGTCCCCCCGACGAGGCGGCGATGCCGCGCCCGAGGAACGGACGGTCCTGCACCGCCGTGAGGTGACGGCCGAGCAGCGGAGCCGTCGCGCTCACCGCCGGCGAGCAGACCACCATGATCACCAGGTGGTCCCCGTACCGGCCGGCGGCGGCCGACATTCCGCCGAAGGCCGGCCCCGAGGCCGGTCCCGAGGCCGGCGCCAACTGCTCGACCGGGGCGAAGGCCGCGTTGTACCGACCGACCCGGCCGGCCGGCGCGAGGTCCGCGACCAGCGGCGCCACGGTGGGGGACAACAGCGCCTCGCCGAGGCCGAAGAGCGCGTAGGCGGAGGTCAGCAGGCCGACCGCCACGGCTTGTGCGTGCGGGACCGGGACCGACACGCCGGCCGCCGGCCACGCCACCGTCCACACCACGCCGACCAGTGCCACGACCCGGCTGCGCCGCCGTCGTTCCACCCGGCGCGGCACCGCGTACCGGGTCACGACGATGGCGGCGGTGTTCGCGGCGAGGGCGAAGCCCGGCGTCGTCGTCGACACCCGGGCACCTCCACCGCGTACGCGGTGAGCCCCGCCTCGAACCGCCCGTACACCGCGAAGAACATCACGAAGCCGAGCACGACCACGGGCAGCGCCCGCGTCGGTCGATCCTCCGTCCGGTGAAGGGCAGGACGACCAGCGCCGCCACGGCGAACGAGGCCGGGCAGGTGCCGGCGGTGGCCGGGCCCGGGTCCCGCACCCGGGTGACGTGGACGAAGGGGAACGGCACGGTGGAGCCGTTGCCGAACGCGCTCAGCGCGCTGCCGATCCGGATCCGGCGCGGGGCCGCGTCCATCGCGGTGGCCACACTCACCTCTCTCGGTGACGGGCCGTCGGGGTGGCGGCGGGGGTTCTCGGGGGGTTCCGGCCCGGGCGAACCGGGTGGGTCGGGTGGACGAATGGCACGGGTGGACCGGGAACGGCCCCGGGGCGGGCGCCCCGGGGCCGACGCGTTCACGAAGATTTCGCTCGCATGGACTTCGATATCGAAGACCGCGTGGTCGAGGACCCCGACTCCGAACCCGATGGGTGTGACGTTCGGTACTCGCCGCCATGCCCGGGGCAAGTGGTGCGGAGGGCCGGACCTCGACGAGCAGATCGCGACCCACCGGCGCGAGTACCGCGACCCGGCCCCACGCGTGGAGAAGGTGGTCAACGCGCTTTCCCCGGCTCGACCGGCGGATGAGCGTCGCCTACGGTCGGCAGCTCGCCACCCTCGACCTCCACCACGGGGAGTGGGAGGCCCTCAAGGAGCTGATGGTGACCGGCCGCCCCCATCAGCTGTGGCCCGGCACGATCGCCAACCGCCCGGGCCTGACCCCGGCGGCCGTGACCCACCGTGTCGACCGCCTCCTCGCGGCAGGCCCGGTGACCCGGGTCCGGGACGAGGAGAACCGGGTGCGGGTGATCATCGGGCCCACCGACGCCGGGAGGCGGAAGTGGCTGGACGCCATGCGCATGGCGTCCGACTTCGAGGAGGCGCTGCTCCAGGATCTCGACGGGAACGAGCGCGACCTCCCCGGGGGTCTCCCGGTGCGCCTCCCGCGGCGGGTCGAGGACGCCCAGCCGGACGCCGGTGGGCGTCGGCGGGACCTCGATGGCGAGCCGTGACGAGTCGCCCGCGATCGGTGACGGGTGTCACCTCGTGTCGAGTTGACGCCCCCGGGTGGGATGCGTAATGTTCTCCGGGCTGCCACGGAGTGCGGGTTTCGAACCAGCTTTTCCGGGGAAGCGAACCGGGTCGCCGATGGCGGCCCTCACCTATCGGTGAACTCCTTTCCATCGCTGCTCGTCGACACCTCCCTCAGGGGATAGGTGTGTCGAAAAGCGAATGAGGCCCGATTTTGAATCGGGCGGGGGAATGTTCTACGGTGGTGGCAACGCCGGAGGGCGGAAAGCTCACGCCGGAGGGCGGTAAAAGCTTGAACTCCCGCCGACCGGGAGCCGGATCCGGAAAGAATC
>NZ_JAJUWS010000084.1 GCF_021390475.1 Streptomyces sp. ST2-7A
TGGCTCTGGATCACTTTCCGTGCCAGGGCCACAGAGGGTCACCACAACCGCGATCATGAACGGCTGTGGGTGATCTGTCTCTCCAGGACCTGTGGTTCCACCGGGTTGAAGGCGTCGTGATTGAAAGCGTCGTGGTCGACGGTGAGTTGCTAGTCGTTCGAGCCCGTGCATCTGCGGAGCGGGCTGCGTGTCCCGCCTGCGGAAGCGCGTCGGCCCGGGTGCACAGCCGCTACGTGCGTCGCCTCGCCGATAACGCGGTTGGCGGACGTCCCGTCGTGATCGAGTTAAGGGCCCGGCGGTTCCGCTGTGGCGAACGCGCCTGCTCGCAGGCTACGTTCGCCGAGCAGATCGACGGGTTGACCTTCCGATACGGACGGCGAAGCACCGGTCTGCAGACGGTGTTCCAGCGGCTCGCGGTCATGTTGGCCGGCCGGGCCGGCGCCTGCCTGGCGGATGCGCTCGCGGCCGGTGTGAGCCGGTCGACCCTGTTGCGGCTGATACGCCGCCTTCCCGAACCCGGGACGCTCACCCCGCGGGTGCTTGGGGTGGATGAGTTCGCCCTGCGCAAGGGGCACAGCTACGGCACGATCCTGATCGACATCGAGACCCGCCGGCCGGTCGACCTGCTGCCCGACCGGGCCACCTCAACGGTGGCCCAATGGCTCGCGGACCACCCCGGCGTCGAAGTGATCTGCCGGGACCGCTCCGCTGCATACGCCGAGGCCGGACGACTCGGTGCCCCGGACGCGATCCATGTCGCCGATCGGTGGCACATCTGGAAAAACCTTGCCGAAGCCGTCGAGAAGACGGTCATCCGGCACCGGGCCCTGCTCCGCGAGCCGGAGGAGCCCGGTCCGGTTCACCCCGTTCCGCCTCTGGAGACCGCGGACCCGGAGCCATGCTCCGCGGCCGAACCTCGGCAGTCGGGCCGACTCTCCGACCGGGTACGCGAACAGCACGCGGCCGTGCGGTCCCTGCTCGACCAGGGAGTTGGGCTGCGGCCGATCGCCCGCCGGCTCGGGTTGGCCCGCAACACCGTTCGCCGCCTCGCCCACGCCGACACCGCCGACGAGCTCTTGGTCGGCCGGTGGAGCGGCCGCTCCGGCATCCTCGATCCTTACAAGCCCTACCTGCACCAACGGTGGTCCGAGGGCTGTACCGTCGCCCGTCGCCTGTTCGAGGAGGTCCGCGAGCGCGGCTATCCCGGTGGCGAGAGCGTTGTCAAGAAGTACGTGCACAAGCTCCGTGAAACCTTTCCGCACGACAATCCACCCCGCAAGAGCCCGTCTGTCCGGGACGTGACCGGCTGGATCACCCGCCACCCCGACAACCTGGACGACGATCGGACCCAGCGGCTCAAGGCGATTCTCGCCCGTTGCCCCGAGCTCGACCGAACCGCCGCACACACCCGCGCCTTCGCCGAGCTCATGAACAACCTCCAAGGCCGGGATCTCGACCAGTGGATCGAGCGCGTCCGGGCCGACGACCTGCCCGCCCTGCACGGCTTCATCAATGGCCTCGGTCAGGACCGCGACGCGGTTGTCGCCGGGTTGAGTCTCCGCTACAACTCCGGTGCGGTCGAAGGCCACAACAACAAGATCAAGATGCTGAAGCGGCAGATGTTCGGCCGGGCCAACTTCGACCTGCTGCGCAAGCGGGTGCTCCTCGCACCGCGAGCCCGTTCATGATCGCGGTTGTGGTGACCCTCTGTGGCCCTGGCACGGAAAGTGATCCAGAGCC
>NZ_JAJUWS010000085.1 GCF_021390475.1 Streptomyces sp. ST2-7A
GGGGGGTGCCCCTATCTGTTTCGTCAACCCTGTTGGGGTCGGCTTGTAGGGGTTTGATCTGGTTTTCGGGAGCGTCCCGCGAAGCGGGGCGTTCCCGGCGGATCGGGTGCGTGGCGGGCAGTCCGGTGGCCGGCGGGGCGGGGTGGCCGTGCCGGTGTGCGGGCGTGATGGGGCCTGGAGGGTAAGGGCGGTGGAGTCGTCAGGCGGCGAGGTCGACGTCGTCGGGGGTGCGTGGTTCGTAGAGGGCGCCGGTGCGGATCATCGCGTGGATGACGTTCACGCGCTGGCGGGCCAGGCGGAGGATCGCCTGGGTGTGGGTCTTGCCGCGTGCGCGCTGCCGGTCGTAGTAGATCCGGGAGGACGGGTCGGCTTTGCAGCCGATCGCGGCGAACGCGGCCTGGAACAGGGCGCGTTTGAGGAGCCGGTTGCCGCGGTGGGGTGCGTGCTCGCCACGGATGGAGGTTCCCGAGGACTTCGTGGCGGGCGCGAGCCCGGCGTAGGAGGCAAGGTGTCCGGCGGTGGGGAAGGTGGCGCCGTCACCGATCGCGACGATCACGGCGGCCGTGGTCCTGACGCCCAGGCCGGGCAGGGACGTCAGGAGGTGGAAAAGAGGGAGGGCCTCCAGCAGGGCGGCGATCTCCTGCTCGGCCTGACGCCGCTGAGTGTGGGCGGCGGCGAGCTGGGCGGCAAGCCCGGGCACGATCAGCGCGCTGGCCTCGGTGCCGGGAACCACAAGGGTCTGTTCGGCGAGGGCGTCGAAGATCTCGGTGGTGAGGTGGTGGGCCTTGCGCGAGCCGTGGGCCTTGAGCAGAGCCTCGCAGCGGGCACGGCCGAGCTTCTTCAGCTTGGCCGGGGAGCCGTGCCGCTGAAGGAGTGCCTGGATGTAGGGGTAGGCCAGGCGCGGGCCGACCACTCGTTCCAGGGAGGGGTGGATCTGGGAGAGGAGGCCGCGCAGCCGGTTGGAGGTGCGGTTGATCTCGCCGGCCAGGTCGTTGTCGTAGCCGGTGAGCATGGTCAGCTCGGCCAGCACCTCATCGTCGCGGTCCACCGCGCGCAAGGTGTGAGGCATGGTGCGGGCGGTGTCCGCGATGACGAACGCGTCGCGGGCGTCGGTCTTGGCCTCGCCCGGGTAGAGGTCGGCGGCCCGGCGCATCGACAGGCCGGGCAGATAGGCGACCCGGCAGCCCGACGCACGGGCGGCGGCGATCGGCAGGGCGCCGATGTTGGCGACCTGGTCGACGACGACCAGGACAGCGCCGAACTTCGCGACCAACTTCTCGAACAGCTCCCGCAGTCTCGGCTCAGTGTTGGGCAGCCGCCTGTCGTGGACGGTCTTGCCCTGCCCGGTCAGACCATGGGCGTGGTGGAACTCCTTGCCCAGGTCAAGGCCAAGGAACAGATCTATGTCGACGGTGTCGACCATGCTCGCGTGCCCCCTCGACGTGCACTCGTGCCCGATCCTGGCCGTCCCTTCGGCACCACACGCCGGCAACCACGTTACGCAGACATCCCGTCCCTGAAGTGGTCCGGCGTTGCGCCAGGCCGGGCGGTCGTCAGGCCCCTCATCAGCGGTCAAGCGGTGCCCCGAGACCCGGCGGCAACACCCCCCAGGTCATCCCTTCGACAGGGGGCAAACAGCCATACCGGGCCCGGGGGCCAGGCGCCCCGTTTCGGGGCCACGAGAAAGGTAACGGGG
>NZ_JAJUWS010000086.1 GCF_021390475.1 Streptomyces sp. ST2-7A
CGCCTTCGGGTGGTGGGTGTGGTGGAGCCGGTGACCCGATGGGGTAGTAGGTGAGTGATGGGGTGACGCAGGAAGGTAGTCCAGCCCGGGCGGTGGTAGTCCCGGGGTAAGGGTGTAGGACGCGGGGTAGGTAAATCCGTCCCGCATACAAGTCTGAGACCTGATGCCGAGCCGATTGTGGTGAAGTGGATGATCCTATGCTGTCGAGAAAAGCCTCTAGCGATGTTCCGTGGCGGCCCGTACCCCAAACCGACTCAGGTGGTCTGGTAGAGAATACCGAGGCGTTCGGGTGAACTATGGTTAAGGAACTCGGCAAAATGCCCCCGTAACTTCGGGAGAAGGGGGGCCGTGTACCGGTGATGGCACTTGCTGTCTGAGCCGGGGGCGGCCGCAGAGACCAGCGAGAAGCGACTGTTTACTAAAAACACAGGTCCGTGCGAAGCTGTAAGGCGATGTATACGGACTGACGCCTGCCCGGTGCTGGAACGTTAAGGGGACCGGTTAGCTCTTCGGGGCGAAGCCGAGAACTTAAGCGCCAGTAAACGGCGGTGGTAACTATAACCATCCTAAGGTAGCGAAATTCCTTGTCGGGTAAGTTCCGACCTGCACGAATGGCGTAACGACTTCTCGACTGTCTCAACCATAGGCCCGGTGAAATTGCACTACGAGTAAAGATGCTCGTTTCGCGCAGCAGGACGGAAAGACCCCGGGACCTTTACTATAGCTTGATATTGGTGTTCGGTTCGGCTTGTGTAGGATAGGTGGGAGACTGTGAAGCATGCACGCCAGTGTGTGTGGAGTCGTTGTTGAAATACCACTCTGGTCGTGCTGGATGTCTAACCCGGGTCCGTGATCCGGATCGGGGACAGTGTCTGGTGGGTAGTTTAACTGGGGCGGTTGCCTCCCAAAGAGTAACGGAGGCGCCCAAAGGTTCCCTCAGCCTGGTTGGTCATCAGGTGGTGAGTGTAAGTGCACAAGGGAGCTTGACTGTGAGACTGACGGGTCGAGCAGGGACGAAAGTCGGGACTAGTGATCCGGCGGTGGCTTGTGGAAGCGCCGTCGCTCAACGGATAAAAGGTACCCCGGGGATAACAGGCTGATCTTCCCCAAGAGTCCGTATCGACGGGATGGTTTGGCACCTCGATGTCGGCTCGTCGCATCCTGGGGCTGGAGTCGGTCCCAAGGGTTGGGCTGTTCGCCCATTAAAGCGGTACGCGAGCTGGGTTTAGAACGTCGTGAGACAGTTCGGTCCCTATCCGCTGTGCGCGTTGGATTCTTGAGAAGGGCTGTCCCCAGTACGAGAGGACCGGGACGGACGAACCTCTGGTGTGCCAGTTGTTCTGCCAAGGGCATGGCTGGTTGGCTACGTTCGGGATGGATAACCGCTGAAAGCATCTAAGCGGGAAGCCGGCTTCGAGATGAGGAATCCCACCCACTTGATGGGGTAAGGCTCCCTGTAGACGACGGGGTTGATAGGCCGGAGATGGAAGCCCTGTGAGGGGTGGAGTTGACCGGTACTAATAAGCCGAGGGCTTGTCCTCAGGTGCTCGCGTCCACTGTGT
>NZ_JAJUWS010000087.1 GCF_021390475.1 Streptomyces sp. ST2-7A
CCCCGTTATGTTTTTCGCGGTCCTGCAACGGGACCGCTGGCCTCCGGGCCCGGCATGACTGTGTCCCCCTGTCGAAGGCATGACCCGGGGGGTGGTGTCACCGGGCCCGGGGGTGTTCGTCGGAGACGCTGATGAGAGGTCCGGCCACCGTCCGGTCCGGCGCAACGCCGGGCAGTTTGCGGGCGGCAGGTCTGCATAACGTGGATGCGCGAGTACGACACCACTGCCGAGGCCGGCACGTTCAACCCGCCTGGAGGGGCGCGATGTTCGAGATCGAAGACGTGGGCGTGTTCCTGGGCCTGGACGTCGGCAAGTCCGCTCACCACGGCCACGGACTCACCCCGGCCGGGAAGAAGGTCTTCGACAAGCCGCTGCCCAACAGTGAGCCGAAGCTGCGGGCCGTGTTCGACAAGCTGACCGCGAAGTTCGGCACCGTGCTGGTGATCGTGGACCAGCCCGCCTCGATCGGCGCCCTGTCGCTGACCGTCGCCCGCGATGCCGGCTGCCGCGTTGCCTACCTGCCCGGCCTGGCCATGCGGCGGATCGCGGACCTCTACCCCGGCGAGGCCAAGACCGACGCGAAGGACGCCGCAGTGATCGCGGACGCGGCCCGCTCCATGCCGCACACCCTGCGATCCCTGGAACTGACCGACGAGATCACCGCCGAACTCACGGTCCTCGTCGGTTTCGACACCGACCTCGCGGCCGAGGCCACCCGCACCTCCAACCGCATACGCGGCCTGCTCACCCAGTTCCACCCCAGCCTGGAGCGCGTCTTGGGGCCCCGTCTGGACCACCGGGCCGTCACCTGGCTGCTGGAGCGCTACGGCTCCCCGGCCGCCCTGCGCAAGGCCGGCCGCCGCAGACTTGTGGAACTGATCCGCCCCAAGGCCCCGCGCATGGCTACCCGGCTCATCGACGACGTCTTCGAGGCGCTGGACGAGCAGACCGTCGTCGTCCCCGGCACCGGCACCCTCGACATCGTCATCCCCTCCCTGGCCGCCTCCCTGTCCGCCGTCCACACCCAGCGCAGGGCGATGGAAGCCCGGATCAACACCCTGCTGGAGGCCCACCCTCTTTTCCCGGTCCTGACCTCGATGCCCGGCGTCGGCGTCAGGACCGCCGCCGTCCTGCTGGTCACCGTCGGCGACGCAACCGGCTTCCCCACCACCGCCCACCTCGCCTCCTACGCCGGCCTCGCCCCCACCACGAAATCGTCCGGCACCTCCATCCACGGCGAACACGCACCCCGAGGCGGCAACCGGCAGCTCAAACGGGCGATGTTCCTCTCCGCCTTCGCCTGCATGAACGCCGACCCCGCCTCCCGCACCTACTACGACCGCCAGCGAGCCCGCGGAAAAACCCACACCCAAGCCCTCCTCCGCCTCGCCCGCCAACGCATCGGCGTCATCTTCGCCATGCTCCGCGACGGCACCCTCTACGAATCCCGGACACCGAAGAACATCGAACTCGCTGCATAACCCCAACAGCCCCGAACCACCCCAAACCCGACAGCAATGCCTTGACGAAAGACATAGAGGCACCCCCC
>NZ_JAJUWS010000088.1 GCF_021390475.1 Streptomyces sp. ST2-7A
GCTCATTAGAGGACCATCCCTTCTGCAGCCCTCTTCGGTAGGGTTGTGACCTCTCGGTCCCGGTGGGTGCATGGCCAAGCTTGCGAGCCGCTCGACGGCCAGCATGAGTTCCGCCAGCCCCGCCGGGCCGAGGCCGTCTGATCGGCTTCAGGGACACGCCCCGCAGAGGGCCGATTAATGAGCTCCCGGCAGACGACCTCACCACCGGGCAGGTGCTCCGTCGGAATCACAGGAGTACGACCTTCGTGTTCATCGGATGGGACTGGGCGACCGAGACCCATGACGTGACCGTCATGGACGACGCCGGAAAGCGCATCGACCGGTGGGAGTTCGCCCACACCGAAGAGGGATTCGCCAAGACCCTGGCCCGGCTGGGGAAACACGGGTCCCCGGCGGATCTGCCGGTGCTGATCGAGACCAGCCGCGGCCTGGCCGTGGACCGGCTGCCGGCCGCCGGCCACCCGGTGGTGCCCGTGCACCCCAACGCCTTCCACGCCATGCGCCCGCGCTGGGGCGCATCCAAGGCCAAGACCGACGCGGGCGACAGCATGAAACTCGCCGACTACCTGCGCACCGACGGACACCTGCTGCCCCGGCTGGAGCCCACCGAGCAGGCCACCCTCGATCTGCAGGCCCTCACCCGGACCCGCGCCGATCACGTCGAGGCCCGCATCGCCGCCGTCAACCAGCTCGCAGCACTGCTGGACATGCACTGGCCCGGCGGCAAGGCGGTGTTCGCCAACCTCGACAGCGACATCGCGGTGGCCTTCCTTCAGCGCTACCCCACCCCGGCCGCCGCCGCCAGGCTCACCGCCGGACGCCTCGAAGCCTGGTGCAAGCGCCACGGCTACTCCGGCAGGAAGCCCGGCCACGTCCTGATCGAGCGTCTGCGGGCGGCTCCGAAGGCGGCCTCCCGCATCAGCGACACAGTCGTCGAGCAGCTGATCCAGATCCAGGTCCAGCTGGTCCAGGGCATACGCACGACCATCCGCACGCTGGACAAGGCCATCGCCGAGGCGGTCGAAACCCACCCCTACGCGCCGCTGTTCGCCACCATGCCGCGCATCGGCAGAGTCAGCCTCGGCCAGATCATCGGCGAGATCGGCCCGCTCCTGGAACGCGCCCGCACCAGCGAACAGTTCATCGCCGAGGCCGGTGTCGTCCCTGTGACCCGAGCGTCGGGGAAGTCCCGCACGGTCGCCTTCCGCTTCGCGACCAACCGCAGAGCCCGCGTCGCCCTGACCGCCTTCGCCGACAACCGCCGGCACGGCAGCGACTGGGCCGCCAAGATCTACAACGACGCCAGAGCCCGCAAGAAGCGCCACCCGCACGCCATCCGCATCCTGGCCCGCGCCTGGCTCCGTGTGATGTGGGCCTGCTGGCGCGACGGAACCTGCTACGACCCCGCCACCCACCAGACCAACGGCAAGATCAACACGGCCGCCGACACGCCTCGCGCGGCATAGAGGTTGACTCAGGAAACTCATGC
>NZ_JAJUWS010000089.1 GCF_021390475.1 Streptomyces sp. ST2-7A
GGCGCCCCGGCCGGGGGGGGCGGGTGGGGTGGCGGGGAGGGGGGCGCGCAACAGGCGGGCCAGGAGCGGGCCGGTGTGCGGGGGGATGGGGGCGCCGGCGTCGAGGAGTTCGGCCGCCTGGGCGAGCGCGGCCCGGTCTGCGGGGTGGGGGAGTTCGTGGGTGGGGAGCAGAGCGGGGGTGGGCATGAGGGGGCTTCCGGTGTCGGGCCCCGCCCCTCCGGGGGGCGGGGCCGGGGTGGTCAGGTTCCTGCGGCGGTGCGGTGGCGCAGGGAGCGGCGTTCGTCGGCTTCGGCGGTGCGGCAGCGGGGGCAGACGTCTTCTTGGATGGCGCGGTGGCGGCGGGCGCCGGAAGGGGTGCCGCAGCGGATCTTGGAGCTGGTGGTGCGGGTGCCGGGGGGTGGGGTCGGGGTGTAGGTGGTGGGGGTGAGGGTGCGGATTTCGGCGAGGGCTTGGCCGTAGAGGGCGCACATTCCCTGGCAGTACCAGCGGGCGGGTTCGCGGCTGGTGGGGACGTGGATGCGGGTGAGGCCGGCGGGCCCTCGGCCGGTGTGTCCGGGTGGGAGTTGTTCGCCGCAGTGGGGGGTGTTGGTGGGGCAGTTCCCGGCGGGGCGGATGTCGCGGCCGGGGGTGGTGGTGGCGCCGGCCATGCCGCCGTTCCAGGCGAGGGAGTTGTGGCCGGCCCGCCGCGCCGGCTTCTTCGTGGTGGGCTTCTTCGCGGTCATCAGGGGGTGTCCTTCCTGCCGGTGGAGCGGTCGAGTTGGTCTCGGGTGAGTCGGGTGTGGTGGTAGAGGTCCAGGAGCCGGCGGGCGCTGGCCGGGCTCATCCCCGCGTCGTCCAGGCGCTCGAGGAGAAGTGCCTCCGCGCCGGCGGGGCCGGGGTCGGGCCGGTCGCGGGCCGGTTTTCTCAGCCGGGTCCAGGCGGCGGCCAGGAGCACGGCGAGGGCGAGCCAGGTCGAGGCCAGACCGATGGCGAGTTCGAGGGTCATCGCAGGTTGATCTCCTTTCCGCGGTTCTCCTCCGGGTGGCCGGCCGGGGCGGGGCCGGCACCCCGGAGAGCGGGGAAGCCGGGGACGGCCGGCCAGACGGCCTTCTCCAGGCGGGCGAGGTGGGTGGTGGGTAGGGGGAATTCGCCGTCCTTGGTTCGGGTGAGGTCGGTGACCGGCGCTCCGGTCGCGTCCGGCGTGGGTGGTGTTCGCGGGGTGGGGTCGCTGCCGGGGGTGATGCGGCGTGAGCGGAGCACCCCGTGCGCGTCGCGGTGGACGGCGGTGTTGCCCAGGCCGCTGGTGTCCTCGGCCTCGTTCACCGCCAGGCGGCGGCCGGCTTGGGTGGTGGTGATGAGGACCCGGGCGCCGCAGCGGCGGCAGGTGTGGCGGGGTGCGCGGGGCATCGGGTTCCTCTCGGGTGGTCGGGTGGGTACGGTCGGGGTGGTCGGCCCGCCCGGTTCGAGCGGGCGGGCCG
>NZ_JAJUWS010000090.1 GCF_021390475.1 Streptomyces sp. ST2-7A
CCCTACACCGACGGTGTGATCACCGGGTGGGGCACGGTGCACGGGCGGACGGTGTTCGTCTACGCGCACGACTTCCGGATCTTCGGCGGTGCGTTGGGTGAGGCCCACGCGCAGAAGATCCACAAGATCATGGACAAGGCGATCGCGGCGGGTGCGCCGCTGGTGTCGCTGAACGACGGTGCCGGGGCCCGGATCCAGGAGGGCGTCTCGGCGCTGGCCGGCTACGGCGGGATCTTCCAGCGCAACACCCGCGCCTCGGGTGTCATCCCGCAGATCTCGGTGATGCTCGGCCCGTGCGCGGGTGGTGCGGCGTACTCGCCGGCGCTGACCGACTTCGTGTTCATGGTCCGCGAGACCTCGCAGATGTTCATCACCGGTCCGGACGTGGTCAAGGCGGTGACGGGGGAGGACATCACCCAGAACGGCCTGGGCGGCGCGGACGTGCACGCCGGCACCTCGGGGGTCTCCCACTTCGTCTACGACGACGAGGAGACCTGCCTGGAAGAGGTCCGCTACCTGCTGTCGATGCTCCCGCAGAACAACCGGGAGAACCCGCCGACGACGGAGAACGAGGACCCGGTCGAACGTCGCTCGGAAGCACTGCTGGACCTGGTGCCGGCGGACGGCAACCGCCCGTACGACATGCGGAAGGTGATCGAGGAGATCGTCGACGAGGGCGAGTTCCTGGAGATCCACGAGCGCTGGGCGACCAACATCATCTGCGCGCTGGCCCGGCTGGACGGCGAGGTGGTGGGCATCGTGGCCAACCAGCCGCAGTCCCTGGCCGGGGTGCTCGACATCGAGGCCTCCGAGAAGGCGGCGCGTTTCGTGCAGATGTGCGACGCCTTCAACATCCCGATCGTCACGCTGCTGGACGTGCCCGGCTTCCTGCCCGGTGTGGACCAGGAGCACGGCGGCATCATCCGGCACGGCGCCAAGCTGCTGTACGCCTACTGCAACGCCACCGTGCCCCGGATCTCGATCGTGCTGCGCAAGGCCTACGGCGGTGCCTACATCGTCATGGACTCCCAGTCCATCGGCGCCGATCTGACCTACGCCTGGCCCACCAACGAGATCGCGGTGATGGGCGCCGAGGGCGCCGCCAACGTCATCTTCCGCCGGCAGATCGCCGCCGCCGAGGACCCCGAGGCCATGCGCCAGAAGATGGTCAAGGAGTACAAGGCGGAGTTGATGCACCCCTACTACGCGGCCGAGCGCGGCCTGGTGGACGACGTCATCGACCCCACCGAGACCCGCGAGGTACTCATCCGTTCGCTGCGGATGCTGCGCACCAAGCACGCCGACCTGCCCTCCCGCAAACACGGCAACCCACC
>NZ_JAJUWS010000091.1 GCF_021390475.1 Streptomyces sp. ST2-7A
CGGCTGGATCACCTCCTTTCTAAGGAGCATCCAGGGCTGCCGGAACATTGTGTCCGGTGGTTCCAGGGCCATTTCACAGGCGAATGTTCTGTGATGGTTGCTCATGGGTGGAACGTTGACTATTCGGCCGGATCCTTCCGGCCCTTTCGTGTCGGTACTGCCGGTCACCCCTGTTGTGGGTGGTGGGTGTGGAAGACACAGGGGTCGTGGGGGTCGGGTCGGGCGCGCTGTTGGGTGTCTGAGGGTGCGGCCGTGATGGTTGTGTCTTCGGGATGCCGGCCCCGGTGGGGATCGATCTCTGGTCGGTTTGCCGTCGGGTGGTTGGTTGTTGTTTGAGAACTGCACAGTGGACGCGAGCATCTGTGGGCAAGTTGTTAAGGGCGCACGGTGGATGCCTTGGTACCAGGAACCGATGAAGGACGTGGGAGGCCGCGATAGACCCCGGGGAGTTGTCAACCGAGCTGTGATCCGGGGGTGTCCGAATGGGGAAACCCGGCAGTCGTCATGGGCTGTCACCCGCACCTGAATGTATAGGGTGTGTGGAGGGAACGCGGGGAAGTGAAACATCTCAGTACCCGCAGGAAGAGAAGACAACCGTGATTCCGGGAGTAGTGGCGAGCGAAACCGGATGAGGCCAAACCGTATGTGTGTGATACCCGGCAGGGGTTGCATGTGCGGGGTTGTGGGAGTGAACTTCAGTCGTCTGCCGGCGGCTGGGCGAGTCAGAAACCGTATGGGTAGGCGAAGGGCATGCGAAAGGCCCGGCGTAGAGGGTAAGACCCCCGTAGCCGAAATTCATGCGGCTTGCTTGTTCACCACCCAAGTAGCACGGGGCCCGAGAAATCCCGTGTGAATCCGGCGGGACCACCCGTCAAGCCTAAATATTCCCTGGTGACCGATAGCGGATAGTACCGTGAGGGAATGGTGAAAAGTACCGCGGGAGCGGAGTGAAATAGTACCTGAAACCGTGTGCCTACAAGCCGTGGGAGCGTCGCACAGCAAGCTTGCTTGTTGTGTCGTGACTGCGTGCCTTTTGAAGAATGAGCCTGCGAGTTTGCGGTGCGTTGCGAGGTTAACCCGTGTGGGGGAGCCGTAGCGAAAGCGAGTCCTAATAGGGCGGTTGAGTAGCGCGCTCAAGACC